>CAYRLG010000024.1:0-69028 GCA_964425195.1 uncultured Desulfobacterales bacterium
CGCCACAAATTACAGGCATATCCTCTCTTACAATCACTACTATTTTATCGGATACATCGGCAATTGCCATATTATGTCCACAGGTCAATCCAAAATGGAAATATCCATTGGAATCCATAGGAGAGGTAACAATAAAGAAAAAATCAAAATGATGCTTTTCACGATAAATCATTGGAGCTGTGTGCCATGTTTCTGGTGTGTAAACACCCGCTCCACGTTGTTTTGATAACGACCTTATAGGACTTAATAAAAAACCGCTAACCCATTGGAAAGTCTTACCTTCTGGATCTGCTTCACAAATTTTATAGTTTATTGTATCAAGGTAGGTATTAACTTTAATATCTTCCAATTCATCAACTCGTTGGGCAAGATATTTATCTATAATAGCTGCTATATTAGCCGCTCCTCCCATGTGGATATGATTGCCCGATTTTACAAGGCTTGCAGCTTCCTGCCCTGAAATAACCTTTGAGTTATATTCGTTTAAAAATTTCTTTGTCATTGTATAGTTTTCCAGATAAATAAATTTGTGACATTAAGTTCTGATTGGTGTAATGAAAAAGTTCTCGATCTAAAGAGAAATTGCTACGCAATTCTTTTTCAAAATTTTATTGTCTGTTCATATTTTCCCAGATCATTGAATATCCCTGACCTCTGCCAACACACATGGTTGTAAGACCGTATCTTGCAGATGGCTTTTCTTTAAAAAGTCTCTGGAGAAAAGCAATAAGTCTGGGACCTGACGAAGCTAACGGATGACCATATGCAATTGCTCCGCCCCAAATATTAACCCTTGGATCATCGATTTTTAAACCAAGGCGATCCAAATTGTACAATGCTTGAATTGCAAACGCTTCGTTTACCTCTATGATATCCATATCATCAATAGTCAAACCAGCCTTATCAAGTGCTTTTAAGGTTGATGGAACAGGTGCAGTCCCCATTATTTTCGGGTCAACCGAAACTACCGCAGTTGATACCCATCTGATTTGGGGTGCAATGCCAAGTTCTCTGGCTTTTTTTCCATTCATTAGAAGAACAGCTGCAGCACCATCATTTAAACCAGAAGCATTGCCAGCAGTGACACGACCATTCTCTCTAAAAGGAGTCTTGAGTTTTGCTAAACTTTCCATAGTAGTTTCAGGTCGTGGATGCTGATCTTTATCTGCAATAATTTTTGTTCCATCTGCTAACTCCACCTCCATAGGAATGATCATATCGATCATCTTGCCGGAGGTGATTGCTAAATTGGCTTTTTGCTGAGATGCTAAGGCATACCTATCAGCCATCTCTTTGGTTAGTTCAGGGCAGATATCGTGAATATTCTCAGCAGTCATGCCCATACTAAAGGCAGATGGACCGCCCATTACCTCTTCCAATCTTGGATGAGAATCTCGCATATATCCCATAGGAAGATGTCCCATGTGTTCAACGCCTCCGGCAACCACGCAATCTGCCATACCACTTGCTATATAAGAGACTCCAAAACCCACAGCCGTGAGTCCTCCGGCACACATTCTGTCAATCGAGCATCCAGGAACTTCCCAACCCCAATCTGCCAACATAGAGATTAATCTTCCAACAGTGCCTCCTTGTTCTGCTATCTGATTAGTAGCTCCCCATATAATATCTTCTACAATGGCTGGTGATACTTTGGGGTTTCTTTGGATCAGACCCTTTAACACAGCAACGCATAAATCTTCTGCTCTGGTTTTCCAAAATATACCTTTTTCACCAGCTCGACCAAATGCTGTACGAACTGCATCTACAACTAACACATCATTATCTTTAAACGTCATTTTTTAATCCTTTTAAATGGGTATAATCTTTTATTACGATTTGCGAGTCTTAATTAATTAACTGACTGATTAAAATACACTATCTTGCATCGTCACTATCTCTCTACCATGACGCTGACAAATCTCAATAGTGGCTTGGGTATGAGGTAAAGTGATATCCACAAAATAGGTAGCCTGAAGGAGTTTACCCCTGTAAAAATCACTCTTTTTATCTTTTTTAGTAGCATGAGGATAAGATATGATAGCCATATCCAGCAAAACCCAAGCCATAGTGACATCTGCAAAAGCTGAGAGTGCGGGATAGGCGTAAGATGCCCATTGTAAAGGATCTTTTTCCCTTCTTTTTTGAAGCTCGTATGCAGTCTCCCAGAGATTTTTAGCAACAGATTCAAGATTTTTTACTTTATCCCCAAGCTCAACATGTTCTCTATTTTTTTCGCAGAATTGTTCGATCTCCTTTTTAAACGCCAAAAATGCTGCTCCATCTCTAACAGTCATTTTACGTCCCATAAGATCCATAGCCTGAATTCCATTTGTTCCCTCATAAAGAGACATAATTTTCGCATCTCTAAGGTATTGCTCTAATGGAAAATCTTTGCAGAATCCATAACCACCAAGACACTGTATAGCTATTTCGCATACCCTAAAACCCATATCAGAGCAGTAGGCTTTAATAATTGGAGTTAAGAAATCGACTAAATTCATATTATGAGTCTTTTCTTCACTCTCTGTCATTTCTGAAGCAAGATCATCACGAAAAGCAGAGGTGTATATCATGGATCGCATTCCATCCACAGTAGCTTTCATCCATAAAAGATTTCGTCTAACATCAGGATGATCAATTATAGGAACATCACCTTGTTTTCTACCAGCAACATCTCTGCCTTGAACACGCTTTTTTGTATATTCTAATGCATTTCTATAAGCCGTACTGGCAAGAGTCATGCCGCTTACACCCGTATTCATTCTGGCGGCATTCATCATCTGAAACATATGAGCAAGCCCGTTATTCTCTCTACCGCAGAGATAACCAATACAATTATTAGAATTTCCAAAATTAAGTACCGCAGTTGGAGAGGCATGAAGTCCCAATTTTTTCTCTACATTACTACATATAATATCGTTAAATTCGCCAGAAGTACCATCAGGTTTGAGTCTGAATTTTGGGACAACAAAAAGGCTGATTCCTTTAACTCCTTCTGGAGCACCTTCTATTCTTGCCAGTACAAGATGAATTATATTATCTGTGAGGTCATGTTCACCCCATGATATAAAAATTTTTGTTCCGGTGATTTTAAAATGATCTCCCTCACGTGTTGCAGTTGTGGTTAGAGAGCCAAGGTTTGAACCCGCGTCTGGTTCTGTAAGACACATTGTACCAGCCCATGTTCCGTTAAACATCTTAGGAACATAGTTTTTTTTCAATTCTTCTGTGCCAAAGGATTCTATCAGATGAGCAGCTCCATGGGTTAGACTTGGAGCCATGTTAAATGCCTGACACGCTCCATACATAAAATCGTTGATAATAACTCGCATCATATTAGGGAAACCTTGACCACCGTACTCAACGTCTCTGGCAGCAGCAGTCCATCCATTTTCACCATACTGTTTAAAGGCTTTCTTGAATTCAGGAGGTGAGGATACTTGACCATTATCAAATTTTACGCCCCATTTTTCTCCGATTTCGTTCAAAGGGTCTAATACACCTTTTGCAAAACTAATAGCCTCTGATACCATCAAATCCAAAGTTTTTTCATTCAGCTCTTTGTACTTATCCAACTCACAGAGTCTTCCATAGTTAAGTTGTTCTTTTAGAATGAAAAAGATATCTTTTTGATTGATTTTAAAATGTCCCATCTCTCTTATTTAATCCTTTTTTTCATTGTTGCTATATTATCACCATTCCTTAGCATCAAAATCTCTTGCCTTTTATTTTGGGAACTAAAAGAAGGTAAATTTGATGTGAATCGGAAGAACTTGATTGTAAAGATGGCATATATATTGCTCTCAATGAAGGTTTTGGTGTTAAATACAGCAAGAACAAGCTGTATCTTGGTTAGTACAGACTCATACGATCGATGCTCTCAGCTCATTGGACATCCATCTATATTTGTCTGATATTTCTATTTTTAGTTTAAATCGATTTTGCAGATTCTATATTTTGATTTTATATTTAATTAAATTTTATATTTAAAATGCAAATATCCTACCAACGACACCAAAAAGAGAAAATATTTGAATTTTTGTTAAGAAAGATATCGTTAAATTACATAACATCATTCTTATATCTTGTAATATCAAGTTGTTAACTATTTTATTTCAAAAAATAAGCTGATGGTATTGGTCGGCATTACAAACATAAACCTATATAACGTTAACGTATATAAACCTATTCATAAAATTATATAATACCTTATAACCATTTGTAATAATAAGGGATGCGTCAATGTATAATATTTTATATGTGTATAAAATATTATACATTGACATTAGCACTAAATTGCAGGATATTAAACATAAGTAAAGATAAATAGTACTTCAATAGTCATATTTCCAAAAAAGTGCGTTTGAATAGCAGCTACGTTTATCCAATGATTTCAGAACTTTGTAGATTAGTTGTGTAGATAAGATTGTATAAGAATCAAAATAAAAACATTAAGGAACTGTGTGGTTTGATCAAATTTGTATTGTGGCGAGGAATAGGCAAGGAAGGAATAAAGGATAAGCTAAATACATGTGGTAAAAAAAGGATAGAGTATAGAAAGGGCTAAAAAAAACGTATTGTAAGTCTCTCATGACAAATTAGATATTATACAAAACAGAGGGGAGCAAGTTTTATATCTACTACCTCCTCCCCTCTATTTTCATTAACTGATTTTCATATCATCTAAAAGTTTATTGAGTTTCACCATCTCAAACCCGACAAGCTCCATCAGATAATTTCCATCGTCATCAATAAGATCAATATTAAATGTGTCTGTCTCGCTGTCAGAGGCTGTACGGGTTGTAATGCACAAATACTCTCTATCTTTTACTGCTCTATCATAGAATTTCAGGCTTTTGATTTTATACGGCAGAACAATATAGTTGTCAGTTAAAAACTCAAAAACTCCTCCGGTCTGGAACATGGCATCTAAAAGCACAACATCAGTTAAAAATTGAGGGCATGGATCGTTAGTAAAAAAGCTCTCCCTGCTTCGATCCGCAATTTTTGTGATAAGAGCATTTCCATCAAAAGAGATAATATCTTCAATAGTTCTAAAAACACCGTCCATAAAGAGCCTCTGAGGATGGTAGATCAATCCTGTGTTGTTCTCTCCAATTGGGTTTGCTCTTAATAATTGAGGCACATCTCTTTTTTTCCTAATCCCTTCGCTGCTCTCTATCCCTTCGCTACTTTTTATCTGTTTGCCGCTCGCTATCCCTTTAGTACCCTCTATTACAATCTCTTTACTGCTCTCTATTAGAATCTCTTTATCACTCTCTATTACAAAATCAGATTGATAGTGGAGTTTCGGCTCACCCATTGCAACTCCTGCACTATTTACAAATTGAGATGTAATTTTGCAGTGGATGCCGTTTTCATCTTTGTTCACAGAGATTTTAATATCTTTGGGTTTGTTTTGGAGCAGCTTTATTCCATAAGGTATTGAAAAATTCTTAACTTCTGAAATCCTGCCTGTTTTATGGGCTGCCATCGCTGCCTCTGCCATAGTCTCAACGCCAGTTGCACCTAAAAATATCGGCGTCCCCTCCATAGCGTGATCAAGCAGAAATCTATCTCTTTTTATATCAAGCCTTCTTACGAATGAAATATGGTGTTCTCCATTTTCATTTTCGTATTTATCTATATTTTGCATTGCACCTGCGGAAACAGAGTCTAAAAACGGGGCGATTTTAAGTAAACCATCTCTATCAAATGAGTGATCTAAACCAGTAATAACAACTTCTGGAGTTGCTGTATCTTCCATTTCGTCCATAAAAAACTTAACTCCAGCTTTTAATGGCAGGAATTTAAGACCACGCTCAGTTAAAACTTTCTGAACAGTCTCACGAGTTGCCATGCCTGCCCCGCTCCACGCTGTCCAGTCAATTATCTTGCATTTTGGCAGAGAATCTTCTCTATCAAGACCAAGCAGAATAGCTGCCATCATCTCATTTGCAGCAGTGTAATCTGCCTGTCCTTCATTGCCGAATTTGGCTGTTACTGAAGAAAATCCAATGTAAAATTTCACTTGGTTTGTTTTATCTAATTTATTGCTGGTGTCATCTGATTTATTAATATCTTTATTTAGCTTATCTCTGTTATTATCTGATTTGTAATTTTTCTCTTCAACAGCCTCTATCACATTAAGGCAGCCATAAACCTTTGTGTTGAAAACCCTCTCAAATGACTCTACGGTTTTCTTCTCAAACGGCATACTCTCCTCAACCCCAGCAGCATGAATAACGCCGTCAATATGGTCAGCTTCAACTGATTCAAGAGCAGATTTTACAGCATGTTTATCCGAAACATCTGCTGCAATGTAGGAGACATAAACCCCGAATGATTTTAAAATTTCAATATTTTTGCGAGACTCCAAAGCCGATAGGATTCGGTTTGCAGCCTGTTTCAACTCAACAGGTTTTGCACCTTTCATTGTAAGTTTGAGCTTTTCCATTACGATTTTTTCGTCAATAGAGGAGATGCTTTCAACATCAGCAATAATATCAGAAAGAGCATCAATATTGTAGATATCGCTTCTTCCAAGGATAATTAGATTTGTCTGATATCTCTTCACAACTGCCTTTAAAATCTCAAAAGTTATCCCTCTTGCTCCGCCTGTAACAAGAATGGTGTCGCCGTTTGCAATCAACCCTTTTTGACCGAAATCTGTTTCAATCTTGCTCAATGGGCTGTCTGTTAAATGCACAACATATTTTTCACCATTGCGATAAGATATTTCAACTCTTGGGTCAGTTGATCTTATTTCGTCCATAAATATTTGAACAGGCTGTGATTTTAGAGTGTTATTAATTAGAGTGTTATTTTTTGATGAACTATTATCCACATAGTTATCTAATATGCTTACAGCCTTTACAATGGTATCAGGCATCTCTTTTGCAAGGCTTTTCATTATTCCGCATATTCCAGCAAAAGATGCGTTCGTATATCTTGTGTTGGTCTCTACAATCGAAAATGTATCTACAAACGAAAATGCCGCAATAAATTTATCTTCTTGATTCAGCGTTCCAAACATCTGCTTTACAATCAGGAAAAATGATTTAACATCAAACGGGGGGATGCAGATTAATCCATCTAAAATCAATCCATCTAAATTGTTTAAACTCTCCTCTAACAGTGCTGAATTTCTCTGATTCTCAAAATTCTCTTTAATCTCAACAACTTTTCCGCCGTCAGCCTTGATAAAATCGGCAATTCCATAAGTATCATCACCAGCAACTACAACCGTTCTTCCTGCAAAGCTCCACTTTTCTGTTACAGGCAGACCAGTTTTCCGCCACACAGGAACAAGACGATGAATATCGTGGGACTCTTCTTTTGTAATATCCAAATCGTTCAAATGCAGATTAATTTTATCGTTCTGCCTCTCTTTTTGTGAGGTTTTAACAGGCTCATCAACATCAATATTTTTATCAGAATCTCCAATAACATCACTGCTGACTGCTGGTTCAGCTTTAGATGCAGCACCTTCTGATGCAGCCTTAGAGGCAATATATTCTGTAAGTTTTGAGATTGTATTTAAATCTCTCAATTTCAAATCTTCTGGAACAGGAAAGCCGAAATGAGAGGCTGTATTTGCAAAAATCTCAACCTGCTTGACTGTATCAATTCCAAGGTCAGCCTCAAGATCAAGCTCTGGGTCAAGCATATCTTCTGTATAACCTGTCTGTTTAGCAATTATACCTGTGATTACCTGCATGACCTGATTTTCCTGCTGAACTGGTGCAGATGCCTCATAATTAGATGAAATAGCAGTTTTAGTCTCAGGCTCTGAGGAAATTTGAATCTCTTTTTGTATGCTGTTGGAAGTTCCAACTTTGGTGTCAATGTAAGCTGAAAGCCTTGCGATTGTGTTTAAATCTCTCAACTTTAAATCTTCTGGAACAGGAAATCCGAAATGAGAGGCAGTATTTGCAAAAATCTCAACCTGCTTGACTGTATCAATTCCAAGATCAGCCTCAAGGTCAAGCTCAGGATCGAGCATATCTTCAGTATATCCTGTCTGTTTGGCGATTATCTCTGTAATTACAGTCATAACGCCTTTATTGCTTTCTAAAGTTAGATTCGGAGTCTCAATTGCCTTTGCAGATATTTTATTGCTGTTATTGCTGGATGGATCAGCTTTAACAGTTGTATGTGCTGCAATTGGAAATTGAGCAGGCGGTAAACTTAAATTTGAAGGTGCTGGTGGAACTTCCATTACTACATCTGAATCTGGAATTACAGAAGAGCGTTCACCTACAACGCAGAGCATATTGTCAATAATTTTCAACTCTGGCTTATCGCTTCTGCTGATTCGTTTAAGCCATGAGTTATATGAGTCAGTGTTTACCCTCTCCTCAATGCGTCTGATAAACAAAAATGCAAAATGAGAGCCAAAACCAGCAGCAAGATGAAGCCCGTACTCTGCATTTTCACCACGCGATCCAGCGGATTGTCCTGAACTTATGTTAGATGACGCAAAGTTAAGCTCTTTAAAATGTTCTGGAATTTTTACTAAATTTGCAATCGGCGGGGCTTTTCTCTGCTGCAACGCCTTTACCATTACAACATCTTCAATTGCTGCACCAAGAGTATGACCGGTAAAGCCTTTTGTGTTGGTGATGCAGATATTTTTAAGATGATTGCCGAATGTGGTCTTTAATGCTGTAACTTCTGCATCTGCACTGCCTCCTCTTGCCGGCGTGTAGGTCTCATGCGACATAAAAAGGAGTTTGTCTGCATAGTCAGACTGTTTAAGGTTATGCTCTTTTTCCATTTTTGAGATAAACTTTTTCATCTCGCCTGCCATGTGCTCAACATCGATATTAAATGTGTGGTATGCACTGTTTGCCATGTGTGTTCCAAGAACAACAGCCTGTCCTCTCATGCCTCTTGCATGAACTTCTGAGGCTTTTTCAACCACAAGACCCACAGCACCGCAGCCGAGGATTGTGCCGTTGCGATCGCTGTCAAACGGCTTTGCAGCTTCAGATATACGTTTTTTAACAGTAGCAGCACCAAGAGCAAGAAATCCTGAGCCTATCCACTGATTTTGTGCAGATGATGTGGCATTTTCGCCGCCGATTACAACAACCCGTTTGCAGCGTCCAAGCTTTATCCAATCTTCTGCAATTCCAACCGCCTGAGTCGTTGATGCACATGCACTGCTCACAAGCACATTTGGTCCTTTTGCCTTTATAATCTGGGCAAGGTGTGCAGAACCTAAAGGACATGCGTTGACCATAAAATTACGGTCAAATTTATACGCTCCAAAATCCTCTCTTTTTCTCTTTCTAATGTTAAAAAACCAATCTGTAACCTGCTGTTTTACGGCTGTATCTTTTACGTTTTCCATTAAATAGAAATAGATGCTTTGAAACTCCTCATAAGGCTTTAAAAAGAGCCGATCGTAAAAATATTTTTCCATTTCGTTGATTAAGGTCTCATTGCTTGGAAAGAGCGATGTTATGATAACTCCAGTATCATCTTGCATCTCTTGAGGAAGGGCAAAGCCATCAGGAATCAACTCTATTGAACTTTTTACATCTGTTTCTGTCTTAAATCTTGACGGCGTTTTATACTGCATAACAAGCGGAATACCAGCATCTTTTAAAGCCTCAATTCCAGCAGCAACTGCCAACGCCATGCTGATATCGTATTGAGCTTTTATTCCATATTCTTCAGTAAGGTTAAAATATCCAAGCTGTCCTGCAAGGTGGATTACATCTTCAGTATTGGAGATTTCAACAAAACGGGCATTTCCATCTGGCTCTTTTAAAATTCTTGTTATATTTTTATCAACAATTCTCTCCTGATCCTCTACGCTTAACGGATCGATAAAATTGCGTCCATCAAGGATCATATCAAAGTTATCTGACGAAAATACCCGTCTTGCCTTGCCTGGAAGACCAACTGATACGCCTGATATAACAACGGCGTTATCATTTACAACTGATAAAATCTCGCTCTCTACCGTTCCAGAGGCAATAGAATCTAAAGCAACAGAGATGCTGTAATTTTTAATATTGATATTTTTAAGAAGATTAACAAGAAGTTTTCGCGGTCCTATCTCCATAAAATGTGTATTACCGCTGTTCATACTGCTCACATATTCTATTGATTTTATAAACTCAACAGGAGTTGTAATCTGCTTTGCAAGAAGCTCTTTTACCTGTTCTGGATTTTGCGGATATGGTCTTGCAGTAACGTTTGATATGACTTTAGTAAAATCTACATTATTAAATGTTATGTTTTTTAAATAGCTCTTTAACTTTTCCGCTGCCTTTGAAAAAAGCGGAGTGTGGAATGCTCCAGATAGATTGAGTCGTTTATATACAATATTTTTAGATGCAAGAAATTTACAGAAAATATCAATATCTTGTTCGCTGCCAGATACTGCTGTCTGCCGTTCACTATTTTTATTGGTTATGTAGAGCCATGATGCACCTGATTCTCGTATAAGAGAAGCTGTCTCCTGTTCATTGCCGAACACAACCATAATTTTTCCGGGATACTCTATTGCTGCCTCTCTCATCAGATCAGAGCGTTTTATAATCAGCCTCATTGCATCGTCAAAATTGACCATTCCGCTGCAAAATAGAGCTGTATATTCGCCGACACTGTGACCAATAAAAAAATCTGGATTAAAATCATCAGAAGATGATGATGATGAAGAGTTTCTATCTGCCGATTTGCTGAGTCTGGTGAAAATTGCTGCTGACGATAAAAATACAGCAGGCTGCGTATTTTCAGTTAGATTGAGCCTGTTGTCATCGCTGAACATCATATTTAAGAGAGAGTATCCACGCTCTTTTACAAATATCGCCTCTCCCTGCTCCATAATCTGCCTGATATCTGCATCTTTCTCAAATATCTCTTTCATCATGCCTGCACTTTGAGAACCTTGTCCAGATAGAAGAGCAACGAGAGTCTGTTTAGATGGTTTTACGATTTGAGATTGGTTTTCTTTTTGTGAATCAAGATTTTGTGAGTGGCTATTTTTAGTGGTATCTATAATTCCACCATCTTGAGCTTGCAGAGTATCTGATTTTCCAAGAGCTTCTGCCTGTCCAAAGATCATAGCACGATTTACCATGCTTAAAACTGCATGTCCGTGGTTTCCGCCTATTCCATTGACGTTAAACGCAAAATGAAAAGGAGTGTCGTATTTTTGACCATAAATAATCGGATTTTTAAGAGTTGAAAATTTTGAATCATAATCAAAATTGGGCAGAAGTGTTCTATGTTTGTTCATAAGAGCAATCTTTGCCAATGCAACCGCAGGGTTGGCAGATTTAAAATATCCAAACTGTGTTTTTATATTTCCAAAATAGAGATTAGGATTGTTAAGATCAAAACATTTCTCAACAACTTGGCGTTCAACCATATCGCCCATAACATTTGAGAATGCAAAAAGATCAAGATATCCAACATCTTGCTTTCTAATTCCGCTTCGTCTGTAGCACTCGTTTATTGCAGATACAAATGTCGGCTCAGATGGAGAGAGCAGGTGATCAGGAGCGCTTGATTTAACCGTAAAATCGCTCAACTCTCCTAAAATTTCCATGCCTGACTCTTTTGCTCTCTTTAATGTGGTCAGAACGTGGATTGCAGCACCTTCAGACATTACATAACCATCAGCTCTTGAGTCAAAAAATCTCGGCTCTGTGGGCGATAAAAGCCCGATTCTTTTAAATGCCATTAAAAAAGCAGGATATAAATTTGCATCAACACCACCTGCAAGTGCAAAATCAAGCTGTTTGGACGATATCTCTCTCATAGCGTTGCGAATTGCAATCACAGACGATGCACAAGATGCGTCAACAACATAGTTTACGCCGTTAAGACCAAAATGGTTGGCAATGCGTCCTGATATTATGTTGGATAAAAGCCCTGGCGTTGTATCTTCGTTGTTTTCAGGAAGTCTCTGCCGTATTGCCTCAACAAGCTGGGAGGCGATAAGTTTTGACTGTTCAGCATCAACGGAACTGCTCGTTTCAATTATTTCAGCAAGCAGATTTTTTCTAACCCGTAAAATATTTTTAGTCTGACGCTCTCCTTGGATTGTGCCGAGAATAACGCCGATTTTGTTTGACGTCCCGCCCGATGATTCTTTTGTGGATGATGATGCTTGTGCGGCTGCCGATTGGGTAAATTTTACAAGCCCTGATGAGTTTATAGCATCATCTGCTGCCTCTAAACCAAGAAGCTGCCCTCGTTCTAAAGATCGGACAATTGATGGAGGCATTCTATATTTGATGTTGTTGAACTTAAAGTCTTGAATTATTCCAGCTTTGACCATTGGCAGATAGTAATGGGATTTTTTATCAAACTCAGCATACACCTCATTATCAAAACGATCCGTTGGAATTGGGGAGAACTGCTTTTCGCCTGATTGGAGATTGTGCCAAAACTGATCTACCCCTTGTCCGCCGGGCAGACAGACACCAATACCAGCAATTACGATTCTATCATCATTAAAATCGTAATCTGGATCGGCAAATATTCTGCGGGGAAGAGGCTCATATAAATAAGAATTTTTTGCCATTTCATTGGAATTTGAAGATTCGATAGATAAAGCGTTCAAATCTAAGGTTTTGCCTCGAAACTCTTCAACAACAAGATGGTAGTTGATTCCGCCAAAACCGTAAGAGCTTACAGCCGCTTTTCTGGTTTTGTTTTCAGGTGTAACCCAAGGTTCAGGATTTTCAATTATATAAAGATTTGTGTTCGAGAGATCGTGGTTGTGGGAGAGCTTTTCAAAATTTGCATTTGGAGGCAGAACACCTTTTTGAACAGCAAGCAGAGCCTTTACAAGTCCAGCAGCACCAGCACCGCCCAGCAGATGACCAATTTGAGATTTAACAGAACTTATGCCTATTTTCTTCCTGCAAAAGCTCTCTTCAGAGACCTGTTTAGAAGAGAGTAACTGAACATTTTCTCCACCACCAGAGATATTTTTACCACTGTAAAGCTCTTTTAAAGTCTGAAGCTCTGCCTGATCTCCCATGATTGTTGATGTTCCATGAGCCTCAATAAATCCAATATCCTGCGGTTTAACTCTTCCTTCCATTCGTTCATAGCATCGCTCTAACGCCAAAATCTGCCCTTTAACATTCGGGGCTGCAATTGCCTTGCCTCTGCCGTCAGAACTTCCGCCTATTCCTTTAATGATTCCTATAATATTGTCGTTATCGCGTAAAGCATCTTTCACCCTTTTTAGAACAAAGACAGCAGCACCTTCTCCCAAAATAAAGCCGTCTGCCCGCTCATCAAACGGAAATGATCCTTTTGCAGACAATGCACCCATCTTGCAAAATCCAATAAATGATTCAGGGGCAAGATGAGTATTTACTCCTCCAACCACAACATGATCGCAATCGCCAGATAAAAGCTCTTTAACAGCAGCATCTATCGCACTAAATGAAGATGCGCAAGCAGCATCAACAACATAGTTGACTCCTCTGATTCCAAGATGTCGTGCAACTCTTGATGCTTCAATGTTTAAAAGCATGCCATGAACAGGATCGTAACCAGAGTGGCTTCCTTCCATGCCTTTTTGTAAATCTGCTGTAAGAGCTTCTCTCTCCTCTTGGCTCAACCGATTAAACTCTTCTGTTTTTCTAAGCATTGAGAGAACTTCTGGGAAATGGTATTTAAATTGAAGCTCGTTTCCCAACTCATTGCCAAGGCAGGTTGCTATAATTACTGCTGTCCGTTCAGGATTTACCATCACATTGTTTTTAATGCCAAAACGGAGATTTTCATCTAAATAACCAGCATTTTCAACAGCCTGATATGCAGCCATAAGAAGAATCTGCTGGCTTCGGGAAAGATGTGCGGCTTTTTGTTCATCATATCCAAAGCGATCTCGATCAAACGAAAAATCTTTTATATAACCAGCAAGCATTGTGTAGGCTTTATCTTCTGCTGTTTTATCTGGATCATAGTATAAATCTTTTCTTATTCTGCTATCTTCCATCTCACGTATAGAGTAGCGTTTCGCAAGGATATTGTCCCAAAGCTCTTCTGGATTTTTGGCATCAGGCAGAATACAGCCCATGCCGATTACAGCTATTTCGTCATTAATGCTTTTTGTTTCAGAAGACAAAACTTCAAGCCTGTTTAAATTACTGAATAATTTTTCTTTAACACTAAATACGGGGATTGATGCAGCGTGCTCAGGCGTGGCATGATGGGTAGATGTAAAATCTCTCCCTGCAACATCTGGAATATCAAAAAACATTCCATGAATCTTATCAATCGTGGTTGTATCTTTGAAAAAAGCAAGAGCATCACCAGAGAGAAAATTTCCTCTGTTTTTATGCTCTTCCCCTTCAAACCATCTGTAATTTGCCTCTCCAGGATTTTTAAAATCAGGCAGAAAACCTTTTGCACCAATTAGAAGAGAGCCGATATTATTTTTTTCAAATGCCCGTTTGCGATCCTCTAATTTTTCGCCTTTTTTGATCATCTCTTTCTCTCGTTTGATCATCATCTTGGCAAATTCAGTCGGGGCAGTTCTCGAAGCAAGACCAACGCTGTTTCCAATAACCATAGTCTCATCTTCTTGGCATAAAATTGTCTGATACTGCTCTTTTATGCTTTTAGTCTCAACAATCTCCTTAGAAAAAAGATATGCAGTTCCAACCTGAATCCCGATCTTAACCCCTTTTGCAGCAAGACAAGATGCAATACCAGAGATAAAACACGATGCAAAACAGGTTGATATCCCGCCTGCAAATACAAGGCTCAACTTTGCGATAAGATTCTTATTATCAGTTCCTCCATTTTGATTTGAATCCATAGTCTCTTTTGACATTATAGATTCTGACGCCAACCGCTCTTTTATTTTGGCAATTGCAGCTTCCCAAAGTACAAGACTTGAGAGAGAACCAACATGACCTCCAGCCTCTCTGCCTTCAAATATAAAGCGGGTGCAGCCTCCTTTAATTGCATTTTCCATCATAGAGATTGACGGGGTGTGCAGATAGGTTTTAGTTCCAGCCTTTTCAAGCTCAATAACTTGAGATGGAATACCGCCTGCAAATAGTGCAAACGGAGCTTTATATTTTCTTACAATCTCAAGATGTTTTTCAACTGCTGGATTAAATGCCTCAATTCCAACAAGTCCAGCACCAAAAACAGGAACTTTTTCAGCACCTCTTTTTATCATATTCTCTGCAAGAGCTGGCGGAAGGCTTCCCACAGCAAAAAAAGGCAGCGCACCCGCTTCAAGCACCTTTGCAGCAAAATCAGCATTATCGCTTACATTTGCCATTGGTCCCTGAATCAGAGGAAGGCGTGTGCCGTGCTCTTTTGCAATTGGAGAGTCTGGCTTCATTGGGTCAAACGAGTCAACATAGTCAAGCTGCTCTCCAATCTCCTTAAAAAATCCAGATATCATATCTTTAAGATTTGAAGAGATAAGGGCAAAGTTTTTGGCAAAAAATCCATCTTGCCCAATAAAAAAGAGCGATTGAACTGCTGGAGCATCTGCCTTATCAAGAGGGGTGATATGTTCGCCAATCTCCTTATATATTAACTCAGCACTGTTGTTTTCAAGACTGCTTCCATTTCCATTAGCAGAGATAAGAATTGCCTTTTCTTTAAGCTCTTTGGCTATTTTTGTGCCAAGTTTTGCAAACACGCGGAATATATTTCTGCTGTCAGTTGTGATCTCAATAGAATCGCTCTCATCAAGGCTTGACAATAGATTTTTAAAGTTTTCAGAAAGAGGAGATTCATCAGCAAGCCAAACCTGACTATCTAACACAACTCCGCTTACTCCGGCAGCAAACATTCCTGATGCTGTGTTTCTGCCCACTCCTCCATGAATAAAGACAGGCAGCTCGCTGTTTTTCAGATACCACTGCATCAGTATAAATGATGAATAGTTAGATACCCTGCCAGATGCTTCATTACCGCGGAGAATAAGTGCGTGCGGATTAATCTCTTTAATGCGATCATTTATGTTGATTTCACGAACTTCAAGGATAATCTTTGAGTGGGGAAAATTTTTGTTAATTGATTTGACTGATTCAAAAACTTTATCTCGGACAGAGCCGTTATCACCTGCATTATCATAATCGTTTATACTGCCTTGCGATATTGTATTGTCTAATGATATTACAATGCTCTCTAATCTTGGGGCATTAAGCTCTTTAATGTCAGAAATAAGCTCTAAATTGGGATTGACAAGCCTTAAACCAAATAAAATATCTGCACTGATAAGTGCTTTAATCCCCTCAACGATTTCGTAATGTGATAGAAATTCAGCATCAAATACGGGCAGAGAGCCTGCGTTGAAAACAGCTTTAAAGAAGTTGAGAGAAAATACTTTTGACGGGTTATAGACAATTAAAGGAAGGCGTGAAGTTATTATTCTTGTAAACATGTTGTTTGTTCTCCATGTATATTTTTGTTATTATTAAGTTTGAATAAGTAAGTCTAAAATTCAAAAGACAAGAGATATAAACAAAAAATATGCCATGAGGTAAGCAACTACTTTATCATACTGAAATAAATATAAATTATTATCTTATTAATAACATCTGTTGTGAGTAATAAGATTTCTTATATATACATATAATGAATATCAATAGACATTTAATGTATAGAGTAAGTACAAACCACCTCTCCGGATATCTGCCTGTAAAGATAGGAGATAAATAAATAAAAATAATTTAAGAGATTATCATAAAAATGAAAAAAATTAATAAATTCAACTGGGAAGAGCATCTTGTTTCACCAGAGACGGTTCTTACTCGAATTAAACCCGGAATGACACTGTTTATAGGGACAGGTCCTGCTGCACCACGAACATTAATGAAGGTGTTACTTAACTGTGATATCCACAACCTTAGAGACATTGAATTTGTTCAACTAACAGTTTTAGGAGATATTGTTCTATCTACTGAAAAACTTGATGCTCCTAACTACCGCGTAAAAACTTTTTTTTCAGGATTTGTCGCATCTCACACAATAGCCTCAGGTCTTGTTGATTTAATTCCTGCGTACTCCTCTGAAATCCCAAAGATCATTCGCTCGAGAAAAATTCCAATTGATGTGGCAATTGTCCAGATTACACCACCTAATGAAGCTGGATATTGCAGCCTTGGTGTTGCTGTAGATGTAGCAAAAGAGGCGATTGATCAAGCATCTTTGGTTATTGCTGAGATTAATCCAGAGATGCCTTTTACATTTGGAGATACTTTTGTCTCAATAGATAATTTTGATCTATTGGTGAAGTCAACTAAAGCACCTATAACATATCCCTCTTCTCCAGCTTATGAGCAGATGAACAAAGTGGCATTAAATGTAGCATCAATTATAAAAGATGGAGATTGTCTCTCATTTTCTCATGGTGCTCTTTTTGATGCTTTAGTACCCCATCTTCTATCCAAAAAAAACTTAGGAATTCACACTTTATACTTTACAGATGCTTTGGCAGCTCTTGTTAAAAGCGGGGCAGTTACCAACTCCAGAAAGTCACCATTTAGAGGGAAATCTCTCACATCTTATGCAATTGGAACAGAAGCACTTATGAAGTGGCTTGATAGAAACCCATTAGTTGAATTTCAAGGAATTGATTGGGTCTGTAACCCACAGTTAATAGGGCAAAATCCCCAGTTTGTTGCACTGTATGAGGCAAGAAAAGTTGATCTGCTCGGAGGTATAGCATTCCCATTACAAGGTGCTGTTGTTACAGGACCTGGAGAGGTTATTGATTTTTTCAAAGGGGCAGAAGCCTCTCAAGATGGCTGTATTATCATTGCACTGCCAAGCAGAAATATGAAGGGCGAACCAAATATTATGACCGTACTGATGGATTACCCTAACCAACTGAGATTAAGAGAATCTGTCCATATAATTATAACTGAGTATGGAGTTGCTAATCTTAAATGGAGAACTTTAAGAGAGCGTGCTCAGGCAATGATTGACATAGCTCACCCTGACGATAGAGAACAACTTATGAAAGAGGCAAGAGATAAAAAAATAATTTACTCAAACCAGATTTTTAGCACACTCTCTGCCCACCTCTACCCCTCGCACATCTCTGAAAAGAAGAGCTTTAAAAGTGGTACTACTATCCGTTTTAGGGCAATAAAACCCTCAGATGAAGAGTCTATGCGTAGATTTTTCTATCGTTGTTCTGACGAGATTATATTTTATCGTTTTTTTTATTCAATAAAAACTATGTCGCATGACAAGATGCAAGAGTATGTAAATGTCGATTATAGTAAGGAGATATCTATAATTGGACTGACAGGAAGCAGTGACGATGAACAGATAATAGCAGAGGCACGATTTGTGAAAGATGAACGTACAAGTTACGCTGATGTGGCGTTTTTAATTGAAGAGGCTTACCAAGGAATTGGGGTTGGTAGTTATATGCTAAACCTTCTTATAAGTCTTGCAAGAGAACAAGAAATAAAGGGTTTCTCTGCCGAAGTACTGTCAGATAACCACCCAATGCTAAAGGTTTTTGAAAAGGCAAATCTGCCATTAGATGCACGTTTGGAAAATGGTGTCTATAAACTTCAAATGCACTTTAAAGATTAGCTTAGGTATTATTATTTATAAACAAAAAAATCTATTGACTATTGTATAATAATACTGACATAGTAATTAAATAAAACAAAATAATAACGAGTGATAGTAACTTTTTATCTCGCCTCTCTGCATAAGCTAATATTTTTGTTCAAGCACCTTCTTAAGATGGAGAAACATAATGAAAAAAGTCTTTTATCTCTCTGCTATGCTTTTTATACTTTTCTATTGCAGTAAACTTTATGCGTCTGGTTTTGGCATTTTTTCGCAAGGGGCAGCATCCTTTGGACAGGCAGGCTCTTCAATTGCACACTCAAAGTCTCCATCATCTGTTTTCTATAACCCTGCACTGATAAACGATCTTAGCGGAACACAGATTGAGCTTGGGACAACCATACTTAAAATTAATTTTGAATATGAAGATGAGCAATCAAAAGCACATTCAAACACTGATGATGGACTTTTTTTCCCAAGCACACTTTATGCTACACATCAGCTTAGCAGCGATCTCTCCTTGGGTTTTGGTATATTCTCCCCTTTTGGTCTTGCAACCAATTGGGATAATAGTTGGGAAGGCAGATACCTTGCAACAAAATCTGAGTTAAGCAGCGTCTGTGTAAATCCAGCTATATCATATAGAATATTGCCACAAATTACCCTTGCTGCTGGAGTTGATTTTATCTATTTAGATGCCTCTCTTGAGAACAACATCAATTTTACA
This sequence comes from uncultured Desulfobacterales bacterium, assembly GCA_964425195.1. Taxonomy (GTDB): domain Bacteria; phylum Desulfobacterota; class Desulfobacteria; order Desulfobacterales; family Desulfobacteraceae; genus Desulfamplus. The sequence goes on from CAYRLG010000024.1 coordinate 19,280, forward strand.
CCTTATGGACTTAGCGATGGATATCAAAAATTTTCAGGAAATGGCTCAAAACATGGATTTAACCTTGGGTTGCTGTATAAATTTACAGATAGAGTTTCATTGGGGTGCTCTTACCGTAGTGGCTATTCAGTTCCTATTGATGGAGATGTCTCATTTGAACTTCCCCAAGAAGCTCTAAATATCCTACTGCCAAATACTGGCGCATCTACGACATTAGAGCTTCCTGAAATACTATTTGCAGCCATTGCTTTTAATCTAACAGACAAATGGATAGTGGAGACTGGAATACTTTGGGAAGGTTGGTCAGATTACAGTGAAATTAAACATAAATTTGATCAACCAGTCAACAACATGACTACTAATAGTGTAAAAAAGAGCTGGGAAGATACGGTTACTACCAACATAGGAGTAGAATATCTCTACAGCGATGGTTTAACCTTAAGGACAGGCTACCTATACAGAGAAAATGCTATCCCAGACACAACCTTTGAACCCTCGCTGCCAGATGCTGATGCCCATCTTTTTGCGATAGGTGGTGATATTCACTGGCAGAGATATACCTTATCTATAGCCTATGTATATGAAAAACAAAAAGAGAGGGAGAAAAATAATCTTATCGGGCAAGAGTTTGGTGAAGATGCTAATGGAATCTATAATTCTGATATCCATTTTCTTGGACTAAGTCTAAAGCTCAACTTTTAACCTAAAGTAAAAGACAAAAATATGGATGGCATGGATAGGTTAAAAAAATATATTAAAAATATGACAACCCCCACAAAATGCGAAAATAGATTTAGTATTCGCTACTGGCAGGAACGGATTCTGATGAATCTACTCCTTGTCTGCGTCATTCTTGGTTTTTTGGTCTATTTTCCCAGCATTGCCCTCTCAATTAAAGAGAGTCTATGGATAATAGTTGTTGTAGATACAGCTATATATCTGTATATCCTTTTTCTTTTTTTCTATCCAAATGTAGCATATACAGTTAGAGCACTTAGTTTCAGTGCTATTACCTACTTACTTGGACTAACTCTAATGGCTGTTTTAGGACCATTTGCAGGAGGACCGGTCTGGCTATTTGCCTTTCCTGTTCTAACAGCTATTTTCCTTAGTTTCAAAATCTCTGTCTTAGCACTTATAATAAATATTATAACAATAATAGTAACAGGATTGTTAGTTCTAAAAGGCTTTTTAGGATGGGGAGTTGCTGTAATAAATCCTGTTGAAAAATGGATCGTCACAAGCCTTAACTTTATGCTTCTCAATACAATAGTTGTTGTATCTGTTACTGCTATTTTAAAGGGGCTTCACGACTCTCTTAACAACCTTAAAAAATCAGAAGAGAAGTATAAACGGATTTTTAAAAATATTCAGGATGTCTATTATGAAGAGCAGCTTGATGGTACAATTTTAGAGATAAGTCCCTCTATTGAAAAGATTTCTGGCTACACACAAGCTGATCTTCTCTGTAAGCCATTTCAAGAGTTTTACGATGTACCAGAGAAAAGAGAACTTCTACTTCAGCAGATACTAAGTGAGGGTGCAATAAGCGATTATGAAATCAACTTTAAAGATAAAGAGGGAAATATTCGTATCTGCTCAATTAATGCAAGCCTAATTAAAGAACACGATAATAACAGCTCCGCCATTGTCGGTATATTTAGAGATATTTCTGAACAAAAAAAGATGGTAAATCACAATATAGAGCTTCAAAGAGAGCTTAATCGTGCCCGAAAAATGGAGGCTTTAGGGCTTTTAGCTGGAGGTGTTGCACACGATTTGAATAATATTTTATCGGCTATTATTGGTTATCCTGAGCTGATTTTACTTGATCTTGATGAGGATAGCCCATTGACTGAATCGCTACTTACCATCAAATCATCGGGACAGAAAGCTGCCGATATTGTCCAAGATATGTTAACGCTATCCAGAAGAGGGGTAACAACCAGAGAGGTTATAAATCTTAATGAAATCGTATTGACATTCATAAAAACACCTGAGTATCAGAAAATTTTAAGTTATCATCCTGATTCCAATATAAAACTACAGCTCTTAGCAACTGAACCATTTATAATAGGCTCACCAGTACATCTATCAAAAACAGTTATGAATCTTGTTTCTAACGCAGCAGAAGCACAGCCAAACGGAGGAGTCATAACTATATCTACGGAAAATGTTATTGTTAAATCTCCCATTAAGGCTTATACGCAGGTGCAACCCGGTGATTACGTTACACTTAAGGTTGAAGATCAAGGTATGGGTATTGCAGAATCAGATATAGAAAGGATATTTGAACCTTTTTTCACAAAAAAGGTGATGGGAAGAAGCGGTACTGGACTTGGTATGGCAGTTGTATGGGGAACTGTTCAAGATCATGATGGATACATAGATATCAAAAGCAAGATAGAGTCTGGGACAACTTTTACACTCTACTTTCCGGTCACTCACGAGAGGAGAAAAGAGCAGAGTTCAGCCCTATCTCTCTCCGATTACATAGGAAACGGTGAATATATTCTTGTAGTAGATGACCTAAAAGAACAAAGAGATATAGCAACTGCAATGCTTAGAAAACTTAACTACCAAGTTTCATCTGTAGAGAGTGGAGAGAGGGCTATCGAATTTATCCAGACAACATCTGTAGATGTGATTATTCTTGATATGATTATGGATCCAGGCATTGATGGGCTTGAAACTTACAAAAAAATCGTAGAGATAAAGCCTAAGCAGAAAGTGCTTATTGCCAGTGGGTTTTCAGAAACAGATCGAGTAAAAGAGATGATGACTCTTGGGGCAAGGCAATACATTAAAAAACCCTATGAACTACAAAATATTGGAATGATGCTTAAAACCATCTTATCCTCTCTATAGATAGAAAAAGATAGTTTCAACACTCTTAAAATCAAGAGTAACCCGAAGAGACACACAGGGGTGTGTCTCTTCTACTAAAAAATGATCAAACCACCGCTACAGAAGCTAATGATTCAACTCTCTTAGCACCTACAAGCTCCTTTTCCTCTTTTTTAACAGATGGGAAATCGAACAGATCTTTAAGAAGAACGGTCTCTATGGTTTTAAGAACAGATATCTCTTCTGAACTTAATATATCATCGGCATTAGCAATGGTATTTGCAAACTCAACCGCTGTAATACGATCTTCTCTGTCGGGCAACAAGTCTGCAAGAGTTGCAAGGGCAAGCTCTTTATCTTTTTCCAAAATTGCAGACTGTTCACGTATCATACTTTTAAGTTTTTCTGGTTTAATTTTATTGAGTCGCTCGTCCTCTCTTATATACTCTTCAGCAGCTCCATATTCACTCATAGCCATTACACTATCTGCTCTTGTAACAGCGACAATAATACGAATAATAGCCTCTTGAAAACCACCTTTTTTCATGGCACTGTGCCAAAGTTGAGTCTGAATCTCTTCAAACAGATCAGTTGTCTTCTTTTTAACACCAAGTGCACTCTCCAAAGATTGGCTTTCAGGATTAAAAAAGAGAGTCTTTGACCAGTCATTCCCATACATACTATAAAACATAGTCTCATACAGATCATCACGGGTTTGGCGATAGAGATCAAGCGTATTAACAATTATATCTGAAAAATTCTTTTCAATATCTGTAAACATGTTATCGTTTTTTGCCTCAAATCTGCTTGCCTTTACTATCTGTGCCATACTCTTAATTGGTGGCATAAAAGGATTCATGTCAGAGTAGATATATCTCTCCACCCTTAAAGGATTTATCTGACGAACAAACTCTGCAGATAGATCAGAGGAGAAGAGCTTTACCCATGGGCTTATAAAATCTTGGTAAAATTTATCATTAAAACTTGAGATAGCTGATACAGAGTGAAAAGCCTCCTCATCTTCAAAACCATCGTCTAAAGCAAGAATATCTTGTATCTCTCTCTCAACAAACTTTACTCCATGATCATTAAGCCAAGGCTGGCTTGGATCATCTTGAATCACCATCTCATAAAGACCGGGCGAGAGATACTCAATTGCCTCAACACACCCTATTATCTCCTTATGCTCCTTTCTATTTACTTTGCTTGAGACAAATATGCCAAGATGACCGATATCGTCATGGAGCATATATATAATAACCTGACCAAACTTCTTTATCTCATCAGTTGTTTTATAAACCGTTGGTATCCAGTTTAGAGCTTGCTGTGGAGGAGTGATATTATCTCCTTTTGATGCAAATACAAGAATTGGGCTTTTAAAATTTTTAAGATTTATATATCTGCCCTCATGAAGTTTAAGAAAGCCTTGTTGAAGTTCATCACTAATAAACAAATTGTTTACGATAAACCTTATCTCTTCGCGACTTAGTAGAAAAAAACCTCCCCACCACTTTTCAAAATCAAGAAATCTTTGTTCTTCTGTATCAACCTTTGAATAGACATTATATAACTTGCTCCAAAGAGTATTTGCAGGGTTTAGCTCCTCAAAACCAGCAACAAGTTGAGCACCGTCAAATTTGCCGTTTCCTAAATCGCTTGACAGTGATGCAAGCCAGCTTCCTCCAAAAAGTCCTCCACGATATCGCATTGGATGCCCACCTTTTACTCCACCCCAGTATGATAAAGGAGAGCCATTTAACACAAGAGGACCTGTAACATCAGGTCTATCAGCAGCAATAAGAGATGCAGCCCAACCAGCCTGACAGTTTCCTATAATTGCAGGTTTAGCTGCTTGAGGGTGTCGCATCATAACCTCTTCTAAAAAATGTATCTGGCAACGCTGAACATCAGCAATGGTCTGACCCTCTATAGGCTCTGTAAAAAAGATCATAAAATAGACAGGATAGCCTGCCTTTAATGCGACTCCTATCTGAGAATCCATCTTTGAACCACCAATTCCAGGTCCATGACCAGCTCTTGGATCAATCACCACGATTGGGCGTTTACGTGGATCTGCTTTGATATCTGCTGGAACAACTAATGTAGCTTCTTTTTCCTCTTTGGCTAACTTATCTGCTTTATCTTTAGAGTTTATGCCACGAATTCTCACCAACTGATAGTTTACAGGTTTCTCCCTTGTTCTTCCATCACTTATAACATCATAATCAAATACAAGAACAGGAGGTTGCCCTTGATGGAGGTGTTCAAGATAGCCATTTCCCCTTTTTCGGAGGATATCCAAAAACAGAACCGACCTCTGGGCACTATCAACCATATAGTCGTAACCGTGTTCAAAAGTATTCAGAACTCTTTGCATCGGTTCAAGCATGGTTAAGATTGACTCTTTTATGTTTAGTTGATTCATAACAATATCCTTAAAACTGCTGTTTTATCTTTAAAGATTATACGCCTTATTAAAAAAGTATTATACATATTATTATTTTTTAGCTTTAGGTGGGCTTACAACAGCAGTTCCATCAATAACCATAACCCCATTTTGGTTAAAACATCTTGTTTGAAGAACAACTTTATTCTTTTCGTTTTTTATCTCAATAACTTCTACTCTTGCAGTTATAGTATCACCAATACGTACGGGTGACAAAAATTTATACTGCTGTTCAAGATATATAGTGCCAGGTCCTGGTATTTTCATTCCAATAACTGTTGAGATAAAACTTCCCACCAAAATACCGTGAGCTATTCTACCCTTAAAAAACGTCTTTGATGCGTACTGCTCATCAATATGTGCGGGGTTCATGTCACCGCTTACACCGGCAAACAGATAAATATCTGACTCTGAAACTGTTTTGGAAAACTCTTCAAAATCACCAATTTTTAGATCTTCTATAGTTCTACCCATAATTAACAGCCTCCTTTTAGTTTTACACTTCTATTTATCGTCATCATTTTTGTTCTTATCTCTACTATTCTCTTTTGAACCTGCAAAAATTTTCATTGGATCAATATCTTTGAAGGTCTTTTCTGCAAAATTTGAAAAGTCAAGCCTTGAAAAATCCATTCCCATCTCAAGATAGGTATTGTATGCTTTAATTTGATCGTCCATCCTCTTGCGGTAATCTAAATAATTTTCAATAGTTCTTTCCAAATATTTTTCAAAAAATTCATGCAACAAATTTTCACCAAACTGAATAATAAGATGCAACAAAGAGACCGGCAGAAGTCCATTGGCATCTTTTGCCTTGTTCATAATGATCTGTGTTAATACTAATGCTGTAACATCCTCTCCTGTATTAACGTCAGTCACTTCAACACAAAATCCTTTTTTCACAAGTGCTGCAACATCTTCCAAAGTTATATAAGCACTTTGCTCTGTGTTGTATAATCTTCTGTTTGGATATTTTTTTATTGAAATCTTGTTTGACAATGGCTTTTATAACTCCCTCACTAAATCTTGGGTCCAAATTTCACAATTTTTGATTTTGATATATGCTACATTGCACCATTTTGTTTGTCAACATCATTTAAAAATCTACTGCTAAATACAATAAATATATTTATTTACCAAGACATTTAAATAAAATACTATAAGTTAATTAGTTTTTGATGTTTTTGTGCAATGCACAATATTTTAATTGACAAACATAGAAAGACTCATATATTGTGATCATAATAAAGTCAAAAATGGGAATATTTAAAATAGATAAAAATGTATAAACTTGAATTTAAAAACTCAAATATCCTGTTACTTTAATTTTGTGAACTAAAATAATAGAACAGGACAATATCAACTCATACTAATTAAAAAAGGATTGAACAGTTATGGAAACAGCTAAAATTGCAAAACAGATGATAGGTTTTCAAAAGACAGTATTTAACAACACATTCAATGCAATGGCTATTGTACAAGATCAGACAGAGAACATGCTCAATGGTTTTTTAGGGCAGTTCCCATTTATAAATGAAGATGCAAAAAAGCAGATGAAAGAGAGTATTGATTTTGCAAAAAAAGCCAGAGATGACTTTAAAAAAGCGGTTGATGACGGTTATGCAAAATTTGAGCAGATGTTTGAACAAAAATAGAAGTTTATTTTAACACTGTCCACTTTTTTTGAGGAAATTCAGAACTAAAAATCAAAGCTAATTAAAACAACTATCTATGGATAAATAGATATAGCCTATTTTATTTAGAATTATTCAGAAGTAAACATGGGAGTAAAAACAATGGACAACAATAAAAAGATATTTTCTCAGGTTATCGATTTTCAGAAAAACATGTTTGAGAACTCTTATTCAATTATAAGCAATATTCAAGAGCAAAGTGAGCAGATGTTCACTAAGGCTATTGAGAAAAATCCTCTGATACCCAATGACACTCTTAAAGTATGTACATATTGGATGGATATTATCAAAAAAAACAGAAAAAACTACAAATCATACGTTGATACAAATTTTATGAAAGTTAAAGACATGTTTAAAATTAGTGAACCTGTTGATACTACTAACGCAAACAAAAAGGCGTAATTTATAAAAACAGCCCGCTCTGATTTTAAAAAAATAGCTCTCTCAACGTACTCCTTATATAAAAAAGGAGACGTTGAGAACAAAACCACCCTCTCTTATCTGGAGGAGAACTGCAAAATGAACACTCTTGCCGATACAGCTAACTCCACTAAAAAAAATTGCTCTAACACTCTTCTTTTAGGAACTAATATACCTAAGCTCTTTTCAGATTCTGAAATATCTCATTTTATTCCAAAGTTTAATTTCTTTCCATATTATGATATTTTTAACTATCATCTTCTTATTAAAAACTTTAATGCAGCCAACAATCTTCTCTTAGGTATCACTAAATATAATAACGATTTTTTTATCCCTTGGCTTACAGCAACTTTATATTTTAGCAATATCGAGCTTTCTGGGATACACAAAGATTCCCCTTTAGAGCAGTGGAGTGCTTACATGAAGCTGCTGGAATTTAATATAGAACTCTTTGCCAGATATCATGCAGGTAGCATGAGTGCATTAGATGAATTTCTAAAAAAGGAGTCAAAAAACTTATATAATGCTATTTATAATACCATTTTGCAAAGTGATGGTGAAAAGCTCAATGATTTTCTCAACAGACAGTTTGATATGGTTGAAGGCGTTACAAGGAGATTTCCAAAAGGTGTAAAAGAGATTGAACCTGAGTATGGATTTCATTTTGAAAAAAATGGACAGAGACCTTTTGCTGAAACAGATAGATTTTTATTATATGCTGTTCTTCCAACTGATAGTAGCATTGCCATAAACGAAAAAGCAAAGCCTGTTCTGATAATCCCACCGTTTGTTCTTGGCAGTAACATCCTTGGATTTTTACCAAAAGAGAGAAGAAGCTATGCCCACTGCTTTGCCAATAAAGGTATTCCAACATATATTCGTATAATGAAAGAGATTAAAACAACGCCCCCATTTCAAGTAATGACAATGGAGGATGATGCTGTTGATACACGCTTTTTCTGCGAAAAAATCATGCAAAAACATGGCAGAAAAGTTACTTTAAATGGATACTGCCAAGGCGGATATAGTGCTGTATGCAATATTCTCTCTGGTGAGCTTGATTCTGTAGTTGATGCTCTTATAACATGCGTTGCACCAATGGATGGAACTAAAAGCAAAGGACTTGGACATTTTCTTACCAACCTTCCTCAAAGATTTAACAATTTGATGTATGGAACAAAGACTCTACCTAACGGTAATAAAGTTGCGGACGGAAATCTAATGGGGTGGGTATATAAACTTAAAAGTATTGAGCATGAAGCGCCGCTTGTATCTTTTTTTAGAGATATGTTTATGGTTGCAAAAACAGAAAATGGAGCAGCCAACATAAGCAAAACAGCTTTGGCTCTTAACTACTGGCTTCAAAATGAGAGGAGTGATATTCCTCTTAACATTACAGCAATGAGTTTTGCATCATACAACACGCCTGTGACAAAAGATGGAACACTACCTGTAAAGATGTTTGGCAGAACTCTAAACTTTAAAACTATTGAGGAGAAGAAGATTCCTTGGCTACTCTGTTATGGCGAAAATGACGATCTTGTTGAAAAAGAGACCGCACTTGCACCTTTGGATTATATAAAAGTTGAGACAACACCTTTTCCTAAAGGGCATGTGGCAATAGCTACATCGTGGTCACATCCTGACTCTCCTTATGCTCTTCACAAGCGTTTTGGCAATAATAATCAGTATAGAGGACCTGTTAGATTTCAATTAGATTTAGAAGAAGAGATTTATAGACAGAATGATACGCATAATATTCATATTGATAGCTTTGATAAGTAATGCTGATGCTCACGATATGACCATTCAAGAACAGCTACTTCAACAACAAGCCGTTGGTGCTGATGCTGATTCAGGTTTTATATATCCAAACAGCTCATATTTTCTTTCGTAATGCAATCGCAAAACACAAGACAATCCAACAAGAAACAAGGCAGTGCCCGTTTTTCGGACACTGCCTTGTTTCTTTCAGTTTAAACTATTTCGACTAAGAACTATTTCGACTAAGAATCAATCAAATGGTGTGGGAGTACAATCTTCGTCAATACCATTTGTAGGTTCCTCCTTAGCTCCAGGATGTATCATGGGATTCTCATCATCGCAGTCTATTCCAGGAAACTCACCGTTGCCATCCGTGGCATAACCGTCACGATCTTTGTCAAGAGAATTAGAGGGGTCATTCATCTGAAGAGAAAAAAGCACTCTACCGGCGCCCGTTGGATCCGGAACCAATTTCAATACAATATCATCATCTATTTCCATCCTAAATTTAGGTTCATCATCATCAGGCTTATCCTGATAAAAAATAGATTTCAGTGTCAAAGTAAGATCCTGATTGATAAAAGTGGCGCCTTTCTGATATTCGCACTGTTCCCCTTTACCCGTACTTTCATCCATTGTACAATCACCATCACAAATAGTGAAAGTTACAGATTTGCTACCAAATCTTTTTAGAGTTGAGTGATCCCGTACTTCCAAAGTCACAGTATATGTTCCAGCGGGAATTGGGTTAGAAGTACCATTAAGAATAGATGCGTAGTCTTGTGTATAAGTTCCTCCCGTGGTTATCATCGTGTATGTATTTGTTCCTCTTACTGTCCAGAAATAGTCAACGTTAGTGGTTGGAGCTATGGGACCTATGGAGATACCTTTACTGTCCAAAATATCTGTTACTTTGAAATTAATACTATCAGTAGCAGTCGTACCTCTTTCTACCAACGGCAAGCTCGGTATATTCCCAAGAGTTTGTTCTGCATTACCAGTAGGGTCAGACTCAGAAACCAAGTATTTTTCTGTACCACCCGTATCAGCAGCAGTAGTGCCTTTATAATGTATAATGTCCCATTCTATCATCAGTTCATTGACCTTTGAAGAGCTATCGCTTACGCATCTGCTAAACATGGTAAGTGCTTTATCGGTAATAGAAGTCTGACCATTTTCAAACGATACCACAAATACACTGTTTTCAAAACCCGAGACTACGCTTTTTGTCCAGTAGAATCCTTCCAGTGCTATAAACTCAGCATTAATAGTGGGGGGTGAAGGCATTTTCCGATTTACAATGCTTTCCAGCTCTTCAACGGTCGGCAGACGCCAGTCATTCTTTCCGGCAAGGACCAACTGATCACAACGAAGACACGCCGATGCCCAGGTCTGAGCTTCGTCAATGCCTAATGAGCCATCGGATTCCCACATCTTACCTTTAGAATCGGTCACCACATCAAAGTTTTGACTTTTGGTATATGGGGCAGCATTGTTATTACCGATCGGACCAATGCCATCAACAGTACGCTCTGAAACCACCCCGCAATCATCTGCTGCTATCGCAGGAAGGATCATCACCATCATGGCAAAAATTATTCCCGTAAAACAGAGCAAACCCCAACCCAATCCATTACCTTCTCTCTTTTTCATAAATCCCTCCATAAAATATTCAACTAAAGTTAAGGAATAAGTAGTAAACAACTCTTCATTTTAAAAACTAACAGGTTATTTAAGATTTTTCCTGAAAACATCAAGGCAACAAAATTTTCTTTTTTGTTGCCCATGTCTAAAATTTTTTGAATCAATTTCTTCCTATATTAACGACAGTAAAATTACAATACTTTAGAAATTTATTATTAAAAAATTACAACAGTGTGGAAATAAAACACCCGCCTCCGCCACCATCTCCACCTGTATCAGGTGGAGGTTCAGGAGTTTCAGGATTGATCGGCGGCGGAGATGCAGGCACTGTACCAATTGCCATGAGATCGGATATCATGCCGTCAGGAATACCGTCATCATCCCCTGTATCACCATCCTGCAGAATCATATATGCTCTGGCTCTGTCAGCAGAAAAGGTTACATGGCTGGAATAGTCGTACCATCCATTGGAGGGGCTGTACTTATAGAGAGTATATCCATCTTCAAGGGGTGATGGAAAATATAGCACCATGTTGGTCTGGGCACCTTGATCCACCTTTATCCTGAGATCCACCAATCCATAGATCATGTTTTCGGGTCTGCCCCTATTTTCTGTTATGAACTGCTCATATTTAGGAACAATGGCAACAAAATCGCCTTCTCCGGCAAGGGAGACACCAAGTGAAGTCGAAGCATCTGCTGTGAGAAAAGAGATCACATCTTCAGGATAGCCTGAAATGCCGTTGGGTTCCACTTTGATTGTGACATCGTCATGACTTACATTACCGCTGGTGTCACCGATGGAGAGCCTGAAGGTAAGCTGGGAGATAAAATCCGCCCGAGGAGCAATAAAGGTGGTTATGGCACTGCTGCTGTGGGAGATGACCACAGCCTCAATGTTGTCCGGAGTCAACTGCTTCCACTGCCAGGATGAAATCCCATGGCTTCCAGATAGGGAAGCCGTGCCATCCAGGGTTACAGTGCTGCCTTCCACCACTGTTTGATCCGGTCCCGAATGGGCAAAGGGGAAGCTATTCATGCCTTCAACAACCGTTACATGCAGTGTCCGTGTGGTATTGTCATGGTCAAAGATCTGAAAGGTGGTCTCCCCAAGACTTTCGGGCATCAATCTTATATTGTACACCTTATCTTTACCCGCCATATCCATTGTTGACTCGATATCCATGGTGACGATATGGGGATAATCCCGATAGTAACGATATGGGGGGCTGCCCCCTGATATGGATAATGTAGATGCCTGTCCAAGGTACAAGGTGACACGGTTGGCTTCCAGGGTCATGGGACGGCTCTGATCAGTTGCATTGACTGTTACACTTATGGATGACAGGGCTTCATCGCCATGGCGATCCTTGGCAATGAAGGATATGGTATGCCTACCCGGGGAGAGTCTTGCAGTGCTCTCCCTTCCGATTCCGAGAAATCCATCCAAATTGGATACCCAGGAGAGGGATCTGCTTGTCAGCTCTCCATCTTCAGCATCGGTTGCCCCTCCTCTAAAACTGATATCATCCGTGTCATCAAAGATGGAACCGTCTGTAGGAGAGATGATCCATGGCACTGGAAGAGAATTGACAACAGTTATGACAATGAAATCGCTCACCGATCGGCTTAAGCTGTCTGTGGCTGTCAAGGTTATAAGATGTTTTCCAGCCTTAAGTGTATTTATCCTGAAAAGCTTTCCTGTTCCCAGAGGAGCGTCCTCAAGGTTTGATCTCCACACAAGAGTCCCGTCGTAAACCTCTCCCTCCTCATCTGCTGTTATCTCCCCCTGGAACTCAATATAATCATTTAGCAAAAAAGTATCACCATCCTCGGGCTTCAAAATTACTGCTCCGGCAATTCCGGCAGGTGCTTTCTCATTTATGGTTATGGTCAGAGAGGAAGATGCCTCAGAGCCTAAACTGTCCTTTGCTGTCACAGTTATCGCATGAGTACCCACGGACAGGGCGTTTATGGAAAAGGATGTACCAAAACCAATGAACCCATCCCTTTCAGATACCCATTTAACAGACTCTCCACTGAGTGCTCCATCCTCACGATCTGTAATAGATGCTACAAACAAAATTGACTCTCCATAGGAGAAGCTGCTGTTTTTAGCCGGAAGTCTTATGAGAATCTCCGGTGATGTATTGCCCACGGTGAGCTTTATGGAATCGGTAGATTCTAAACCGGTACGGTCCTTGGCAGTCACGGTTATGGCATGGGTACCAACAGATAACCTGCTGGTTGTCACCGATGTGCCATAGCCGAGAAAACCATCTCTATCTGATTTCCATACCACTGCCTGACCGGTTAGTATGCCATCTTCCGGATCATTGGCATTGGCAATGAAAACAACCGTTGTTCCCTTGGAATGGGTACTGTTATTTGCCGGTGAAGTTATAAGAATATTTGGTGCTGTATTTCCTATGATAACGGTTATGGTGTCGCTGCTTTTTTTACCGGAACTGTCCGTGGCTGTGATGGTTATGAGATGTGTGCCCACGGTGAGATTATTTTTTGTAAATGAGGTGCCATAACCAAGAAAACCATCTCTGTCTGATTCCCATACCACGGACTGCCCTGTGAGGATTCCATCTTCAGGATCCTTGGCAGTTGCTAAAAAGGTGAGGATGGATCCCTGGGGCTTTGCTATATTATCTTGCGGAGATGTAATCAAAACCTCAGGAGACTGATTGGTCACTGTCACAGTTATGGAAGCTACAGCCTCTTCACCGTCACTGTCCTTAGCTGTGGAAGTGATACTGTGGGTACCAACGGAAAGCGTATTTTTGGTAAATGAGATACCGTAACCCAAAAAACCATCTCGATCGGACATCCAGATAATGGACTGGCCTGTCAGTATGACATCTTCCTGATCTTTGGCATCTGCAATAAAAACAATGGTTGTTTTGTAGGATATGGTACTGTTATCAGAAGGTGATCTAACTACAATGGTGGGTGGTGCCGCAAACAAGGAGTCTGCCATTAAACAAAAGCATATTACCAGCGACACAATAACTACCTTATTAAACAGATATCGTTTCATCAAAACTCCTTGGAAATATAAAATTTTAAGAAAGAACTCCTCTATCCTTCATATTACTTGCTATTATCAATACTCCAAATGATTTTTGCAACCATATTTCTAAATATTCTTTCAGCCGAGCCAATTTAAGCCTTGCAGAAAAAAAGCTATCTCATATCTCAGTTCAAACCCTTGCAGAATCATCTACAGTGACCGAGATTGCAGATCATCACGGCGAACGGCAAAACGTTTCTCATTGATGGCACAGAAGAAGAGATGCTTAAGAGGCTTGTTGATGAGAAAAACAGATTTTTCTCAGGAAGAGTTGCGTAAGGAGAATAGGGATAATCATCAAGTAATGTTTACCCCTATTTTTTATTTATTTAATCAGCTTTTATGAATTGAGAATCTTACGAGCAGATTCGTCATTTACATCAGAAACATGAGGAATACCAGTCTCTCTTGCGGTTTCTCTGTTACCTGAAAAGATATCGTTTCTTGTAATCTGATTTAAAGAGAATTTCCTTGCACCTGCCATAAGTTGCTGAACACCGCAGGCAAGTTTATCTGCAAGTGTATAGAATCCAATAGCACCGTAAGGAATTTTTTTCATCTCATCTTTGCCGAGCTTTTTCTCTATGTCGTGATATCCTGCAAAGATTTCGTCAACAGTTTTCCCCACTTCAAGAACAGTTTTTGGCAGCTCGTTCCAGTTACCATTAACTCGCTCTCTTCTCTCAGGATAGATGGCTGCTTCTATATTTGCTCCAAGAAAACCCGGAATCATAACAGCTCTTCCCATGCAGACAAGTTTACTGTAGGGAGCACCAAGGGCTAAGGATTTGAAAATATGATCCTCAAGAGCAAAACCACCAGCAAAAGATAGATCAACAACCTGTTTACCTTTAGCTGCGAGCATATTGGCATACTCATAAGCCTTAGAGTGAAGAATAATTGAAGGAACTCCCCAGCTTTGCATCATGTTCCAGGGACTCATACCTGTGCCTCCACCAGAGCCGTCAATTGTAAGTAGATCAAGCTGGGCATCAGTAGAGAACTTAATTGCCATTGCAAGCTCTTCCATACCATAAGAGCCGGTCTTTAAGGTTACTCTGTTAAATCCTATGCCACGAAGATACTCAACGCTATTCATAAAATCTTCTCTTACCTTTTCTACAGAGTTAAGATTTGTAGCTCCAAGACGGCTATGGCGAGCAAAAGATTTAATAGCTCCCTGCTCAAAGCCTTTTTGAACTTCAGGTAGAGTAGGATCAGGATCAACGACATAACCACGCTCTTTGAGAAATCTTGCATAATCAATGCTTCTTACCTGAATTTCGCCACCAATATTTTTCGCACCCTGTCCCCATTTTAATTCAATGATGCACTTATCGCCATATTTATCAACAACATACTCTGCTACCCCGTTGCGTGTATCTTCAACATTGAGCTGAACAATTATTGCACCATAT
Source organism: uncultured Desulfobacterales bacterium (assembly GCA_964425195.1). Classification (GTDB taxonomy): domain Bacteria; phylum Desulfobacterota; class Desulfobacteria; order Desulfobacterales; family Desulfobacteraceae; genus Desulfamplus. Next base: position 34,595 of record CAYRLG010000024.1, read on the forward strand.
CCATCATGATATCTTAGATAGGTATCAATTCTACGGTCAAGTTCTGGTGCAGATTTGATTTTCCCCTTTTTTTCAATCCCAGGATTTATCTCAGATTTGCGGTCAACACCCACAACATTTTCACCAATAACAACTGGAATACCAACAAGTGCTCCGCCAATAGCAAAGGCATCCCAATATTTTTCAGCAATAAATGTTGACCCCATCGCTCCGGTCATCAATGGCATACGAACTTTAGTTTTTACCTTTTTTCCAAATTCAGTCTCAAGACTCACATTTGGGAATATGCAGTCATCTTGGCTATTTGTAAGTCCAGACGGCACGCCTTGAGCACCATAAGCATAACCTTGAATCCTCAAAGAGTTGTAGGAGACTCCGACATGTGTGGTATTATTTGCACCAGCAGTTACAAGCCCAAAACTTCGAGGATAGAGCAACTTGCGTCCGACCATACTTGAGAGCCATGTTTCACATTTTCCTTTGCAATCAGCACGGCATAAGGTACAAAGACTTGATTCTGCAGCATCACCACGATTAACTGTTCCGAGCACATCATTGCTTTTTGAAAATCTCATGTTCATTGTTTTTCATCCTTATGAATTATAAAAAGGTTATTATACAGAACAAGGGGAGGAACAACTATCTGTTCTGTATGAAAAAAGAGTGGTTCTGTTTAGGAACATTTTTTAATTTTTGTCAAGGAATTTGATTATGGTGAGTAAAGTGGGATTCAAGATATTGAGAAATTTTAAAAGGTATGAAATTAGAGAACCAATAAATGGATCTATATCTCTAATTTCATACTTGATTTAACTCTTTAAGAATTAAGTAGCCAAATTGAGCTATAAAGCGGACAAAAAACTATACCAAACCTTGATCCAGCATAGCATCTGCAACTTTTACAAACCCTGCAATATTGGCTCCATTTACGTAGTTGCCGGCAGTACCATACTCCTGTGAAGCATCAACACATGATTTATGAATACTCTTCATTATCTGTCTGAGCTTAGTGTCAACTTCCTCTTTTGACCACTTTATTCTCATACTGTTTTGACTCATCTCAAGACCTGATACAGACACTCCTCCCGCGTTTGCAGCTTTTCCAGGTCCATAAAGTATCTTATTGTCGATAAATAGATCAACTCCGTCAGGAGTTGTAGGCATATTTGCACCTTCAGAGACCACATAAACACCATTGTTCAAGAGATTTTGAGCATCTTTACCGTTGATCTCATTTTGTGTTGCAGAGGGAAATGCACAATCAGCTTTATGATTCCAAAGAGGATTGTAATCTTTAGATGGTTCTGCTTTAGTATAGACAGCCTCAGGATATTTGTCTGCATATTCACTGATTCTGCCTCGTTTAATATTTTTAAGCATCATAACATACTTAAGTTTATCAGCAGTGATACCAGATTCATCGTAAATATAACCAGAAGAGTCAGATAGTGTTACAACTTTAGCACCAAGCTGGATAAGTTTCTCAACAGTATATTGTGATACATTACCAGACCCTGATACAAGGCAGGTTTTGCCTTCAAGATTTTGATTACGCGTTGCGAGCATTTCTGATGCAAAATAGACAGCACCATAACCAGTAGCTTCTGGTCTTATAAGACTTCCACCCCAATTTAGACTCTTGCCAGTCAATACTCCTGAAAACTCTGTTTTAATTCTTTTGTATGTTCCAAAAAGATATCCAATCTCCCGACCTCCAACACCTATATCCCCCGCCGGCACATCAGTATCTGGACCAATATATTTATGGAGTTCTGTCATAAAACTTTGACAGAATCTCATAACTTCTGCATCAGATTTCCCTTTTGGATCAAAATCAGACCCACCTTTACCACCACCCATAGGAAGAGTAGTCAAAGAGTTCTTAAATACCTGCTCAAATGCCAAAAATTTTAATATTGAAAGATTTACAGATGGATGAAACCTTAATCCACCTTTATACGGACCTATTGCACTATTCATCTGGATTCTAAAGCCACGATTGACATGAACCTCACCTCTGTCATCTGTCCAAGGTACTCTAAAAGTGATAATTCTCTCAGGCTCAACAATTCGTTCTAAAATCTTTGCTTTTCCATACTCAGGATTTCTGTCCATTACCACTTGAACAGATTCAAATACTTCATGCACTGCCTGCAGAAACTCTTTTTGATCAGGGTCTCTGCTTACAACTTTTTGATACACATCACCTGTATTATACACGGTGTCCATTCTTGTTAATCTCCTGTTATTAATAATTTATTAGATCAAACAGATGTTGATCTCTATCTATTTGCAAGAACAAAAAATATATGCACTTGCATTTATATAAACTGAGTTACTCTCTTTTTATTATCTTTGTTGATTTTTGGATGCGATTTTAAAATCACAGCAGTTGATGCTCTACCATTAATTTTTAAGACAACTGGTTCAGAAAGCCTTATATATCGCAAAAATTTTGTTTCAACCTCTGCATCTAAGCTATTGAGCCATGACCAATCTATAAAGTTGTTATCTTTTGCTGGTATGCCAAGATAGTTAATTCCCAATGATGTGATATTATGAAAAAAGTGGCTACCCTGTGAAGGATCTGCATTGAGCTTATCTGATACGGTCTCAATTATTGTTCCAACGTAAGTGATATTGCTCCATTTCACAGGAATACCAAGCCACCGATCCGTTGTACCCCATCTGCCAGGACCTATAAGCAGATATTTATCTCTTTTTCTACTTACCTTATCTGTTAAATCTTTTTTTGGATAACTACTTTGTAACCCTTTTCTCTCTCTATTCTCTTGTTTGTCAAATAAGCTGTTCAACTTACCTATCTCTTCTGAAATCTCAACCGTTTTTGCAGTATCAAACGCTTCTGGTTTAACATAAATGATATGGTAAATTTTTGTAATTTGGCTGCTACCCATAGCTCTATTTGAGTAACAGAGTGCATTTTCAATATCTTGCTTACTTATATCAACATCCATATTGTGTCGAGCAACCATCATAGGTCTAATTTGCAGTAGAGAGAATTCGGGCTTTTTATCATCGTGAAGATTAATTGCAAATTCGATCTCAACTGGACACCCCATGCCATTTTTGCCAATCTCCAAAAGTTCAGAAAGTATCTCTCCTAATGGAAAGGTCTTAAACTTGAGGATAGATGCAAAAGTCAATACAGGATAACCTTTAGGGGTAAAAAAGTCTCTAATACGGTTATCTTCAGGTATATAGGAGCTTAATAGCTTTTTTAAACTCCTATGTTCACTATTAATAGCATCATCTACGTCCAATTTTGTTAATTCAAACTCTTCGTTTAACTCATAAGAAGAGGGTGTCAAAATCTCTTCATCAGATTTAATTTTAAGAGCATAGAAGTAACGTTGTGCATTCTTTAAAATATTCTCCACAGATGAAAATTGAGGAAGAAACTGAGGATATTTAGGTGAAAATCTTAACGCAACTCCGCCATCAACCACAATCTTACCAAGACCTAAAGCTATGTGAGCTACACCTTCATCAGGCTTCATGTAAGAGACCGGATAAAAATTCCATGACTGAGCAACACCTGAAATTGCAGGATAGAAATAGTCTCCATTAAGTGTACCAGATAGCTGCTGAATAATCACAGCCATCTTATCCTCTTCTGGTCTGTAAACAGAATTTTTTGCAAGAACTCGAGGAATCTCCTGATAGACTGAAGCATAGACCAATTTTATAGCCTGAATAAGCTGCTTAAGCCTCACTTCAATATCTGTATGGTTATTGGTCAGCATATATGTTTTGTACGCTCCAGCACTTGGTCTGTAATGAGCATCTTCTAAAATTGCTGATGAACGAACTGCAAGAGGATAGTGAACATGTTTAAGGTATGTTTTTAGATCATGGGCAAGCCACTCAGGAAAGTCAGCTTTTTTAAAGTGCTCTATAATATTGTTATCACTTAAACTGTGATTTAATATGCTGCTAACATTTTTACTTGATAACTCTTCGATACTATTAGATAGTAATCTTGTATTTAAAAATTCACGAGTATTATTTAAACTTTCAAAATCATCAAAACCTTCAGTGGTAATTACAACAGTTTTTGGCAGAGTAATATCAACATCGGAAAATTTTTGATGAAAATCGACCTTCTCGCGAAATAGATTTGATATAAATGCAAGCCCTCTTGCCTTACCACCAAGAGAACCACGACCAATCTTTACAAAATCACTTTCAGGATCAAACTCCTCCTTTATAAAATCAGAAACTAAACCCTTTTGGCGAATTTGGAGCTTATTACGAATAATTGTTCTGATATACTCTTTAAGATGGTGTGTGCTTGGAAAATCGTTTAGTGTTAAAGGGCGTATTTTATTGGCAAGCTGCATCTCAAAACGTGCCATCAACCATCTTGAGAAATCATTTCTGTTTGCATGATATGCAATGGACTCACCCGGCACTGAATGTAAAATAGTACTCATACTTCTGATATTAGCAGCTCTTGCTACAACCGTTCCATCATTAAGCCTAAATATAAAATCTCCAAAACCTAAATGATGTACTAAAAAATATCGTATATCTGCATGAAGAGAGGGAGAGCGTTTATCTAAGAAACAGGCTGGAATACTCTCTGCTCTCTCTTTATTGGATGGTTCTGAAGAGAGCATGAGCAAAGGAATATCTGGAATCTCCTGACGAATTTCAGTCAAAAGTCTTATGCCTGCATCAGGATCATCTTTTCCATCTCTTGGATAACGAACATCAGAAATTACACAAAGCAGATATTTACGATATTTTAGATATAGATTTTCAGCATCTTCATAGTTGTCTGCTACCAAAATCTTTGGACGAGCACGCATTCTCAATATTCGGTCATTTTCATTAAGAGAGTCGTCCATAACAGCCTGAGTCTGCATCACAACCTCTTTATAAATATAAGGAAGAAGAGACGAAAGGTATAAAGGAGAGTCTTCAACAACAATAATAACTCTTACATCAGCAAGTTTTGTATCGTGGTCAACATTCATCAAATCTTCACGACTCTTAACAAGAGCCATGAGCAGGTCTGTATTCCCACTCCATATAAATATTCGATCAATAACGTTTTGACCGCAACACTCTTTATTTTCAAATACCCATCTTTTATTTGCCATTAAGCGTTGCCAGTTCTCTTTTAGCCACTTTTCGTTTTCTAATAGTGTCCTGACATCATATGCAAAGTAATAGACTGCAATACTTCTAAATCTGCTTTTTATCTCTGCACAAAGCTCATAGGCATCCATATCACTTATATGAGGCATCACAACAACAACATCGTAAGTTCTATTCTCAAGTTTTGTTAGAGCCTCATTCCCATTAGATACCCATGTAAGTCTTGGAGGTCTTGTGAGGTTTAGTCCCCTATATTCATGAATAATACGTTCAGACAACCTGCCATCTTCCTGCATTATAAATGCGTCATAAGGGCTTGATACCAAGAGAATCTCTGCTACACGGCGAGTCATAAGTTCATGAAATGATGTAAAGTAGAGACGCTCTTTCTCTGTATCGTAGTTTTGTGATAAATTAGCCATTATTAACTCCTATTGGTTACTATCTTATTCCTGTATAGAGTCTTAGGCTATTTGTCACAACAGAGATACTTGAAGCTGCCATGGCAATCGCAGCAAGTATAGGATGGAGCTGTCTTAAAAAATCTGGAAAAATCTCAAACGGTGCTAAAATACCAGCAGCCACAGGGATCAAAATTATGTTATAAATAAAGGCAAGAAAGAGATTCTGCCTAATAGTACTTAAAGTATCTCTGCTTATGGCTATAGCTTTGGGAATCCCTGTAAGACTGCCACCAGATAGAATAATATCGCCAGCTTCAATCGCTATGTCTGTCCCTGTGCCAATTGCAAATCCAACATCTGCTACGGCAAGAGCTGGAGCATCGTTTATGCCGTCTCCTACCATACCAATCAGTTGGTTACTCTCTTTTTGCAGCTCTTTTATTTTATCTGCTTTCTGTTCTGGTTTAACTTCTGCCACAATATTTTTTTCATCAATACCTGCCTCATGAGCAATTGAAATAGCAGTATTAAGGTTATCACCAGTAAGCATAACAACTCTAATACCTTCTTGATGAAGAGAACTAACAGCTTTTGAAGATTCAGGTTTTATTCCATCAGACACTGAGATAACGCCAAGTATCAAACCTGTTTCAGCCAAAACCATCACAGTTCTGCCTTTGCTTTGTAACTCTTTAATAGTCTGTTCAAACGGTTTTAAATTAACAGATTCATTCTCCTGTAGTTCAGAGGTAAACCATGCGGGTTTACCAAACCTCAAAATCTTTCCATTAACAGTTGCCTCAACTCCCATACCGCTGTGAGCTTTAAAATCGATTGGGTCATAAAGAGTCAAATTTTTCTGTTTAGCAAAATTTACAATAGATTTTCCAATTGGATGCTCAGAGCCTTTTTCAATAGATGCAGCATACACAATAAGTTGATCCTTAGATAATGTTTTATCTATAGGCTTAATATCTATTACCATAGGTTTACCCATAGTAATTGTACCTGTTTTATCAAGCACAATAGTCTTAAGTTTTGCTGCCTTCTCAAGTGATTCACTCCGTTTAAATAGTATTCCATTTTCAGCACCTTTACCTGTTCCTGCCATTATGGCAGTTGGAGTTGCAAGTCCTAAAGCACAGGGGCAGGCAATAACCAAAACAGCAACCATACGGATCATGGCAGTCACAAATTCACCGGTTGTTGCCCACCAGACTCCAAAAGTTATAAGTGCTATAAGAATTACAGCAGGAACAAAAATAGCGGCAACCTTATCAGCTAATGCTTGAATGGGAGCGCGGCTACCTTGTGCCTCTTGAACCAATTTGATTATTCTGGCAAGAGCGGTATCTTTACCAACGTGAGTAGCTCTAAATTTTAGAAGTCCATGACCATTGACAGTGCCACCAGTAACCTTATCTCCTGTTTTTTTGTCAATAGGTATTGGCTCTCCGGTCAGCATAGATTCATCAACAGTTGAGATACCCTCTACAATAATGCCATCTACAGGAATCCTCTCACCCGGACGAATCACAACTATATTATCTATTTTAAGTTCTGATATAGGCATCTCTTTTTCGTATGAAGAAGCAGAGCCATATCCTTCAATTACTTTGGCTGTTTTTGGCTGCAATGCCATAAGTTTTTTTATTGCAGCACCAGTTTTTCCTTTGGTTCTTGCCTCCAACATCTTTCCAAGTTTTATAAGGGTAATAATAAGGGCGGATGTCTCAAAATAGACGTGGTAAGAGTGGGTAGCAGAAGGATCACCAGCAGAGTTAACTGTAAATAGAGGTAATAAAATAATGGCTATAGAGTAGAAATATGCAACTGAAGAGCCAGAGGCAATAAGTACATCCATATTTGCACTTCCATTTTTAAGGCTTTTAAATGCCCCAATATAGTAGTCCCAACCAGTGTAGAACTGAACAGGTGTGGCAAGAAGAAAAAAGAACCAGTTGACCCATAGAGCATGACTCCACTCTCCTGTAATGCCAAAATCACGGGACATACTCAAAATAAAAAGGGGCAGTGCAAAAGCAGCCCCTGTAATGAATTTTTTAGTCTGATTTAGGATTTCAGCTTGACGCTCAACCTCGTCATCACCAGACTCAACCACCTTAAAACCAAGGTCATGGATTTTATCAACAATAGCTTCAAAACTTACTACTTTTGGATCAAACGAGATAACAGCCTGTTCAACTGCAAAATTGACTTCAGCTTTATTTACTCCATTTAGAGTACCCACATTTCTCTGTATATTTGCAGCACAATTAACACAATTCATGCCGGTAATCGGAAGGGTAACCGTTCGTTCAGCCATCGGACTCTCCTGTTAGGAAATTTATCCTCTTTTAAATTAACCCCTCTTAAGCCATCTATCCTTGTATAGTAAGGAAGTAAAGTCCATCTCACCTAATAAAATAAAAGGAAAAAAAGAGAACAAGAGGGGTGGGTAAAAAACTAATTTAAAACCGGTTAAAGTATCCTTATCCTTTACAGTACAATATCTTCAAGAACTCTATTTTTAATATGCCTTAACACAGGCTTTACAAAGTTATCCATTGTTAGCCCCATTTTTACATTACCATCAAGAGTTCTTACAGAAAGAGTCAAAGATTCTCGCTCTTTATCTCCAATTGTTATTATAAGAGGGGTGTAATTAACTTGAGCATCCCTAATTTTCTTTTTAAGACTCTCTGTTCTTGTGTCAACCTCGCACCGTATTCCATACTCTGACAGTTGACTGCTAACACCGTGAGCATAAGGGGCAAGATCGTCGTTTATTGGAAGTATGACTGCTTGAACAGGTGCAAGCCAAAGAGGAAATTTTCCTGCAAAGTGTTCAACCAATATCCCAAAAAAACGCTCAATTGAGCCATAGATAACACGATGAATCATAATTGGACGGTGTTTTTCGTTATCAGCACCTTTATACGATAGATCAAATCGTTCTGGCAGAGCCATATCAAGCTGAACAGTTCCACACTGCCATGTTCTTCCTAAAGCATCTTTTATGTGAATATCAATTTTGGGACCGTAGAACGCTCCATCTCCCTCGTTGATAACATACTCTTTGCCATACTTATTAAGTGCATTTTTTAGTCCATTTGTTGCCTCTTCCCACTGCTTATCAGAACCAATAGATTTTTTTGGTCGAGTTGATAACTCCAAATGAAACCCTAAACCAAAACGGCTGTAAATTCTATTGACAAGCTGCAATACACCGAGAATTTCGCCTTCAATCTGCTCTGGTGTCATAAAGATATGGGCATCATCTTGATGAAATGCTCGCACCCTAAAAAGACCTGAAAGAGCGCCAGATTTTTCATGGCGATGAACAAGACCAATCTCTCCCGCTCTTAATGGAAGATCACGGTAAGAATATGATCCTGTCTTATAAAGCAGCATCCCTCCTGGGCAGTTCATAGGCTTTATTGCATACTCCTCCTCATCAACCACTGAGGTGTACATATTCTCTCTATAATTTTCCCAATGACCGCTCTGCTCCCATAAATGGCGGCTTAGCATTACAGGAGTTTTTGTCTCAACATATCCAGCTCTTTTGTGCTCTTCTCGCCAATACTCTAAAAGGACATTCCACATTGCCATACCTTTAGCATGAAAAAATGGCATACCAGCAGCCTCTTGATGAAAGCTGTAAAGGTCGAGCTTAGTACCTATTTTTCTGTGATCTCTCTTTTTTGCCTCTTCAATTAAATGAAGGTATGCGTTTAAATCTTTTTTATCAAAAAAAGCGGTTCCATATAGCCTTTGAAGCTGTGCTTTAGATTGATCTGCTCTCCAATATGCTCCAGATGTCTTCATAAGTTTTATCCCCTTTATCATACCTGTATGAGGAATGTGGGGACCTCTGCATAGATCAGTAAAACCTCCCTGTTGGTAAAGGGATATCTCCTGCTCTGCTGTTTGAGCTGCAAGCTCTTCTATAAGTTCAGTTTTATATGGATTATCTTTAAATATCTCAAGAGCCTCTTTGGCGGTTACAACTTTACGTGCAAAAGTTTTCTTCTCCTTAATAATCTTGTTTATCTCCTCTTCAATTGCAGGAAAATCCTCTTCAGAGAGAGGTTTCATATCGATATCGTAATAAAATCCATCTTCTACTACAGGTCCTATTGTCAATGCTGCATCAGGATAGAGATTTTGAACAGCCTCTGCCATAACATGGGCTGCACTGTGGCGAAGTATCTCAAGAGCCTCTTTATCTTTTGTTGTTATAAATTTTAAAGAGGCATCCTCTTTAATTACACAGCTCAAATCGACCATTTTGCCGTTAATATCCATTGCAACGCAATTTTTAGCAAACCCTTCAGAAATTGAGAGTGCTACATCCATTCCTGTGGGGTATGATTCAAAAGCCTTTATACTCTTATCGGGAAGTGTTATATTAATCATTGATAATCATCCGTTGTTAGTTAAGTTTAGTGTAAAACCTTAACCCAACCACACCCTTGTCAAGACAGGATGAAGAGATAGGGAAAGGTAATCCCCCTTAGCTACTAAATAATTTTAACTACTTTAAAAATTTATAAAAATTGAAAGATTAAGGCAACAGCCTGAAACGGTCAAGAAAAAAAATGATTGAATATACCCTGATCAGCTCAAATGAAGAGTTAAAGAACCTATGCAGATATCTTGAAACATACAAACAGATTGCCATGGACCTTGAAGCAGACTCAATGCACCATTTTAAAGAGAGGGTCTGCCTGATTCAAGTGGCTGATCCAAAAAGACACCACCTTATTGACCCTCTAACCATATCTGATTTTTCTCCACTTAAACCTATATGTGAAAATCCTTCAATCACTAAAATATTTCATGGAGCAGATTTTGATATTAGAAGTATTGACAGAGATTTTGGTATAAAGATAGACAATCTTTTTGACTCTGAGATTGCCTGCCGATTTCTGGGGATACAAAAAAGAAGCCTTGCTGCTCTTTTAAAAAAACACTTTAACCTCAATTTAGATAAACGATTTCAAAAAACAGACTGGTCGCAACGTCCTCTTTCAAAACAGATGATTGAGTATAGCCTCAATGATGTTGCATATCTTATAGAACTTTCTGAAATATTGAAAAAAAAGCTAATTGATGTGGGCAGATTGGAATGGGCTATGGAGGAGTTTAAACTTCAAACAGAGGTACGTTACGATGGTCATGAAGATACACCTCTTTTTATGAAATTCAAAGGTGCGGGTAAAATGGGCAAAGAGAGTCTGGCAATTTTGGAATCGCTGCTCCAGATGAGAGTAAAAATTGCAAAAGAAAAAAATCTACCTCTGTTCAAAATTATGAGTGCTGAATCTATAACAACAATGACTTTGAGAAAACCGCAATCAATAAATGAGCTAAAGCAATCTAATGCTTTAAGTCCAAAACAGCTCACAATGTACGGAGATAAGTGTATAAAAGCTATTCTTAAAGGAGTTGCTCTTTCTAAAGATAAGATGCCCTCATATCCTAAAAAGCGTATGTTAGAATCTCAATTGGCTTCACCAGAAAAGATAAGCTCATTAAAAAATTTAAGAGAATATATGAGTGAAAAAACAGGAATTGAACCCGGTTTTTTACTAAGTAATGCCACCATTGCAGCAGTTGCAGTTGCCCAACCATCTTCTGAAGAGGAGCTTTTAGATATAAACGGAACACGGCGGTGGCAGGTTGAACTGCTTGGAAAAGATATGATAAAAATATTAAATAACTAATCAAAGATAACATATTGATATATCTATAAAACTAATCGACAAACTTGTTGCAACAGACAATTATAAAGTGCGGAGATAAACAGAATGAAAATTGTATTTGAAAAGATGGAAGGGTTAGGAAACGATTTTATCATGCTTGACGATCGAAATGGTAAAATTGCAAACTTGCAAGGTGGTTATCCACAGATAGCAAAACAGCTCTGTTCTCGACACTTTGGGATCGGAGCTGACGGCATTATTATTCTTCTTAACTCTGCAACAGAGGATGCTGGATTTAGAATTTTCAACTGTGATGGCTCAGAAGCCCAAATGTGCGGCAACGGCATGAGGTGTTTTGCAAAATATCTTTTTGAAAACAAAATTATAAATAAAAATAAAATTACAGTAGAGACCCTTGCAGGAAGAGTCATTCCAGAGATAATTACAGATGAATCAGGCAAAGTAAAATCTGTATGCGTTGATATGGGAGAACCGATACTAAAACCTGAAAAAATTCCTTTTACTACTCCAACTCAGATGACAGCTTCAGGTGAATTACTCTCTTCTGGAGGTGAGGCATTTTCTGACGAAACTGCTGTAAACATACCTATTGATGTTAATGGGCATCTATTTAATATCACTGCTGTATCAATGGGAAATCCTCATGCCGTTATATTTGTGGATGATGTTTCCACAACTCCAGTTGAAATATACGGAAGAGCAATTGAGAATCACCCAAATTTTCCTCAAAAAACTAATGTTGAGTTTATCCAGATAGTTGACAGACTCCAGATGAATATGCGTGTGTGGGAGAGAGGGGCTGGAGAGACCCTTGCATGTGGAACCGGAGCCGCTGCCGCACTGGTAGCTGCAAACCTAAATGGCAAATCTGAACGAAAGGTAAAAATACATCTAAAAGGTGGAACTCTTGATATAGAGTGGCGAGAGGCAGACAACCATGTATATAAAACAGGTTCTGCAAACTCTGTTTTTAAAGGTAGTATTGAGATTTAACGTTACTCTTCTGCTGCTTGGCTGTTTAACCCATAAGGCTCTTAAAATACCATTTTTATCCTCTTGTAGGTGTTAACCGATGAAGACTAAATTTATCTCTGCCCAAAGTTGCGTAACATAGCTCTATAAGGTGCTCATGGTGGGTAAAAAGAAACGTTTGAGTACGTTTTGCCAATGATGCCAGTTCAGGAAGAGTTGCTCCTACTCTCTCATCATCAAAGGTAATTAACAGGTCATCAAGAATAAGTGGCATTGGCTCATGTTGTTCAAGATAGCTATAAAGTGCTGCAATACGCAAAGCAAGATAGAGTTGATCCCTTGTTCCATCGCTCATTCCTTCAATCGGCACTTCAGATTGTTCTGGACGTAAACCAACAAGGATGGGGGTATCATCAGCATTAAATTTAGCACCAAGTCCTGAGAATGCCTCCAGAGTAATGTTTTTAAATATCTGTCCAGACCTCTCCAATAGAGGTCCTTGATTCTCTTTTCTAAATCGCTCAATCTGCGTCTGCAAAAAATAGATAGCTAAACGGAGTTGTATAAAACGTTGTGAATCCTGTTTTAATAGGGCAGCACAAGATTCTGCCTGCTGACGATAGTTTGAAGCAGCATCTCCTGAATTCTCAAGTCTTCTTTTTCTCTCTTTGAGCGAATACAGAGCATCATTAATATTTTGGAGTTCCTCTGCCTTCTCCTGCTTTAACCTATTAAGATTGTTTTTTCTCGCAGATATAGTCTCACTATCTTCAGCTTTAATAAGAGTGATAAATTGATCTACAATCTGACTTCGAGCAAGAGCACTTAATGTGTCTCGAAAAATATTAATCTGATTTTGTATTTTATTTTTAAGCTCCAAATTTGCAATTAAAGACTCTAACTCTTCTGTTGTATCAAGTTTTCCTAAAGAGATTAACTCTTCCAATGTTCGAGTAGCTTGAATAGATGCTATTTTTGCATCAACAAGCTCATTATTAGACTCCTCTATCTGCTCTATAAGCTGATTGTAACGAACTTGAGCCTCTTTTGCACTGCTAAGTGCATTCCAAAGTCTTGATATCTTGTTTTCTGTTCTATCTTCAACTTCTGATAAAATCTCTACTCTGCCAAAACCATCATTTTGATTTTTAATAGCATTATAGAGTATGTTTACCTCCTGTTCATATTGTTGGAATTTTGAAGCCACCTTCTCATACTTTGCAATCAATTTTTTCCACCTGTCAAATATTCCAAGAATTTCAACACGTTCTTTTAAAATAGCTAATCCAGATGCAGGAGAGATATCTTCTGGAAGACCAATTTTTGCACACTGCCTTATCCACATCTTTTGGGCACTCTCTCTGTTTCTATCTATTCTTAGACTATCTTGCATAAAAGTTTCCAGCTGACTTTTAAGGGTAGAAAGCTCTTCTAAGATACCTTCTCTTCTACCTCTTAACTCTTCACCGTGCTGAACCAGTTGTCTTGCCTTTTCAAAAAGAAGCTCAAATTGATTATCTTGTGATAAACCAAGAACAGTACTAAGCTCTTTTTTTGCCTGCTCTATCTGATTGACTTTTCGTGCTAAGGAGCTTTCAGAAGTCCTTAATTGACGAAGTAAATTTTTAAACTGACTCCATTTTTCTCGCCACTCGTCCATCTCAACAGGAGACAAAGGGGTAATTTCACATTCAAGCCATATAGATTCCCAAGATGATTGTACCTCTTTTAATTTAGTTTGAAGCCGATTTATAGCCTCTTGAGCATCTCTGTTTTGCTGTTCAGATTTAGCTATCTGAAATCTTTTTTCCTCTACTTGTGCCACGACTTCAGCATTTTCAAGCAGTTTATCAGCAATATAATCAGCTTGTGCAACTAATTGTGGAAAAGTCTCTTCAAGAGGAAGATTTTGAATAAATTCACTTTTATAAATATACTCGCCATGATTATCTTTTTGACTAATATCTGTATATCCTTTCCAATCTGCAAGAACTAATTTCCAACCATAATCTCTATCTTCTCTTGCTTTACAAAGAGCCTCTTGTGACGGCAAGACTCCACGCCTATCAATACGCCCAAGTTCAGCATGGATAGACTCTATCCGCCTCTTTCCATCGGCTATTTTATTCTCTTCAATCTTGATTAGCCTCTTTATCTCAGCCATCTCTTCACTGATCCTATGTATAGTTGACTTTGCTGGAACAGGAAGGTTTCCGGTTTTGTTTAGATCATTAGGGGCATCTTTAAGCTCTTTATGGAGATTATCTATCTCTAATTTAAGCCGTTCAACCTCAAATTGATCCCCAGCAAGAGTTTTATTCGCATCAGTTGCTCCTGCTGCTGTGGAAAGTGCATCCCTTAAAGAAGTTAGATCATTTTTTGGGGAATTTTTTAACTTGTTCTCTTTTGCCTGAATCTGCCTTTGCGTATCCTCAATTTTATCTCTATTTTTATCATGCTCCTCAAGAGCCTTTTGAAGAGAGTTGGCTGACTCTTCAAAGCTGAGGCGATCAGTACTGCTTAATCTTAACTGTTCAAGTTCACAGATACTGCCATTAAACCCAATATTGTCTATCGCACTTTGTAAAACTGCTTCAATCTCTGCAATTTCAGTTTCAAGCTCAATTAACGAACTTTTTTTCCCATAAAGTCTCATGTTTTGATGCAGACGCTCTATAGTATCTGATTCAGCCATAATTAAAGGAGATGTCTTGCATGATGCTAATTGATTTTTAAGCTTTTCAATATGATTTGTAAGACGATTAAGCTCTGATTGCGCATCACTTACCGATTTTTTCGCACCTCTTGCTCTCTCAACAAAACTATTTGAAACATCAGGAAGCAGAGGGAGCTGCTCTAACCTTCTTACCTCCTCTTCTAAACGACCAACTGTAGGAAAAGCATCTTCACATCGGTTAAGCCACTCTAAATCTCTTGTAAGCTCTAAAATCTCATTCTCCAATTTAGCCTTATCTGACTTGGCAGAGGCAATATCTTTTTCTATACTCTCCCACAATTCAGGATTTACAGCAACTTCACGGCTCAGTTTTAAAAGCTCTTTATATCTGTTAGATTGTGGGCGTATCGTAACATTTGCTATTGTTCTTCCTTTAAATAAAGATTCTGCCTCTTGAATTAGCGATTTTAAGACCACTTGAACAGGAGTTCCACCTAAACTTGCTGAAAATAGAGCATTACCAATATTGCCTTCTCCTCTAAGAAGCTCTTCCGCCCCTTCACGTAACTCTTGAGTACCAAGTCCAAACATTGTGGAGAAATATCTCTGATCAACACTACCTAAGAACTTAAGCAGAGAATTTTCAGGCAGAGGATCACCAGCTTCATTTAGTAGTGTATTTTTATTCCCTTTGCGGCGTTGAAATGTAAGACGTTCCCCCAAACTATTAATAACCTCTCCAATTATCCGCATCTCTTTATAATCGTGCAAAAAATTGTCTGAAGAGTGCCCATGAATACCAAACAGTAGATCTCGAAACGCCCGTAAGAGAGAGCTTTTTCCAGCTTCATTTGAACCGTAAATAATATGAAGATCGCTTTTATCTTGTGAAAATTTCATATCAAGGTTAGTAAAAGGACCAAAAGCAGGTATAAGTAGTCTGTCAAATCTCATGATTTTTCTCCTCAAATTTTTTCCATTAATTTCTAAAAACAGAGATCATAACTGTTACCACCTTTTGCCCCCAAAGCATCAAGGATAATAGAGCGTACATCTTCTAATAGAGCAGTGCTATTATCTCCGAAAAACTGCTCTTCTACCTCTTTGCGTATCTCATTTGGCAGAACCCCAAGCATCTCTTTAATTTCAGAAGGATAATTTTTAGGCTCAATTTTGGCATGTTCAATAGTTTCAAGAACGATTTTAGTAAGCAGATCTCTTTGTGCAAGCTGCTTAAGATCATATATTGGAGTTGTTAAGATTTTCAACTTTTCAATCCATACTAACTCTTCTCCATAATCTTGAGCAATACCAAGAATTTGAGCACGCCAATGAGAAATTTCCCGATGAAAAGAGCCGTGAAGTTTTGTAGCTCCTTTAAAAATTATGCGTGCAGCAACAAGTCGCCCTTCAGCTCCATTTACAGCAGAGGCAATAGATTGAGAGAGTTCATTTAAAGCATCTTCCTCATATTCCATCCCTGTAAGATCAATATCAAGAGTCTGCCATCTAACAACATCTATATTATGGAAATCGACACTTAACACCTCAAAAGAGTCACTTATCGTAACAAGAAAGCAGCCACGCTCTCCACTCTCTCTTATATCACGTCCTTGACAGTTGCCTGAAAATACGATCCAAGGCTCTTTACTTATCACTTCTGGTTGATGAATATGACCAAGTGCCCAATATCCATATCCTTTTTGACGTAAATCTGCTTCTGAGCATGGAGAATATATGTCGTGACCTGTTCGCCCTGTCAAACTGGTATGTAAAAGCCCTATATTGAATCTGTTTGGTACAGCAACTGGATACTCTTTTGCAAAATTTTCAGGTACAGCACGGTTTGGAAAGCCCCTCCCATGAATTATCACAGGATGCCCTACAACTTCTAACGACTCTGTTGTTCGTGTGGAAAAAACATGAACATTGTCTGGTAGATTAAGTCTCTTGGAGATAACCGAAGCTGCATCGTGGTTGCCAGCAACTATATAAACAGAGATACCGTTCTGTTTAAGTTTTGCCATCTCTCCTCTGAAAAAGAGTCCTGTACTATAATCTTTCCAATCTCCATCATAGATATCTCCAGCAATGACCATAAAATCTACATTTTCGTCAATTGCGAGTTGAACAAGGTTTTGAAAAGCACGACGAGTTGCACTGCGAAGAGTATCAACAGGTGCCCCTTCATAAGAGTTTAATCCTTTAAGAGGGCTATCAATGTGAGAGTCTGAAGCGTGAAGAAAACGTATCATATAAACAGTCTCCAATTATCTCTTTTAAATTTAGGAATGTGAATTTAATAACACCCTAAAGTTGATGTTTGTAGAGGTATGATAGAATAGTTCCATTTAGGTAAAACATCATGAAAGTTGATTTTCATATTCTCCTTAAATCCATCAGCAGTTTTTCGTCCTTATATTAAACGTTTTATCTATTATTGAAGTAAAAACTTTTAAACCCGTAGATGTTTTAGTTTTAGTTTTACTAATTACCTCGTTGACAATATTGAGATAGGGGAGTTTTATATTGCGATCCTTCACATTGCAGTTCAGAAAACTATTGGATTTTGTTGTATCTATGATGTGTGATTCATAGTCAGATTATTGGGAGATGATATCAGATATTTGTGCAAAAACTCTATCTCTACCAAGTTTTTTTGCCTGATAAAGTGCAACATCAGCCTTTTCAATAAGTGTTGCTGGCGATGTTGTATTTGTCGGAATAGTAGTTGATAGACCCACACTTATGGTAACACAGTTATGTACTTTAGAGTATTCGTGGGGAATTTTAAGGTTTTTGACGGCATTTCTTAAATTTTCAGCCACTATAATAGCACCGTCCATTGCTGTATCAGGAAGCACTACAACAAACTCTTCTCCTCCATACCGTGCTGCAAGGTCTGCTGGTCTTCTACAGGTCGCTGCAATAGATTGAGCCACCTGACGTAAAGTATCATCCCCACCTTGATGTCCATAGTTGTCGTTATACGGTTTAAAAAAGTCAATATCGCATAAAATAAGAGATAGGGGACTCTTCTCTCTTGATGCCCTTTTCCACTCCGAGCTTAAGTAGTCATCAAATTTTCTTCTATTGGGAATTTTAGTTAAACCATCAAGGGTCGCAATACGGATAAGCTGTGCATTTGCCTCTTGTAACTCTTTTTCCATACGAATATTTCTGGTAATATCCATTACAAAGCCATAAAAACCAGTGGAACGACCCTCTATATTAAACGCTCTTTTGGCATAGGTGCTTGACCAAAATGTAGAGCCGTTCTTTTTTTTAAGTTTGCATCTAAAACCGATAACTTGTTCTGCTTCAAAAAGGTGAAAAAAGAACTGCTCTGCAGCTTCATCTGTTGCAAACATCTGGGAAGCAATATCTGTCATCTGTTGGATAAGTGAATTAGGACTTTCATAGCCAAGCATCCACGCCATCTCAGAATTTGCAATTACAAATTTGCCCTCATCACTTGCCTGAAATATGCCAATAGGGGCAAAGCCCATAAAATCATCGATTTTTCGTCTCAATTCATGGATTAAGTTCTGGTTATCTATTTTCTCTTCACGTTTACACATCATAATATTTAATATCTCTTTTTGATTAGCTAAAAACCTCTTCTGTTTAATCAAAAATTAAAGAGCGTATCAACCTTAAATCACAACTATATTTTCAGGGTAATGAGCTAAAGATTTAAGCCCCATTTTTGTTACAACAAATGTGTTTTCAATACCAACAACCCCCTTGCCGGGCATTATAGCTTTTGGCTCAAGGGCAAGAGTCATACCTTCTTGTAATGTAAGGGTTTGTCCTTTTGCGATAAATGGAAATTCGTCAAGCTCCATTCCAATTCCATGCCCTGTAAAGCGGATTTTTCTATCTCCTATACCCATAAAAAACTCATCATACCCGGTTGATTTAGCTTTTTGCACCATAAGCTCATAAAGTTCTCCGGTAGCCATACCTGGTTTTCCAGCCTCTTTTGCAACTGTTTGAACTTCAAGCATTGCCTCATGTGCTCTTAAAAATTCGTCAGCAACATCTCCTATTGAGAAGATTCTTGCATGGTCAGAGAGATATCCATTAAGTGCAAACACATAGTCAACAAGTACTGGCTCATTTTTTCCTATTTTGTTAAATCCAGCTCCTTGAGATGTTGCAACACCTGGTCCATGCCCACCAGTAGGGGATGCCATATAGCTTGGAACGGCTGCTGCTGCTCCAGACATGATATGACCATAAAATATCTCGTTTCCCCACAACCTCATTCTTATGATTCCTTGATGCCCAAGAGATCTTGCAAATGCTTCAAGTTCTCCTGCAAGCTCAATTTCGCTCTTTCCAGTATCCAGCAGCTCAGGTACTTTTGCCGCAACCTTGTCTGACATTGATGCTGCTTTTTCCATCAACTCTATCTCATAATGAGATTTTACAGCACGAACAAGGCGGATTTCAGTTGATATATCTTTTATATCTCTGTTTTTAAATATACTTTTATATTGAAAATATAGATTTGTTGGAACTACATCAAGCTCCATTCCAATGTTTAGTGGAATAGGATAATTCATATCGTTGAGTAAGTTTGGAATCTCTTTGGGACTTATGATTGATACAACCGACTCAATTGGAGATTCAGATTTTGCACGGTCGTAATCTTTAAATATCATAAGAAGCGGCTTGCCTTGAGCTGGTACGTAAAGCCAGCCTTGCTGAAAAGTTCCGCTGAAATAGAAAAAATCTGATTTTTGCAGTATCAACGCTCCGCTGATATCATTTTTTGTAAGTACATTTTGAAGATTATCAATTCTGCTGTCTATCTCCTGCTTAGGAGTGGCTTGGCTATAATTTTCCATAAATTATTCTATTCCTTTTTAAACGATATCAAAATGTTACCAACTTTTTATAGGCTTATTTGATTGATTGCTATTCAGGCATGGGGTATTTTCCTAATGGTGCAAAGCAGACTTGAGCTAACTTGAAATGAGCAAAACCAAAAGGAATACCAATAATGGTGAGACAAAGAGTAGCACCAGCAAGAATATGAGAAATAGAGAGCCAGATTCCAGCAAAGATAATCCATAAAAAATTGGCAAGACCTGTTCCAAAAATTCTTGTTTTCCCAATCTCTTCAGCACCAACTAATTTTTTGCCAAAAGGAAAAGCTGCAAAACCAGCTATTCTGAATGCTGCATAAGCAAATGGAATGCCGATAATCGTAATAAACAATAGACACCCTGCCAACATCCATAATGCCCAAGAAAGAATACCGCCTCCAAAAAGAAACCAGAGAATGTTTAGTAATAATGTCATTGCATTTTCCTTCTATCTAAGTATTTTTTCTAAAAATACCAGATTTCTCAATATTTTGGCTCTCTAATATTTTCCGAATCAGCAAGAATTTTATCGATCACGGAAAAGCTCGGAGAGCCTTTATTTTATTGAGAAACCACTCTATTTGTAGTCATAAAAACCTTTGCCAGATTTTCTTCCAAGCCAGCCAGCTTCAACATATTTTCTTAAAAGCGGGCATGGTCTATATTTGGAGTCTTTAAATCCATCATACAAGGTCTCCATAATAGCAAGGCAGGTGTCAAGACCAATAAGATCAGCAAGTGCAAGAGGTCCCATTGGATGGTTCATACCAAGTTTCATAACAGTATCAATATCTTCTGCCTTTCCAACACTCTGATAGAGGCAAAATACTGCTTCGTTAATCATCGGCATCAATATTCTGTTTGCAATAAATCCCGGAAAATCATTTGCCTCTGCTGGAGTTTTTCCAAATTTTTTGCTCAACTCCCATGTGATGTTAAAGGTCTCTTCAGAGGTTGGCAGCCCCTTGATTATCTCAACAAGTTTCATTACTGGTACAGGATTCATAAAGTGCATACCAATAACTTTATCAGGACGTTTTGTTCTTGCTGCAATTCTGCCTATTGGAATTGATGATGTGTTGGTAGATAAAATGGCGTGAGGAGGGCATATTTTATCAAGGTCTTCAAATATCTTAAACTTTAGGTCTTCTCTTTCTACAGCAGCTTCAACAACAAAATCGACATCTGCCATATCGCTTAAATTTACAGTGGTTTTTATTCTTGCAAGCGTGGCATCCATTTCCGATTGCTCAAGTTTGCCTTTGCTTACGCTCTTTTCTAAATTCTTTTTGATATTAGCAACACCTTTTGCTGTAAACTCCTCTTTTATATCGCTCATCAAAACTTCAAGACCGCTTGCTGCTGCAATTTGAGCAATACCATTTCCCATCTGACCTGAACCAATAACTCCAAATTTTTTTACTTCCATTTTTTAAAAGTTCCTTATATTTCTTTTGTTTGGATTTCATTACAAGAGACATTATGGATACTTGCCTCTATTGTATTGTGTAAATAATTATGCCACAACAGACATAATTAACTTTAAATTCAATCTACTCTACTTATAGCTTTATGGTTATATGATAATAGTTACTTTCTGATATAACGCTGATATGCAGTTTTGTCTCATGCGAAACTTTGTTCCATGATTGTGTCCTGTTCTTGCGTCAAAATCCACAAGAATATTACCGTGTTCAATTTGATCTAAGAAACCCCCAAAATCAAATTTTTGCAGCATCATTGCTTTTCTATAGTTATAAAATTCGATTCCATTCTCTTTTTTAACTTCTGCTTGAACATAGAAACAATTTAACAATTTTGTTCCAGCTTTATTTGAAAGATCATCAAATCCCCAATAAGGTTGGGGGTCAATCTCTCCTAAACCAACTCTTTTTTCTACTGAATGCAACCATTCCTTATGCTTATGTGCAACAGTGCTGCTATCAAACGAGATGAGCACTTTAGAATTAACTCTATCAAGTTTTACTTGAAAGCCTCTGTCACTTGGAGAAAGTCCATGAATTGTCTGACGAAAGCTCATTTCATTTTCAGGGTATTTTTTCCCAGCCTCTTTATGTTTCCAGCCATATTTTAGTAGTAAAATTTGAGGTACAAATTTTATAGCCCTTGGTGATGGTTCTATATGAAATAGCGTTGTAAGAGAAGTAGTATTAAGACGTTGGGCTTTCAGCTCCCACTCTGCTGCATTTGGAATGGGTAAATTATTCTCTGTTATGCCTAATAAATCTTCTAAAGTATTGCCTATTCCACCGTGGTTGCCATCTCTTGCATTCTCTATCCAACCTTTTGAAGCAATACTTTTAAGCTCTTTTATTAGAGCCTCTTTGGTGTATATTTTCATATTATTTCTTCAAAAAGAGAGATAGTTTTTGATTTAGTAATAGTTGATATTTGATTTGAAACTCCTCCTATGTTTTTAATTCTCTCTTCAGAAATTTTGCAATAATCAGGAGAAATATCAATTCCAATGTAATTACGTTTAAGTTTTAATGCTGCTACAGCGGTTGTTCCGCTGCCAGAAAAAGGGTCAAGAATTATCTGGGCTGATGTTGATGAGATAATTCTTTCAATAAGTGCTACCGGAAACGGAGCAGGATGCTCATTATTCATCTCCTGAGTAAACTCCCAAACATCACCATAAGCATTGGCTTTTGGCACCAGTTTAAACTTTGGTTTTGGAATCAGGTAAATAACTTCATAGGTTGGAAGAAAATAACCAGGATTGAAATTAATACCTCCTTTTCTCTTCCAAATTATGATCTGTCTGACAGGTAAATCTCTTATTATATCTCTGCGGTCTTGAATTAAACCTTTTTGTACCCTCCACTTATGATTATAAAAGATAGCTCCGTCATCTTTTATAAGGCGATACATCTCTTTTAGGCAATCATACTGCCACTTCGCATACTCTTCATTTGGGATATTGTCATTGTAATGGCTATAACCGTTTTGCAACGCATTTCCAGCCCATTTTCCACTTTTTGTATTTGCTTTCATTCCGTTGCCGGTTGAGTTTTTTAAATTATAAGGAGGCGATGTTACAGCAAGGTCTATGCAGTTATCGGGCATCAGCCTCATAATAGTTAAACTATCACCGCAAATTATCTTGTTGATATAGTCATTTATAAAATTCATTTGTTTCTTATTTAAGCCACATTTATCTGTTTAAAAAAGAGGACAATTTAAATTGCAGGGAGAACGAGTTTAGCTATCCCTGCAATTTGATTTTTTTACATATTAACCACAAGAGCCACAGCCTCTCCGCCGCCGAGACAGAGCGAGGCAAGACCTTTTTTTGCATTACGTTTTTTCATCTCATACAAAAGAGTTGTAAGAACCCTTGCACCGCTTGCTCCAATAGGGTGTCCAAGAGCAACGCTGCCTCCGTTTACATTAACCTTTTCAGGGTCAAGCTCAAGAACTTTGTTGATTCCAGCTGATGAGCCGCTGAAAGCCTCGTTTATCTCAAAAAGGTCGATATCGTTTATTGAGCAACCCTCTTTTTTTAAAACCTTTGGAATTGCATAAATCGGTGCCATAAGCACATATTTCATATCAATACCATAAGATGCCTGTGCCCCTATCTCTGCCATTATTGTACAGCCAAGAGCCTGCGCCCTCTCTT
Organism: uncultured Desulfobacterales bacterium; assembly: GCA_964425195.1. Taxonomy (GTDB): domain Bacteria; phylum Desulfobacterota; class Desulfobacteria; order Desulfobacterales; family Desulfobacteraceae; genus Desulfamplus. The sequence goes on from CAYRLG010000024.1 coordinate 58,030, forward strand.
TACTCATAAGAATGACGGCTGAAGCACCATCGCTGATGATTGAGGCGTTGCCAGCAGTTCCAACACCATCTTTTTTAAATGCTGGCTTCATTTTAGAGAGCAGTTCATAACTTGTCTCTTTGGGGCATTCGTCAGTATCAAAAACTTTTGGGTCTCCTTTTTTTTGTGGAATTACAACAGGGGCAATTTCATCTTTAAATCTGCCTTCTGCAACAGATTTACACGCTCTTTTGTAAGATTCGGCAGCAAATCTATCCTGATCTTCTCTTGAGACTTCCCATTTTTCGCAGCAAAGCTCGTTAGACATACCCATGTGAAAATCGTTTACAATATCCCAAAGACCATCGTGCACCATGTGATCTTCAATTTTACCAGGACCCATACGGTGTCCCCAACGTGCATTTTCCATGTAGTATGGTGCCATGCTCATATTCTCCATACCACCAGCAACAACAACATCAGCATCACCGCACTGTATTGCCTGAGCTGCAAGCATAACTGCCTTAAGAGAAGAACCACAAACTTTGTTTATCGTAATTGCCTCAACTTCCCAAGGAAGCCCAGCCTTAACCACAGCCTGTTTTGCAGGGTTTTGACCATAACCACATGGAAGCACCATGCCCATTATGCACTCATTAATCTCTTTTGGATCAATTGCTGCCCGTTTTATAGCCTCTTTAATGGCATGAGCACCTAAATCTGTAGCACCGATTTTGCTTAAACTTCCTCCAAAACTTCCCAAAGGTGTTCTAACTGCACTTACAATAACTGCTTGTTTCATTTAAATTATCTCCTTAAAAGTTATTAGGTATTACAGGGTTGATATTTAAATTACGCTTTTTTTGATAACACAAAAAAACAGTATTAATAACTAAATATTTAATTTGCAGGATATTCATATTAAACAAACACTGTCAATATGATTCTTGGCTCTTTTTAAGAGCTATGGAATAATATTTTTATATTGAGTAGTTTTATAAAGTTATTTTTCTAAAAAAGGATTAAGCAAATAGAAGAACTTTGGAGTGTTGTATGGGGTAAAAGTAATCAATAATGTTTAGGAGGTGAGATTTGAAAATGCCAATTTAGGACTTTTTACAAGGGCACCAAATTTGATGGACTCGTAAAAAGTCCTGAAGAGCCATTTTTAGAGTCATAACTATCTGATTTTATTCATGACGCATTTTTTAAAATGCACCTTTTTACGAGATCATCAAATTTAGGATGGTATTTAAGTTTTTCAAGCAAATATTGTTAAATAGGCTCAATTCCTAACACACCGAACATAATTATAAATTCTAATAGCATCGCCTTGAGGACCATGGCCTGTTGGATAATTTGAAGCATCACCAATTTTAGGATCGCTTCTCTGGCATCCTGCACCATGAACATCAATCCAAGACCCCATATAACCAAGACCTCTGCCAAATGCTATATATGCTGCATTACTTCCAGAAGTGTTAGATGTCCAGTTAGCATGAGTTGTGCTTGTCCAATAAAATGGATAATCAGTTTTTCCAGCCTCATTGATAATAGATGAGACTCTAAAGATAGGATCAATAGCTGCACTTGATGTTGTGTCAGGTGAGCGTGTGTAATCTACAATGCTTTGCAGCTCTTTAGCATTTGGCAGACGCCAATCATTATATCCTAAATAATTTTCAGCATTTTTCTCATCAATCCAAGAGAGAGCCTGCTCCCAAGTTAAAGCAATTCCAGAGTCGTCTTCACTCCACATTAAACCAGTAGCTGCGTCAGTTATTGTTCCATCTCCATTGTTGTTAAAATTATTTACCCCATAGTTTGGATTACCACGAACATATTTTACATAAAAAGTTTTTTCTCCTCCGCCCGGCATAGAAAATCCATAACCTTTAATGCGTCCATCTGCAAAATTAACTCCAAACATGGTTTCAGAACCATTCATTGTTGTTGATACATAAAGAGTTGAACTTGCATACTGAACATCAATAATCCTCTCCCCAGCACTTTCATCACCATATCCAAAATTAAAATAGTTTGTGTCGATAAATGGAACTAATGCAGAGGTATCACTGCCTTGATAACCGCTTACATCAAGTCCGCTGAAGATAATAAGAGAATAAAGTTCTTTTATGGTCGGCAGCCTCCAATCATTGTAACCTGCTGAATTAAGAGTTTGAGCATAAGATAATGCTTGAGAATATGTTAATTTATCGCTTGCGTTAATAATGCCGTCATTATTGATATCAGCACTTTTCTGCCACATCAGCCCTGTTACTGTATCTGTTATAGTTCCGTCTCCATTATCAACATACTCCGGTGGATTTTTGGTGTAAGAAGCATCCTGTCCGGAAAAAGAGCTTCCTGACTGAGGGCATGATATTTCCGATATATCTCCATAACATTTACTCTGGTTTGTATCTACAATAGGATACGATATATCTCCGTTGTCGTTTGACATATTCTCAATTGCAGATTCAGTTCTTGTTAGTGTCTGTTCTCCAAGCATCACTTTTCCGCTTTTTATCTTAAGTTCAAGGTTTATATCTGAAAATTTTACTGTCTGGACTGTCAGAGTGGCTGGTAATTTAACAGATGTCCCTTCGCTGCTATGAAGATATACAGTTGCACCAGATCGGTACACTGTGAAATTTGAAGATGGTTCATTGATATTTATAATATTAGCTCCAACAAAATGGATACATTCAACTACAGCACCGGATTCAATATTTAGTGTATTTACGCCTTTAGAACCGATAATTTGAACGTATGAACCAGAACTGATGTTTAATGATGGAGAGTTGTCAGTTAGTATTTTATATTGTTTTGAAAGAGTACCACTATCAACCGTTGGTGTATCATTATTATCCGATGTTGTAGACACTGCTACTCCTTTTACCCGCATTGCTACAGAATAAACTGCACTTTTTGCCGTTATAAACAAGGTCTTTCCATCTTTTCCGCCAAAACAGACATTTGTAGGCTCTTCAGATGCGTCTGCTGTTGAAGGCAGAGTTATCGTTTCAATCAAACTTCCTGATGAATTATAGACTTCTACTCCGTTTTGATTTGTAAGATAGATATTGCCTTCGCTGTCAATAGTCATACCGTCAGAACCTGATGAAGCAAAAAGGGTCTTGTCTGAGAGATTGCCATTCTCATTTATGGTGTATTTATAAGTATATCCAGCACCATGATCTGCAACATAGAGAGTTTTTCCGTCTGCACCTCCGATGATTCCGTTGGGTCTTACCATATCAGATACAACACGCACTATATTATCACGTTTTGGAGTGATGTAGTAAACATGCTCTCCGTCCTGAACTAACGAACTTTTCATATAAAGCGGGTCAGAAAAATAGACCCCGCCTTTTGTGTCAATCCAGAGATCGTTTGGTTCATTAAAGGCTTTGTTATTATATTTATCTGCTAAAACCGTTATTTTTCCAGGAGAGTCAATATATACTACTCTTCCATTAACTCCTTGACAGGCAATAAGATTACCCTTTCCATCAAAGAAAAGACCGTTTACCCCGCCTGCATTTTCAAGAAATACGGTCAGTTTTCCATCTGTTGACCACTTGTAAATCTTATTTGCTGTAATATCGGAAAAATATAGATTGCCGTTTACATCAGATGCTGGACCTTCTGTAAATTTGAATACATCACCAATCTGAGTTAACTCTGCACCAGCAGCAACCACGCTTGTTCCATTATTGGTGTTATTATCATTGTTATCAGTGTCGTCATTGGTATCTGTGTCATCGTCAGGCTCTTCAGTTCCAACACCAAACAGAAAATCAGTATTCTTTATTTCTGGCATTGCACTCAATTTTTCAGAATATAGATACGCACCTGAACAGGGTATGGTATTCCAAGTTTCACGCAGTGCCGTAAGTTTTGCCTTCTGCTCAGTAGTCAGGGTTTTATTTACGGCAACAAAATTTGTAGCATAATTGTAGATAATAGCACCATCTAACTCTCCATATTTTTCTGCAAGAGATAACACTGTTGACTCGTCAACGCTTGCAGTTACGATGAATTTTCGCAGTTCTGTAGATATGGCACGCCTTGTCGCTACGATTTCAAGTAAGTCATCTCTTTGGATATCAACAAGATTTGTTATTAAAGCAGCCTGCGTTGTTGTAAGGGGTGCTTTAAAATCAGTTCCCATATCGGCTGTCAAAGTATCGGGTATTGTAAAGCCTGGTCCCGCCGCCATTGCTGGGGCATCTTTCATAAAAAATGAGCCAAAATATGTTCCTTGACGTTCTGGGCAGAAATAGGTGTCTGCTTCAACAGAACCAGCATACCAGCTATACATCTCGCTTGCATAGGTCATAACAGCAACATTAACATCTTTGTCTAAATTACGGCCCTGAAGCGGATTATTTTGGCTGCTGTCCCAATCCCAGTTTCCAACGCCATTCAAGGCTTTAAGAGCATCTAATTTAGCTTTTTGCTCGGTTGTAAAACTTCTCAAGATATTGCCAAGCGTTTCTGCTCTGCCATAGCTTATCTCACCATCAAGAGTGTATAATTCACCTGAATATTTCATTACAGCATTTTTATCTAAGCCTGTTGCTGCTTTTCCTGTTGAATTATCTATTGGTAAATCTCCCTCAATTAAACGGCGGAATGATTTTATTAGAGGAAATCTTTTATAACCATATTCATTTATCATCTCTATCTGCTTTTCTGCTAAAGCAATCATCTCTTGAATCTGGCTTTCATTCATAAGATTAAGCATATTAAAGGCGATAATGGTTACAAAATCGGTGTTGTGTCCTAAATTTGTTGGGTCTGTATCTCTTAAATATTGGAAACCTGAAAAATCAGCAACCTTGCCCGGTGGCAGAAAAGTATCTGCACACATATCGCCTGTCAAAAATGCCAAACCATCAAAAGCTATTGTGTTGCTCTGTGCTTCGTCAGATATTGCCTGTTCAATAGAGATTCCGCCTCCGTTCGTCGTGTCAGGTGGTTTATTATCTTCAGGTTTTGCAGAAGTTGATGCCTGAGCATAATCACAGGTAATTATAAAAAGACCTGTAATGAAGAGAAAAATACTAAGCATTGTGATTGAAGATACCTTTTTCATTGTGAGCCTCCTTTTTTAGTTTTGATTTTGTTTATTATCCCTGTTTTTACCTCTCTTTTTAAAACTGCATTGATTAAAAGCATTGATTAAATCTCTTGTTTTTATAACTCTTATTTTTCCTTATTATTTATCTGGTTAATTGTTGTTTGGCGGCGGTTGATTTGGTCGTGCTACCAAACCCTCTGGAGAATCTTCACAAGTCGCTTCAACTACTCCTTCAGGAGTAGTATGCTGAACAATATCCCCAGCTTTTTTCCCCTTGCAATCTTCGTAGGCTTGAGGAGGAGGACCTGCATTATGTTGCATATCCTTATCGTTTAATTTACTCTCTCTAACATCTATTTTTTGTTGATGATAATTACCTCTTCTTTGATGCTTGGAATTTGAGTTTGGCTGATCTCCAAATGCAATAGTGCATATCAGAATTCCCACAATAGTCAGAATAGGTACAATGATCTGTTTTTTCATTTTACACCTTCCTTTATCTTTTTATTGGTTTTATAAAAAGATTACTGCTTATAAACTTAAGCCAAATAATAAACTATGATTGTGGAGAAAATATGGAGATTTTATGTGAAGAATATGTAGATGTGAGTTATGGAAATTTTATATGTTATAGTGTGCCTAATTGGAATATAAGCAGCTTTAAAAAACAGAAATATAGGCATCATAAAAACTATGCGTAATCTATCGTTCAAACTATCAATCAAATTTTTTATTGCTTTTCTTTCAACATCGCTCCTGCTCGTTGTTATTATGGCTATTTTAATGCAGATATATGCCTATAAAAGTTTTTGGGATTATATTCATAATGTTGAAGCAAAACGTTTAAATGAGCTTACACCTTTGTTTCAAGCTGAGTATCAGAATAGTAATGGTTGGAATAGATTGATGGGCAGCCAATATTATTGGCATGAACTTATAAAACCCCGAAATTCTGCTGCATATTCAGAAAAACCTCCTTCAATGCCGTCTGGATTTGAGTTTTATATGACCCCGTCACAGCCCATGGATAATTCTCGCCCCTCTCCACCAAATAATAGAAGAAGACCAAGACCGCCAAATGATAATCGTCCCAAAGAATCTGAACGCCCAGTCTTTGGAATAGAGCATAGACTTGCCCTTTTTGATGAGAATAAAAAACCTTTAATTGGAAAAGCCCAATCTGTAGATGACCATACACTCAAGGAGATTATTGTAAATAAAAAGATAGTTGGCTGGTTGGGACTTAGAAACAAAAAAGGGCTTTCTGAAATTGACCCTTTAGATATAGCGTTTTTTAAAAATCAATCAGAGGCATTATATATTTCTGGAGCAGTAATGCTTGTGCTTGCGGCTCTTGTTTCATTTTTAATGTCTCGTCATCTGATAAAACCTGTCCAAGAGCTTATAAAAGGTACTCGCAGCTTGACTATCCGTAAATTTGACACAAGGATAAATGTTGAGAGTTCTGATGAACTTGGACGGCTTGCACAAGATTTTAATACTATGGCACAAACCCTTCAAAACTATGAAAAGATGCGTCAACAATGGATTTCGGATATTGCACATGAATTACGCACACCTCTTTCCATACTTCGTGGTGAAATAGAGGCTCTCCAAGATGGAATACGTGAATTTACTAAGGAACGTCTTGAATCTTTGCACTCTGAAGTTGTCCACCTAATCAATATTGTCAGCAATTTGCATGAGCTTTCGCTGGCTGAAAGTGATGCACTTCATATTAAAAGGGAGCCTATTAATCTAATTCAAACTTTACGCTCTTGTTTGGATAAATTTGAGAGGATGTTTTTAGAATCTGGTATTACGATTATTGACGAATTTACTTGTAAAAGTAATACAACAAGAGACAATATAACGATAATGGGTGATAGAGATAGGCTGATGCAGGTATTTTCAAATATTCTTTCCAATACCCTAAGATATACAGATTCTCCTGGCTGTCTGATTGTAAGTAAAATCTGCAAGCCAAGCACAGTTACTCTTATTTTTGCTGATACTACACCAGGAGTACCTACAGACTCTTTAGACCGTATTTTTGATAGGTTGTATAGAGTAGATAAGTCTCGAAGTCGATCTTTAGGCGGGAGCGGTCTTGGGCTTTCAATCTGTAAAACTATTATTGAATCACATAATGGAACGATAACAGCAAAACATGCAAAAACAGAGGGCTTGCAAATTATTCAAACCCATAATGGAATAGTCAAAGGGCAGCATGATGCAATTGGTGGATTACAGATAGAAATTACACTCCCTTTAATGCAGCAAAATTAGAGAGTCTTATATTTTTGAGTAGCGACGTAAAGCTACGAAGTCTCTAATTTTAATGATGTTTTTATATGAGGAGAATAAGAATATGACATTAAATAAGCATATTTTGATAGTTGAAGATGAACAAAAAATAGCAGTTCTGCTTAAAGATTATCTTGAAAAATCAAGTTATAGGGTAACAATTATAGGAAGCGGGGATCAGGCAGCTGCACAGGTGAGAAAAAGCTCTCCAGACCTTATCTTGCTTGATATTATGCTGCCGATTATGGACGGAATGGCAGTTTGTCGTGAAATTAGGAGATTTTCAAATATCCCGATTATAATGATAACAGCAAAAGTTGAAGAGATTGATAGGCTACTTGGTCTTGAAATTGGTGCTGATGATTATATTTGCAAACCTTTTAGTCCTCGTGAAGTTGTTGCTCGTGTAAAAGCTGTGTTAAGACGCACTACCCCAGACCCTTTCTCTTGCTCTAATATTAATGGTGCAGTTTTGCTTGGAGCTATAGAAGTTGATCAGGCAAATCACCAGGTAAAAATTAATGGTAAAGAACTTGATTTGACTCCAAGTGAATTCAGGCTTCTTCAAATTCTTATATCTCAGCCAAACAGAGTCTTTTCAAGAGATGAACTTCTTGCAAAGGTTCAAGGGTATGATTTTGAGGGATATGATCGCACAATTGATTCCCATATAAAAAATCTTAGAAAAAAGATAGCAATCTATTTGCCAAATCAAGATATAATAATAACTGTTTATGGATTAGGTTATAAGATGGCTTCTCAGTAGTTAGGTAAATTAGTATTCACTTGAAGAAGTTTTTCCCGCAGACCAGACAGACGCATATCTGTGCGGTTATTATTTAATGCAATTTCAAACGCACGTCTTGATCCCACAATAATTACAAGCTCTTTGCCACGAGTTATAGCTGTATATAGAAGATTTCTCTGCAAAAGAGGGTAGTGCATGGTGGTCAGAGCAATCACTACAGCTGGATATTCTGACCCTTGGGATTTATGAACAGAGACAGCATAAGCAAGCGTAAGCTCCTCAAGCTCTAAAATATCGTAATCTACAAGCCTTCCATCATAATCTACAACAATACGGTTTTCCGATTTTACAACCTCATCTACAACTCCGATATCTCCGTTAAATACATCTTTTTCGTAGTTATTTTTAAGGTGCATAACCTTATCTCCAGTTTTGAATAGAAATCCTCTGCTCTCAATCCCGCCGTTTCTATTGTTCAATGCTTCTTGAAGTTTCTGGTTTAGATTGATTGTGCCAGCTTCTCCTTTGTGCATTGGCGTTAAAACCTGAATTTCGTCAATATGGCTGAACGCATTTTTTATCCTGCAACTGCAAAGCTCTGTAATGGTTTTTACGACTCGTTCTGGATCGTTATTTTCGATAAAATAGAATTCTGATAATCGATCTTCTTTAGTTTTCTTTTCAAGAAGAGGCATCTGACCGTTTCTTATGCAGTGGGCATTAACGACAATTGGGCTTAGTTCTGCCTGTCTAAATATTTTGGTAAGTGAAAACGTTTTCACTACACCAGAACTTATAATATCAGAAAGTACATTGCCCGGACCAACTGAGGGAAGTTGAAAAACATCTCCCACAAGAATTAAAACCCCGTTCATAGGAACTGCCATAATAAGGTTATACATAAGAAGAGTATCAACCATTGAAGCCTCATCAACAATAACTACATCAGCATCTAAGGGGCTATCTTGATTTCTGCCGAACAACTCAGTATCTGGATCGTATAAAAGCATTCTGTGAAGTGTTGAGGCTTTTCTGTCAGTCACTTCTGATAATCTTCTTGCTGCTCGTCCAGTTGGAGCACCAAGACTTACCTTTTTGTGCAATCTTCCAAATACTGTGCATACAGCCCGAATTAAGGTTGTTTTACCTGTCCCTGGTCCGCCTGTTATAACGCTTACTCTGTGCGATAAAAGCTCTTTCACAATATCTTGCTGTTCATCAGATAGTTTTATAGCAAGACGGGCGACCACCTCCATTGCAATTTCATCATCATCTAATCCATAATTTGGAACAGCAATTGATAACATTGCCCTAATTTTTTGAGCAATGCTCATCTCTGATTTGTACATTTTTCGAGTGTAAACAACTGATATATTGATATCTGGATTGCTGTCTCTCCAGCCAGTTTCAATTACTATCTCTTTTGCCTTTTCAAGATTTACAAATGCAGTTTCAATACTCTGTTTATCTGCACCTATAAGACGCATACACCTCTCTATTAAATCGAGCTTTTCGCTGCAAACATGACCATCGGACTCATTTTTTAGAAGAAGATATATTATTGACGCTTTGATTCGCTCAGGGTCAGTAGGGGCTGTTCCAGTTTTAAGGGCAATTGTATCAGCAACTTCAAATCCAGCTTCTGGAACATCTCTTGATATTTGATATGGTTTTGATTTTAAAATCTTTAGTGCATCTCTTCCATAGAAATTTATAATTGCTGATGCGTGATCTATTCCAACTCCATGCTCTTGAAGAAATTGCATCACCTTTCTTACAGCGTGGTGTTGATCCCATGCCCGAGAGATTGTTGTCATCTTGGCTTTGCCAATGCCTATTATTTCGCAAAGGCGATGTGGTTCATTTTCGATAATATCAAGAGAGTGCTCTTTAAAGTGATCCACAATCTTTTTTGCCATTGACTCACCAATTCCCTTTATCATACCAGAGCTTAAATACTTTCTGATATCAGCTAAGGTAGATGGGAGAGCCACCTCAAATTTTTCAACCTTGAATTGTTCGCCATACTTTGCATGAGATACCCACCTGCCAGTGAGCAAAAGCATCTCCCCTTCAGCTACACCTGCAAGATATCCTACAATGGTTACAGGTTCTTTAATTTCATGGAGTTTTAGGCGGGCTATAGTGTAGTGGTTATCTTCATTTTTGTAGGTTATTCTATGTAACGTGCCTTTGATTGTGGTCATGAATTTTTTACTATCTTTTTGAAATATTGACATACTTATAAATTATGATAAATAAAACTATATTTAAGAGTTTCTACCCGAGATCATTATTAAAATCAACACTTCAGGCGAAAAGCAGAATATATATAAACGTTAGAATTAATTTGTAAGGGACACTATAGATGGAATTTCAATTTGAGTGGTCAATCTTTTTTGAAAGTATTCCTATGCTTATGAGAGGAGTTAAATTTACTATTGTAATAACTCTTGGCGGACTCTCTCTTGGTTTTTTTATTGGTACAGTTGTTGGGCTTATGAAACTTGCTAAACATGCTTTTTCAAGAGCAGTTGCAGTAACATACATTGAGGCTATAAGAGGAACTCCAATGCTTGTGCAGGCAATGTTTCTATACTATGGTGTGCCAATGGCTCTTGGGATAAGGATTCCTCCTTTGACCGCTGGTATTATAATTATTGCTGTTAATTCAGGTGCGTATATCGCAGAGATTGTAAGAGGTGCTGTTCAATCAATTGATAGTGGGCAAAATGAAGCTGGACGCTCCATTGGTCTTACTCGATTCCAAACCATGCTGTACATTATTTGGCCTCAAGCATTTAAACGGATGATCCCACCACTTGGTAATCAATTTATAATTAGCTTAAAAGATACATCTCTATTAATGGTAATTG
>CAYRLG010000025.1:0-62336 GCA_964425195.1 uncultured Desulfobacterales bacterium
TCAAGAAACAAAGTCAGACGTTTTTTTGATTGGCTAAGAACGGAACAGCTAATAGAACAACGCCCAAGCAACGTAACTTCTTTAATTTATATAAAAAATTATGAGAGATATTCTAAAGGCGAAACAGCAAACGAAACAGCAAACGAAACAGCAAACGAAACAGCAAACGAAACACAAAGAAGTAAGGAAATTAAAGTAAGTAAAGAAATTAAGAATAAAGCTGTATGCTCCGAGCTTCAAAAAAGCTCAGAGCCGCAAGTATTCGTTTCAGAAAAAATTTCTTTTTTAAAAATACCTTTAATCACTAAAAATAAAAATACAGGCGAAACTTTAGAATTTTCTGTTCTGCAATCAGATGTTGATTCATGGCAAGAGTCATTCCCTGCGGTTGATGTTCAGCAGGAGTTGAGAAAAATCAAAGAATGGAACATAGCTAACCCTACAAGACGAAAAACAGAGAAAGGCATTAAAAGCCATATTGTAGGCTGGTTATCTAGAGAACAAGATAAAGGTGGAAATTATAACAACAAACACAACGGAGACAAAAATAATGGAAAATCTAAAGTCAACTTTACAGGCAACGACGCAGGCGAAAGTATCTGGAACTTTCCACAACCAGAATGGGCAAGAGATGCTTGAAAAAACAATATGTAAGAAACATGGGGAATTTATAAGTTTTTATATGGAAGGTGGATATGGTCATACTCAAGGTTGTCCAGAATGCACCAAAGAGCGTGAGAGACTGGCAACAATAGAGCAAAATAGAACAATGTGCGGAGTTCCTAAGAGATACTTACAGAAATACCTTACAGATATTGAACCAAATGAAGCAACAAGCGAATCCTTAAAATGGCTTAATAGATATATGACTGTTTTAGATGAACGCTTGAAACTTGGCACTTCTGGCTCTTTGTGTGGAGATGTTGGAACAGGGAAAACATTATTAGGCTGTGCTTTTGTCAATGAATTAATAGAGCGTGGATACTCTGCTAAATATATTACAGCATGGAAGATGATACAGGAAATAAGAGCTTCTTATAATTCTAAAGACATAACAATTACCCAACAAATTGAGAGTTTTATCTCTCCTGATGTTCTTGTCATAGATGAGATTGGAGTTCAAGCAGGCAGTCAAGATGAAAGGGTTTTATTATATCAAGTAATAGATGGCAGATATAACGAAATGAAAGCAACTATACTAATTTCTAATCTTAAGAATCCAGTTGCAGATGGATATATAGATGCTCGCACCATTGATAGATTAAAAGAAAATGGGGGGTTTAGCTTAACTTTGACAGGTAAAAGTTTCAGGCTAATGTAATGAAAAAAGAAACAGAGAAAATATTACCACACAACTTAGATGCGGAAAAATCTCTCATATCAGCTTGCATTATAGATAATAGAAATTTTGAGTATTGTTTAGATTTAAACCCTTCTGAAATGTATGACTTGAAACACCAAGCCATTTTCAAGGCTATGCTCAATTTGCAAGCAAAAAGAATTAATGTTGACTTGGTAACCCTCGCTAATGAGCTAAAAGAGCATAGGGAACTTGATAAAATCGGGGCTGGGTATCTTGCTGAGATTGCTGATTTTTGTCCTTTGGCAATGAACACGGAGTCTTATGTCAACATAATTTCGGATATGAATATCAAGAGGAAGGCAATCAAGATTGGCAATCAGCTTATGACAAAAGGCTATATGAATTGTGATGTTGCAGAGCTTATTGATTATGCTCAATCTGAAACTATGCAACTCCAACAAAGCAAACGGGGGGATAAGATTGCTTATATTGAAAGTGTATCATTGCCCCACATTGATAATATCAAAAAGACTGTTTCAACTGAAAAAGAACGGTCTTTGATTTTAGGATTTCCAAGACTTGACAGGGTTTTAAATATCGAAGGCTCAAAGCTCATAGTAGTAGCTGGCAGACCGGCAATGGGGAAAACTGCTTTTGCTGTTACCTGTATGAGAAACTTGGCAAGGCTTGGAGTTGGTTGTGGATTTCTCTCAATAGAAATGGGGCAAGAAGAGATTTTAAATCGTTGGTTGAGTATGGAAACAGGCTTGAACAGTATGAAGTTTTATCAATATCAGGGTTTAGATGCTGAAGAGATTGAGCAACTTGAACAAGCTGCAAAAGAGATGACAAATTGGAATATCCAGATTGATGACACTGGAAGCGTGGGGATTGAAGACGTTGAGAGAAAAACACGAAAAATGGTGCGGAACGGTGCAAAAGTTATTTTTATTGACCAGCTTTCAAAAATAAGAGGCAAGACGGGCGACCAGTTCAAAGATTATACAACTAACTGTAATCGTATTGCTGATCTCAAAAAAGAGTTGGAGACTCCAATTTTTCTACTCTCACAGCTTAATAGAGAGTTAGAAAAAAGGGCTGATAAACGTCCTACTCTTGCAGATTTAAAAAACACAGGGGCATTAGAAGAGGATGCGGATGCAGTAATTTTTCTCTTTAGACCCGAATACTATGAGAAAAAAGATGAAGAGAGGGCAAAGATAAAAGACCATGCCGAAGTCGCAATAGCAAAAAATAGAAATGGTATTTGCATTACTGATACACAAGTTAGATTTGAGCATTCAAGAGGTATGTTCTATCAAGGCGACAATATCTATGAACATTGAAGAAGTCAAAAAGCTGGGGTTGTGTAAATTCTGCACGCTCTATCAGCAAATAAAAAAAGAAGAAGCGAGATGTGTAGCTGGAAGGTTTCCAGTCTTAAATTATAACAACGTGAAAGCTGGAGATTGTGCTTTCACAAATGAGCAAATCAAAGAGAGGGTTAGACAGTATGGCAGGTCTTAACAAGTGTATAATTATTGGGCGTTTAGGGCAGAATCCAGAAGTTAAATATGCACAGTCTGGAACAGCAGTATGTAATTTTTCAGTCGCTACAAGTGAAGAGTGGACTGACAAGCAATCAGGTCAGAAGCAGGAAAAGACAGAATGGCATAGGGTTATTTGCTTTAACAAACTTGCTGAGAATTGCGGAAAGTATCTTGCAAAAGGTCGGCAGTGTTATGTTGAAGGGAAACTCCAGACAAGCTCTTATGACAAAGATGGGCAGACTCATTACTCGACAAAGATTGTAGCAGATAATGTAATTTTTTTGGGTGATGCTGGCAGTAATAATAATCAGCAGCAGACTCAAGGTGGTTATCAGCCACAATCTAAATCACAGCCTCAGCAGCAACAAGGGGGATATCAGCCGTCTCCTCAGCAGCAAAAAGTAGCTCAAGATATAGGAGATGAGATACCGTTTTGATGATAATTGATAACATTCCGTTGTCAGTGCATGTATCAAAAAATAAAAAAGTTGCGTTAAATCTCAATGTTTATCGCAACTTACACTATCAAGCTAATAATAAAGCCAAGCATGCTATGACAAATATTTTGAGAAATGAGCTTATGGGTTGCGGGTTGCTGCAAGAGTTTCCAGTCAAATTCATTTACACAATATACCGAAAGAACAACAGGGGAGTTGATTTGATGAATATCGGGTCTGTTTTAGATAAGTATGTGTGTGACGCTCTTGTACAGATGAGGCTAATCCCTGATGACAACATAAAATACATTGCAGGAGTTGAGTTTATTGATGGCGGAGTTGATAAGAACAATCCACATGCAAAGCTGGAGATAAGAAAATATGAAAAAATGTAATTACAGCAAAGATAACTACTGGCTTTGCGAACACTCTTTAGCCAAAAAAAACGACTCTTGGCTAAACACTGGTCACCCATGCCACTACTCAAGCCACAATCTACTCAATGGCTCAATACAATGCGTTAAACAGGGCAAGGATAGAGTTTTAAAGAGCAACCTATATGGTCTTAAAAAATGATAAAAATATTAAATAATATGCTTGATTTTTAATAAAAAATATTATATAAATAAAAATTATGAAAACACATCAATTATTAAAAATATTAAAAATTACAAGACCCACTCTGACTAAATATGTAAAAAATGGAGTCATTAAAATTACAGTTCTTCCTAATGGTAGATACGATTATGATGATGAGTCTGTTTATAATTTTTTGAATAAAGAAATAAAAAGAGAAACTGTTATCTATGCAAGAGTTTCTACTAACAAACAGAAAAGAGATATAAACAATCAAATAGAAGAACTAAAATCATTCTGTTTTCAAAGAGGTTGGAAAATAAATAAAATCTATCAAGATATCGCAAGTGGAATTTCTTTTGATAAAAGAACTGATTTTTTTCTAATGCTTGATCAAATTTTAAATCACAAAATTGAAAGAGTTGTAATCTCTTATAAAGATAGACTTAGTAGAGTAGGCTTTGAGTTATTTTCAAATCTATTTAATAAATTTGGAACTCAAATAATAATAATGTCGGAAACTGGTTCTAAAAAATTAGATTCTGAGGAAATATTTGAAGAAATAGTTTCTCTTTTACACTGCTATTCAATGAAAATGTATTCTAATCGAAAAAAAAAGTTAGTTCAGGAATTAATAAATGAACAGAGTTGAAAGACATATTTTATCTTATTCTGATAATCTAAAAGATTTAGCTTTTAAGTCTAAGAATATATATAACTTAGCTACTTTCATTATGAGACAGAACTTTATTCATAATAAAAAAATCATAAATTATCAAAAGATGGATAAAATTGTCAGAAGAGATTATCCAGATGCTTATAGGTCTTTACCTGCTCAGTCTGTTCAGCAAACTCTTAAACTGATTGAAAAAGACTGGAAATCTTTTTTCAAAGCAATTGAAAGTTATAAGAAAAATCCAGAGAAATTTAAAAAAAGACCTAAAATTCCTAATTATAAAAACAAACTAAAAGGCTTGCATCTAATAGTTCTTACTTATCAACAGTGCAGAATAAAAAAAGGTGAAATTCATTTCCCTAAGATGCTTAATTTAAAACCACTTAAAACTCTTAGAGATAATCTACAACAGGTTAGAATAATTCCTAAATTTAAACATTTTGTAATAGAGGTCGTTTATAAAAAAGAGATAAATTACAGACAATTAAACAAACAGAACGTCTTAGGAATTGATTTAGGTTTAAATAATCTTGCTACGTTAGTTAGTAATCAACCAGATGTAAATCCTATGTTGATAAACGGCAGACCAGTTAAATCTCTAAATCAGTTTTTTAATAAACAAAAAGCTAAATACATGAGTTTTATAGGAGATAAAGGAAGTTCAAATAAAATAGGAAAGCTATCTTTAAAGAGAGCTAATAAACTTAGTGATTATCTGCATAAAGCAAGTAAAAAGATAATAGATTATGCAATAGAAACCAATTCAGGTCTGCTCATAATCGGAGAAAATAAAGGCTGGAAGCAAGAAATTGAGATAGGAAGAAAAAATAATCAGAATTTTGTTTCTATCCCTTTTGATAATTTTAAACAAATGCTCTTGTATAAAGCAGAAGAGAATGGAATAGATGTTCTATTTACAGAAGAGAGTTACACATCAAAATCAAGTAATCTTGATAGAGACTCAATTCCTAAGTTCAAAAAAGATAGAGAAGCTAAACCTATTTTCTCAGGCAAAAGAATAAAGAGAGGACTTTACAAATGGAGTAAAGGGATTCTAAATGCTGATCTTAACGGAGCATTAGGAATCATAAGAAAAGTAGTTCCTGAGTCTGTAGAGAGTTTAATACAGATAAGGAATAGAGGCTTAGGGTTCAAGCCATTTAGGGTCTTAACACTCTAATTAAGAAAAATAATATTTTTTAATAAAATTTGGAATATTTTTTAATAAAATTTAATATTTTTTGAACCTAGACCGTCAACCAAAAAGCGATTTAAAGGCGAAATAACATGGATAACAAACTTAAAGATAGTGAACTCATTGTGTGGTTACGCTCAGATACAAACAATCTTTTTTCTCTGAATAAACCCACCAATAGCGAAGTTCTCTACGCAAATTATGTCTCATTGAATCAAGAAATTAGCGATATGAGAGCAAGTCATGTTGCGAAGGGAGACTCTTGTATTGATGCAGCTAAAAAAAGAGACGAGCTTGCAAAAAGATTCAATGCAACTCAAGATGTTAATGAACGATTGACACTTCTCGAACAGATGAAGCCTTATGAAATCATGCTCAAAAAGTGGCATGATGAATATACAGAAATTCAAAAAAAAGAAGCAGAAGCAGAAATAATGTATAAACGCTATCAAGACGCAAAAGAAGTTGATGAACAATATCGCTGAAGATTTGGGGATTTGACACAAAATAGAGGACACTATGCACAGATGATTTGATGTCAGATATGTCAGATTATAAACTTTTATCAATAAGACATGATTAAAAAAGGATTAAAAAAAAATGAGTAAAGACGTAAAGAGCAACTATTACGATGCTGGCAATATTGAAACATTAGATGTGATTAAGGCGAAACTAACACCTGAACAGTATAAAGGCTATTTGCTTGGCAATGCCTTAAAATACCAGTGCAGACTTAATTTTAAGGGCAAAACTCTTGAAGATAAACTTAGGGATGCTGAAAAAGCTGCTAACTATATCAACTGGCTTAAAGATTATATGGCTGGAGAAGTTAAGGAGGCGACAAAGAGGACTAATCTATGACAAAAACTCTTACAAGAACTCTCACTGAAATTGCAAACGACATATACCATGAAAACGCTGGCTATATATCAAGACGAAAAATTAATAGTATCGTTAATGACTGCTTTTCTTTTATAGCTCAAGAGCTAATCAACGGAAAATCTATTATAATTACAAATTTTGGTAAATTTAAACCGACTAAACATAAACTGTATCCATCTGCCTCTTTCACTCCGTCCAAAAAACTCAAAAAAGAGATTAGAGAAAATATAGAATATTGGAAACAAATGTCGGAAATATATCATCAAAAATAACTCAATGAATCTAAAGAGTATCAAAAAAACAACCTCAAAAAACAACCTCAAAAAAAGAGATTAGAGAAAATATGACAAAGGAGTGATAATGAAGTTAAATGAGTATCAAAAACTGGCTGCTAAATCTATGTTGCCTCAATGCAGAAATATAAACTATCTTGGGCTTGGGTTAGCTGGTGAAACTGGCGAATTATGCGATAAATTGAAACGTATTATCAGAGGTGATGGCAAAATTGATGACGATCTTCTCGATGAAATCGGAGATTGTTTGTGGTATTTGTCTCAATTATCTCTTTTGTTGCGTGTTGATTTTGAAACGATTGCTAAAAGAAATATTGCTAAACTTGACGCTCGTATGGCTCAAAATACAATAGCTGGCAAAGGAACAGATAAAAGATAATTAAATCTCTACAATCATCACTTGAGCAAGCTCTTGCAGATATCGGCACGGCTGTAAGAAATGGCAAGAAACGTGAGATTAAAAAAGCCATTAGATACTATGATAGTCTGATGGCTAAAAAACAAAAAATACTTATTGAAATAAAGGAAAATTATAATTATGAAGGTGATAACAATTGAATATAAAGACCATGAATATTGTAAAAAGGTTAATGTAACAGGCTGTATTCATCTATCAGATGATAACACTCATTGCACAATAGCAGGCTGCGTTGAGCCTGCAAAAGACTTTCATAAATGGCTTAACGAAAACGGCTATAAAATTGTAAAGGAGATTGAAGAAATTGAAAATAATAAATAGCAGTTTTGAGATACTTGACTTTGACGATAATGCTCGCAACTGCTATCAAAGTGAACCAAAAGGCGATGTAGAATAGTCTATAAACAAAATAAGCCCCTCACCGTGTGGCAAGGGGCTTAAAGCGGGTTGGCGTCTATCTGCTATCTGAGAGCATATGTGTCCATCTGACTATCACAATCATACAGATTGTGATAGAAGCCACTTCTTGCACAAGTAGCTATATACAGTTCCCGTCTTGATATGAGCCATTGCTCTACCTCTGGGGATATTCTTGGTGTTACGCTTTTCATAATGCCTCCTTATTCGCCTCCTCTATAACAATATGTGCTATATCAAAGGCCTTACTCCAGCCAAATTTTGCTCCAGCGTTTTGCAGATAATCTAAGTGACATTCTACAACTTCTCTGTCTGAAACATAATCAGAAAACTCAGCAGCATTAAGAGCATAAGCTGCTGCGATAAGTTCAGGGCTTGCGTCAGTTTCAAACTCATTATTGATAAGTTCTACGACCTGTTCTATTGATGTGCAATTTGCCAGTGCGTTATTAGCTATTTTAATTGTCATGTCTCAATCTCCTATTTCTTATTTGTTTTAAGCCAAGCCTCAATCGCCTCTTTAAGTGCTTGACTCGGTTTTACATTACGGAGTATGCACTCCGCTTGAAATTTCCGCCACAACTCAGAATCAAAGCTGCGGACGCTTACGGTGGTGGTTTTATCTGCTGTATTAGTCATGTGGTTGCTCCCATTTATTATTGCCTATTGTTTTTGTCCATGCAGGGATATCATTCAAACTGGTTTTAGATGTTTCTGCTCTTTCTGTAAGAAATATTCTGTGTCCTATATATCCGCTTCCAAACATTTTTGTCGCTTCTCTTTTTGCTGCTGTTAGAGATGTCGCCTTCAGTTCTTCCCACGTACCTGTTATGCTGTGATGCTTTACTGTTGCGTAATATTTCATGTCTCAATCTCCTTATTATTTGGTTTTTTAGTTTAACTCCGTCCTTGTTGAAAATATACTCTTGCACTACTCATGCCATGCCATGCACGCAATACAATATATTTTATAAGTGTTTGTAATTGTTGAGTATTTTATTTTAAAGCTGTTTGGCACGCTTGCAAGTCATACAATTCATGCGGTTCATGCTGTACAAGTTAAACCAAATCAGGCTAAAATTAAACAATTATAAAAAATATCAATAAAAACAGGTAGTTAAAACTTGAATTGTATCAGATAGATATAAAATAGCTGGCTAATTTTAGACAGGTGGTTATTTTCACACAGAAAACACTTGACATGGCTGGATATTACATTTTATAATGTTGCAAAAAACGCAATAATTATAAAAGGAGTATTGCAGATTATGAAACAGCTATCAGATAAGCAGCTTCGATTCATTGAGCTATACGCTGGCAATGCTACTGAAGCTGCAACATTAGCTGGTTACAGCAACGCAAAAGATGCTGGAACTCGTTGTCTAAAAAATAGTGAAATATGTCGAGCTATTGCCGAGAAACGCTCAAAAGAAGTTGTAGAGGGCATTGCAGACAGGCAGAGACTCCAAAAGTTGTGGACTGATGTTGCTTTTGATAAAGACGAGAGTATGAAAGAGAGGCTTAAATCTTCTGAACTACTCGGAAAATCTTTAGGCGTATTCCTTGACAAGACAGAACATTCTGGTTCAGTCAATTTTAATGTCCCCCCCGCAATTACAGTGATTTTTTCAAATGAAAAATGAACCTGCTCAAATCACGGCTAAGTTGCCTCCAGCTTTTGAAGGGCTGATGAAGCCTGCCAGATATAAAGTTTATTATGGCGGACGTGGTGGGGCGAAGTCGTGGTCAATTGCAAAAATACTTGTCATAAAAGCATACTCTCAAAAGCTAAGAATATTGTGCGGGCGTGAGTTTCAGAACTCTATCGCTGATTCAGTCCACAGGCTCATATCAGACCAAATTGACGAGCTTGGGCTAAAAGCATTTTTCACTATTACACAAACTTCTATTATATCAGCTATTGGCAGTCAGTTCATATTTAAGGGGTTACAACGCTCAATACAAGAAATTAAGTCAACAGAGGGCATTGATATTGCGTGGATTGAGGAAGCACAAAATACTTCTGAACAGTCTTGGAAAGTGCTAATACCGACTATCAGAAAGGAAGGCTCTGAAATATGGGTTAGTTTCAATCCTGAAAATGAATCTGATCCAACTTATCAACGATTTGTGCTTAATACTCCACCTGATACTATTGTCCAAAAGGTTAATTGGGTTGATAATCCACATTTTCCTGAAACTCTTAATCGTGAACGCTTATATATGCTGTCAGTTGATCCCGAAGCATACCAACACGTTTGGGAAGGATATTGCAGACAAATATCAGACGCTCAAATATTGCGTGGTAAATGTGAAATAACAACTTTTGAAGATACTCCACCTGATGGGTGCAGATTATATTTTGGTGCTGACTTTGGTTTTTCTCAAGACCCTTCTACTTTGGTTAGGTGCTGGATATATGATAATTGCCTGTATATCAGCCATGAAGCGTATGGAATAGGGATTGAAATTGAAGATATGCCTGACTTTTACGCAACGGTACCTGATTCAAAAACTTGGATTATCAAAGCTGATAATTCTCGTCCAGAGACGATTTCGCACATTAGACGAAAAGGGTATAATATAGTTGCTGCTGAAAAATGGGCTGGTTCAGTGGAAGATGGTATTGCAGTTTTAAGAGCTTTCAGAAAAATCTACATACATGAGAGATGCAAGCGGACGGCTGAGGAATCAAGATTATGGAGCTACAAAGTAGATAAGCAGACTGAGGAAGTTTTACCTGTTGTTGTTGATAAGCACAACCACATTTGGGACGCTGTAAGATACGCTTTAGATGGTATAATCAAGCAGCATAATTTCTTTGATGACGCACTTATATTGGACGAACCGCCTATCTATGCAGGAGCTATTAATAATGGTTGATTCAGTAATAGAGCTTATCCAACACCAATATCCGTTTGAGACACTTCAAGCAAGATTGGATTTTGCTGATATATCGGGGATTGAGTTATTTGAAAAGCCTTTTTGGTATAGAGATATAAGGACTGGCAGGCTCTATTATGATGTAGTTGCCTGTATCGGCTGGGCTGATGAAGTAACGGCAGATGGAGAAGGGCAACCAAATTATATAGCGATCGTTGGAGTTGTAAAACCGTTGGACGCTGAGAAAGTTGGTTATGATGCTACAAAGGCTGTGTTCTATATCTTAGAAGAGTATCAGCATTTAGATATACCAACTGTCCTTAATCAATGTGTAATGCTCAGAGAAAAGTATGGTTTTGGTATTAACCGTGATTTACTCAACGCTTGGTATGGCGACCCGGACCGCTTCACAACGGCACTTGCTCTCAAAAATGAAATGTTGGTTAAAAGATATGGTGACGAAGGTGCTGTTATGGTTACGCCTCCTGATGACTATATCCTGAAAAATCGGTTTGAGGTGTATCTAAGAGCTTTGAAGAGCGTGTTGCAGCCAGACAACCACAGGCTATTTTTCGGAAAGAATGACATTCTCAAGAGGCGGTTGCGTGAGTTTAAAAAGGACGACCCTGCTGTAATGGCTATGGGTGGATTGATTCATACAATGTTGGGGAGATTGGTGTGGCTTGGCAAGATGGATACAGATAATTGTTTCAATCTCAAGGAGGTTTTATGATAGATGTTAAGATAGCTTTTGGACTTTTGATAATAATGGTGTTGTTTGTTGTGGTTTGTGCGTTTCTTGGCTTGTGGCTTGGTGCATACATTCATCATAGAGGCGTGAGCATCGGTTCAGGCAGTAAGGAAACATTTCTTGGGAAAGTGCCAGAAGGGGAAGTATTCAGACTTTCAGGCACAGATGAACTACCAGAAGAGCCTGAAAAGGATATGTTAGATGTTTACGACAAGACAACGGCTGCAAGAATGGATAGATTTCTATCAACAATTATGGGGAAGGGGTTGTAAAACATGAAAAAATATATTGCGGTTAAAATAGTAGAAGCAGAAGAATGTAAAGCATGGCAAAAATCAGGTGATAATGAAGTTGGTGCTGATGGCTATAAAGTAAAATATGAAGAAGGTTATATTTCATGGTGTCCTAAAGAAGTTTTTGAAAAACACAATCGTTTATGCAATGGCATGACATTTGGACAAGCAATTGAAGCGTTGAAACAGGGTAAGAAAGTCTCAAGGCAAGGTTGGAATGGTAAAAATATGTTTATAGTCCTTATGCCAGAACTTAATTTACCTCCTTATAATACACAAGGAACAGATAGAAAAGTAAATGATAGAACTGCTAAATGGATTGGTGAAGATACTCCCTTAGAATCTTTACCTTATATTGCTATGTTTACTGCACAGAAAAAATGGTTACCAGGTTGGCTTGCATCACAAACAGATATGCTTTCAGATGATTGGGTAATTGTGGAGTAATAATATGGAAGGTCTAAAAGTCAAATGTCCAAAATGCAAACGGACAGGAACATATATCACGACTGATAAGTACGACCCGAATATCACACCAAATGGGTCAATGCTCAAGTTGAAGAATCCAAAATATAAGGGCGGGCTGACTTATGGTAGTGCGAAAGGTTCTCCGCCTGTTGCTGCCTGTTTTATGGAGTGCTGCGACTGCGGGGGATTGCTCACATTCGGAGGTAAGCTGATTGTAATAGATGATGAGCCGAAAACAAAGACAAAGCCCAAAGCAAAGCCAAAGCAGATAGAGATAGAGGATACTCAAGATGAGTAGAGACGATATAGACGTTACAAGCACAGGCAAACAAGATAACTGGACGCTGATTCAGTTGCCGCCAAAAGGACATGAAGATGTTGGCAGATATGCCTACGACTTGTTCGAGATTGCACGAAAAGAGAAGGAACGGCTGCAAGTATCACAGATAGCTTTTAGAAATTATGCCTTATATCGTGGACAGAAACAAGAGGGACAAAAGAGCCAGCAAAGCCTAAACCCTGCAAATTTATATTTTGCAAACATAGAGCGGACAGTATCCAATATTACAGCAAGAGACCCTGTAGGTGAAATAGTTGACCTTGACGGTGAAACTGATGACGCTGAAAAAGTGCTTACTGCAAAGCTGGCTAAATGGTGGAAGGATACAGACCAGAGGCGTAAGACCAGATTATCTGCCAAACTCATGGAGGTTTATGGAATCACAATAGAGAAACCATACTTTGATTTCAACCGTAGATATGACGCTGATATTGAGATAGTTGATATGTTTGGTTTCTTTCCTGCTCCTGGACTATGGGAGAACTTGAGCGAGGATTGCCCCTATATCTGCTATGCTTATGTTGATTTTATTGATTCAATAGAGAGTAAGTTTAATGTAACTGGTGTAATGCCTGATGAGGCTTATGAGTTGCTTGGTCAAGAGAGAGAAAAATATAAATCAGCAACTTCACCAGATGACACAGCAAGCACAGGCAGATATGCAACTCCAATGTTGCCTGCAGATACGGCTCAAAATTCAGCTCCTGATAGGAAATTAGAGAGAGGGCTTATAATAGAGGTATGGGTAAGGGATAACAGCAAGCGGAAAAAAGAAGTGCTCACGGTTGAAGAGGGCACAGATGCAATAGTTGAGGGCAATGTTGACGAGCCTGTATATCCAGATGGGATAAGAAAGATTACAGTTACAAGGGCTGATGGTAAGAAGAATAAAGGTCAACATGGCTATATTGTATTAGATGATAGTGCAAATCCAAATGTTAATCCAATGCTGCCAGTTGACTTAGCTAAGAACACGCATGTTTGGGGTAGGTTGCCAGTCTATACAGCAAACAGTTATAAAGACCCTGTTTCAATATGGGGCTTTGCTGCTGCTGAACAGACAGGATTTCTATTATATTACATCAACCAGATTTTAAAGAAGCTCATCAATTGGACAAAGAACGTGATGACACCTCCGCTTATTATTCAAAAACATTGCGGTATTACCAAACAAATGATTGAATCAAATAACGAAAAAGCGGGGCGATTGGTTCTTATGCCTTCAATACCAAATGCAAGAATTGAGTTCATGCAAATACCAAATTTGCCACAAAGTTTTTTTGTAGTGCTTGATAAGATAATTCAGTTACACGATAGAGTGCACGCTATTGAAGAGGCTGACAGGGGCGAAGCTCCAACAGGTGTTATTGCTGCAAGTGCTATTGTGGCACTGCAAGAAAAGAATCAGGTTGCATTACAGCCAAAGACAGTCAGTATTGAATCTCTTGCAGAAAATCGCTCTAAATGGGCTATTGGCTTATGGCAGAATTGGGGGACTGATACAGACTTTGTAAGTGTTAATGGGCAGCCGAAGGAATTTGTAGGCACTGACTATGCAGGGCGTAAGTTTAATTTCGTGGTTGAATCTGGTTCAACTGTTCCAAGAACATCATTACAAGTTCAAGAGTTGGTCATGCAGCTTGCAGAGCGTCAAATGGTATCAAAGCCATATCTTCTTGAAACTCTGAATCTACCGAATTGGAAAGAAGAAGTTGCACGGACAAGCGGGGAGTTGGTTGAACAAGCTCTCACAATTCTAATGGATGCAGGGGCTCCGCCTGATGCAGTTCAACAAATGGCAATGATAATTCAAGAGCAACAACAAATGATGATGGAAGAGAATCCAGACGTGAGGGCTGGAGTTGAACAGAAAAAGCAATCTTCATCAAAGCCAGCAACTAAAAAGCCAGCAGCTAAAAAGAAATAGGTGAGATATGCCAACGTATGAATATGAATGTTATCATTGCGGTAAGATAACAGAGTCAACCTACAAGATAGCAGATTGCCCTGAGCACATTAAATGTGATTATTGCGGTATCATGGCTCAAAAGATAATCAGCAAATCAGCGATTCAATGTGATAGTGCAAATGATGTGTCATGGCTCAAATCGGCAGAAGAAGTGATTAAGCCAGCACATGAAAGAAGTTGGGAGTCAAGGAAGGATTATAGGGAATGTTTAAAACGCAACAATTTAGAGCCAGCAAGATAAGAGCAAGTGATATGCAACCACAGATAATCACAATCCGCAAGACAAGTGCAGACAAGACACAGGCTAAGTTATCTGTATTGCCAGATTGGATCATGTTGCAGTTAAGTAAATGGCTTGATGATAAGCCAACAGGTATGGCTACCATTACAATCGAGGTGCACGCAAATCAAGGCGGGATTGGTGGAATTAGCAGGGGATTTGCTATTAAAGAAGGTATGTAAAAATAATATTTGCATTTTTCAAGACTTAGTTTTAATATAGTATCAATAATTTTAACTTTTAATTGAGGTTGTGTTTATATGATGGTTTTATCCGAAGTTATACAAAGACTCGGCTGTATGTTAGAACAATATGGAGACATAGAAGTTAAAATTGTAAATTACCATTCAGACTATAGAGATAATTCAGTAGATAATATTGATGATGCTGTAATTTATATAGAAGGAGATAATTATGTAAGAATAGGCGGTGAATATTTTTAAGTAATAATTTTTCTTAGCATTACAACAAATCGGTTACTAATAACCCGCTATAAAGCATAATGCGAATAGCGATAGTTAAAAGCCCGTGATTGTGGAGAACACTTTAACAAGTGCCACGATTACGGGCTTTTTGTGTTTTTAATATATCATAAATTACAAAGAGCCATAAGGGATAACAGATTGTAGATGCCATTAATGATATGGACAACATCAAGGCAACTGCCCAGAGGCGAAGGAGAGCACGATGCCAGATGTAGAACAGGTAGAACAAGTTGAGAGTGCAGAAGTTGATACTCCGATAATTCCAGGAACAACCTACAAAACGCCTGAAGAGGCAGCAAAAGGTTACATGGAGTTAAAAGCCCTTGTTGATAGACAGGGTAATGAACTTGGAATGACACGCAAGCAACTTGAGCAGGCGACAAAGTTGATTGAGAAATCAATGGGTGGTGCACAGGATAAAGCTGCTAATCAAGCTCCTCAAACACCAGACTTTGATTCTGAGTTGATTAAGATTGATAAGGCTATTGAATCGCTTGATGTTGATGACCCAAGCTACGGCAAACAGCTTGCACAACTCAATAAGCAAGCAAGAGCTTTGGAAGCTCAAAAAGTGCAGACTATGACAGAGCAAAAGCTGATTAGTCAGTTTCAAAAAACTCTATCAGAGCGTGATGCACAACAAGCACAGCAATCTTGGAAATCAGCTAATCCAGATTTTGATACCCCTGAGATGCAACAGGCAATCCAGATGCACATATCGCAAGATAAGACTGGCATGATGGATCCAGTATTGGCATATCGTGAGATACAGTTGCAGCAACAACAACAGATGATGCAGCAACTTAAAACAGAAAATGAGGATTTTCGTAATAGGCTAAAGCTCAAATCTGGTGAGGCTGCGGTTGGTAAAGTAGTTACTAAAACAGGCGGTCAACCTGGAGCTGTAAGAACTACAGCGAAAGCCACTGGTGCAGCTCTTGACGAAGGATTAAGGGCGGCATTTAGGAGTGCTTCATAAGGAGATAATTTATCATGGCTACAATAGGACAGCTAAACGCAACAACTGAGTATTATTGGTTACAGACTGATCCAGTAGATATTCTTAGTAAACAGTCAGCTTTACTTTGGAAACTGACAAACAACGCTTTTACACTTGGCAATTGGGATATTCAGCCACATGAAACTGTAGATGGTGGTTTAATGGTTAAGATACCATTTAAATATCAGGGCAGTAACAGAGGTGGTTATGGTGTTAATACTGTAATTAATCAGAGCAAAAAGAATCTTTTGGATAACATTAGATTTAAACTCAACTCTGGTGTTGTTGGTTCTAACACTCTCAACCTTCTTGATCAGATTCAAAACGCTGGTGAAGAGGCAACAATTTCACTCACTAAGGCATATCTTGAAGATATTAAGATGGCTGCAAGAATCCAGCTTGCTAATGACATTATAGCAGGTGCATCAGATCACGACAAACCAGAAGAACACATTAACGGTCTTGGGGATCTGTTTAACACAAACACATCAACCGAGTATGGTGCAATTGCTGAGGCTTCAGTTCCACAATGGAAAGCCAATGTAATTACTGACACTGAAGATATTAACTTTACCACTATGCAGAAGATTTGGCGTGCTCCTGGTTTTGGGACATTTAAAGGATTGCTGCCTAACTTTTGCGTAACAACTACAGTTCTCAAAGATGCTTTTGAGGCTTCACTCCACCCACATCAGATAACCTACAATGCAGAGATAAAAGACGTTGCTGGTTTTGAGAATATTGTATTTAGAGGTGCTCCAATTGTGAGCGACTCTTACTATGATGATAATCTCACAGGTGTAATGGATTGTTTGAATCTCAATTTCATGCACTTGAGGGCACACAAAGACAAAAACTTTACAACTCCAAAATGGGTAACAATGGAAGTTCTTGGACAGCCTGACATTTGGACAGCTAACACACGCTTTATTGGTAATCTTATGTGCTCTAATAGACAGATGCAGGTTCGCCACACTAACCTCACTGTTGCAGAATAAGGGGGGTGCGTGATGTCAAAACAGGTATATATGTATGGTTCAGCTAAAAAGACAAAGCCATTATCTGACTTTGTGCTTTTTACTGATGATGTGCATTTAAAATCAATTACCAGCCAAACATTAGATTTTGACGATTTTACGGACAATACTAATGCAACTGGCTACATTGATATAACAACCAAACTTCCAGCTTTAGCCGTGCCTGTTGCATGGAAAGCGGTAGTATCAACTGGTTTTACTGGAGATACAACTGCTGTAATGCAGGTTGGGGTATCTGGTGATTTGGATAAATTTAGTGGAGTAACAACTAACTCTTGTCTTGCTGCGGGGACAGTTGGGGCAATGGCTCTTAACAATGTGGCTTTATCATCATCTGAGCAGACAGTAAGAGTAACCGTAACTGGTGGTAGTGATTTTACAGCTATCACAGCAGGGTCAATGGTTGTAACTCTCTATTATCTGCAAATGTAAACTTTAAGATATAAGGATATAAACGATATGATGTATCTATACGCAAATGTTACTGATGCCGTTGTGTATGTGCCAGTTCCTACACGCGGGATAGTAAAAGAGATGAAATGTGTATTTAACACCAACACAGTTGAGGTCAACGATACTATAGTTGCCTCAAGAGGTGCTACTGCTGTTAATACAATTACTGCTACAAATACTGCTGGTCTTGTTGTAGAGACTGGCGTGCCTAATTCAACTAACAAAGATTTGGTTTTTGATCCTCTTAGCACAACTGAGGCTCATAAATCTATACTGCTAACTCCTACTGGATCACCTGGATCGGCAACTGTAATGATTGGTTTTGATCCGTATGCGACAGTGGTTGAGACTCCGATACTGGCTTAATCTATGGCAACTTTAGCTGACATAAGAGGCTCTATAAAACGAGTATTGGCAGATGATGAGTTTGTAGACTTTGAGATTGATGGTCTAATTAATGATGGTTTGCAGGCAATAGCTGGGGGCGTGATTGTCTCTAATGGAGATATATCGCCTCCTATACCAGATTTGCAAACCATTACAACATTACAAACATCAACCACAGAGCCATATATAGCTCTTCCCTCTGATTATCAACGCAATGTGTTTTATGTGTCAGACAGTGCAGACTATAGAATCTTCCCTGTTAATGGCGGTGATTATTACAGCTTTAATCTGTTTTTGAACACTGCCATTAAAAAGGATTTATCCCTTGTTGGTATAGTAACCACAGCATGTGTCAAGGGTAATAAGCTCTATTATCAGGGGATACCTTCCGCTCCAACTGACATCACGATCCGATATTACAAAAAGCCTGCAACAATGTTTGAGGGGACAGATGAGCCAGAGGGTTTACCTTCTCATTTAGCAAAGCCATTACTTAAGCATTGGGTGTGCAAAGAGATATTTGGAGAGGGGATTGAAGATGGAGAGGATTCAGTCGGTCGAGGTTATGCTTATCACGAAAAGAAATTTTATGAGGCAATGGAGACGTTTATAAGATTTATCGGCATAGATGGAGAGCCTGAGTATTATGGATTAACAAGGACAAATAGCTGGAGCGATTTCTAATGGGTGAGATTGACATCAATAGTTTTATCGGTATGAACAATATCAACAGCTCTTTTAGTGCTAAGAGGGGCGTGGCAATGCCACGAGTTGTATTTAATGCTGATGTTGATGCTTCAGGCAAAGTTAATAAGCGTGATGGAATTACAGCCTATATAGAGTTGATTGGTGCTCATAGTTTATGGGCTTGTGAGTATTGCATGTTATGTGCTGCAAATGGTGTGTTGTATGACATATCAACTGGAGAGGTTGAGTCTATAACAACTATTGATGGGTTGGGTAGTGAGCCTTTGGATTATGTTCTGGTGGAAAACAAGGTCTATATCTCAAACCGATATTGGAGCGGGATATATGATTACAACACAAAGAGTATATCACAATGGGGATTAACATTACCGAATCAGCCGATACTCATTAGCACAGATGGGGGGTTACTATCTGGCACATATCACGTAGTCTTAACCAACTTAGATACTGCTGCAGGTGCAATATCTGGCAATAGTCAGATTTCAAGCATCACTTTAAATAGTGATAACAGTGGTATTCAGATTTTAAATCGTCCAGCTAATTCTCTTGTTTGGGCAACTGACAATGATGGATATACCTTTACTCTTGTTGGAGATGTTTCAACAATAGTGGAGATACCAACAGTTGAGCCTTTACCTTCTTTTATGTGTTCGCCTCCGCCATTTCTCACATGCTTAACATTTGCTTTTGGGCGTGTGTGGGGGGCTGATGGCAAGACACTATATTATAGTGAGCCATATCAATATGGTTGGTTTAAGTTAGCATCAAACTATTTTGAGTTTGATTCAGATATAACCTTGATTGCAGTAGTATCAACTGGTTTGTTTATTGGTATGGCAAACAGGACTGTATTTTTAGGTGGCAGTGAGCCTACACAGATGAGTCAAGTAAATGCGGGTGCTGGTAGTATTAAGGGCACATTGGCATATTGTAATAATCTCCCTGAGCTTGGGGATATATTGGGCACGGCAGAGAAAGGGTTTGTTGATGTTCCAGTATGGCGAACAGTTGAGGGGATAGTTGCAGGTAATGTATCAGGTAGGTTGTTTAACTTAACAAAGCATAAAATAAAGATGGGTAGCCCTAAACGTGGGGCTTCATTATATAGACAAAAAGGTGGGGAGTTCCAGTTCTTAACCAGTGCTGATACTGGTGTTTCTGGTTCTGCTTTTGGTAGTTATGACGCAATGTTACGAAACGCCTTAGCCACTGGCAAGATACCTACAAATAACTTGGCTAAACAATCAGATTCAAGTGTGCTTGGTATGCAAGAAGAGGTTACTTGTGAGGTTTGGCGTAATGGTGTTCGTATTGAATAATATTTTTGAAAACATAAAGGATTTTATATTATGGGTAATATAATTACTGACAGAAAAGAGATTGATTATGCACTAAAGCATATTCAAGAATCTAACTTGACAATGCACGGGCACGTTTGGACTGAGCATTGGCGAAAAGGGGTATTGCTTGCAAAGTGTGATGAGGGGAGTAACACCTTCACAACTGAGGGTATGGCGAATATTCTAAATGTTTATTTTAAAGATGCAACTGATCCAGCAGCTATTTATTGTGGTATTTTTAAGGGCAATGTAACTCCAGCCTTAACCGATACTGCTGCTGGTGCTCTTGGTTCTGGTGGTAGGTTTACTGAGTGCCTTGATGCTGATTATGATTCACCAGCCACAAACAGACCAGCCTATACCATTGCCACAACTTCAACTGCCAGTTGCACAAATGCAGCCTCTAAAGCAGAGTTTACCATAGCAGCAAGTATCACTGTTTATGGTGCGTTCCTTGCAACCTCTCAAGCTAAAACAGCAACCACAGGCACATTGATTTGTGCAAAAAGGTTTACCACAGCTAAAGCGTGTGAAGATAACGATCAGTTGGCGATTACCTACGCAATAACCATGACCACATCTTGATAATGGTTATACTCCATGCCATTAAAGAACTTTGCAAATATTGGAGAACTCCAACAGTATGAGTATCTACAAGGTAATATTACAGGTGTTGATAAAAAATCTGACACCTGTAATATTACTATTGGAGAAAGTTCTTTTGATGGAGTGCCTATTTTTTACCATTGCAATCCTGATGCTGAGGAGTTGCCAAATGGTGCTTTAAAAAATGGTGCTAAGGCTTTTGAGGAAGATGACGATGTTGTTGTTTTAAGTGAGTTGATAGATGGCACAATAGAGAGCGGTAAAAAGTTTGTCATAGCTCATATTGGCTTAAAACGTAAATGTGCTACTGTATTTGAATTAACTATTATAGTTACAGATTGCTCTACTGGTGAGTTGCTGTCAGATGTAAACATTGGTATAAGTATGGTGATAGAAGAGACCACTATTGAGATGTCAGAGAGGACAAATCAAAGTGGTCTTGTTGTTTTTTACATAGAGATACCAGATGGTGTAGAGCAGGATAATCTATCAATCAATATCCACCTAACCGCTTACAAGGGCGGATATATATCAACTGATAAGTATCTTACTCTAACAGGAGATAGCAGTCAGTCTATTTGCTTGGTTAAAAAAGAAAATGAAGAAGATAATAAAGATAACAATAATGACGATGACTATTTTACAGGAAAAGTTTATATTTATTTAGCTGGCGGAGGGAGTTCTTATGTAACAGAAGATATAATAAGTGATGAGATAATAGAGGGAGATCATGATGACTATGTTAGAATAACAACATTTCTCAAAACCAGCCATTATTATTATACAGTGAGAGAAAGAACTTCGCCTCTTCCTATTTTATCAAATGGGGCATATAAAACATTAAATAATTCATCACCAGAGGCTTTGGAATGGCCTATTATATATGAAGCAACTCATACCATCACTTACGAAAGGACTGTAGAAGCCTATTACTATAAAGGCTCTTTGGTGCATTCCACTACATACGGTCAACAAAATACATACGAGACCACTGGAGAAAAGGGAATAATTAACCCTTCTTTATATGATTATTTTTGCCGGTTACCAGACGAGCCCCCGCCAGGTTATGATCTAACATACGACTCATCAATTCTTTTTTCATTAGGGCAGGAAAGAGGGTTATTTGCAGAATATTATTTACGAGATTCACTCGGTAACACTATTGGAAGAGAATATTATTTTGTACCATTATTTACCATACCTGAATCTTATGCAACATTAGGGCAAGGGAATATATGTGCTACTTTTGATTTGCGAAACAAAGATGTCTTCAGTGATGTCCAATATACTTCAGATTGGCAGCGTTTTTATTTTACATAGAGTTATTAAAAAAATCTAAAAGAGAGATTGTATGAGTTACAGCAATGTTAAAAGCGTAGTTATTGATATAGCGGATAATTGGGACGCTACAGAATGGGGAATGGCAGTGAGAAGTATTGAGTTTTTAAATACTGATTCTGATGTGATTTCTTTAACTGCATCTGATTTTACTGCCTATGCAACAACTTATAATTATTTAGATGATAATTCGCATCCTCGTAATGCTTTTGACACTACTTTATCAAAAACAGGGATAGACCTTAATAACGAATGGTACTCAGATTGTGACAACTACAGTGGTGCGAATCAAATTACTGATCAAAGATTGATTTGCGTTTTTAATAACACGCAATCTATAAACGGAATTGTTGTTAATAATCATCATTGGTACGGTGATACTCTGGGCATCGGTATTAAAAATGTTAAGATTTATTTCTCAACGGATACTATTACAGACACAACTTACAATGCCTCAATATCTAACAGCACACTGGTTTTTGATGGTCAGATAGCACAGCATGTGTCGTCTGATGTTGTAGATGATCAAGTTTTAACTTTGATTGTGATTGATCCAGAGAGCGAGGGAAGTATATCTGAGTCTTTAGATGTTACTGATTCAGTAGAATATGACTACATAGAATGGAACAGAACTATTGATGATGAATCTTTAGGAATAGCTGATGATGTTAGTGTTGTGGTTAATTATCAATTAATAACTAATGAGTCGTTGGTTATTGTTGACAGTTCGCAAAATTCAATTTCTTTAAATGGTTTATTAATTGATGATTCACTATCCTTAACAGAGACCATAACACCATTTAGGATATATTTACTTGGTGTTGCTGATTCATTAGGCGTATCTGAGACAATCACAGCAAAAGAGATATACGATGTTATAACAATTCTTGATGGATTAGGTTTATATGATAATGTAAAATCTTCATTAATATTGCAACTGGCAGATGGTCTTGTTGTTGTTGATAGTGCTACAGCTAACAGGTTGATAACTTTAATAGAGAGCCTTCAAGCTGTTGATGCAGCCACACCGCAATATTCAGGCAATGCAACCATAAATGATAATGTTATGGTTATTGATACTCCAATACTTTTAAAGGTCTTACTTGGTAGCATCGAAGAGTCTTTAAGCGTTGTTGATGCTGCAAATCCCCAATTACTTTTACTTATCCAAGAATACCTTAATATAAGAGATGTTATAATTGGCAGCAAATCTATATCAGCATCTCTATCAGATAGTGTAAATGCTGTTGATAGTGCTATTGCCAAATGGTTGTTATCCATTACAGAGTCTTTAATTTCAACTGATACTGCAACTCCACAATTCTCAATCTTTGTATCTGACTTTGCAAATATTGTTGAGTCATTAAATGCTTTATCAATTCGCAATGTTGCTGTTGCTGATAGTCTTGTTGCTGTTGATAATGTTATTATTTCATGGCTTTTAAATCTATCAGAATCATTAGGTGTTGATGATGCTTTTATTGCTACTATTTATGGTGAGATTGCTGAGTATATCAATGTTAGAGACAGCTTAAATGTAATAGCTCAATACTCATTAGGTGTTGATGATGCTATTCTTATCACTGATGAGGCTATTGCAAAATGGCTTATCAGCTTAGTTGAGACAGTTGGCATTGAAGATGCTGCTTTAGCTGTTAATGCAATTTATGAGGCTGTTAGTGAAAGCTTAACTCTTGCTGAAACGCTTGAGATACTTGGAGTTTGGAATAGGAATGTATCAGAGACCATAACAATGAGTGATACAGCATCATTGATGTTTTACCTGTTAGAGTCTGTTGAAGATTCTTTAGGAGTTGCTGATACTGTATCTGTTGTGAGTATCATAGCTGAGATACTTTCAGAGAGCTTAAGTGTTGCTGATGATGTTATAGGTTCACGCAAATTTGCTCTTGTGGCTCTTGAGTCTCTTGATATTGTAGATGATGTTGCCAGTAATAGCAGATATGGCTTAACAGTTCAGGAGATGTTAAGCGTAAATCTCACAATGATTTTAGACGGAGAGGTCTATGAGTGCTTTGTCTTAAACACTTCTAAGTTTCACCCGTCAGCTTATAGCAATTTTAGCTTTAACTCATATTGTGTTTTTCGCAACCGTGCTTTTGCTGCAAATAGCTTGGGGATATTTGAGATAACAGGCGACACAGACAATGGTAGTGATATTCATACTGGTTTGATATTGCATGACACAGATTTTGGATTGCCAAGTAAAAAGAAGTTTAGAAAGGCATATCTTACTATTGATGGTGATAATCCATTATTGGTTATGGAATCTGATGGAGTAAGGAAGGCTTATACCATAGACAATAAAGGCATGGCTGATGCAAGCAGGACAGTAAAGGGTAGAGAGTGGACAATTTCAGTTTCAGACTTTGAAGTGTTGGAATCTATGAAATTAATACCAGTGATTTTAGCAAGGGGTAATTAATATGCAGACAAGCCAATTCATAAGAAATAAGGGTCAAGTATTAGAAGAATTTGCAAGGGCAAGACGGCAGGCGTGGTCTGGTGTTGCTGGTAGAAACTTCTCTTTTGAGCCTGGATTTATGTATGAGTTAAATAATGAGCTTGAGATTGATACTAAGATGAAATTATCAGATCTCAATTATAAACTATTAGAAGAGATGGTAAATCAGGACTTAAAGCGAAAAGGTCTTGATTATGATTTGGCTTATAAATCGGCTGCTATTGATTGGGAACTTGAAAAAGCTGGTCTATTTGCTGATTGGGAAAAAGAGTTAGCAGATGTCAAACACGCAAGGTCTCTTGATTTTGATGCTTTAAAGTTACTTGCTCTTGAAGTGTCAAAGCGTGGCAACTTATTAATTGAGGCTAAGGCTGCAATTGATTTAGAGATTGAAGGATATAGAAAACAGATTGAAGATTTAGATGCAACAACAGGTGAGTATGAGATAAGACTTGCACAGGCTAAAATACTTACAGCTCAAAAGAAACTTGAGATATTGCCATATATCCAAGAGTTGATTGATATTGAGACACGTATGGTTGATAAAGAGTATCAGTTATTAGATAAAGCATCTTTGATGTTTGATAAAGAACGTCAGATTGTGGATTATATGCAAAATATAGTTTCAAAAGAGTATGAGGTAGCAGAGAGTCAAAAGGCAGTTATAGTAAAAAACTATCTATTATTGGATAAAGAGTTTTCTTTATTGAGTAAGAGCCGTGCGGTTATTGATGCTTTAAGAGCATTAAACAGCGAAACAAGAGAGACACTATTAATAGATAACTCTATTGCAGCAAAACAGATAACATTATCAATGCAAGATATAAAGTTTTCAACTGAAAAGATAGATGCCATTAGTGGTAAATATGACATTATAGATGCCAAGACAGGATTGTTAAGTTCTGAACAAAACATTCTTGATGCTAAATTAATACTCTTAGAGTCTGATCTAAATATTGCAAATCAAAAGAGTGAATTGATTACAATGTTTGGTCAAATGGTAGAGCAGGAGCGACAGATTTTAGAGATTGAGAGCAGTTTGATAGAACAGAGAACTAATCTATTATCTACTGAGCAAACAGTTATTGATAAAGAGATAGCTTTATTAGATGCCACTAAAGAAGTTATAGAGGCTGAAAAGCCAATAATAGATGCACAGACAGATGTTGTTAATGCTGAAGCAGCTTTGTTAGTTAATTATGATTCTCTTATTGAAAAAGAGAAAGAGATTTCAGGTGTTGCAAATAATATAGTAATGATTTCAGAAGATGTTGCAAAAATGGTAAGAGATACCATAACTGCAATGGAAGGGATAACTAATGCTACTGATGAGTTGTATTCTGCTAAGAGGGCGACATTAGAGTCTTTTAATGATGTTTATTCTAACAGCCTTTTAAAACTTCAAGCTGATAATGCTCTCATTGCAGCAGAGCAAGCAGTTATTAACTATTCGGTAGATAATTTACAGCCAGAGATTGAGGCGTTAATAGAGCAAATAAATAACTATGCAGATCATGTATTAGAACAAATAGTAATACAGCAACAAATCTTTGATGTTAAACATGGGGTTATAGATGCTAATCAAGAGTTACTATCACAAACTATGGAGACTTTAGCTAATAAGCAGGAGTTATTAGTTCAGTTACAAACGCTGGCATCAGCTTTATCAAGTTTTGTGACTAATAAAGTTACTTCTCTTAGCTCGGCTTACCCACTATTATTTACAGCTTACAATAATGATATATTATCAAAAGAGAGACAAGCACTAATTAAGCAATCCATAGCAGAGATTAGAGTTAATTTAGCCGAGTTGGTTGAAGATAAGATTGATTATGAGATAGATATTATTGACGCAGAACAGGACAAACAAGAGTCTGTAATAGATTTAAAAGAAAAAGAGTTATCTTTGGACAAACAGTCATTAGAGCATAAAATAAATATGTTTAATCAAGAGATTGATAACTTTACAGATTATAAGACAGCTTGGGAAGAAGCTAAAGGGAATATTAATACAAATAGAGAGTTATCGTTTGAGACTGTTAAGAATAATAGAAAACTTGCACAAAAAACAGACTTTGACACACAGATAGAGAATAAGACAACTCTTGAAGAAGAAGAGCGAAGAGCGATACAGGCGAACGCAAAGACACAGATTGAAAAAATAAAAAGTGAAGTAGAAGCTAAAACAGCAGAGGAAGGCGTTACTGCAAGATTGAGCCATTTACTAACATCAGAGGATTGATAAAATGTTTAATATATCTGCATCTATTGAGCGTAAAATTTGGACTCCATTTAAACACCAGTCAAGGCTAAAGGCTCATCAAACATTAGAGAGGGCTATTTTATTTGGTTTATATAGTGGTGCATATCTTAATGGACATAGATACCTTATAGCCTATCAAGATTTTGAATTAGCACTATTATTGGATAATTATAATAGCCGTATGGCTGAGTTAGACGCTGATTCGCAAAAAGTTTTAATAGATTTAGTAACCAAGAGATACTTAAACGATATTGATTCTCTTATTCATGCAAGAGAGCTTGATACAAAGCGTGCTGAGATTGATGCACAAGCTGAAGAGTGGGACGCTAAGTTTCAGGCATTAGAGGCTGATAGGAAAGCAATAGAGACCGCACAGGCAAGGCTACTATCAGCACAGAGAAGTATCCAAGCTAAGATTCAAACTATTGATGCACAGATAATGATAGAGGGGGTTGATTTGCAACTTCAGTCATTAGATGTTGCACAAAAACAATTATCAGCAGCCAAAGCAGAAACTGATATAGCGAAAAAGGATATTCAGATATTACAATCTGATGTTGACCTTATCAAGAAAGATATTGATTTGGCGAACATGGATATTGATTTAATCCGTAAAACAGTTGATGTTGATAGAAATGCTTTATCATTAGCTCAAGTTGATATTGATTTAGGCAAAAAGGATATTGAGTTATCTTATAAAGACCTTGATGTTGAAAATACATATTTAAACATTACTAAACAGCAGATAGATAGAACTTTAAAAGATGCTGAATTATCTACAATGGACGCACGATTCATTGACCGTGATGCTGACATTGCAACTATTCAGATATCTAAGCAAGAGGATATTTTAGAGTTAAAACGGGTAGAGCTTGACCAGATAAAAAATCAGATAGAGATAAAGTCATTAGATGTTGCGACTATAGAAAAAGCTAACGAACTCGTTAATATTGAGAATGAGTTGGATTTTAAGCAGCTTGATATAGATAAAAAAGGTGTTGAGATTGTAGCAAAGCAGGGTGATTTAGTTAGTATTGGCTTGGATATTCAACGTAAAAATAATGAGCTGGTTCGACAAGATATTAATATCGTAGAGGCTAATAATAACCTTGCGAATAAAACATTATCATTAGCAAGAGCCAATCTTAGTTTGCAAGAGGCGACTAATCGCCAGAAGAAATTAGATCTTGAACTGGAAGAAGCTAATACTCGACTTGCAAATAAAAAAAATGAACTACAAGAGATGGACAACCGATTAGCAAGAGCCACTTATGAATATAATGAGATACCTTTAAAGATAGATAATATAAATATTCAGACTCAAGAGGAGTTAAGGCAGAAACTTGAAACTGATTTAAAAGCACTCCAAATCGGTTCTGATATCCTTAAGGTGCAATTACAGATTGTTGAAACAGGTATGAAGCAAACAGATATTTTAAAATCCATTGCTCAAACCAAATTAGATACATTAAACTTATATGCTGATGGTGAAGTAAAAACTGGTAGATTACAGATAGAATTAGCAGACACACAGCTTGATATAGCAAAAGTTAATATATCCATAGAAGAAGAGTCTTTAAGAACGTCTGATGTGTCAATTGACATTTCAAAAGTTCAAAACCAACAAAATGAAATCCAGCTTGACCAGTTATCTTTACAAAAAGAGGAACTCGGCATCAATAGAGAAATTGCCAATATCAATCTTGGTTTGATTGAAGAGGATATTTTAAATACTCAAAAGACCATAGAACAGGCAGAATATGATGGTGAAGTTAAGAAATTAGAAATATATCCTAAAAAGATTGAACTAATCGAAAAAGAAACAGAATTAATTGATACTGAAAAAGAGAATCTCGATACCACTATAGATAACTATAAAGAACTTAATGAATCAGAAATAGAAAACCTAAAAACACAGGGACAGTTGAAAATTGATGAGCTAAACCAAAGGACAGATGAGGCTTTAGCGAATTATCAGGAGAGGGTTGATAATTCTCAAATAGATTTAGACTTAACTAATGACAAGGTAGAGCCATTAAAAACATTGACTGATTTACAAGTTGAGACAAGCAAAACAAGAACCGCTAAGGCTAAAGAAATTTCAGAGGCAGAGATTAAAGCAATGGAAGAATTAATGGCAGCAGATATTATTACAACCTTGATACACAAGATAGGGAAAGATGTTTGATTAATGATTTCTGATACTTTTTTAAAAACATTAGTAAATAGATTTAAAGGTGTCGCTGGTTCTGGTGATGTTCTTGGTGAATTGGTAGATAGGTATGGTAAACCAATGACTATGCTTGAACCTGCTGATGCAATTCTCTCGGGTCAAACAAAATCAGAAATCCTAAAACAGATATATTCGCCTATTGCTTATGATTTGTGGTATTTTGTGCATAAAGTTAATATG
The DNA here is from genome assembly GCA_964425195.1 of uncultured Desulfobacterales bacterium. Taxonomy (GTDB): domain Bacteria; phylum Desulfobacterota; class Desulfobacteria; order Desulfobacterales; family Desulfobacteraceae; genus Desulfamplus. The sequence continues at coordinate 29,247 of CAYRLG010000025.1, forward strand.
CTTAGTGGAGCACTTGAAGGATATGACCATATCCCTGATGAGTTTCTTAATGATAATTTGAGTTTTCTACAAGATAAGCTACAAGGCGTAAAGCCTTATTCTTTTTTGAGAGATTTGGAAAGTTTAGTTTTATATGAACCACGATATTGGGAATGGCAAACACCTGACCCATATTGGCAAGCTAATACTGAGTTCTTTATCCACCTTATGGCTTATGAAATGTGGAGTCCAACAATACCTGCTCAATGTGAATCTGCTGGTGCAGATACAAGATATGGATTTGATAGAGATGCTTCTGTTGGATATTTAGCCTTTCCAGTTGGGCAGTTGGGAGTTATGGAGGTTATATCTATATTAAAGCAAACTGAGTTAGAGATAGAAGATTTTAATTTAAAAAATGAACACAAACCGATATTAGACTCAACCAGTCAATTCTTTTTCACGCCAGCAGATAATAACACAGGCAAAAATTATTGTTTTGGAGATCATATTGTAGAAAGCGGGTATATCATACCAAAGGATAAAAGGGGGAATGTTGAATATCTTAATGTTACTCCAATTAGTACAGACTATTATAATGATGTATCGCCTCAATTTTGGTTTAGGTATTGGATAAACAAAGAAGAGAAATTCCCTGTACCGGGTGAATTTGTAGGTATTCTCGTAAAGCCTTTAGCTTTGCCTCCTCATGCTTGGTGGTTTCAAAAAACAAGTCCTTTTCTTTATGCTGGAAATTATGTTGAAACACATAACTTAACATCTGGTGTAATTACAGATATAATACCAGAAGAGGATAGAGGCGGTGGAATTGGAGATTTATTTAAAGTCCTGATTTGTGGTTATGAAGTAGAGATTGATTCATCAGATTTTAAAGATTATGATATTGGTGAACGTGTAGGGATTTTAAAAACATCAACCGTAACTAATAACTTCAATACAGTATCGTTTATGTGGGGGAATATGGTATTGCCACCAGATAATACAGAAGAAACATATATAATTTTACCAATTTCTTTTTACAAAGAGGAGGTGTGATATGGCTTTTGATTTTAATCAGTTTATATCTCAAATGAATAGCCAGCTTGATAAGTTATTAAAAGAGAAAAAAGAAAAAGAATCAAGAGATTTTGAGTACAAGAAATCCTATGATACAAGGCAGATGGATTTAATACAGAGGCAGTTAGACCAGAATCATGGCATACAATCTCGGCAAATGGATTTACAGAAAAAGCAATATGACGATGCTGCTGATAACGAATATTATAGGCGTAAGCATCTATTTGACGTGCAGGCTGGCAACATGAATCCTGATACTTATGCTGGCTTATATGGTGGCATGGCTGCGGGTGATGATGGTAGTGGTAACTTGCGGGGGAAGAGAGGGAAGAGTGGGCAGGTTGGAGATAAAGAGATTCTTGAGCTTATAACAAAAGCATACGAAAACAGAGACCCTACTGATAAAACTCACTTTGAGGATTTTGTTGGTGAAATGCTCCCTAAGATGCGTAGCCAATTTGGTGTAAAAGATATAGATGAGCGAACTATGTCAGCGGGTGATGCGTGGGTTGCTGATAAGAAAAGAAGAGATATGGATTTTAATCAAAACGTTTCTATGTCAAGAGATGCTGCGGGTAAAATGCGGTTTGGTATAAACCAAACTAATGCAGATGCCATAACAGGGTGGGGTGATGTTAAATCTAATGTTCAGAAGAATAGATTAAACAATCCACGCATTGCTCCAAATAGTAATATGCAGGGTTCTGAACTCGCTCCAACTCAAACAATGGGACAATATTCTAATGATATTTATAATGGTGCAAGACGTAATATGATGAGTCCTGTTGCCGTGTCACCAACAACACAGCCATCGGTCGCTAACAACAAGCAAAAAAGTTGGTTAGATAAAACACCTTTTGATGTAGCAGGTGATTGGTTTAATACCTATAAAAATAAATCTCTTAAAAATGTTGAAAAATCAAAGGGGTCATATCTAAGGCAAAATTATAGTTGGTAGTAAAAAAATATTATATTACCTTTATTCACAGTCAAATATAACGGACACCGATAGACCCTACTAATTATTAGGACATCTTGAAGCCCGTGAAAGCTATAACATAAATAGCTTTCACGGGCTTTTTTTATTTTATACAGGAGATTTTAGCACAATGCCTATTGATTTTAAGACTTATCTTGATGATTTAAACAAAACTGCAAGCCGTCAATATTCCGCTAAAGAGATATTGAGCATCATGCCCCGCTCTGAATTTACCAACATTCCTGATGATGAGGAAGAAGAGGCTCAACAAAATTTTGTTACTCCTAAGTCCACAACTTCACAGCTTGATAGGTTTATTTCCAAACATTCTGACAGAGACCCTGATATATTGAGAGAGGGCTTTAATGCTATTCAAGAGAGGGTTAAGAATCGGGACGGTATAAGATATGGTGAACCAATTACGGCTGAACAATTAGAAGATTTAGGGCGTAAAAAGATTGAAACTCAAGCTCCTCCATTATGGAAAGAGGGTGTTAAATCTCTTGCAAGAGGTTTTGTTCAACTACCCGCTATGGCAGGTAAGGGTTTGCAATGGCTTGACCCTGACGGTGGGGTTGATGTTGTAGAGCGTGCAGGTCAATCAATGGAACAATTCTCAAACAAATATCAAGATAAATTCAGAGATGATATAGCCCCTTCTAAGCAAGCAGAGATTTCAGAGTGGTATTCTCCAAGAAGAATGTTTGCTTACGGTCCCGAAAATCTTGTTGCGTCTGCTGCCCCTATGGTTGCAGGTTTGGGAGTTGGTGCTGTTGCTGGTGGGCTTGCTGGCGGTGCTGCTGGTTTGGCTACACTTGGCACTTTGTTCTATGCTGGTTCGGCAGAAGAGAAATACAGACAAGCTAAAGAGCATGGTTTAGATGATGATGAGGCTTTTCAACTTGCTAATATACATGGTGGTATTGAGGCTGGCGGGGAGCTTATAGCTGATTTAATACATCTTAAGTTATTCGGAGGTGCAACTAAAGCTGTCAAGAATGGAATCATTAAAAGCATCACACAGGGAGAAGGTGTAAAAGGTGCGTTAAAAGTTCTTGGTAGTTCAATGGCTGGTGAGACTGCTACAGAAATTGCACAAGCTGCGTCTCAAACTGCTATATCAAATCAATATGGTGTTGATGTTGGCAGTGTTGGCGAGAATGTAGCTGATGTTATTGCCCCAACTATCTTTATGTCATTGGTATTTGGCGGTGCTGCTGCAACTAATAACTACCGTATATCAAGAAATAAAAAGGCAATTGTAGAGACTTTAAACAATCCAAATTCAACTCCAGAACAATTTGATAGTGCTTTAGGTTTGGTTGTTGAAGCTGCTAAAGGTTTTGATGCTACTGCTGCTAAGAACTTTGAGAAGTATGCCATTAAACAGCGTGAAGCAGGGAAGCCGATAGTTATTCAAGATGATAATCTTTATAAGCCAGAAAAAGAGCAAATTGCAGAATGGGTTACAACTGGTCAAAAACATGGCGAAGAGTTCACGCTTGACCATGCTGATATGTTTTTGCGTGAGAAGTTACAGACAGGGGAGTTTGAAGAGCAGGATATATGGGATATTCACGATAATGTGCCAGCTTTGAAAGATGTTGCAAATAGGATTATATCTGAAAAGATAGCAGATAGAGCTAATGAATTTTCAGACTTAACATTTAAAATGGCTGATGCTTGGAAGGGGATCGAGAATAGAATTGAGCAAGAAGAGATAACTCAGTTTGATGAAGAATGGAACTCAAGAGCCAATCCTAATAAAAAGCAAGAAATAGATTATACTGATCAGGTTAAACAGACAATAGATTATAAATTTAGAGATGCAAATCAACAAAAGATAAATCAAGAAGAACAAAACAGCCTTACCCCTCCATCTGAAACTAAAGACGATTGGAAGAAACAGCAAGAGAATATTGATGCTGGGATACAATCAGTTAGAGGTTCTAAGCAAGAACAGCGTTTAGCACAAATACAAGAAGAACAGAAAAGGTTAGGCGAACAGTTCCAGAAAGACCATAAAGATAAGATTAGGCAAGCAGAGATTGAATTAACAACACTTCAAGATAAGTTAGATTCAGGCATAGAAGATGAAGCGGAAGCTGTAAAGACTCAAAAGAAGGTTGATAGGTTACAGCGTTTTATCACCAAAGCACAAAGCACGGTTGAGACTGAAACCACAGAAGAGATGCCAACCATTGAAGGTCTGCGTCAGAAGTTGGTTGGCTACCGTGAGAGAGAGCAAGCACTACAAAACAAGATTGATAACGCCAAAGATGATGCTACCAAAGAGCATTTGAATAAGAGGCTGGAGAATGTTCAGGGTAAGATTGCAGCTATTGAGCCAGAGACTACCCCCACTGAATCAACTGTTCGTTTGAAGTTCAAGACTTTAGATGATGCGAGAAAAGATTTTATTGATAAAAAGATTCAAGAGATTGGTTCTATTGAAGCAGTGCAAGCTAAATATAAAGATGATGCAGTTGTTGATAATTATGCAAGAGAGAGAGCCAGAGAGATATTTGGAGAGACTACCCCCGCAGTTAGTGAAAATCTCACAAATCAGGCAGGAATAGTTGAAGATTCTAAGGTGGAAGGAATAACTCCAGAGGACAATAATCCTAATATCAAATACGCCAATAAAGCCTTTGAGAATTTGGCAAATACTCCAGATGCTTTTTATGATTATAAAAATGATTCATATAAACAAGAGGTTGTTAAAGAAGCTAAGAGGTATCTTGACGAGAATAAGCAGGCTTATGAGGGATATAAAGAAATGCTTGCAATGGAAGAGTTTAAAGATGATGCGGAGCTTAAAGAAGATATAGCTGACTATGAAAGCCATAAGAAAATTTATGATGATTTTATAGCAAAAGCCGACACAGCCCCGCAGCCACAGGCTAAAGAGGCGTGGGAGATGACGAGGGAGGAGTTTGTATCGTGGAGCAATAAAGAAACAGGTTTGAATCCAAATACAGAGTCTAAATCAGGAATGGGGACACACTTAAAGGTATGGGGAAACGGGCATAAAACATTGGTTGAAAATGCACTTAAAAAAAGCAAGTCTGTCCCCGACTCAGTTCTTGCAGACTATCCCGACCTGCAAGAGAAATACGGCAAGCCAGCACAGCCACAAGGCACGGAGAAGGGGGAGACTGAAACCGTAAACGGTTTACTCGAACCATTGCCAGAAGGTTATTCAAAACAATTTTTTGATGGTTGGGATAAAGCAGAAGGTAAGACTGCTCCACACAAATCTTTTGCAGCAGTAGAACGGTTATTTGGAGATGGCTATATTACCAAAGAACAGAGAGACTCGGTAGCACATGAACAAGGCAGGTTTACACCCGAAGCCCACAAGAAGAGAGTTGATGCTATAAAATCTTGGTTAAATGCTGGCAAAGCTGATGCTGCTAAAGAGACTCCTAAAGCCGTTGATAGATATGTTCAATCCATGCTTGATTTTGATGTTAAACAAAATCAGCAAGCTGGTGGTGAAGAATACTCGCAAGAAAAAATAGAACAAAGCAAAGAGTTTTTTAAAAAATCTGCAAACAACTTGATTGATGCTGTAGAACAACGAAACTTTGATTCTCTATCAGGCAGGTTACGGCATTATAATAAAAAAACATTAAGATTATTCAGTGATTATACAGGTATAGAATATAGCAAATTAAATTCTGATAAAAACATTGAACAAGCTATCCGCAGTATTGACCCTGTTAAATATGATGAATGGGTTGAAAGCAAACAACAGAAAAAAGACCAAAAAGTTTTAGATGAAAAAACGGCTAAACAAAATGAACTCAAAGAGAGATTAGATAAGCTAAATGGGCATGGAGAAGATTTATCTCCAATGCAATTAGCCAATACAGAAAAAGCATTGAAAAAGGTTTATCGTTTTGATGGTAAGGTTATGTCAATGCAAGAAAAGATAGATGACCTTGTTCTCAATGAGAAAGTAGAACTGAAAGTTTTTCAAGAGGATAAAGTTAAAGAGTGGACTCGTAGGCAGTTCAATCAAGCTACAGGTGAAGAGCAAAGAGAACATGAGCAGAAAGTCAAAGAAGGCGGTAAGGTTAATGTTTATTATGTTGGTGGTTATAAAGTTCCTAAACTTGTTTATGATTATGCTGATTATATAAAAGCCAAGTCAGAGGGTAGAGTTGCAACAGAGGAAGATTTAAAGCATTTATTTGGTGAAGATGTCAAAGAAGATGAAATATCTTTAAATGAAATATCTGGTTTTTCAGGATATGATACTCCCAAAGCAGACACTAAACCAAAGAACCTCCATGACTTCGTGGCTAATCATTTAAGAAATGGTGGTAACTATAACAGTATTGTTGAAGCCAGAAAACACGCATCACAATTTGACGGTAAACTCTTTAATGCTGGAACTGAAAAGGCAAAACAACTTGAAGAGACCATAGAAGCAGCAGCAGTTACAGTTGCAAGAGAGATAGTTCAAGAGAATATAACCCCTCAAGAAAAGTTTGATAAACTGCTTGACCTTCAAGATAGAATGCCAAACCTTAACACCAGAACATCTACAAGCATTAAGAATCAGGCATATTCAACACCTTTATCTTTGGCTTATATTGCTTCTGAACTTGCAGGGATAAACCAGAATACCACAGTCTTTGAACCAACGGCTGGTAATGGTGCTTTAATCATTGGTGCAAATCCTAAAAATGTTATTGCTAATGAAATTAATGGGATTAGAGCAAATTTTTTAAAGCGACAAGGACATAATGTTTCAACTAAAGATGCAACACAATTAGAGCAAAAAGCAGAATCTCAAGATGTAGTTATAGCCAATCCTCCTTTTGGAACAGTGAAAGATAAGAATGGCGAAACTGCTAAGTTTAAAATCAATGAGCAATATACCACAACACAGATTGACCATGCCATAGCTCTAAAAGCATTAGAGACCATGAAGCCAGACGGTAAAGCTGTATTGATTGTTGGCAGTGTAAGTGAGATTGCCAAAGATGAGGATAAGAGTTTGGAGTCTTACAGGCAGGGCGATAAAGTAAGATTTTACAAAACACTTTATAGTAATTACAATGTAGTTGACCATTTCACAGTATCAGGTAAATTATATGCTAAACAAGGGGCAGCGTGGCCAGTTGATGTAATTGTTATTCATGGTAAAGGCAAAGCATCAAGAAGATTGCCCGGTGCAGAACTGCCTAAGAAAATAAAAACTTTTGATGGATTAAAGGATAAACTCAATGAAAAATATGTTGGCGTGGATGCCGAAGGAATACGACAGTCGAGACCAAGCTGGGCTGTTAGCAATATGGGTCAAACAGGGAACAGTAATCAAATCACAGGAAATGTTTCTGGATTTACTGAGCAGTCAAATACAAATGTTATTCAATCAGGAAGTGAAGGAACAAGAGGGGTATCTAACAGCGGACGAGATAGTCAGGGAATGGGAAAAGATGTGGATAGAGCGTCAGATGTGGGACGTAAACTATCAGACACCAGACAAGGAGAACGTGGCACACGAGATGCTAATGTGGAATCTGACTCTAACAGACCAGATGGTTCTAAACTCGATAATCAATCAGGACTTCCCAATAAAGCCGATACTACAGAGCAATCCAGAGGCAGAGGAGTATCTGAAGTCAAGGGAGAGCAACGGACTTCTAATATGGGCGGGAACGTTCGCTCACGTATAGAGGAAGAGCTTGCAAATACTTCTGAGGCTGAACTTGATTCAATACTTGATGATGTATTTGGAAAAGAAGAGAGTAAAGAAGAAAAGAATAAAACCACTGAACAAACACCTGAGCAATTCCTTAAAGACCATATTCATATAGTTGCACCAGATTTCGGGCAGACTAAAAAGAAAAAACCAACAACAAAAGACCTCACAAAGAAAGCAGGTATTGAAACTGTCAAAGGGGTTCAAGATGCTGTAAAAGGTTTATCAGCATTATTCACACCTAAGAACACTTTGTCATCAGGTTTTGTTTTCAATGAAGAAACATATCAAGCTGCTAAACCATATTTCCAAAGTGCATGGCAGCACGCAAAAGAGGCAGGCTTTACAATTAAAGAGCTTGTCCAGCATCTTGCTAATCAGTTTGATGCTTCAATAAGACCATATCTTAAAAGATTTTTGCAAGACCAACAGCAAGAGTCTATCACTACCCCGCCAAAAGAAGAGTCTAAGAAACCAACTAAGAGACAACAATCTCCAGAAGTTAAAGAGACTGAATACCAAACAGCTTATACTCCAGCAAGTAAAGCAACGTCAGTAGGAACTCTTGTTCCTACAAATATGAAAACGGCAGTTGAAAAAGCATTATCTGATATGCAAGAAGATCATGGACTTCTTGACGATTATGTTGCTGAAAAACTTGGTTATAGAAATGAAGATATATCTAAATACTTTTCAGCAGAACAGATAGACGCTATTGCAATGGCTATACATAATATTGATAACAATGCTGGTTTTATTATTGGAGACCAAACAGGTATTGGTAAAGGTCGTGTAGTTGCAGCCATGATTAGATACTCTATGAAGAAAGGTATAACACCTATCTTTATGACTGAAAAGACAGGGCTTTTTACAGATATGTATAGAGACCTTTCAGATATTGGCATGGCTGATATTCATAATAAAATTCTTGTTACAAACAACTCTGCAAATATCCCATTAACTGAAGATGGCAAGATAGCTATTAAGACCACTGCAAAGCATAATAGAGAAGTGTTAGGTGACATTGTAACAGAAAGAGAGCTTATAGGTGATTATAAAGTTGTGTTCACAACTTATGACCAGATGAGTGATCAGAAATCTATAAGAAGAGATTTACTTAGAGTCTTAGCTCCAAATGCTATGATAATTTTAGATGAGTCTCATAATGCTGGTGGCACAGATAACAAACCACAAAAGGGTAAAAGCCCACGCTCACAGTTTTTAAGAGAGATTATACCACAATCAAAAGCAGTATTTTACTCTTCTGCGACTTACGCAAAGAGACCTGATACCATGAGCTTATACTCTAAGACTGACATGAGATTTGCAGTTGATGAGATAAGCAAACTTGGTGCAGCTATTTCTCAAGGAGGTGTGCCATTACAACAAGCAGTAGCGTCAATGCTGGTTGATGCGAAACAATATCTTAGAAGAGAACGCTCTTTTGATGGTGTTGAGTATAATGTTGCTCCTGTTAGTGTAAATATCAAACATACAGACACAGCAGCAGCATCTTTTAGAGAGATTAAAGAATTTTCAGATGGTATTATCGGGGATATAGTAAAAAATCTAAAAAAGGAAGCAGCAGAAACAGGAGATAATGCTGGTGGTGCATCGTCAGCGTCAGATTCAAGTATTTCAACAACTGGTTTTGCTTCTGTTATGCACAACCTTATAGGTCAATTCTTGCTGGCTCAAAAGACACAAGGGGCTATTCAAAAAGCCATAGAATCTTTCAAGCGTGGAGAGAAACCAGTATTAACCCTATCAAATACAATGGGTTCTTTTATTGCTGATTATGCAGACACATATAATCTACAGCCCAATGACGGAGTAGGTCTTACCTTTAAAGACCTGATCGCAAGTTATCTTGAGAAAACCAGATATTATACTGAGGGGACAGCTTTTGGAAAGAAAGAGAGACATTATATAGATGATGCAATGTTGGGTAATGCTGGTCTTAGAGAATATAACCGAATAAGAAAAATGATTTATGAACTGCCTATTGCTGATTTACCTGTTTCACCCATAGATTATATGAGACGTGAACTTGAGAAAGCAGGAATAAGAGTAGCAGAAATCACAGGTAGAAAAGATATTGTAGAATATCAAGCTGACGGTTCAATGAGATATAAACGCAGAAGTGATAAAGATACTTCAACCTCTGCTAAAGTAAAAATTATCTCTGATTTTAACAATGACAAGATAGATGCTTTAATTCTCAACCGTTCAGGTTCAACGGGTATTTCACTTCATGCAGCCCCTAAATATCAAGGGCATAAGCCAGCACAAAGGCACATGATTATAGTTCAGGCTGAGGGCAATATTGATACTCATATGCAGATGTTGGGGCGTGTTCATAGAACAGGGCAGGTGGTGTTACCTAAGTATTCTCAACTTATGGCTGATACTCCAGCAGAACGCAGACCAGCAGCAGTATTATCAAAGAAGATGGCAAGTCTTAACGCCAATACAACAGCAGGGACAGACAGTGCAGTTACAGCAAAGAATGTTGTTAATTTCATAAATAAGTATGGCGACAAGGTTTGTGCAGATTTGATGATGGACTTTCCTGAACTTCATAGAAAATTAGGCAGTCCATTAAAAGAAAGTGCTAAAGGTTATGAGGAAGAACAAGCAGCAAGTAAGGTAACTGGTAGAATTGCAATGTTGCCAACAGCAGAGCAAGAACGCTTATATAATATGATAGAAGATGAATATGAGCTATTAATCAGCCAGCTTGAAGCAATGGGAGAGAATGACCTTGAAGCTAAAACATATCAAACAGATGCAAAGACCTTAGAAAAAATATCAGTATTTCAAGGTCAAGGCAGTTCACCATTTGCATCGTCAGCTTATGCAGAGCGTGTTGATATGAAGAAGTTAAGCAAATCCTATACGCAAAAAGAGGTAATGGATAAATTAAGACAGTCTGTTTATGGAGAAGAAGCAGCAGACCAGACACTTGATGATATTCTAAAAGATGCCAAAGAAAAACAGGTTGCGATATATAATGATATTCTAAAACAATATGACGATTATGTAGAAAAGCAGTTAGAAAAGATTGACGATGAAGGACGCAGGATTCAAAAAGAATCTTTCTATCAAGCTGGAAGAGATGATTGGAAATCTATTGCAAGAGGAATGGTTACTGGTGCAAAAATTGAATTGATGGATTTAAGCGAAGGTAATTTTTTTGGAGAAAATTCATTTGCTATTGTTTTAAAGGTTGAGCAAAAAGGCAAGCCTAAGAATCTTTTATCAATGGGAACATGGCGTGTAACCTTTCTTGTGCCTGATTCTATGAGACAGATAACTTATAATTTCAGACAGCTATATAATGAGTCTAAAAAAGGAAGAGGCTTCCATTTTAATTTAATAGCAACACAAGAGGATTTAGCAGAGTTTGATGATGCTTCAACAAATGCAAGAGAGACCAGAACTATCTTAACAGGCAATCTGCTTGCAGCATTTGGGAAGTTTATAGACTCAAAGAACAAGGGCAGAATTATCAATTACACTGACGATAGGGGTAATGTTAAGCAGGGTATATTGATGCCAGCAAAGTTTAATTTAGCTGAGGCAAGTAAAAATCAAAAAGTAGTAGTGTCAAACACTAAAGATGTTTTCAAATTATTATCTGAAGAGATTACTCTTTCAACAAAAGATAGTAACTTCGAGGTAGGTTTTGATAAAAGCACTAATGAATATTTTTTTGCTACTGCTCTATCGAAAGCACGAGGAGGTATGTATTTTCTTGATGATAATCTAACTTCTATTGTTGGTGATTTTATCAAAAATAGAAATGGTATGGTAGCATCTACTAAGTCTAAAGCTAAAGTTGAACAGGCATTAAGTTATATACTTTCAAAAGGTAGTGGTTTTAGAGTTGAGAGTGTTTTTAATCAGACAAGAGCAAGAGCAATCTTAGGTATTCCTGAACCAAAAGGCTTTGACAATGATGCTCCGCCAGCAGGTGTAAGATACTCCAAAGCCCAACCAGTAAAGCCAGCAACCCCCGCCAGCCTTGACGAGTTACCCCGCAGGCAGCGTAAGATAGCGGATAGCCTTATCAAGAAAGGCACACTTAACCCTCTAACCAACGCACAGGCTTTGAACCTGTTGCAGCAGTCGGGCGAGGCGTTATACAGCACTTCGGCAGAAGTGGCAGCCTTTAGATTGGCAAATAATCTACCTGAAATAAAAATGAGGAAAGACGGTTCACACCCTACACAGATTGCTACTACTAAAAGTACTTATAGAAAAATCTATGATTTTATAATGCCTGATTTTATCAAGAATGGAAAATTACTTGATTATGGTGCAGGCAAAAATATCGGTGGTAAAGAGCTTGGTATTGACACTTACGAGCCATATCCAGAACAAGGATTTAACCCTACCTTTGCAACCACAGAGAGCATTGCCTCAAATAGTTATGATGGGATTATCAATAATGCTGTTTTAAATGTTGTGCCTGATGATATTAGAGACGCTATCGTCAAAGAGATAGGCAGGATACTAAAGCCAAATGGAAAGGCTTATATTAATGTAAGAGGGAAAGATGTTTTTGATGCAAAACATCATATCATTGATAAGTCAAAGATGGAGGTTATCATTGATGGTAACAAGGCATATCAAAAAGGTTTTACTCAAGATGAGTTGGTTCAATATTTATCTGATACTCTTGGTGAACAATTTACAGTAGAGGCAGCCACAGGTAAAAATAATTTTGGAGCTGTTGGTGCTATCATAACCAAAAAGAGCAGACCAGAGGTACTATACTCCCAAGACGGACTCATACAAGGCTTTGTATTAAACGGCAAGGCTTACATTGTGCCAGAGAATATTGAATCTGGTAAAATGTGGGGAGTTATCCGCCATGAAGTTGGAACTCATATCGGGCAGCAACTTCATAATGACCCTGAATTTAACAGACTCAAGAATAGAGTTAAACTCCGCAGAGACGAACAATCGCCTACAGGTGAAGCAATCCGCAAGGCATACTCAAGGGCAGAGGCAGCAGATACCAACCCTGAATTTATGGAAGAGGAAGTTCTTGGATACCTTGTAGAAGATTCTCCAGATGTAAGTATTGCCAGAAAGTTGATAGCCTTAATCAAAAAGTATCTTGCAAAGATAGGTATTAATTATGACCTAACCCAAGCTGATATGGTTGCATTGGCTGACATAGCTGTAAGACGAGAGGCGAATAGAAGGGATAAGAACAGGCAGCAGAACCCCGCTAAGTTTGCAAAAGCTCAAAGTGTAGGCAAGCCATTAAACCCCGATATTAGATTCTCAATTGCAGCACAGGCACAGGCTCAACCATTTAGCATACCAGATAAGATGAAGATGTTTAGTGCTGACACCTTTAAATATAATTTTCTTAGCACATTAATGCCTGTCAAAAAAGCTCAAGAGGCTCTTGAAAAGTCAACTGGTAAACCGATACCTTCTGAAGCTGACCTATTGGCTAAAGAGACTTTACGCATGGCAAAGGTTAAACAAGATATTGAAGATTTAGGAAATCGTTATCTTAAACCAATAGAGCAACGGATAGCAGATAACAGCCTTGAATTAGAACAGGTGCAAGATTATCTCTATGCTCTACATGCTCCAGAGGCTAATGAGAGACTAAAATATACCACTGCTAAAGAGTGGTTGCTTGGATTAGATGAGGTTAGAGGCAACGGTAAATTAGAGAGAAAGATTAAAGAGATTGATGCTTACCTTGAACTTAATCCATTTGAGAACCCTAAGAATCTATATTTTAAAGAGCTTGAAAATGAGTTAGCTCCAGCGAATTTAAAAACTGATGAAGAGAAAAAGTATCGCCAAGACTGGTTAGAGTTTATTGAAAAACCTTCTGGCATGACAACTAAAGAGGCAAATGAGATTATTGAAAAAACAGAAGCCTTACCTAAAGCAGAAGTTTACAAAGAAATATCAAGCATCTTTGATAAGATGAACGCTGAAAAACTGCTCATTAGTTATAGAGCAGGACGCATGACAAGAGAGGAATATGTTGCTTTATCAGGTGCATTTGAACATTACGCCCCTCTACATAGAGTAGGTTATGAGGATTCAAGAAGCGGTGGTCATGGCAGTGGGTTACAGAATCGGGGCAGGGACTTCATGGCTCGGGGAGGTTCAACCAAAAGAGCAGTTGATATATTGGCTCATGCTGTTAATGACTATGTTCAAACAGTTGCAAAAGCACGTAAAGCAGAATCAGCAAGAGCATTTAAAAACCTTGTTGAATCACTGCCTAAGGATAGCAACTTTATAGTTTTTGGCAAAGCTCCTACAAGGGCAGAGTATGATGGAAGTGGTAATATCAGACACGTTTTAAGCCACTCATTACAAGACAATGAGGTTGAATTTAAAGTTGATGGTATTATGTATCTGGCAAAGGCTAATAAAAATAATGATTATGCAAAGCTGATTGTGAACCTTATTAAAGATAATCCTGAAAAGACTGGTGTTATTGTAAAAGGATTATCCATAGTCAATCGTGGTTTAGCAATGGTCAATACTTCAATGTCTCCTGAGTTCTTGATCTTTAACCCAATGAGAGATATTCAAACTGCTGCAATTGGTTTACAGGCAACTGATGCTGCACATTTGACTAAAGAGGTTGTTAATCCTAAGAATCTTAAGAAGGCTTTTGGTGCTTTACGCCAGCAGATTAGAACAGGCAGGGCAGAGGGTGAATGGGGTAAAGCTGCTGATAGATATTTTAAATCTGGTTCTGCTGTAGGCTGGCTTGATAGTGTAGGCTCAATTGAGGGAAGAGTTAAGAAAATCAAAAATGAGATTGACTTACTAAGACCTGCAAAAGATTTGCAAGGTAAGAAAAAGGCTTGGATACTTAGTAAGAAAACAACCTTAAAAGTGTTTGATGCTATCATGGATTACAACTCTATCCTTGAAAACACTTTAAGGCTATCAGCTTTTCATACTGCTATGAAAAATGGTTTTTCAGAAGAGAAGGCTGCAATCTTGGCACGTCAATTGACTGTAGATTTTGGTCAAAAAGGGGCTTATGGTCAAGTGGCTAACTCTTTATATCTGTTTGCAAATGCAGGACTTCAAGGCAGTGCAAAGGTTATCTCAACCATTACAAAAAGCAAAAAGGCTCAAAAGATAGTCTTAAGTATGATTGGTATATCAGCACTGCTTACAATGGCTAACATTGGATTAGGTGGTGATGATGAAGATGGAATACCAAACTATGATAAGATAGATGATTTTGTAAAAGAGAAGAACATAGTTATAATGATGCCAGATGGTAAAGCGGTTACAATACCTCTTGCTTGGGGATTTAATGTGTTCTGGAAAGCTGGTGAAGAGATTGGACGTGCCTTTATGGATTGGGATAGATACAGCACAATAGAAGGTGCTACAAGAATGTTAAAGACCACTCTTAACGCCTTTAACCCTCTGCAATCTGCTACGCTTGCCCAAACTCTGTCTCCTACAATACTTGACCCTATTGTGTCAGTTGGAGAGAATAAAAACTGGGCTGGTTCTCCATTAATGCCTGAGCAAAACCAGTTTTCAAAATATCCTGAGCCTGATTCACAACGATATTTTAAATCAGCAAGAGCATTGTCAGTTGATATTGCACAAGGATTGAATAGTCTCACTGGTGGCAATGATATAAAAGCTGGATTAGTTGATATTAGTCCTGAAACTCTTGATTTGGTTTGGGATACTTTCACTGGTTCGGCTGGAAGGTTTATAGCCAATGTAGGCAATGTTGCAGTTAAAAAAATTAATGGTGATGACGTTGCATTAAAAGAGATACCGTTTGTGAGACGTGTTGTTAATGAGAAGTCAGAATATATGGATAGCTCTTTATTCAGAAAAAACGCTGAACACATTTATCAACTGCATGACCAAGCAGAGAAATACCCTGAAAGGATAAGAGAGTTTAAAAAGGATAAGGCATATTATCTCTTGAATAATCTACAAACCATTGAGAAAAGGTTGAGACGATTATATAAAAAGAGAAAGGCTTTAACAGCCCAAGAGGATATAGATAGGATTCAAGAGACGATTGATAATACAATGATGAAGTTTAACGCTTTATATAACAAAGCTGTAAGGTAAAAATATTTGACTAATCTTTATATTGTATGTAAAATTAGCTAAAAATATTAAACGGATACAGAGAGGCTCTGTAACTTAACAGACTACCTTAAAGCCCGCAAGTTGCTTGAAACTTAGCAGTTGCGGGCTTTTTTTATTTGATAGGAGATTTTAAACAATGGCAATAGTAAGAATGACTCGCAGACCCTATGCAAAAGATGGGTATCATTATACAGAGATAGTTGGCACAGGTGCAACTGGCGACACAGTTATAATTTCACCAAAAGACAAAGAGCAAAGTATCACATGCACATTAATTGCTGGCTCTAACACAGGCAAGTTTCAGGTTACAACATCAAGCGATGTAGCTGTAAATGCAGGCACAGCAACATGGCAAGATTGGGCGTTAGGAACTAAAACAGGCACAGTATCAGACGCTATTACAAGCCCTGTAACAGCGATAAGAGGCGTTTCTATATCTGGTGCAATAACAATTGAGATAGTTATATAGGCGGTAATAATATGAGCTTATGGCTATCAGAGCAATTAACAACTGGAATATGGAAAGGAGGCTTATGGAAAAGCCAACAAGGGAATCCGTATGCTTTCAACTTAGACTTAACAAACTTTAAAGACTCTGTTTCAGGTAACTCTTTATCTTGTATTTATGGCGGAACAAGATACGATTTGGTAAATGGTGTTCAGACCGCTTTTGATAGTGAAACTCCTGTAGTTACAGAGAAGGGCTTACGAGGCGTTGGGGCTTATCAGAATTTATGTAGCAAAAGTGAATCTTTTTCTGATTGGGTAAAAGCTACAGGTTGTACTGTTACTTATTCTGCTATAGAGAACGCATATAGTATTAGTCTGCCCGATGTAAATGGAGATGGGCTAATGAGCATATATAATAGTGTGACTACATCTGCACTTACTCCGCTTGTGTTTGCCTTGTTCGCTAAAACAAATGAGACATTAAATACAAGACAAATCAAAGTACAAGACGGTGCGGGCTCAACATATACTAATATCGTTAATATTCCTGTCACAATATCCAATAATTATTCGTTATATATAGTAACAGGGTTACGAAGTGATATAGCTGATAAGGGAACAAAATTTTGGATTCGGCGTGATTTGAATGGATGTAAAGAACTTCTGGCTAAATATGCAAGTATAAACAATAAAAAATACTATCACCCATACATCAAATCAGAATCATCACCCTCAGCATCAACAACAGAAGCAGGAACAGCAAGTGCAGGAGAAGCAACTAACGGAGCGTATCTTGAGAATGTGCCTGTTAATTTTCCAAAGCTCAAATCCGCTCTTGAGTCAAAAGGAACTCTGACTTTTGACTGGACTCCAGCTTACGACAAAGCAGACGTTACAGGTGAGTTGAATATAATGAGCTTTGACGGCTCAACAAACCATCTCTATTACGATGCTACAAACGGATTAATGAAAGTCAATGACAGCACTAACATTGCCAGTGTTACTCTAAATGCAGTTGCTAATACTACTTATGCAATCAAGATTACTTGGGAAACTGGCGTAGGAATGAAAGTTTGGAACGGTGCAACAGCGGGGACTTTAGCAACTTTTGATGGTTCATTTAATGTTGATGGCGATACTATATTTTTTTTGAATTGTGTTGAGCTGCAATATCTCAATAATCTTAAACTTTTGAAAACACCTGATTGGAGTTAAATTATGGATAAAGTAGATGTGTTTTTTGTAGTAAAACCTGAGCATATTGTTGATCATAACAAAATGGCTTTAGTGCCTGATAATGATATTCTGCCTTTAGATATACTCAATAATGCTTTTGTAATCTATGAAGACGAAGAAAAGGCAATTATTCAATATCGAGCAGATATCAAGACTATCAAAACACTTTCAGAGCAGTCTGGCTGTCAAAATCCGCTGAGTCAAGAAGCAGTTGATATACTCGGATTTACTAACTCGTATCTCGGGCGTTCAATTGATGATGTTTTTGTACGCTTTCCAGAACTTACAGGAACACGGCAGGTTGAAAGTGAAGAGGGCACGATTGACGTTGATATTGTACAGCGGATAGAAATTTTATAATCTGAAATAAATATTATATAGTAATGGGCGGTGAAACATGGAAATTAGCGAAACTTGGACGTACGGAATATCGTCAATATTTGTAATACTATTGTGGTATTTCATTAAAAGTAACTTTGAAAATATTATGAGAAAACTTGAAGAAATATCACAACAGAGAATCGAATGTCGTGAATCGCTGCCTAATCGCTTTGCTGATAAAAAAGAGACAAAAGAAGCACTGGAGCGGATTGCAGGGCAGTTATGTAATCATGATCATAGAATCATGTCTGTTGAGCATAAAACAAGCGGGAGGGAGGCAAATTAATGGATAGTTACTATTTACAATATGAGCATCTAATGAACTCAGCAGCAGAGCAGTTGAAGCAAGATGAAGGCTTAAGGCTTAAGCCATATAAATGCACGGCTGGAAAGCTCACGATTGGTTATGGACGCAATATTGACGATAAGGGTATTACAAAAGAAGAAGCTGAAGCTCTCCTGAAAAATGATATTGTAGAATGTGTAAAAGATTTAGAAGAAATGTTTACTCAAGCTGGGTTTAAAACACTACCTTTTAATATCCAAAAAGTGCTTATCAATATGAGATATCAACTCGGGGGTACTGGGTTAAGGGCATTTAAAGACACTTTAAGGGCTTGCAGAGATAGACAATGGCAGGCAATGGCAAGGCAGATGCAGGCTTCTAAATGGTATCAGCAAACAACAAATAGAGCACAAAGATTAATCAATTTAGTTAGAGCGGAAACAAATTAAAGGTAAAAAATAACTTATGAAAGACTTAAAGGAATTGTTACTTGATGATATTTTTTCGGTTGTTTTCGCTCTTATGCTTTTGGGCATCATGTCAGCTTTTGTACTGCCTCCTGATATAGCAGAAAAGATAATTATCGGTGTAAGCTCAGGGCTTGCAGGAATAGCGAAGGGGAGGAGTGATAATGTTAATTGATACAGATAGAATCACAAATGGCTGTGGCTCGAAAGGCAGCTTTATCAAGCCTCCTTTAGCTGCATTTTTTAAAGCCAGTTGTGATCTTCACGATCTGTCTTATGGTATTGGTGGTTCAGAAGAGGACAGGATAAAAGCTGATTGTGGATTTTTAAAGGCTATGCTGCAAGATTGTGAACGAATAGAAAACAGCATAAAGCGTAAATATTACATGGCTTGGGCTTATTTGTATTTTTTGGCTGTAAGACTGGAAGGCTGGAAATATTTTGATTATACGGAGCTAAAATGAGAAAAATTCACATATTTTTGATAAATAGTTTAGTTTTATCGACTCTTTTTTTAAATGGCTGCATGGGAACGGAGAACTATTATAATGCTCAAACAGAATATTACAAAGCTCAAGCGGAAGCATCAAAAGCGTACATACAAGCAGTATCAAAACCTTTAGCCCAAATGCAAACAGCAGACGGAACAGTCTTTGTCGTCAATAATACTAACGTTCAAGCACCTGTCATACATACTATTGAAAATCCAATTGTTGCTGGACTGAAAACAGTTGTAAACTCAACGCCTCTTGCTATCATAACAGGCGGTTGGGCTGCTAAAGAAGTGATAAAAGCATCAACGGGCAATATTACAAATAACGGCGGAACTGTTACTACAAACAGCAATAATCAGCCACAAATACTTAATGCAGACGGTAATATTGACCAAAGCTCTCATACTGCCACACCAACTGTTGTAGAGCAAGATAGGGCTGTTATCGTCAATCAACCTGAGCCAGTTATCGTAAAACCTGAAATCATAACTCAACCTGATCCGATTATCGTAAATCCTGAAATTGTGAAACCAGAAGTTATTAAAACAGGAAATTAGAAATGTTTATTTTACAAATTATTGATAGAGATACTAAAAAAATAGTGCAAGAAGAAAAACGTAAGACAAAAAACGCTTTTGATAGATTATGGTCAAAAGCAATTCAAAATGTCAACAGTATAAAATATAAACTCAAAATGATTGAAACAAATGACTAATTATAGGAAATTTGATGAATGAAAGACTTAAAAGATTTATTTTTAGATGATATTTTCATGGTCTGTTTATCTCTTGTAATGCTCGGAGTTTGTGCTGTACTTGCAATGCCTCCTGAGCTATCAGAGAAAGTATTAATAGGTGTTAGCTCAGGACTTGCAGGAATAGCGAAAGGAAAGGCAGCTTGAAATTTGAAGAACTGACTCCATATCAAATAGAATTAATATCCAATGGCTGTGGAGCAAAAGCCTCATGGCTCAAACCTCCGCATTCTATTTTCTTTAAAGCCAGTTGCGACAAGCACGATATAGGATACTTTCAGGGCGGTAGTGAAGAAGATAGACTCGAATGTGATATTAAGTTCTTGCAGGCAATGTTGGAAGATTGCTCAAAAGTAAAAAATAGAATATCACGATATAGATATATACTCTGGAGCTATTTATATTTTGCAGCAGTACGAGCTTATGGCTTTCAATACTTTACATATCGACATGAAAGGCTTTCTTTAGATCAGGTTTTATATTATTTTGAAAAGGATTTGGATGGAATTTTATGAAAAAACAACAACTTGCAAAACTCTTTAAAGAGCATAACACAAACGAATTAGAATTTACTGGTAAATGCCATTGTTGCAAACAAGATGTTGAAGTTTTAGTGGAATTATCAGATGTAGATGACAATTATATAGTGTCTGGAGGAGCAGTTTATCAACCATTTGAAGAAGAAAAGTTCTTTTTAAAATGTGACGATTGCTTTCAAGAGGACAGAGTGCTAAGAAACTATAGAACAGTTGATATGTATTCAAGGGTGGTGGGTTATATGAGACCTGTTAATGCGTGGAACAAAGGCAAACAAGCAGAATTTGAACATAGAAAGAATTTTAAACTTGCGTCAGAGTTGTTTTTTTTGATTGTAACAAACCATATTCTTGATATCAAGAATATGGTTTGCACGGTATATTAAACGGTATATCTAAAAACCTAATTTCATAACTACTTAATTATATTATTAAAAATAGCTTAATTTTGTAGTGGTCGTGGATTCAACCGATTTAAGAGTTAATAGTTTCATTCGCTATCCTCCATTGCACTCAAACAAATTTTGGTATCAACCCATGCTTTCATCATTTCTAAAGAATAAAAAAATATCAACTCGTTTTTCACAGACCTTACTATAAAGCCAAAATAAAACAACAAAAACATTATGAAAGAAATAACAGACCAAAATAAATCGCCTTTCGATACAAATATACAAATCAAAATAAAAATAAAAGTAATCAAATCTCTCATAAAATACCAAATAGACGCTCTTCTATTATCCAACACAATATAAGTCTTATTCTTCATCACAAAATTCCTTTCTCAGTCAGATAGTTATGAAACTTGTACGCTTCGCACTCCTGACACCAAATACGGCTTCTTTTATTCAAAAGAACATTGCAATTACTATAACTACAATACTCTCCATCTTTGTAAGATATTTGCCCTTTTAACTTCTCTCTGTACCAAATTGTAACCACTATAAATTTATCTTCTTGGCTCTGCATCAAGTGCACTATTGTGCAATCTTTGTGAGCTTGCTTCCATTTATTCAGAGCTTCATCAAGCTCGTAATAAAAGCCACCGACAGTACAGCACTGAATCCTATTAGTATCTATATCCATTTTATCTCCCACTAATTAATTTATCCCAATTATCAATAAGCTCATCAAACGAGCTGCTTTTTGTCGTAATATCGCAACAAAGAACTATGTACGATATTTCAATTTGATTCTTGTGAACTCCACCAACTATGATTGGAACTCTCCCGCATTTTGGACAATGCGATATGATAGACTTCAAAAAAACTATTCTTTCAGATATATCTTGATAGTCTATCATTCAATTTCTCTGCCTTTTCGCCAAATTTCTAAAGCCTTTTCAGCTTCTTGTACGTAAAGCTCAAAATCTTCTGTCTCATCTATTGTCAATCTCTCAAACGCATCATTTAGAGCATCTACAATACTTTTTGGATACTTATATTTAGAATGCTCTATTAAGCCTAAAGCAAAACTTACTCCGCTTATCGTGTCAGTATCTCTCAACCAACCAGAGTCCTGCCCAAACTCTAATATTCTATCTAAGCAATATGCTTTATCGTGCTTTGTTGCTTTCGGGAGTTTCTTAAGCTCTTTCTCTGCGTGCTTTGTGAGTCTATTAAAAATAGAGCCTAATCTCTTTCCCTTGAGCTCTTGTTTGTCTTTGATAAGTTGAGGCAGGGCAAAGATTAAGGAGAGTTCAGCGAATTGCTCTTTCTGATTCTTTGTCAGTAACACTTTAAATCGCTCCTTTACAAATCTACATTTAACAAATTTGTATAATATCCATCATTGGTTTTGACAAAATCCATAATATCAAGAGATTCTTTTTCGTATCTCTTGCAGTCTCTACAATCAACAGCCTTTGCCAATTTGTCTCTACAAACTTCTATCAAGCATTTTGAGACATAATACTTGCAATCCGGCTTAGTTTCATAATTTATATCCTCTCTCCGCACTTTCTTTTTTAAGAATGTCCGCTTAGGTCTAATTCCTTGAGCTATTTCAAAGGCAACCTTATCCTCATATCTATATGAGGCTTGTGTTTTTTTCTTTTTCCTACAGATATTACAATATCTTCTTCTACCTGATTTTACAGGCTTACCCTCTTTCTCGGGAAAGATATTTCCGCACTC
Source organism: uncultured Desulfobacterales bacterium (assembly GCA_964425195.1). Classification (GTDB taxonomy): domain Bacteria; phylum Desulfobacterota; class Desulfobacteria; order Desulfobacterales; family Desulfobacteraceae; genus Desulfamplus. The sequence continues at coordinate 51,876 of CAYRLG010000025.1, forward strand.
GTTACAGTAATAATTATCTCTATCAATAGTTTGTTGATGTGTCGGGCAGTACCGTTTAGCATACTTCCCTTTTACAATTTCATCTTTAGTCAGAACGCATCCGCACTTAAACAAGATGCGTAACTCTGTATTTTTATAATATTCCCGCTTTATATTTTCTCTCATCTTTGTTTTTCCTTGTTGAGTTTGTTTTTTTGAAAAGCTCTCTGTGTCCTTGCGTAGCGTAATGCAATAAAACGAAGGTTTTATGGTGACTTGTCTTATCACCTGCCCTGTATCAACATCGAGGAGCACGTATCACTGTGAGAGCTTACAACAGCGTTAAGGAGCGGGCAGAATGAAACAAAATTCTATATTTTCAAAAGCCTTTTACGGCTCTATTTTCACGGTTGTTTAAATCTTATCAGCGTATTTATTGGATAATAAATCTACTAACCAATATTTGTCACAATATGCGATATTTATCTCGGGCAGGTAGTTAATGATATACTCTTTTGCCTGCTGCTGTGTAATATCCCATGCCGTCTTTTCACCTTCAAAAGTAGGTCGCCTTTTTGCTTTTATCTTTCCTGCTTTGATTGCATTGATGATTTTATGGATATCAACACCCATGCACTCAGCAAGAGAAGCAGCAGAATAATTTTTCTTGCATCTCTCAACAGCGTTTAATTGAGTTCTTTTACATTCTATTGCGGAGATTGTGCGAATAAATCCTTCTTTCTTAAGCCGTGCTTTTACGGCTTTTGGGTGATATCTGCCTGTCTGTTCGATTATCTCAATCTCTCTATCGCACCAAAAATAATCAGCTTTACGGGCTTTTGATATCCAGTTTCGTGACCGGGCAAGATTTGTGATTTTTGTGCGTGGGACGCCTATCTTTTTTGCTATTCTTTTTACCTGCCCCATGCCGACACCTTTTGCATACATTTCTTTTATTTTAGGGTACCATTCTTCAGGAATGATATATTTTTCATAGCGTTTTCCTGTCCGCCATTCTGATAAACAATCCTGTCCGCAAAATCGTGGTGGTCTATCAGGATAAGCCGAACGTCTAAAAGGTTTTCCGCAAATCTCACAATTTTTTTCAAACATTCTCATCTTTTGTTTAGGTTTTGGGTTAGCTTTTTCAGCCTCTTTTTGACTCTTGAGTTTTCCGTATGTAGGCGAAATTATTGGTGGGTGTAATGGTGTTACTGTTATCATTCTATTTATATTCTCCTAAATTTGAAACTAAAAGGAGAGAGACAAGGCATGCAAGTGCTGTATAAACAGCAGGCAGGATAAAAAACAAAAAGCCATTGACCAAATTAGAGCTAATAACAAGCTCCTATTTAGTTCAATGGCTTTAATTTTTAAGGTTTCTAATTTTCTCATGCCCTCTTGCGAAGGCGGATAAATCGGGCAGATTTATCTATTGCAGGCGATATTACAAAAACTATGCGGACGTGTCAACCCAAATCCGCAATTTCAACAACTTTTACCCTCTGGCTGCTGATTCGTTTCATTGTGCAAAAAAACAGAGTCCTGTATATCAGGTTGAGGGCACTTCTTACGTCCAATTATTTCACTTAAATATCCGCCTGATATACCAGCTTTACCCGCAAAAAGACCCTTCCTACCCTTCCAATCTTTTTCAATATGAAAGGCAGTAGCATTTATAAACGCTGTCTCATGTTCTGTAAAATTAGCCATGCAAAACATATTACCCACCTCCAATTTTTTGTAAACAATAAAAATTTTACTCACAGTAAAATAAATGTTGATTTTTATTTTAATATCAGTTAAGTTTTTACCATGAAAAAAATTAAGCAAACAGAAATAGCAAAAAAAGCAGATATAACAGATGGTTTCCTCAGTCAAATTTTGACTGGTGAAAAATCCCCATCTTGGGAAACTGCTAAGAAACTTTTTAAGGCAACTGGAATCCGTCCTGAAATTTGGATGGAATCTAAAAATAACCATGTACAACTTAGAATCAAACTAAAAGGGATCAAAACACAATGACAGAAGGAGGAGTAATGATTAACGGCTTAGAAATAGGAAAATGTATAGAGCAATACACTATCAAGATTCCTGAAACACTAAAGCGGAATCTTGAAAAACTCTCAAACACTCAAAGAACTGAACTCAAAGCGGAACTTTTAATCTGCATGGCTAAGGCTTGTCATGCTGCTAAGTTTGAACCTTCTGAATTTCTTACAGATTAACAAATCATTAAGGCAATAGCCACGTAAACAAAGGAAACTAAATACAACCATGAATGACTTAATCAAACAAGAACAACCCCCCGCACCAGTTAAGATTACAGAAGATATACAGGTAAGTCTTAACAGGCTTGGGCGTGAACTTGAAACTCATGCAGAGTCAGGGATTAGAATAGGCAAAGAACTTTTACACCTTAAAGATATAACACCTCATGGCAAGTTTGGTGAGCTGGTCGAATGGGCTTATCCTAACTTCAAACATGCAATGCGTGAAAACTATATGAATGTTGCCCGCAAATACGGTCAAAATCCTAATTTATTAGGATTTTCAAACACAGTTTTAATCGAACTATCTCGCCCAAGCGTTCCAGAAGCAGCAAGAGAAGAAGCTCAAGAGTTAGCAGAGGCTGGAAGTCCTGTAACAGTTGCCAAAGCCAAAGAAATAGTAGCAGACCATAAAGAGATTGAAGAGCTTAGGGCTGAGTTAGAAGAAAGCAAAGCGAAGTTAAAACGGTCAAGCGAAAACAACGCCAAACTTCTTGAAAAACTCACAGAAGCTAAAGCATCAGAACCTAAAACCTACCCGCTCATATCTAATATTCAAGAACTATTAGGCAAAGGTGAAATCATGCCAGCAAAAGCTAAGGCTCTTCAAACTCTTACAGCAGAAGGGCAATCCGATTGGTATTCCCTTTATGTTGCTAAATTCTCTCTTGAAAATCAACTTATTGAGAAATCTGCAAAAATCAAAGAGCTTGAAGCTAAAGCCTCAACTGAACCACAGATTATTGAAAAAATCGTCAAAGTCGAAGTGGAGAAAATCCCTGACGATTACGAAAAACTCAAAAAGCAAATTGACGACCTTAACAAAACAATAAAAACGAAAAAAGAACAATTGGAAAAGGAGACTAAAGATAAGGAAGAAATCAGAGCTTTAAAAAATAGTATCGAGGAATCGCTTATTAAAAAGTTGGATAAAGCGAATGATGAACTGAATAGGTTTGATGTGAAAAAGCGTGAAATTAAAGCATCACAAGACTTAGCAGAAGCATCAAAACTTATAGATAGAGCTTATGCTTTTTTTACTGACGAAAAAGGCATAGCTATTACAGGGTTTACATCAACAATTCTTCTTACAGCGGAAGCTATCAAGAGAAAATTGGAACTCTTTGAAAGAAGGATAGATGATGGGATTATTGACATTAATTAGAAGGAAAACAAAAGCAATGAGAAACTTACAAGTAGTAAAAACAGAAGCTGGATTGAGATTAGATAGGTTGGTTTATGACTTGGGGATTGACCCTCCAGTGACTTTTCCGCACTCTTTTTCAGATTGTTTTAAGTTTGAAAATAAACTGGAGGGAGAAAACATAATACCAAAACTTTCAGGTTTTAGCAGAACCTTGAAAGGTCTTATCCCTCCTGAATTGGACGGACAATTTACATTTAAAAATATCCTTGTATCACAAATCCTTGAAACAGAAAAGTTAAAAAATTCGTCAGCTTATAAAACATCGCCAATAACAATAGAATCAGGTTTACCGTTAGCAATAGCCTTTCTTATTATCAGAGACCACAAAGAAACAGAACAATATCCTGAGCTTATGGAAATGAGGAAAGTCATTGAATCTGTAAAGATGGTTCAAAAATATGCTGCTAAAGGGTCTCATAAAGGCGAATTTTCAAACGAAATGCAAGTTGCAATCTCTGACGCTGTATCTTCTCAAAAAGTTGTGATGCTTACACAAGAGCAATTTTTTCCATTCTTTGAGCTTGCAACTATGCAGATGCTTGAAGGCAATCCAAAAGCTAAACAGTGCTTACTCACATATAAAGAAAACAAGAACTAATAACCTCGAAACTCCACTCTCTTTGTGGAGTCATAGAATTGTAGCGGATTCTATCTGATGAGAAGCTGGAAAACTGCCCGCAGAGTGCAAAGGGTGAAGCAGCGGGGACATGAGAGGCTAAATTCTTTGGAAGGAGAAAAGAACTGTTAGCATAAAACTTAACAAAACTTAATAATATCTAATAAAACTTGACAAAATTTTAATGAATGCTTATAATTATCAAATAAAGGAGATAATAATGAATTATTTAAATACTAAAGCTGCTTGTGATAAATTAGGTATTCATTCAAATACTTTAAGAAATTGGGCTAATTCTGGAAAAATAAAAACTATTAGGACGCCAGGAAACCATCGTCTTTATGATTTAACAACATTCCAAAATGATAAAAAAAAAATTATTTATGCAAGAGTTTCTTCTAAAAATCAAAACGATGATCTCGATAGACAGATTGAATTTTTAAGAAATAGGTATCCAAATTATGAACTTATCAGTGACATCGGAAGTGGTCTTAACTTCAAAAGGAAAGGTCTTAAAACCTTATTGGACAGAATTATCGAAGGAGATGTCTCAGAAGTGGTTATCTCTCACAAAGATAGGCTTGCAAGATTCGGATTTGAAGTTATCGAATACATTGCAAGTAAATACTCTTGCAAATTCGTGGTTCTCAATGAAAGCAACCTCTCACCTCAAGAAGAACTTGTTAGAGACTTACTTTCCATCATACATGTTTTCTCCTGTAGAATTTACGGACTCAGAAAATATAGTCGTAAGATCAAAGAAGATAAGGATTTATCCTAAAGAAAAAATGCAAGTAAATAAATATTTTGGACTATCAAGATATTGGTTTAATCAAGCTATTGAATATCTTAAAAATGAAGAAACAAAAGCATATTTACCTGAAGTTAGAAAAATACAACAAAAAAAACATCCAGAATGGGCTTTTGATTGTCCTCAAAGGATAAGAGAACATGCTATTACAGATGCAGTCAAAGCAGTTAAAAATGCTAAGAGTAAATTTTTAAAAGAAAAAACATATCAAAATGTTAAGTTTCGTTCTAAGAAAAATCCAAGTCAAGTTTTTGGATTTGATAAACAATCTTTAAAAGAGAATTTTGTTTTTACAAAAAAGAAATTTAGAAGTTTTTTTAAATCTTCTGAAAATTTTAACAATGTAGAATTAGAAGGAATAAGAATAAAATGTGAAAATGACAGATTTTTTTTAGTAATACCTGAAAAAAGAAAAATAAAACAACCTGAGAACCAAAGGTTGCCTTATGTTTCTATCGATCCAGGCGTTAGAACTTTTGCTACTACTTTTTCACCAGAATTAACAACAAAAATAGGAGATGGAGATTTTAATCGTATTTACAGATTATGTATAAATGTAGATAAACTTATATCAAAGATTTCTAAAGCTAAAAGCAAACAGAAAAGAAGAATGAAGAAAGCTCTTAATAGATTAAAATGGAAGATAAAAGATTTGATTAATGAATTGCATCATAAAGCTGCTCATTTTCTTGTAACAAGATTTGAAAAAATTTATCTTCCAACTTTTGAAACTTCTGAAATGGTTACTAAACTAAAATCTAAAACAGCAAGAAATATGCTCACGTTTGCTCATTTTAGATTTAAAAGTTTTTTAAAAGCAAAAGCTGAGGAATATTCTTGTCAAGTGATTGATGTCTCAGAGGCTTATACTTCTAAAACATGTTCATTTTGTGGAAAGATACACAAAATAGGTAGCAAATCAGTTTTTAAATGCCAATGTGGTATAAAGATAGATAGAGATATAAATGGTGCTCGTGGGATTCTTTTGAAGAATCTTTGCGAGCTTTGATGGTTTCATCCTCTTAAATGTATTTACAATTTAAGTGTATTTGTTAAATTTTATTAACAAAAAAGGAACAGATTAACGCAATGGCAATTTCAGCTTACACACACGATTATAATCTTGACCCACCAGATGACGACAATCCTTTTCTTGACGATATTCGTGCAGAGATTGAGTCCTTAGAGAACCAACTCAAAGAGGTGCAGGAGGAGAATGCTTGGTTGAAATTCAACCTTGAGAAATACGGGCTGCTATCCTCTGTTATCAATGAGGATAGAATCTATAACGGAAAGGAGGCAGCATAATGAAAATAACAATCCCTGCATACGTAGGTGTGCAGACTGTCAAGCTGGATATATCTGATATAACACAATCAATCCTTGACAGTGATTGCTCAAAGACGCTTGACGCTTTCTCTGCTCTTAATGCTCTTCTGCTGATAGTGCAGAACATACCAGACGAAACAATAAATAATTTCAACTGGGCATTGAGACGTGATTTTGCAATGTGCTTGCACTCTCAAGCAGAGAGATTGGCAGGCGTGAAGCTGGAAGCAGCCTTAGAGCAAAAGGCTGCTTAAACCAGAACTTAACCAATAACAATAAAACTAAAGGAGAAAGGCGAGTAAATCGGGCGAGGTAAAGCGGTAAAAACAAAGCAGTAAAACCAAAAAATCAAGCCGTCAATATGCAGTTGACGGCTTAAAACAAGGAGTTTGAAAATGAATAATCTAAAATTAAAAAGTCTTAGCGGGAGTAATGCTAAAGACAGGCTGTATAAATATCAAGACTTTGCAGAGATGTCAAAAGAATTTAACAAGATTAAAGAAGAGCAGGAGCTTACTCTCTTTGAAAAATCTATCAGTCTCTTTATTGGGCTTGTCGCAGCAATCTGCTTTATATTTGGCACACCGCTCTTTCTTTCTGTTGTACTGGGAGCGTTTTGACTATGGAGAACATTGCAGAATACTCATCAAAAGATGAGTGGATTAAAGCACGAATGAAAGGCATTGGTGGTAGTGATGCTGGTGCTATTTGCGGGCTTAATCCTTATAAATCAAGGCTGGCACTATATCTCGAAAAGATAGGCGAAACAAAGCCAGTGCAAGAAAACGAGATGATGTACTGGGGCAACGTGCTGGAGGATATTGTTGCCAAAGAATTTGAAAGAAGATCAGGACTGAAAGTTGAAAAGTCTGATGTAATTCTCAAATCCGCAACTCACTCTTTTATGATTGCTAATGTTGACAGGCTGATTGTGGGGATTGATGAAGGCTTAGAGTGTAAGACTGCTAATGCCTATGTCAAAGAGCAGTGGCTTAATGGCAAAGTGCCTGATTCTTACATGGCACAGATTCAACATTATATGGCAGTTACAGGCTATAAGGCGTGGTGGATTGCGGTATTAATCGGAGGTAATGATTTCAGATATCAGAGAGTTGAAAGAGACCAAGAGTTTATTGATATGCTCATTCAACTTGAATCTGATTTCTGGATTAATCATGTTCAAGCGGGAGTTATGCCTGAAGCTGACGGAACTGAATCGTCAACAAAGATTATCAATGAAATGTTCCCCTCTGCTGATATCGGAAGTGAAACTATACTCAACAATAATGTTGATGAGTTGATTCAAGATTATTTTGAATATGATGAGCTTGCTAAAAGATATTCAGACCTCAAAGATGAAACGGCAAACAAGATTAAAATGCAGCTTGGCGATAAAGAAAAAGGCTTGACGAGTAATTATATCGTCAACTGGAAAAACTGCACAACTAACAGAATTGACTCAAAAAAATTGCAGATGGAACAGCCTGAAATCTACAGCAAATATCTCAAACCGTCTGCATATCGTAAATTCTCAATCAAAGAAATCAAAGGAGAGTAAACATGACTGCTAAAGATAAAATGGCAATGCAGCTACAAAAGACAAACGGCAATATGCCACAGGCACAACAGCCAGTGAAAACTATTGCAGATTACATTAAAGCAATGACTCCAGAAATAGCAAAAGCACTGCCGTCTCACATGAGACCTGAAAGACTGGCAAGAATAGTAACTACTGAAATCAGAAGAAATCCTAAGCTCATGGAATGCACAAGAGAATCATTACTCGGGGCGTTGATGTTATCCGCTCAACTCGGGCTTGAACCTGGCCCGTTAGGACACTGTTATTATATCCCGTTTGCAAACAGAAAAACTGGAGTTACAGACTGCCAATTTCTCTTGGGTTACCGTGGCATGATTGATTTAGCACGCAGGTCAGGGAATATTGAGTCTATCATGGCTGAGACAGTCTATGAACACGATACTTTTGAGTTTGAATACGGTCTTAATCCTAATTTGATACACAAGCCTAATCTACAGGAGAGAGGCAAAAGTATTGCTTGGTATGCAGTAGCGAAATTCAAAGACGGCGGTTATCAGATGAAAGTTATGGGCAAAGGCGATATTGAAAAAGCACGCAGCCGTTCTATGACTGGCAAATCTCAACACTCGCCATGGGCAACTGACTATGACTCTATGGCAAAAAAGACTGTAATTAGAGATATGTTTAAGTACTTGCCAGTCTCTAATGAGATTATGCGGTATTCTGAAAAAGATGCAGTTATCAAAAAAGATATCTCAGAAGATGAAGGAGAAATCTACATTGATATTGAACCTCAGCAAACCACACAAATAACCGTTTCTGATGCCCCAGAACAGCCTACAATTGAAATGCCATTAGCTTTAATGGATTTGCATAGGGACTTTCCAGAAGAGTTCAGAATAGCCTTAAGACAGCTTAATATTGAGACTATCACAGACGGAGATGTTGAGGCTATCACAAAAAGAGTCAACATGATTCTTGATGAGCAGCAAGCCGCCGAAATGATGCCGGAATAACAAATAATCAAGTGGTTAGTTCTAAAATGGAACTGACCACAAATCATGTAGGAAAAGAGGAAATAAAACCATGAAAGATACGAGCATAATTGAACGTAACATCATTACATATCTAAACACAATGGACGATGGAGAGCTATACATGGGTGGGATTACACCCTATGACATTATAAACGGGTTTGATGGCTGTGATGACAAAAAAGAAGCCTTTTTAATTTTAAAAAAATTAGAAGGGAAAGGATATTTGAAGTCATGGAAAGACAAAAAAGGCGAATATGTATTTGATATGACAAATAAACCGATACGTAGGAATGAAATTGCCAAAGGACACTTTCCAAGATTTGGAGAAAACAGAGTACATATTATGGGCAAAACTTATTACCTCAAAATAGATGCTATTTTCCCTGCACATGATGGTCGATTCGATACACAATATGGTGTTGTTATATTGGCTTGCGATAGTAATTACGCCCATGCCAAACCATTAATTAATATTTATCACGGTGGACATATAACAACAGAATATTTTGACATATCACCATTTCAAATTGCTAAAGGATAAAACCATGACACCAGAACTTTCAATCTATGAACTTTATGAGGAAGTTAAACAAGAGCTTTGCAGAATCGACAACATGACTCCTGAACAGTATCAGGAGTTGATGAACAATATCGCTGAAGATTTGGGGATTTAAAAATATGTTGACACGGGATACAGATTGTTTTACAGTTGTCATACCAGATAAAAAAAATCTGGTCGGGTATGGCAACCTGAATAACTATCGACACAAAAGCGGTGTCGTAAGATGTTCCGCTATTTTTTTGTGTGATGTATCCCCATATTTAAAATTACAGGGCTGCGTCAAAACGGAGGACTTTTGTCCGCTGGTGTCCGATAGTGCCAGTTTGCCAAGCCGTTTTGATTCAGCCCTTTCTGTTTTTGGCAAGACGATAGGGCTAAAAAATAATATTTTTAACTATCGGAGGTGCATCATGCACACTAACGCCACAGTTCCCCATTCATTTGATTTTGTCAAAACCACACAATTTAAAGCTGTTTGGAATATCTCAAATTCAATTCAGCAAAGCCTTGAACCATCAATTCATAAAATATCGTTTGTAAGAGAAATGCTCGTCCATGCTGATATGGAGGAAGTCTTCATACAGAAAAACTCTGGAGATATTCTCTGCGGACTTATTGCCATTATTGATGATGTCATCAATGGGTTTAATGCCGTTTCTGATAATATTTCAAATATTTATAACGATATTGAGGAGTTTCACGAGGTAGAAAACAACAAACATGAGCGATAGTGGATATATAGTTGTAAATCGAGACGATTTTTTCAGAACTGACTTATGGACAGCAGAACCTTTTGCTAAAGGACAGGCTTGGTTAGATTTGTATAGTTTGGCAAGTTATAAAGAACAAAAAATATGGATAAGAGGATTTGAAATACAGCTTAAAAGAGGTGAATTAGCATGGTCAGAAGTCAGTTTATCAAAGAGATGGAGATGGTCAAGAAACAAAGTCAGACGTTTTTTTGATTGGCTAAGAACGGAACAGCTAATATAATAACGCTGAAGCAATTTAACTTCTTTAATTTATATAAAAAATTATGAGAGATATTCTAAAGGCGAAACAGCAAACGAAACAGCAAACGAAACAGCAAACGAAACAGCAAACGAAACA
>CAYRLG010000026.1:0-61930 GCA_964425195.1 uncultured Desulfobacterales bacterium
CTCCGTAAGTTTATTGTATCTTACTTTAGTGTCTATTTTTTTCAACAGATATCACACTCACCAACATTAGAAATGATGTAAACCATGGTGGATTTTTAACAGAGATAGATAAAAAAGCTAACAATGCTCAATCTATCAAGGATAAGTTTAAAAAATCATACAATGATATTTTTAGAATCATTAATAATGATAATACTTGATGAGAATATCCCCTATATCGGAGACTCTTTTAAGGTAATAATTTATAGAAGCACCGCCCTGATTAGATAGGATTGAAAAAACAAACAGACGTTTTGATGGAGGCACTTATTTTTGGGCTATATGAAATGATGGAGATAATTTTTTTGATAACAACCACTTTTTAAGCATTATCAACCCCTCTTTTGTAGATACAATTGGATGGTAGCCTAACTCTTTTTTTGCCCGAGAGATATCAAACCAGTGTGATGTTGCAAGCTCTTTTGCCATGAATTTAGTCATTGGAGGCTCTTTTTCTATTTTTAGCAGATTAAAAATTTTTTCTATTACAACTCCTACACCTTCTGCTGTTTTTGCAGATATTGAGCCTTTTACTGGTGGTAACCCTGCAGCATTTAGCATATCATCGATCATTTTCCAGAGTAACACTGGCTCGTCTTGACTTATAAAATAGATTTTACCCGAAATAGTATCTTCTTGTTTCAATTTATCTCCTGCAAGAATATGTGCATAAGCAGCATTATCAATATAGATAGTATCTACTAAGTTTTTCCCATCTCCAACCCTTTTAAGTCGTTTATGTCGTGCAATAATACCGGGAAGCAGGTGGTTGTCTTCTGGTCCCCATATAAGATGAGGTCTTAGAATAACTGTTTTTAGTTGTTCAGAAGTTGCGTTGAGTACAATTTTTTCAGCAATAGCTTTTGTTTCAGAGTAGGCAGCATGATATTTGGCAGGGTAGGGCATAGATTCATCAACTCCCTCCATATCTTTACCATCAAACACAACACTTGGAGAGCTTGTATAAACAAGATACTTCACTCTGTTTTTTAGGCACGCTTTTACAATATTTTCTGTTCCAATCACATTTGGTTTAAAGTAGTCGTTCCATCTACCTGAAATGCCGGCTTTTGCAGCAACATGAAAGACCACATTCATACCTTTGCAAGCATTTTCAACAGCATCTGCATCAGCAATATCTTCTTGAAACTGCTTTACTCCAATAGCTGCAAGTTCAGGATAGAAGTTTCTTGATAGGCTTGAAACATCATCTCCACGTTGAACAAGCATTTTAACTATTGCTTTTCCAAGAAATCCGCCTCCGCCTGTAACTAATATTTTATCTTTGTTTCTACTATTTTTATTTGATATCTCATTAGTTCTCTCTAACACGTTATCACCATTAATTTATCACATTAGATGTTTCATAATTCTATTTTATATTTTACAATATCTTCTGTTAAGATGCGTAAGATAGCTCAATAACTCCTGCAATATCAAGGATAAGACTTACTTTTCCGTCTGGCATAATTGTGCCTCCAGAGATTCCTTTTACATCATCCATTCCCATTCCAATACCCATACCAAGTGCTTTAATTACAGTGTTCTGTTTTCCTAAAAGTTCATCTACAAGAAGGGCGGTATAGCGTCCATTATCCTCTACCACAACAACAATACTGCTGCTATCTTGTTCTCCATATTTTAGGCTAAATAGTCTTTTTAATCTAAAAAGGGGTATTAGTTTGCCAAGAAAGTTTATCATCTCCCCTTTTTCAAACACATTAGAGATATGCTCTTTATCAATTTTAAGAGAAGTTACTACTGATAACGTTGGAATAACATAAATTTGATCTGCTACACGTACAACAAGTCCATCAATTATCGAAAGTGTTAGCGGGATTTTGATTGTACAGGTAGTTCCTTTACCCTCCTTAGATACAATGGCAACTTTTCCTCTGCAGGATTCGATACTCTTTCTGACAACATCCATACCTACGCCTCTTCCAGAGACATCAGTGACTTTATTAGCAGTGGTAAGACCCGGGTGAAACACCAAATTTAATATTTCGTCACTATATATCTTTTCAGTTGAACTAATAGCACTGCTATATGTATTAGACTCTGTAATAATACCTTGAGATATCGCTTTTTCTGCAAGTAGTTTTCTGTTAATGCCTCTTCCATCATCCTCTACCTCAATAAAAAGGTAGCCCCCTTTATGAAATGCTCTAAGTTCAACTGTTGCGGTCTCAGGCTTTCCTAACTCTATCCTATCAGAGAGACTATCTTCAACACCGTGATCAACACTGTTGCGAAGAATATGAATTAAAGGATCGCCAAGTTTATCTACAAGAGTTTTATCAAGCTCTGTAGATTCTCCCTTGATTTTGAATTGAATCTTTTTGCCAGTTTTTTTTGCAAGATCGCGAACCACTCTATCCATTCTGTTAAAAAGAGATTTTAAAGGAACCATTCTGAGGCTTAAGCCAAGTGTTTGCAACTCTCTTGTTATCTTATGAAGAGAGCTTAATGCTCGTAGAAGTGGTGATGAGGCAAGAGTTCTAATTTCAGGAGATTGTGTAACCATTGATTCTGCAATAGCAAGCTCTCCAATTATATTAACCATTCTATCTAAACGGGCAGCATCTACATTTATCGATTCAGTCAAAATAGGTGGTGATAAGTTTGTATAGTTATCACTTTCGTCAGATTTGAGTCTCTTTAAATCTGACTTAATACTTTTTAAATCAGCTTTAATATCTTTTGAGTCTGATACTGTAACAAATTCTTTAACTTCAGAATTTGTTAACTCGTTATCAGAATCAAATAACTTAAGCAGTCTATCAAGAGATGGTGCTTTGGCTCTTTTACCAGAATAGATGCTATATGTTGCTTCAAGCCAATCTTTAACAGCAAGGAGTATATCCACAATATTGCCAAAATTTGATCTCTCCATAAGGTCTTCTGCTCTATGGCACACAATTTCAACATCTTTTAACCCTAAAAAACCAGCCTCACCTTTAGTGGTGTGAAATAGCCGTTTCAACTCTCCTTGTGCATAGGCTCTGTTATTATTTTTTTCGATATCAAGAATTAGAACTTCGATCTTTTCAAGGGTATTTTTTTGTAGGGAGAGAAACTCTGCAAAGTCGTCTATATTTAGAAAAGCTGGGAGTTGACCTGGATGTATAAAATTTGACTTATCATTTTTAATATTTGGTTCGATTTTAGATGTTGCTTCTATAGGTGGTATTGTTTCCTCTTCTTTTGGTTTTTCATATATCTGAGATTCAGATTCCTTATTAACAGAAAGACTCTCTGTTTGTGATGTCTGAGTAAGGAAATGGAGAAAAGATTTCATTTCAGATATTATGAGATTTATTGACTCCATTAAACTCTCATTATTATTAGATAACTTGTCTGATAAGCTCTGCTCCACTATTGTTTTTACAATTTTACCGGCTTTTTTTGCATCTTCTGCAAGCTCTGGAAAATTAGATGCTTTTGCCTGATTAAAGAATTTTTTTAACAGTTCTAAAAGTTGAGAAAAGCTCTCAGGGGATTCAGTATCAGCAAGTACGCACTCTAAGGAGATATCTTCAAGGATCGATTCCAAGATTTTTTTATCTGACATGTTTTTTTCAAAAGCCTTTTTTATCTCTACAGTTTCATTGTTAATTATCTCTTTTTATAGAGTATAGTGGATTACATTTAAAAGCATCATAAAGGTGATCGTAGGTCAAAACAATTCTTTTTTTGTTGTTGATGTTAAAATTAAATGGTGATAAATTTTTTAAAAACTGATTTTTGTTTTTATATTATAGTAATTATTAGTCTTTATAGTAATTTTTAATCTTAATTGCATTAATTTAAGGATTTTTATATATGCCAACTGTACTGATCATAGATGATTCATGGCTGACAAGACGTGGAGTTAAGCGTATATTGTCGGAAAATGGTTTTGCGGTTAATGAGGCTGAAAATGGTATTATAGCAATGAACATGATTCTTTCAGAAGATAATAAAGACGATAATAAGATAGATGCTATTATCTTAGATCTTTTGATGCCAGAAATGAGTGGAATAGAGTTTCTTAAAAAATTAAACGAGAACAGTATTAAAATTCCAGTAATTGTTCTAACAGCAGATATTCAACATACTATGAGAGCAAAATGTATGGAACTTGGAGCGGCTGGATTTCTTAATAAACCTCCTGAGCCTGAGCAGTTGATAAAAATTGTAAAAGCTCTATTTTGATAAATCATCTTAAGAATCTAAATATTGAGGCAAATATAAAAACATGGATAAAATAGAGATATCAGATGAACAGATCGAAGCAATTAAGGAGTTGTGCAATATAGGAGTGGGAAAAGGGGCTTCTGTTCTTAACACTATGCTTTCATGTCACATCACCTTGAGCGTTCCAAATGTGAAAATTATCTCCTGTGAAGATTTTAAAGAGGAGCTAAAGTTATTTGCCAAAGAGAGCAGCATTTCAGCTGTTTCACTTGGTTTTCAAGGTGTTATAAGTGGCTCTGCTCAATTGATGTTTCCCACAGAAACTGCATCCTCATTGGTGGCTGTATTGGTTGACGAAAGAGATGCGTTGGATATGGATGCCCTAAGATCAGGCACATTTTGTGAGGTTGGCAACATTGTTCTTAACGGAGTTATGGGTTCTATTTCAAATATTCTTGAACTTACATTTGAGTACTCTGTGCCTGAGTACATAGAGACTTCTCCTGATAATTTTATAAAAAAACCCTCTGTTACCCAAAAGGACTCTCAAGTTCTGCTTGCAAAGACATATTTTAATATAAATGAGCTTGATATTGATGGAGATATTGCAATTTTTATGAAAATTGGTGCAATTCATAAGCTCATTGACACTATTGAGAAAAAATTTAACCGTTGTTGAGTTTTCCTTAGTTTGAGCAGATTTAAAATAAAGAGATATGGGAATATAAAATAGGTACGGGACTCTAATAAATGAATACACCTGAAACAAATACAGATAGGCATAAAAAAAACTGTGATCAAGCTCCTCTATCATTTACACACTGTCCCTATGGTTATAATGTTCTTAATTATGTGACAGTTGGAATCTGTATATTTGATAAAAACTATAAAGTGCTCTTTTGGAATAAATGTCTTGCTAATTGGAGTGGAGTTGCTTCTTGTGATATTGTTGGGAAAAATATTATTCAACAATTTGCAACTCTTGACTCTCCGGGTTTTAAAGAGAGAGTAGATTATGTTTTTCATGGTGGTCCCCCAGTACTTTTCTCTTCTCAACTTCATAGAAATACAATCCCATGCACACTTTCTGATGGTACTTACATGATTCAAAAGACAGTTATCTCATCTATGCCCTCATCTGAACCGGACGAGTTTTTTGCTTTAATGGCAATTGAGAATGCAACTGAACTTTCCAGAAAAGTCTCTGAATATAGAATGCTTAGAAATCAAGCTATGGAGGAGGTAAATCTTAGAAAAAAGGTTGAAGAAGAGCTTAGAGAGTCTAATAAAATCCTTCTTGAGCACCATGAGATGAAAGTTAATCAGGAGCGTCTAAAAGTACTTTTAGAGATGGCAGGAGCTACAGCTCATGAGTTAAATCAGCCTCTTATGACTCTTCTTGGTACAATTGAATTGATCAATATGACGCATGAATTTCCACCAGATACCCTTAAATATCTTACAAGTATAGAAAAATCAGCCAAAAGAATAGCCGATATTGTCTCTAATATTCAGAGAATTAGACATTACCAGACTAAAAAGTATCTCAATGATATCTCTATAATTGACTTTAATGAAAGTTCAGGGGGAGAAAGTGAAGGTGGATTGTAGTTAATACTTCAATAAATTCAATTAAAAAATCTTGACAAGAACTTAGCTTACATGTAGAAGGTTCACGTTATTTTTTATAAGGCTGTTTTTAAAAATCTTTTTATAGTTTTATAAAAAACTCCCTCAAGAGCGGGAATAACTCAGTGGTAGAGTGCGACCTTGCCAAGGTCGAAGTCGCGGGTTCAAATCCCGTTTCCCGCTCCAAAATTCGATTCAAGATACAATTTCTGTAATATCTTCTATATTCCAGTCAACTTTGCCAAATCTCTTTATCTTCCCCCCCTTATTTTACGTTATAAAGTCTTAAAGATATCTTAATTTTTTCTGCTTTATTGACACTAACATTTATATCGTGCAATAACCCTGAAGTAAAAAAATGCGATTGTAACAACTAAGAACATCAATTTAATTAGGAGTGAAAAGATGTCAGCTTCTACTTTCTCTGTCTATGATATGATTAAAAGAAATGCCTCTTTGTTTCCAGATAGAACTGCTGTTGTAGATGGGGAGCAATCCCTCACTTTTAGTCAATTTCTTGCTCACGTGAATTTATTTGCCTCAACTCTTTTATCATCCTATGGGGTTAAGCCAGGTCAAAGAGTTGCTGTTCTCTCTATGAATAGAATTGAGTATCTTCTATTATATGGTGCAACATCTGCAATTGGAGCTATTCTTGTTCCTCTGAACTGGCGTTTGGCAAACGATGAGCTTTTTTATATTCTTAAAAATTCAGGAGCAAAAATCCTCTTTTTTGATTCAACGCAAAGTGAAAAGGTTTACGCTCTTAAAGAGCCATCAAAAGATGCTTTGTCTGCTCGATTTAACGGACTTTTGGTCTCTTTTGATAGCTATAGTAATAAATTTGATATTTCGGCAGCATCGAATTTTCTACCGTTTTTACATAACTCTGATGATATCTTTACCCTTATTTACACAGCAGCAGTTGCTGGAAAACCAAGAGGAGCTGCTCTTTCTCATAACAACATTATTGCATCTAATCTCCAAACCTGCCTTACCATGAATATAGATCATTCAGATATCTATCTGAACATGCTTCCTCTTTTTCATATCACGGGTATGAATCTATCCCTTGCAGTGATGCAGATGGGAGGAAAAAATGTGATTATAGAGAAATTTAATGCACAAGATGCTCTCTCTACAATTGAGCGTGAGAGAATAACTTTAATGGCGAGCTTTCCACCTATTCTTACAAATATTATGGAGGAGTTAGATGCAAAAGAGAATAAATACGATATCTCATCACTTAAATATACTGTTGGCATAGACTCTCCTCAAAATATCAGTAATTTTTGTGAAAAGACGTCAAGCAGGTTTTGGATTTTATATGGTCAAAGCGAAACATCAGGGTTTGTTACTCTATCTGATGCTTTAGAGTGTTTGGGGTCTGCTGGGCGGCAGTGTGGTATTTCAAATATGGAGATTGTTGATGAAAACGACAATAGTTTGCCGTTGGGTCAAACAGGTGAAATAGCTGTACGAGGTCCTCTTGTGTTTCAAGGATTCTGGAGAGAAGAATCTGGAGAAAAAGATAGAGAAGATTTAAATTGTAATCATAATTCAATAGAAACATGTTACGACAGATCAACTATAAGAAATGGTTGGCATCATACAGGAGATATTGGTCATATTGATTCTAATGGCTATCTCTGGTTTGAGGGTAGAAAACCTGAAAAAGAGCTAATTAAGCCGGGTGGAGAAAATGTATATCCTGCTGAAGTAGAGAGTGTTATTTTACAGCACCCTGAGATTGAAGAGACAAGTGTAATTGGTGTGCCTGATCCAAAATTTGGTGAAGGTGTAAAGTCTGTCTGTGTCAAAAAAGCAGGCTCAAATTTAACAGCAAAAGAGCTGATCGAATTTGTTGGCTCTCGTATTGCTCGATACAAAAAACCAGGATATGTAGAGTTTGTTGAGACTTTGCCTAAAAAGAGTGATGGTTCTATTGATCGTAAATTGGTTAAAGAGCTTTATGGAAAGTAATTATTGCTTTTAATTGTGGTGTTATCAAATATTTAAATTGGTTCTCTTCCCGTTTATCTGATTGATACCCGCGTATATGATTGAGAAGTGATGAGTAATTTAATCAAAGAGAAGTATGATATTGCCCCGTCTGACCCCGGTGTTTATCTTATGAAAGATAATCGGGGTCAAATTATTTATGTGGGTAAGGCAAAAAATCTTAAAAAGAGGCTTGCATCATACTTTGTAAGAGAGTCTGGACACGATCCTAAGACATCTATCCTTATAAAAAATATTGCTGATTTTGATCTTATTTTAACTTCAACAGAAAATGAGGCTCTGATCCTTGAAGCTACATTAATAAAAAAACATAAGCCTAAATATAATATTTTTTTAAAAGATGGGAAAAATTACCCCTGTTTTAGGATCGACTTGACACATAATTATCCTATTTTACAGGTCGTAAGAAAAATTAAAAATGATGGTGCTCTATATTTTGGACCATATTCATCAGGTCACAATATCAAAACAGTTTTAAGGCAGGTAAATAAGATATTTAAACTTAGAAAATGTCGTGACAATAATTTTAAAAATCGAACAAGACCATGTATTCAATTCCAGATAAAGGCATGTTTAGGACCTTGCTGCAATAATGTTCCAGTAGAAGTTTATAAAAAAATGGTGGGAGATGTAACTCTATTTCTTAAAGGTCGAACACCAGATTTGATAAAAAAACTTAAGCAGGAGATGGCAAAAGAGGCAGAACAGCAGGAGTTTGAAAAGGCAGCTCAGATAAGAGATACCATATTTGCCATTGAAAGGAGTCTTGAACAGCAGATCGCAGTTTCAACCGATATGATGGACAGAGATGTTGTGGCATCGGCAGAGTCAGAGCTGGGCAGAGCCGTTGTTACTCTTCTATTTGTTCGTTCTGGTTATGTGGTGGGAACAGAGCATCACCTCTTTGATGTAGGTTTCAATTTAACTTTGTTTGATGATGACAACATTGAGAGCAATATTAACAAAAGCACTACATCAAAGATAATGGAGGCATTTTTAAAACAGTATTATCAGGATACTGGACGATTTATTCCTTCTCAAGTAGTTGTGGCAGAAAATTTTCAAGATAGAGCAATTCTTGAAGATAGGCTCTCCTCTTTAAAGGGGAAAAAGGTCAATATTTTAGTACCAGAAAAAGGAGATAAGAGGCGTATTGTTGAGATGGCAATTAACAACGCACAAAGGGAACTTCAAGCTGTTATATCTAAAAATAACGAAAACAGAGAGATATTAACAACACTTCAAAAAATAGTTGGGATGAAAACTTATCCAGAAAGGATTGAGTGCTTTGATAACTCCAATATTTCTGGCACTGATCCAGTCTCTTCAATGGTGGTATTTATAAATGGAGAGCCTGCAAAATCTCTTTATCGTAAGTTTATAATTAAAAATGTAGATGAACATGATGATTATGCCTATATGACAGAGGTGCTTACAAGAAGGTTTGGTCTTAGCAGTTCTAATAAACAGTCCGATATTGATAGGTCTGGTATTGTTGATAAAGCTGATAAAGTGGATAAAAGTCTTGCAAATCTTCCTGATCTTTTAGTTGTTGATGGAGGTAAGGGGCAACTTGCAATGGCAACAGCAGTTTTAGCAGAGTTAGAGTTATCTAATCCAGAATTGAGAGATAAAATCAAGTTGATTGGTCTTGCAAAAAAAGATGTTGATAAAGCAGAGATTTACGATAAGGTCTATATTGAAGGCAGAAGCAATCCTTTGAATATGGCTCAATCATCTCAGACAGTTAAAGCTCTATATCTTCTTCAAAGATTGAGAGATGAGGCTCATCGGGTTGCTATAACCTTTCAGAGAGAAAGACGAGAAAAAAAGGGGGCAACGTCAATTTTAGATGGTATTGTTGGTATTGGAAAAAAGAGAAAAGCTATGCTTCTTACACATTTCAAAGGTTTAAGCGGTATTAAAAAGGCAACGATCGAAGAGATTGCAGCTCTTCCGGGAATGTCTTATAATACGGCACAAAAATTAAAGATAAGTTTAGAAGCCTAAGCTGGAAAATTTATTTTGGGGCTTAAAAAAAATCAAAATACTATGATACATAATACTAAAATAGATATGAAAAAAATGTTCATCACAGACCTTGACGGTACGCTCTTTACTGATGATAAAAAAATTAATACTCCTGATTTTAAATCTCTTGAGCAGTTAGGAGAGATGGGAGTAACAAGAGTCTTTGCAACGGGACGCTCTCTATATTCGTTTGAGCAAGCTATTAAAAAAATAGGTTTTTCCCCCTATTGTGAAGATTTGCCGGTTGACTATCTTATATTTTCTACTGGAGCCGGTATAGTGAAATTTGAGCCAAATAATATAGAGCGTTTAGATAAATTCTCAAACTCTGTCATACAAGAAAAGAGGAGAGAATCCATAGATAAAATGTTTATTATTATAAAAAAACATTCGCTCGAATCAGACGATGTAAGCTATATTTCTGCTCTTTTTGACACTCTTAAATTGGACTACATGATCCACAAACCCATACCTGATACCCCTTATTGCCTATACAGACAACAAAGTGATAGTTTGAATTTAGATTTTAATTATCGCCTTGAGCTTTATAAAGATTTTTGCAAGCCAATAAACTATACAGGTTCAGTAAAAGATTTTGGACAGGCAACAGAGCTTCTTACAATTGTTCCTACCAATAAAGGGCATGAAGTTGCTGATATAATAGATAAAGCTCTTCCTCAATTCAGCGTTATAAGGGCGACATCTCCTTTAGATGGACAATCTGTCTGGATTGAGGTTTTTAACAAGAGAGCTTCAAAAAGTCAGGCTATCTCATGGCTTGCAAAAGAGCTTGGTATTAAACAGCAGAGTGTAGCAGCAGTTGGCAACGATTATAACGACCTTGATATGTTAAACTGGGCTGGTCGTAGTTTTTTTATGAAAAATACACCTAAGGCTCTTAAAGATAGATTTGCAGATACTAACAATTTTATAGAGGTTGCATCTAATAATGATTGTGGCGTTTCAGAGGCAGTAGAGCTTTTGGGTAGTACATCATTTTTTAGTAAATTATAGTTAAGGATATGACAGTTTAACGTCATTGTAAGAAAATTAAATAGATTAGGAGAAAGTTTTAACTTGTATGGATAAAATAATAATAACTGTCCTTGGAAAAGATCGACCAGGGATTATTGCATCTGTCTCAAAAAGTCTTTATCTTATGGACTGCAATCTTCAAAATGTAAATCAGATGATCCTGCAGAGTCAATTTGCAGGATTTTTTGTTGTTGAACACCCAGAGCATCTTACACTTGAGGCTATACTCAAGAGGCTTGAAGATGATCTTGCAGGGCAAAATCTTAAAATTCATGCGGATACTCTTCAAACTCAGGTTAATGGAGATAAAAATTGTGGATATCCTAAAACCAGTAATGGAGGCAATCCAAAGGATAAAAAAGATGAAGAGATATTTTTTATTACAACAATAGGACCTGATCAAAAGGGGCTTGTAGCAAGGTTTACTGAGATAATTGCATCTTATAATGTTAATGTTGTAAATCTTACGGCAATCTTTAAAGGTGGAGATGAACCAACTGCAAATATAATGTCATATCAGATTGCAGTTACTCCTACGACAGATCAAGCAGGGTTGTTTAGAAGTATAAGAGATAAGGCAGCAGAACTTGGGCTTGATATAAGTATTCAGCATAAAAACATATTTGAAACTATTAACAAAATATAGTTCTTAACTAACATAATAGAGCTTAAATATAAAAAATAGGCATACAGGAAAATATACAATGTTTAACTCACAAGAGATCATCTCAACCATAGAGATGGTTAAAAATGAACATCTTGATGTACGTGCAGTAACGCTTGGAATTAACCTTTTTGACTGCATAAGCCATGACCTTAATGTGTTCACAAAAAATGTGCGAGCAAAAATAGTTAAAAATGCCTCTAATCTTGTCACTATTTGTGATGCGGTAGGTGAAAAATATGGCATTGCTGTTGTTAATAAACGAATCTCAATAAGCCCTGTTGCTCTTGTGGCAGCACCTTTCTCTGCTCGCCAGATGGTGGAGATAGCTCATACGCTTAACGATATTGCAAGAGAGGTTAATATTGACTTTTTGGGAGGTTTTTCTGCTCTTGTTGAAAAGGGCATTGCTGCTGGAGATAGAGCTTTGATTGAAGCTCTGCCTGAAGCACTTGCCCAGACTCAAAGACTTTGTGCATCTGTTAATGTTGCAACCACACGATCTGGAATTAACATGGATGCTGTTCTTGCAATGTCAAGAGCAATTAAAAAGGCTGCTGCTTTATCTAAAGAAGATGACGGTCTTGCATGTGCAAAACTTTGTGTTTTTGCTAATATCCCTCAAGATATGCCATTTATGGCAGGTGCCTATCTTGGGGTAGGGGAGGCGGATGCTGTTATAAATGTTGGAGTAAGCGGTCCTGGAGTTGTTAAAAAAGCTATTGAAAGAGAGATCGAAAATTTTCCATATCTTGATCTTGGAAAAATTGCCGAAATTATAAAAAATACAGCATGCAAAGTTACAAGGGTAGGGGAACTTATTGGACGTGAAGTTGCTGAGAATCTAAACATAAAGTTTGGAGTAGTTGATCTCTCATTAGCACCTACACCAACTGTTGGGGACAGTATTGGAGAGATATTCCAAACTTTAGGTTTAACAAGCATTGGGGTTCCGGGGTCAACAGCAGCGTTAGCAATGCTAAACGATGCAGTTAAAAAAGGAGGCGCATTTGCAAGCTCTCATGTTGGAGGATTGAGCGGTGCTTTTATTCCAGTTAGCGAGGATCTAAATATTGCTGAAGCCGCAGAAAAAGGATATCTCTCAATTGAGAAACTTGAGGCTATGACCTGTGTTTGCTCTGTAGGGCTTGATATGGTGCCTGTTCCGGGTGATATATCTGAAGAGACCTTAGCTGGTATTATTGCTGACGAGATGGCAATAGGGGTAATCAACAACAAAACAACAGCAACAAGGATTATTCCTGTTCCGGGGAAAAAAGCTGGTGAAAAGGTAAGTTTTGGCGGGCTTTTAGGAGAAGCAACTATAATGGATGTTCCCCATGCTACAAACAGAGATTGCTTTGTAACTCGTGGGGGTAGAATTCCAGCACCAATTCATAGCCTTAAAAATTGAGCAGTATTTTAAAAAAAGAGTCGAAAATAAATCATCAATTATAAGAATTGCTATAAGTGAAGTATTATATGAAAATACTTATCATTCATCAAAATTTTCCGGGTCAATTCAAAAATATTGCTCCAGCATTGGTATTGGAGGGTCATGATGTTATCTGCTTTACTATGCAAAGAAATCCTCCAACACAGTGGCAGGGAGTAAAGGTAATAGGATATAATCCATCACAAGGTACAACGCCAAATATCCACCCTTGGGTAAGTGATTTTGAAACTAAGACAATTCGTGGGGAAGCAGCTTTTAGAACAGCTTTGAAGCTAAAAAAAGATGGGTATAATCCTGATATTATAATTGCACACCCTGGATGGGGAGAGAGCTTGTTTTTAAAAGATGTATGGCCTAATGCAAAGTTGGGTATCTATTGCGAATTTTTTTACCATGCTCATGGTGCAGATGTAGGGTTTGATCCTGAATTTCCAGTAGCGGATCCGGGTGATGTGTGCCGCCTGCGCCTCAAAAATTTAAATAACTTACTTCATTTTGAAGTATCTGATGCAGGGATATCACCTACATACTGGCAAGCAAGCACTTTCCCAGACCAATTTCGTAATAAAATAACTGTAGTTCATGACGGGATTGATACTGATATTGTATCTCCTAATCCAAATGTAATTCTTACGCTTAATAATACCCTCTCTCTTACCGTGAAAGATGAGATAATAACCTTTGTCAATCGAAATCTTGAACCATATCGAGGGTACCATATCTTTATGAGAGCTTTACCAAAAATTTTAAGAAATAGACCAAATGCAAGGGTTCTTATTGTAGGTGGTAATGACGTAAGTTATGGGGCAAAGTCTCCTAATGGTCAGAGCTGGAAAGATATTTTTTTAAATGAGGTTAAAGATAGAATAGATTTAAATAGAGTACATTTTTTAGGAAATATTGCATATAACCATTTTATTTCGCTGCTTCAGCTCTCAACAGTTCATGTTTATCTAACATACCCTTTTGTACTATCATGGAGTCTTTTGGAAGCAATGAGTGCAAGCTGTGCTATTGTAGCCAGCAATACTAAACCGCTTCATGAGGCTATTTTTGATGGAGATACTGGAGTACTTGTAGATTTTTTTGATGTTGACGGTCTTGCAGATAGTGTATGCGAGCTTTTGTACAATTTTGATAAAAGGGCAAAATTGGGGGCAAACGCAAGGGAATTTGCTAAGTCTAACTATGATTTAAAAAAAATATCTCTTCCAAGACAGTTGGAGTGGGTAAATGCCTTATAATGACTTGTACTTTAAAAATAGACTCCGTAATGTCATCAGATATCTATGGGATTAATTACTTGATTATTACTTTTGATATGAGCAATACTTATGCAAACAATAACAGCAGATAAATCGGATAGCTCAACAATAGCTTTAAAGGATAGCAAAGATGGTTTCTCAAGATCAATAGATGGAAATAGAGTTAATATGAAGGTGATCTTTGCTCTTACACTTGTACATTTTACAGGTGATTTCTACAGTGCATTTTCAAGCCCGCTCATGCCTGCATTTATAGACAAACTATCTCTATCTCTTGCACAGGTGGGATTTATAACAGGACTTGTTCGTATGCTATCATTTGTTATCCAGCCATGTGTCGGCTATCTTGCAGACCGTTATCAGACAAGAGCTTTTATATTTTGTGGTCTGTTTTTTACTATAATATTTATTCCGTTATCTGGGATTGCACCTAACTATTATGTTTTAATGTTAGTATTGGCAATCGGTTCGGTTGGCTCATCAATGTTTCATCCTTCAGTGACTGGAATGGTTCCGCTCTATAGCGGCTCGAAAAAAGGTTTTGCTCTCTCTATTTTTAATACAGGAGGTACGTTTGCGTTTGGAGTGGGTCCAATTTTCATATCATGGTATGTTGCCTCTTTTGGTTTAGAGAAGATGCCATTTACAATGGCAATTGGCTTTGCCTCTATGCTTCTATGTCTTGCATACATACCTATGCCAGTAAGTGAGGGTTTTAAAAATACAGGTTTTATAGGCTCTCTAAAGGAGAGCGTTGGCGATGTATGGAGACCAATTGCCCTGATATGGATGGTAATGGTATTACGTTCTGTTGTAGCTCAATCTTATATGACATTTATGCCGGTTTATCTCTCTAAAAATGGACATAATTTGGTCTCTGTAGGGACTATTGTTGCTATTTTTATCATCGCTGGAACAATAAGCGGATTGATAGCTGGATATCTATCAGATAAAATTGGATATAAAAGAATATTTGCTACCACTAATATTTTGATGATCCCCTCTATATTGCTCTATCTTATGGTTCCCGGAAAACTTGTTTATGGAGGAGCTTTTATTGCTGGATTTTTTGTATTTGCCTCTCTTCCTTTAGCCGTTGCAATGGCTCAGACTCTTGCTCCAAAAGGGAGATCAATGGTATCAAGCCTTATGATGGGGCTTGCATACGGTCTTGGTGGACTTGCATCACCTCTAATTGGAAAACTTGCTGATATTTACTCAATAGAGTCCGTTCTTTTTTATCTTGCATTTTTGCCTGTGATAAGCGTTTTTATTATAGCAAAATTTCCTGATGTTAAGGCTAAGTATTAAAGTTGTTGCCCCTTAGGTTTCACTATTAGCCTCTGACCTGGGTGTATAACACTGCTTTTAGTAAGACTATTCCATTGTAGCAATGTAGAGAACGAAATTCCATAACTTTGAGCAATACCTGTGAGACTCTCTCCAACTTTTACAGTATGGTAGATATCTCTATCAGAGTTTTGAACAGAACTCCTCTTCTGAACAGAGCTGCTTTTGTGAATAGAACTTCCCTGTTGTTGAATTGGCTGTTTTTGGTATTGAGAGCTTATCTCCTGATATTT
The DNA here is from genome assembly GCA_964425195.1 of uncultured Desulfobacterales bacterium. Lineage (GTDB taxonomy): Bacteria > Desulfobacterota > Desulfobacteria > Desulfobacterales > Desulfobacteraceae > Desulfamplus. The sequence continues at coordinate 15,904 of CAYRLG010000026.1, forward strand.
TGAAAGCTCTTTTGAAAACTCTTGATAAAAGTTTCTTTCTGTACCAGTGGGAATAAGAATCGAATAGCTGCCTGGATCAAGGTAGTATCCTTTGATCTCTGGATTTAGATCCTTGATCTCTTTAAAGTAGCTTTTTGCAGCTTTAGCAATAAGTGTTATGGGAGTTCTTATCGGGCAGTGAAGAGTTACTTTGGCAAAATTAAGCACAGGATAGTAATCTTCTCGTGAGAAGTGAAAACCATATTTTGCGGGATTTTCCATTATCTCACGTGCTACAATAACCCGTAATACATATCTTTGAGTCTCTTGTGATAGATATAGCCTGTAATAATCATATACCTCTTGTAGAGCTATCTCCTTTGCAAGAGCATTTTCGCCCATATTATAAGCAGCTAAAGCAAGAGGCCATGAGTTAAATCGAGAGTATAGCCTTTGAAAATATTCGCATGCTGCTCTTGTAGATTCCATTAGATTCTTTCTTGCATCGATATTATCGTCAAGTCTCAATCCATAGTCTTTACCAGTGCCGGGCATGAACTGCCATGTTCCCATAGCACCTTTATGGGAACCTGCATGTGCTCTTAAACCACTTTCAATTACCGCAACGTATTTCAAATCTAAAGGAAGCCCATACTCTTTAAGAATCTTCTCTATATGTGGAAAATATTGAGATGCTCGTTTTATCCATAAAATAACTTGTGCTCTATCCCAAAGAATAAGAAGCATCTCTCTTTCGAGACGCTCTCTTACATCATGAATCTCAATTGGTATTCTACTACCGCAAAAATCTAACGAACCAGAATATCTTGAACTTTTTACCAAAGAGGGAAGTACTTCATCTCTAATAAGGGATAAGTTATCATTTGATTGATTTTGGCTTGTTGAACTCTTTTTGCTAAAAAATGACTCATCTGCTTCAATGGTTGAGCTTGATAACATAATAATTAAGAAAATGGTATTAATTATAATAAATTTCATATAGAAGTTCCTTAAAAAAATTGTTGTTTGGTTTTTATATTTTAACTCAAAGATTTAATATGGTAAAAACACTATACTGTTATATAGTCAGCAATTTTTGAGTGCAAGCATAATTAAGTAATAAAAAGTTAATATAAATAGTATGGATTTTGAAAGATATGTTTGGAAAAAAGAAAAAAAATGAAAATCCCCCATCTTCTAATCCTCAGCCAAACGAAGATACTGATAGGGATAAAAAAGCAAAGGGTAAAAAAAAACAAGGAGATGGCAAGGAGTTAGTTTCGGTTGTAGAGCCTCTGCCTCAACCGGTTGATAAAAAAAAGAGAAGGTTTCTTTCTAAAAAGCTACTATTGGTACTGCTTGCCCTTATATCTGTTGGTATTGCTGCATTTATTGTATATAAGTTGTATTTTACCAAAAAAAGTGGAGATAGAGTTGAAAGAGTTTACGTACAACAACAGCTCTCTAATGTTACTCTTGCCGAAGAGGTTATAAGATTCTCATTTGACTTTCTTCCTGAGTTTTATGACGCAACTACTCTTTTTAATAGTGAAATTATTGTTCTTGAAAATGAGGTTAATCGCCTTACTGCTCTTGGCGAGAAGTTTCCAGATCAGATAAAGATTGCCGAAAAAGAGATAAAAGTCATTGAAAAAGAGAAGAGTAAACTTAAACAGACCTATGAAAAATTGGAAAAGAGAGTTGAGGCTCTCTATGTCTCTTACAGAGTTAATCAGGAGTTGGGAGTTCAGCAGATTGAAGAGCAAAAAAGTGATATAACATCAGCAGTAAAAGAGGCTTTAGCTCCAGTATTGGAGTTGACAAAAAGAATAAAGATGATGCCAGAATATAAGTTAAAAGAGCCTGAAAGTTTTTTAGATAAGATAATCTCTAAAATCAGGAGAAAGTAATACAACTTATTTGAACCTCTAATGGATACTTTGCACAACGCATTAATACCTGTAATAAAATCTTAAATAAAAGGTTTGGAACAGGTTATTTAAATAAGGAAAAGACAAAACATTGCCCCAAGATTTTTATTACCTAAAAAGAGAGAATAACCCACTTAGAGAGGATGCTTTTACACTATCGTGTCTTGGTAAACTTCACCCTGCATCATCAAAAGATTTTTTAAGATGTAGAACCTATTTGTCAACATTGATTCAAGATTCAGAAGTTAATCACAATAGCACCCAAGATCAGATACTAATAATTGGTCTTACAGAGTCTGGAATAATCCCAGCTCTTTTAATGTATATAGAGACACTTGAACGGAATCTTCAGACAAGTATCTTATACTCCACACGAAGACCTCTATCAGGAATAGCCTTTAAGGAGAGTCACTCTCACGGACCTGATCATATTTTACCACTGCCACTATTATCCCATTATCAACTCTCTAATTTACCTGAAAATATAAGTCCTTATAGAACTTCTACACTACATAACAATATTAAAACCCGAGATTCTTTGCCTTTTAAAGAGATATGGATTGTTGAAGATGAGATTACAAGCGGCAACACAGTTTATAACTTAATGGTACAGTTATGTAAGTACCTTAAAGTTAGTCGGGTGCGAATTTTTGCATTTGCTGACTTTCGTGACAGCAGACAACAATCTGATTTTGCTGTAAAAACATCTCTACATAAAATAGAATGTTCAGTCCATACTCTCAATACGATTGGTCAATATCCTAATTCTACTTTCTTAGATTCTAAAATTATGGATAATTTTACAGAGCATAATGGATATATAAACCCATCTTTCCCAAAAAATATTAAACGACCAAATTGCCCAAATAAAAATAATAATAACATAAAAAACAGGGAGTTAACCATCTTTAATAGTAGCCAAATCTCTACATTTAAAAATTGGCATCTGCCTTCAAAAAGACCAGCACTTGCCATTAAATCTGGTAATTTTCTCGATCCTGCTCTATGGAAACTTACTCCTGATAACATCTCCTCTGAATGGAGAGAGAGCAAAAAGTCGGAAGAAAAAGTAATACTTGTAGTTGGTGAGGCAATTGATTTGGCTGCCAGCCTTGCTTTATCAAATGATAATATTAGGTTTCAGCAGATTTCATTAAGTCCATGGCGGGTCGATAATAGGTCTATTTTTAGCAAAATCAGCTTTGCAGATAGATATTATCTCTATAATTACGAGTATCTAAAAAATTGTAATTTAAATCCTCTGTTTATTCTATGTGATCCAATTGACCAAGATATAGAGCAAGAGGCAATTCTAAAACTTGGAGAGCATGGTATTGATGTTAAACCAATATTTAAATCAGAAAGTTATCTGGAATCAGGAGTATGTAAAATAAATGAACAGTGTTAAACATATCGACTATCTTAAATATATAAACTCTTCAGCAAAAGTAAGCTATGTTGAATCTGTAAATAACCTTGGGTGGAATCAACGTTTTTATCTTAACCTTTCTCAAGAGATTGATCCATTTAGTGAACCAGAGCGTTTCCGTCCCCTTAATAGAGCATATAACGGTAATACTACCTTCTGGTCAACTCCATCTCCAGAGCCAAATTTGAGTCACTCTTTCTGGAGAGAGGTTGAGAGAGATATTAAATTAAACTGTAAAGTTGGCTCTAAGATTTATACAGCAGCCCAAAATCTTGCATCATCAATATTAAGATGGCAGCCAAATCCTGAAAAAATTCTATTTATCTCAATTTTACGAGCCGGTGTTCCAATAACAGAGTGGTTATGCCAAATGCTTCCCGGTTCTGTTGGCGTTGCTTTATCCCTTTTTGTGGGAATTGGAATTGATAAAAGAGCACTTGAGGAGATAGAGCAAGATTTTAATGATAGAACCGTTATTTTTGTTGATGGCTGGACAGGTAAAGGCGGAGTTGCAAGAGAGATTTGCAAACTTAAAAAGGGACCTCTTGCTGTTCTAATTGACCCTTGGGGCTTCGCAGATTTTGCAGGTATAAAAGAGGATATCTTCTGTCCATCTGCATGCTTTACTGGTCTTGCAACTTTAGGATTTTCAAGGACATTTTTTGTAGATAACCAAAGTTTGTTCTCAGCCTATCGTTTTGCCAAAGAGTTTGCACAGCCAGACATTGTAGATATTTGGAAGAGCAGCTCTCCATTATCCATATCAAATTTAGATAATTTAGATAATATCCACTCTTTAACACAATCTAAAATAGAGTGGTTTCAAACTGCTACAAACCTTAGAATACACAGCAATGAAGTCTGCCGGGCACTCATAAATGCTGCCCCTGAAGTGCTATTATTTGCTGATAATAAAGATTTTGCACAAGAACATTTCTCCTTGTTACTTACTCTTGCCAAGCAGAGAGGCATTGAATCACAATTTGATGTTTCTTATCTAAAAGAGCTTAAAACAAGGGTTGCCTGTAAACTTTTGGCATCTTGATCTTAATTGTTCTCATCTTGATTTTCTGGCTTTTTTTCCTCTTTTAGTGTTGTATTGTTGAAAATTTAGCTCATGTTCAATTCCCCATAGTCTTAATTTAACTAATCTGGACTATTCCCCCCATATTTTTTCAACCAGTTATTCAAAGTCTGGTAACTCATCAGCCCAAATATCTCTGCTGTTTTGGTCTTGTTTCCTGCTGTTGGGGCAAGTCCTCTTTCAAGGTAATGAAGAGCCACTGTTTTCATAATTTCAGGCAGATTGATTCCTTTTTCTAACGAGCGGTCAAGAATGGTCTCTTTGGCTTTGACTTCATAATCAGGAATTGGAAAAAGTGCCTCTTTTATATCTTCTGCTGAAAGCTCCTCATCAACCAATTAAAACTGGAACAGAACGGGGTGCAATATGGCGGGCTTTGAGAACTACACTCCGCATAGTTTCGCTGCGGTGGATAATCTTGTCAAATTCAGGTGATTCAGTTGATAATCCATAGGCTAACTGCCTGATAGTTTTATCCTGTTTTCTAAAAAGATCAGGGATAAAATCTGCTGAAATATCAAAAGGGACAGATGCAGTGCGGACACCATGTTCTTTAGAAGATTCAATAAGCCGTGCTGGAAATTTAGTTTTTGCAATAAGAATCCAGACTGCTGCCATTGTTGGAGTGCCTGTGGGCTTAGATGATAGGTAAAATCTATATCAATGCCCTCTTCTGCTTGTTTTTCAGCAATAACAGAACAGGCTGCCTGATAAATCTCTCCAAAGCTTGTGAGGCTGGAGAGTTCAATCTGTTTCAAGATTATTTTAGATTGGGTTTTCTGCTCAAGCCATAGTATATACTTTTGAGCCTCTTTTTCTTCCCAGTTGTTCAGCAGAACAATCTCTGCATAATCTTCGCTGCATGTTGCCTGAGCAATCGAACCTAAGCCGACATCTGAAATACCAGAAAAAGCTTTAATATCTGTATTGCCTAACCAGCATAGTAAAATTGTATTTTTCATATTTAAAATATACATTATATTTTATTACAATTATAGATACACAATTTTTTTCTAATATATGAGATAAATAAATTTATTAACCCGCAATAAATTTTATGTCATTAATCTCAAATAATTTATCATAAATAATTATAATTAGTTTAGGTGTTACGCAGGAAATATAACATCTTGATTTTATTAAAAGCATATTGTGCAACGCACAAATCCAGATATAATAAAATCAACCACTTACAAACCAAGTGCGTAACTCCTAAAATATTGATTATTTCTAATAGGAGATTATAAATGAAAGCTAATGAAACTAAAGTTCAAGATTTTTTTTCACAAAGTAAGACACAATTTGTAATACCTGTTTATCAAAGAAACTATGATTGGTCAGAAGCCCAATGTAAACAGTTGCTTGATGATATTGTAGAAGTAGGGCAAAATCAAAACATGAAAGCCCATTTTATTGGGAGTATTGTATATATCCATGATGATGTTTATACCGCTTCACGCATTAAAGAATTGACTATAATTGACGGGCAGCAACGATTGACAACACTGACCTTAGTTTACTCTACTTTGAGTAGATTAGCGAAAGAACTTGGTAATATAGAGTTATCAGATGATATTGTTGAGACATACCTTATTAATAAACGTGTTCCTGAAGAAGAAAAGCTCAAGCTAAAACCAAATGAACATTATGAGAAAGCCTTAAAATATTTGTTAGGCAACAATGAAGCAGGTGAATACTATGAATTTTCAAAAATAATTGATAATTTCAATTATCTAAAAGGGCGAATAAATAAAGATAACTATGAGCTTATTTTATTTGGTCTATCAAAATTAATGTTTGTAGAAATATCGCTTGATAGAGAAAATGATGATCCTCAAAGAATTTTTGAAAGTCTTAATTCAACTGGATTAGAGCTTTCTCAAGCGGATTTAATCAGAAATTATATTTTGATGGGTTTAAGACGTAATAACCAAAATAGAATTTATCAAAATTATTGGGAATTTATTGAGAAATATGCAAAAGATGAAATTCGTAATATTAATTATGTATCAGATTTTATACGAGATTACTTGACTCTTGAAAATAAAAAAATTCCTAATAAAGGTAAAGTCTATATTGAGTTCAAAGCAAAATTTCCTACATCAACTGTAGAACAATTAGAGATAAACCTTACCAAAATCAAATCATTTGTCCTGCCTTACAATAAACTTATAAATCCTCAAAATGAAAGTGATAAAGAAATCTCTCTTGAACTCGAATATATAAATCGCCTTGAAATTAATGTTGCGTATCCTTTTCTTATGAAAGTTTACAATGACTATAATAATTCAATTATTGATAACAGAGTTTTTATAGAAATATTGCAATTAATTCAGTCTCTTGTTTGGAGAAGGTCTATATTAGGGCTTCCAGCAAATTCGTTAAGTAAACAATCCACCTTCTTAGAAGGTGGCTTTGCCCTTTACTCCCTAAAAGGGACTGGCACGTTCCTTCTGAGAAGGAACGTGAGTTATCCCCTAATTATACAAAATTTTAATTACTCATGCTGCTTTTCAAGCTTTTCTTGATATTTAACATATTTTCGGATCATATCTTCATTCAAACCTACCGTATCAAAACAATATCCTTTTGCCCAAAAATGATTCCCCCAATATGGTCTTTCTTTTAAATATGGAAACCGCTTGAATATCCTGATTGCTGTTCTACCTTTCAAAGCCCCCATCAAATCTGATATTGACTGCTTGGGAGGCACTTTTATAAGCAGGTGGACATGATCTGCCTGAATATTAAGTTCTATTATTTCACAGCCCAATCGGCTGCTGTATATGTTTATACATTCAGATACTTCTCTACCAACGGCTCCCGTTAATACTCTATATCTATATTTAGGAACCCAGACTATATGGTATTGGCAATGCCATAAAACATGTGATAATTTATCAAATCTACTCATGGTTCTTTCCTTAATCAGTTATGGGGATAACCGATTAGAAAATACCATGAGTAGATTTTTCAGGCACAGCCTTTAATCGATGACCACGCCCACAGGACGTGGTTTTAAATTTTTAATAAAATTTTTATGAATCTTTATGATAAAATTGATATAAAAAATTACTTGGTATCAATTCAAAAAGCATTATTACAGCGTTCAGGGACTCAAAGATTTCCAAAAAATTCAGAGACTATAGAGGCATTAAAAACTAAAGATGTTTATAATATAAAACCAAAAAACAGAATATATCTGCTTGAAAAATTGGAAAACTATGATAACAAAGAATTAGTTAATATAGAAAGTAATAATGATATAACTATAGAACATATTTTTCCGCAAAATCCAGATGCTAAATGGAAAATTGAGTTAGGTAATAATGAATATAATATTATCAAAGATAACTATTTAAATACGATAGCCAACCTTACTTTATCAGGGAATAATGGCAAACTTAGTAATAAAACATTTAAAGAAAAAAGAGATTTCCCCAATTATGGCTATAAATACAGCAGGCTATGGCTTAACAAACATCTTTCAAATCTTGAGAAATGGGGAAAAGTTGAGATTGAAGAGCGTTTTAATATAATAGCTGACAGATTTCTTAAAATTTGGTCTTTTCCAAATATTTCAGTAGAAAATAGTAAAAATGGAGAAGAAAGTGGCGAAGTTAATATTTTTGATGCTGATGAGCCTAAATATAAAAAATTAGAATATGCAATTTTTCTTGATCAAAAACTTGAAGTAAAAGAAGTTGCAAAACTCTATGTTGAAGTATTTAAACAGCTTTTTGAGTTACAGCCGGAAACTTTTTTTACATCACAAATCGGATCTCAAATTGGATTAACAAAGCACTCCTCAGCAAACTCTTTAAGACAGCCCACTCAAATTAATGATACTTATCTAATAGAATCAAATTTTAGCAACACAATGAAATTTGATAAAATCAAACAAGCATTAACAATTTTTAACCTTGAAGATGAATTGATAATAAAATATGCCAGTGAAAACTAACAATATAAATAGAGGTAACAGAATATGGACAATAATATAAATACATTGCTCCAAAAAGTTTCGATCAGTTTGTCAAATTATCTTGAACAAGTACTTCCAAATCTTTTTGATGATTGGTGGACAGTTGCAGTTCTTAAGAAACTCTCATTTCAACAAAGCAAACAAGTAGAGCAAAGAGAAATCAATACACTTGCAGCTTTAGATATTGCAGCATTACTTAGAATTTTTGATCAAAATTGGTATCAAGTTTCTACAGAACTCAATTTAACACCAGAAGATCGTCATTTTTTAAAAGAAATGCAAACAATCAGAAATAGATGGGCACATACATCTACAGAAGGTTTTTCTAATGATGATATATACCGAGATTTAGATACAATACAAAGATTTTGTATTGTCATTAAAGCAAAAGAAGATTTGATAAATGAAATTATAGACTCTAAAAAATTCATTCTTCATGGGAAAAAAGGCTTTGTTTCATCACAGTCAGAAAATGATGAAGATATCGATCATAATCTAATTGATAGCAATGGAAAAAATATAAGAAACCAAGATAATGTATTTAAAATTGGGCAACTTGTTTGTTTAAAAGCAACTCCAGAAATAAAAGGGGCTATAATAGAGATTTTACAAGCTAAACCAGAAAGCCGTTTAAAAGTCTTTATTTCAGGAGAAATACGAACATATTATGAGTCTCAATTAAGCATTATTGATGATAGCAAGGATATTAAGCCTTTATCTTGCGATATATTTAATTCTCATCTTACAGCTTTACAAATAAGATACCCTGGTTTATCAACTTTATACTCATTAAATGCCGCCCGTGTTGATTTTATTCCCTATCAATTCAGACCTGTTTTGAGGTTTATAAAATCTGATCGCCCAAGACTATTAATTGCTGACAGTGTAGGAGTTGGTAAGACAATAGAAGCAGGTTTAATACTCCGAGAATTACAAGCAAGACGTGATATTCGTTCTGTTCTTATAATATGCCCCAAACCTTTAGTTACAGAACGTAAATGGGAAAATGAAATGAAGCGTTTTGATGAACGTTTTACTCATGTTGATGGAAATGCTTTGCGTTTTTGTATTAATGAGATGGATAAGGACGGTGTTTGGTCTGAGCAATATCAAAAAATCATCATACCTTATTCTTTATTTGATAAAACTCTTCTTGAAGGCTCTGGAAAAGGGAAAAAGAAAAAAATAGTAAAAGGTATTCTCGATCTTGATCCTCCTCCAAAATTTGATCTTGTAATAGTTGACGAAGCTCACCATATAAGAAACCAAGAGACATTCAGACATAAAGCTGTAAGTTTTTTCTGTGATCATGCAGAAGCTGTCATATTTCTTACAGCTACACCAATTCAACTTGGAAATTCAGACCTTTTTGTTCTTTTAAATACTCTTCGCCCTGATTTAATTATAGATAAGAAAAGTTTTCAACACATGGCAGAGCCAAACGAATTCATTAATAATGCTGTCTCTATAGCTCGTATAAAAGATCATAATTGGCAATCTAAAACCCTTGACGCTCTTAATAAGGCTACTTTCACATCTTGGGGACAAGCTATTTTAAGATATAATCCTGAATTTATTAATACATGCTCTATGTTAAAAGAATCTAATATAAAAGATGAAGAGCGTGTTAAAGTTATTACTACAATTGAATCAATGCATACTTTTTCAAATATTATTAACAGAACACTCCGCCGTGATATAGGTGATTTCACTATAAGAAACCCAGACACTGTTGAAGTAAATTTTACTGAATCTCAAAAAAAATTACACGATAGGTTATTAAAATTACAGGAAGAAATATTTAAAAGGCTTCACGGCGATGTTCATGTCAAATTTATGATGACAACTATAAGAAGACAAGCTGCAAGCTGCATCTTTGGACTGACACCTTTTCTTGAAGATATTTTAAACCGCCATATTGATGAATTGGAATTGTTGCGAGAAGAAAGTGATAGTTATGAATCAGGTAAAGAAAATAATATTACAGGTAAAGAAAATGATATTATAAATCAAATTCAAGATGAAATTTATCAAATACTTGAGAGCCTAAAAAACCTTGATTCTTACGATCCTAAACTTGAGGCTTTATATAAGATTATACAAGATAAGCAGAGTTTATCTAATAATAAGATTATGCTTTTCAGCAGTTTCCGTCATACTCTTAACTATCTTCATAAGAGCCTTAAAAATCAAGGTTTTCGTGTGGGTATGATGCACGGAGGAACTCCTGACGAAGAGCGTATTGATCTTAGAGCCCGTTTTGAAAAATCTAAAGAAGCTAAAGATAGCATTGATGTCATGCTGTTTTCAGAGATTGGATGCGAAGGTTTAGATTATCAGTTTTGCGATTGTATAGTAAATTATGACTTGCCTTGGAACCCAATGCGTATCGAACAAAGAATAGGACGTATTGATAGAAACGGGCAAAAAAGTGAAACAGTTGCAATTATTAATCTCATAACTCCAGACACTGTAGATGCAGATATTTATAATCGCTGCCTTTTTCGTATAGGGGTGTTTCAGAATGCTATAGGCAGTTGTGAAGAGATTCTTGGAGAAATTACTCAAGAGATAAGAAACATTGCTGAAAATTATTCTTTAAATGAAGAACAAAGAAAAATAAAATTGCAACAATTAGCAGATAACAAAATTTTATTAATACAAGAAAATGAAAAACTTGAACAACGGGAAATGGAACTTTTTGGGATCAGACTTCCTGAAGAACAGATAAAAAAAGAGATTGAGGATGCTTCCAGTTTTTGGTTATCTCCTGCATCAATAAAAAAACTTGTTAATATTTATCTCCAAGAGAAACTTGAAAAAAAACAAGATGTTATTTTAGGTGATAATCCTTTAAAAACCCTTAGGCTTGCTCAGGAAGTAAGAGGCTTATTGTTAAATGATTTTCAACAAATACCGAGACAGAATACAACTGTTTATAGAGAATGGGAAAATTGGCTAAAAGGAAGTAATCCTCATCTTTCAATAACTTTTGAGTCTGATTGTGCAATGAAAAATCCAGATGCAACCTTTATAATGCCTCTTCATCCTTTAGTTAAACAGGCTGCAATGTCTATTGATACAACTAAAAGAGTTATAACTACACTTAAAGCTAAAACCAGTAAAGTCCCAGCAGGTATTTATGAGTTTGCTATTTATCAATGGTGTTTTCAAGGTATTAAAGAAGATTTAGTTTTCCAGCCAGTTTCACTTTCAGATGAGCTTAGAGTAAATCTTTATCATCTTTTAGAAAAAGCTGAAGATGCAAAAATTGATGTTGATGGAGTTTGGGACTTACCAATTTGGGATCAATTAGATAATAAACATTATAACTTATGGTCTGAAGCTCGTGATAAGCATCGGCAAAAGACTAAAGAGTTGGCAGAATATAGAAGAGAGAGTTTATCAACAAGCCATAATGCACGAATAGCACTCATTAAAGAACAGCTTCTACAAGCAACTAATGATAAAATCAAAAAAATGCGTCAAGCTCAAATTGATAGTGCAGAAATTGATTATAGTCGGCGTATTCAAGACTTAGATATTGCAATGGAAAGAGCTGATTTAACTGCTGAACCAGTAGGATATGGCATTATAGAAATATATACAGGAGTTTCTTAAAATAATGACTATACAAAATATTCAAGAATTATATGAAAAACGTAAAAAATGGGTTGAAGCAAATCAAGAAAATAATTTTGACGATGGAATTAAACGATTACTTACAGATTTATATCCTGATAATGCACATTTTATTTATGAACTCCTTCAAAATGCAGAAGACGCTGGAGCATCAAAAGTAAAGTTTATTCTTCATAATGATAAAGTAGAGTTTGAGCATAATGGAGATCGTCTTTTTTCTATAGAAGATGTTGAGTCAATAACAAGTATTGGAGTTAGCACAAAAAAAGATGAGCCAACAAATATTGGCAAGTTTGGAGTTGGCTTTAAAGCTGTTTTTGCTTATACAAATACTCCTGAAATTCATTCTGGCGATTTCCATTTTCGTATTTGTGATTTAGTTGTGCCTGATATTAATGTGTTAGAAACTTCAGTAACTATTGATAAAAAAATTACCAATTTTCTATTTCCTTTTGATAACCCAAAGAAGTCGAAAGAGAATGCTCTAAAGGAAATCCAAAGAAATCTAAAACAACTCAATGAGACTACTCTTCTATTTTTGAAAAATATCAAAAAAATAGAATATATTTTACCTGATTCATCATTAGGGTTTTTAGAACGTATAGAGCATGATAAAAATAGAATTGAGATTGCAGTCAAACGTCCAGAAGATAATATTTTAACATTTTTTATGTTTTTAAGGTTTGAAAAAAATGTTCAATTGCATGATGAATCTGGAAAATTAAAATCATGCCGTATTGCAGTTGCTTTTAAACTAAAAAAAATTCCTCAATGGGAGATAAAGCCATTAGAACATGGAAAAGTCTGTATCTATTTTCCAGCAGATAAAGAGACATCAAATCTTAAATTTCATATTCATGCCCCTTTTGCCTCAACAGTTGCCCGTGATAGTGTCCGAGACTGTGAGGCTAATAACAAATTAAGAGATTGTCTTGCAGAATTGATAGCAGATTCTATGATATTTATACGTGATCGAGGCTTATTGACAATGGGCTTTCTGCAAACATTGCCAAACGATAAAGACAATCTTACTACATTTTACAAGCCAATTCAGAAAGCCTTAATAGAAATTTTTAAGAGCAAAGAACTTACTCCCATGAAAATAGGAGGGCATGCTCCTGCATCAAAAATTTTCAGAGGACTTGTTCAAATATCAAATCTTATAAAGGATGAAGATTTGGTAAGAATTATGGGTGAAGGCTATTCTTCTCCTATATGGGTTGCTAATCCTCCTCAGAGAAATCAAAGAGAGGATAATTTTTTGTCAACTCTTGGAATTTCTGAATGGACAACAGAAGAGCTTGTAAATTATCTAAAATCAGATTCTAACAAAATTGAGCAGTGGCTTAGAACAAAAACAGATGAATGGCATAAAAATTTATATATTGTTCTTAATGACTATTTATCAGACATATCATCTAAAGATAATAAATATTCAACTATAGTAGTAACAGAAAGGGTATCGGGAAAGTATAGAAATCAATTAATCAGTAACAATATTGCAGAAAAAAAGAAAAAAATATTACAGACACTAAGAATTATACGTTTAAGCGATGGCTCTTATAGCATTGGATCAAAATGTTTTTTCCCCACTAAAGAGATAGAGCATGATAAAATAATGCTCCGTGTTTCTAAATCTGTTTATAATTTTAATAAAAGCGAAGGAAAAGATAAGGCAAGAGAATTTCTTGAGTTTATGGGGGTAAAAGAAGTAGGAGAAGCGGAACAGGTTGAGGCAATTTTACAAGAACGATATTCTCAACTATCATTTTACAATGGTTCGCTAAAGCCAAATATAAGCGATATTAAAAGATTTATTGCTTTGATAAATAAAGATGAATCAAAATCTAATTTGTTCAAACATTACCATATTTTAAAGTTGAGTAACGGTAAGTGGGGAAAACCAAGTCAGACCTATATTGATCTACCTTTTGCTGACACTGGTTTGAAAATTTATTATGATGCAGTAGGCGAAAAAGCACAATGCTGGGGATTATCTACAGATTATCTAAATTGTGGAGTAAGCCTTGAAAAGATTATTTCTTTTGCTGAAAAAATTGGTGTAGCAACATCATTAGAAATTAAAAAAGAAGAAAAAAATCATGATATTAATTACAATATTGATTTTTTAGATCAAGTTTTAAACTCTAAAAACCTATCTATTTCTAAATTAGTTTGGAAAACTTTAATTAAATACGAAAATAAGGCTGATTACGACTACTTATACCGTAGTAAAAAAGCTGTTAAATTTTATAATCATAAAGTTCAATCTGATATTGTCTCTACACTAAAATTGTATAAATGGATTCCTCAAAAAATTCACCAAAACGAAGAGATTGAATTTGTCTATCCATCAGAAGCTGACTCTAAGTTGCTTCCAGATGGTTTTCAATTTGATAGTGGTTGGAAATGGGTAAAAGCTGTTGAATTTGGTAGTTCTGTTATTAAACGACAAGAAGCCCAGTTTATTGCTGAACGAGAAAAAGATATTGTATTTCAAAAAACAGAAGAAGTAGTTAAAAAACTTGGCTTTATTTCATCAGACGAGGCAAAGGAGATAGCAGATTTAAAAAATAAAGACCCTGAAGGATTCAAGAAATGGAAAGAACGTAATATAATAACAGCTTCTTTTCCTAATAAACCAGTAACAATTCCTGAGAGGCGGCAAGAAAAAATTATTGAACAATTTACAGATGCCCCTCTGAAAGAATATGAAGCAAGAACAAGAAATGTGAGAGTAAGCAGCGGGGCTATTGATAAAAATATATGGCTTAAAAATAACTACACGAATGAAGATTATAAAATGGTCTGTCAGATTTGCAAAAAAGAGATGCCATTTAAAAAGCGTAATGGAGAGTATTATTTTGAGGCAGTTGAGATGCTATCTAATAAATATTTTCTCAAAGAACATGAGGCTCAATTTTTAGCTTTATGTCCATTATGTGCAGCAATGTTTAAAGAGTTCATAAAAAATGATGATAATGCAATGAAAAAATTGGTTGATGATTTAAATAATTCTGTATCTTCTGAAATTCCTATTAAATTAGATATAGAAACAACTATTAAATTTGTGGATGTTCATTGGAATGATTTAAGGATAATAATAGCAAATTAGTTACTAAACTTTCGCAGTTATTCAGTTATTCTTTCTTTGCTTGAGAGGTAAAGAATTTTTGTCTATATTCTTTGGGCGAGAGAGATGTATGTTTTTTAAAAAGCCTTCTAAAAGTGCTTATATCTTCATATCCTGTCTTCCATGTGATTTCGTTAATATTGTCATTTGTTGTTTCAAGTCTTCTTTTTGCCTCTTCAATTCTTATTTGCTGAATGTATGAAATCGGTGTCTCTCCAGTTGCTTTTTTGAATCGTCTATTAAAATGGCGAGGGCTTAGTCCCACCTGTTTTGCTAAATCATCCATAGTAAAATTTTCCTGATATCTACTCTCCATCAAATGCTGTGCCATTATAATAGCCTTATCTCCATGGTTTTTATTAAAATCAACTGTTGTGTATGGTAGTTGGCTATCTCTTCCAGAATCTATAAGAAATGATTTTGAACATATTGATGCAAGCTGTTTAGAACCGTATTTTTCAATAATATATAGTGCTATATGGTAAATTGAAGTTACAGCTCCTGAACAGATAAGATTTGAATCAACAGTTAAAATTTTTTCTGGCGTAAGGTTTACATTAGGAAAGTTTCTTTTAAAACGCCGTATAAATTGCCAATTTGTTGTTGCCTGCTTACCGTCTAAAAGACCTGTCATAGCAAGTATAAATGTACCAGTGCAGAATGCTACTACGCTTACCCCTTTATGATAACTTTCTATAATCCATTCAAGAATTCCTGAAAAAGACTCTTTTTTAACTTCATTAGAAAAGATAAAAGCAGGTATCAAGATTAAATCAGTATCTTGAACAGAGTTGATCGATTTATCAGGTATAATAGAAATATCGTTATTATCATTAACTGGCTTCCCGTCTAAAGAGGCGGTTTCAGTTATAAATAGAGGCTCTTTGCAATCTGTACGAGATTCCATATTTCTATTTTTACTCTCTATTTTAAAGTGCCATAAGTTTGCCATTAAAAAGGCATCTTTAATACTTAAGATTCCTGAAAGTGCACACTGATCATATAGAATAAATGTTATTTTTATCATAATTTTCTTAAATACTCCCCCAATATGTCCATTTTAACCTTTAATTTGGCATTTATGCCACTTTGTTTTAGGCTGGTCAAATGCTATTTTTAAATAGATACATAGGAATAAGCTATAACGGAGAGTAAAAATGGAAGATAGTGAACAACATTATAGAAAATTAGAGAATATGATGAGATCAGCACCATTTATGCAGCTTACAGGTGTTGACGTTAAGATAAAAAAGGGAGAAGCAGAGATAATTTTACCAGTAAAAAGAGATTTTTTCCACGCAGCAGGAGCAATGCACGGTGCACTCTATTTTCTTGCTCTTGATAATGCTGCTTTTTTTGCAGTTAACTCTTTGGTTGAAGACCTATTTGTATTAACAACCAGTTTTACAACATATATTACCCGTCCCGTGTCAGACGGAGTTGTAAAAGCAGTCGGTAAAGTTGTTTATCAAAATCGCACTCAGTTTATCGCCGAGGCAGTTATGTATGATTCAAGAAATAATGAGATTGCAAGAGCTAACGGTGTTTTTGTAAGAAGTAAAATACCTTTGTCTGATAAAATAGGGTATTTATAACCTACATAAACTAAACCTACGCAACTACAAATATAAAAGGAGAACTCTTATGGGTAAATGGCATAAAACAGGGTGCGTGTTGTGTGCTCAAAACTGTGGATTAGAGATAGAGGTTGAGAATAACCGCATGGTAAAGGTTAGACCAGATAAAGATAATCCAAGAAGTAAAGGTTATGTCTGCCGAAAAGGAATGAGTATAATCTATCACCAATATCCAAAAGACCGCCTTACAGAACCACTAAAACGTGTTGGAGATAAGTTTGTGCCTGTAAGCTGGGATCAGGCAGTTGAAGAGATTGCAGAAAAACTCGGCACTATTGTGAAAACTTACGGACCACGCTCTTTTGCATATATGGGTGCAAGTTCACAAGGTGGACATTTGGAAGGTGCGTTTGGAGTAAATCTATTAAGACAGATGGGTTCTCAATACCACTACTCATCGGCTGGTCAAGAGTTTAGCGGAATATTTTGGACACTTGGTCGAATGTTAGGAAAACAGTATAATGTTGTGATACCAGATGAACACAACACAACCATGCTTGTAGCTTGGGGTTGGAATGGAATGGAGAGCCACCAGATTCCTCGTGCTCCTATTTTACTCAAATCATTTAGTAAAGACCCTGATAAACTACTTGTGGTAATTGATCCAAGAAAATCTGAGACAGCCTCGATTGCCAACATACATCTGCCTGTCAGACCCGGAAGTGATGCTCTTTTAATAAAGGCAATGATATCAATCATTTTAGAGAACGGCTGGGAAAATAGAGAATATATAGAAAAATATGTTGAAGGGTATGATAAAATTGCTCATTGGTTTAGAAATTTTGATGTACAATCTGCTCTCAATGTGTGTGAACTTGACTATAATCAGGTATTTGAACTCTGCCGCCTTATGACAACAAGAAAATGGAGTATGCACCCTGATCTTGGGATTTATATGGGGCGAAACAGTGCTTTAAACTCCTATCTTATGAACATACTTGGAGTTATCTGCGGAGTATTTTGCGTTTCAGGAGGCAATGTTATTCCCGGAATGGTTGTGCCGATGGGTTCTCATGCTGACGAGAGAAATCCCAAAGTGTGGAGAACTTTAGCAACTAATATGCCTCCGGCTGCTGTTGGCACATTTCCACCGTCTGTAATGCCTGAAGAGATATTAAACGATAACCCTGAACGGCTTAGAGCTGTTTATGTGAGTGCCTGCAACCCTTTGCGTGCATATCCAGACACTACAGCGTATGAACGGGCATTTTCCCAACTTGACCTGCTTGTTGTCAATGATATTGTGTTAAGCGAAACAGCACGCTTTGCACATTATGTACTGCCGTGTAGAACCTTTTACGAATCTTGGGACACTGCATTTTTCTCTCTTACCTTTCCAGAGGTATATCTGCAACTTAGGCGGCCCATTATAACCCCTCCTGAAAACTGCCTTGAAGCATCACAGATATTTACAAGAGTTGCTGATAAACTTGGATTAATACCTGAAATTCCAGAGAGCGTTCAAACGGCAGCCAAAAATGTTGGCAACACTCCAAACAGCAGAATGGCTTTTGGAATGGAGCTTATGACGTGGGCTGGCTCTAACCCTTCAGTATTTTCAAAGATGCCTTTTGTTCTTGCAAAAACTATTGGTAAAACTTGGGATAGTGCTGCAAAAGCTGCTCTTTGGGGCGTTCTTATGACAGCTCCTAAAACTTTTAGAGAAAATGCAGCAAGAGCAGGTTTTGCAAATACCATGACTCAAGGAGATGATATATTTCAATCACTTATAGATAATCCTCAAGGGTTGTGGGTTGGGCAAGTAAATCCAGAGGAGAATATGCAGTCAATCAAGACTCCATCAGGAAAAATTGAAGTTTATATAGAGGAGATGGAGCAGATGGTTATAGAGCTTAATGCAGCAAAAGAACTTGAAGAGTTAAAGCTGCCTCCTCAGTTTCCTATGATTTTAAATGCCGGCCGCCATACAAGATACAATATAAACACCATGATGAGAGATAACGGCTGGAATGAAGGAAAAAGAGCCTGCACAGTAGCGATAAGCCCTGAAGATGCAGATAGGCTCGGCATATCTGATGGTGATAGTGTATCTGTTACTACTCAAGCTGCAAGCGAAACCGGAGTTGCTGAGGTAAGCAGTCAGGTTCGCTCTGGAATGGTTCTGATTCCTCATGGTTTTGGGCTGATATATGCAGATGAAGAGATTTATGGAATCAACGTAAATCGTTTAACAAAGAGTACACATAGAGATTTTCTTGGAACTCCGATGCACAGATTTGTTCCTTGTAGGGTATCTCCTTATCGTCATGCTGTTTGAATTTAGATAGAGATAACGTCTTAAAATATTTTGCGATTAAGAACTATTCAAAATGGTAGATAAACCCACTATCATAAAAATTTGTCTTTTGTTCTATTCTATCAAGCATTCCTTTTATGGTCTGTTTAAAGATAGCGTTGCTTGTCTGCATATTAGAGTTAAGAGTCTCAACTGGTGTGGGTTCATCCATAACTCCATTTGCGTAATCAACTCCAAAACCAAGCAGGCAGTACGCAACTTCTGCTTCACCGGCAAGGACAATTTCCGGACATACAGTTTGGCTTACTGTTGCACACCCTGTAGAGCGAAACATTGCAATTTCTGTTTTTGAATTAAAACGGGGACCCACTGCATGGCAGTGGGTAAGACCGTCATAATAGGCGATGTTCATGTTTGTTGCGGTTTTAGACGCTATTTCGTTAGCTTTTGCTGACAATGGAGAGCTAAAAATGTAATGTCCCCGCTTAGGATCGCCCTCTTTATTAAAAAGAGTGCATGTCTCTCCATTTGGAAGACGGTTATCAGGAAAGTAGATATCGTTAAAAAGCAGTAGGGTAGATAGACAAATATTCATATCAAGAAGACCCATAATGCTTGTACCTATAATTAACTGAACACCACTGTTTTTTAAAGCAATGATATT
The DNA here is from genome assembly GCA_964425195.1 of uncultured Desulfobacterales bacterium. GTDB lineage: Bacteria > Desulfobacterota > Desulfobacteria > Desulfobacterales > Desulfobacteraceae > Desulfamplus. The sequence continues at coordinate 35,645 of CAYRLG010000026.1, forward strand.
GGCACGGTAATTGATCATATTTGACAACACACTATGGTTTTCGCCGTGTCTTGCAATAAAGTAGATATTGTGATTTGCATAAACAACTTCAGATAGTTCTACCCTTCCATAATTAGTAGTCTCTATCTTTTTTTTCATATCTCCAACTTCTTCAAAACTATAGAAGCCCGATCCAGTTATAATTCCAATGTTCATTTAAGTTTGCCCCCTTTTTTTATCTTTTCCCATTACTTACTGTTTTTGGTCATAAATTTAAGTTTGCACTATAGAGTAGGAAATTGAAACAGAGATTTTTATTTTAGATTATAATCCGGATTCTTATTTTTTACTCATAGTATTTTCCGATAATTTATTCAAAAATCATTTGAATAAACAATTTGATTCAACTTCTTCTTTTTTGTTTAATACTTCACATCTATAAAAATTATTAACTCATTATTTTATTTGGAATGCAAAATATTTTACTTTCAGAGATAGCATATAAGATCATACGTATCGTTCTTGGCGTAATTTTTTTCTACTCAGGCTGGATAAAACTCGGCGATTTGTCATCTTTTGCATCTGTTATCCATGCCTTTGGATTAGTGCCGGGAGAGCTTAGAGGCATTGCAGCTCTTGTTATTGCATCTGCTGAACTGATTGCAGGAATTGGCTTGATTTTTGATATTAAAGGTTCGCTGACTACTATCTTTGTCATGCTAATCCTTTTTATGATTGTTTTAATATATGGAATTAAAATGGGATTTGATATCGATTGCGGCTGTTTTGGCAGCGATGATCCTGTCGGGAGTGCATTTCACGGCTTGAGATCTTCGTTAGTCAGAGATGTTCTATTTATTTTATCTGTTATTTACCTTTATGTATGGCGGAAGATCAATCAGTTTGAGCCTGTTTCCATTTTTGGTTATTGGAAACAGTTTGTATTTAAAAGATAATATTTCTTTGTTCGTATTATTTTAACAAAAGTATTTTATTAAAGGGAGTTTTAAAAAAATGAAATCTGTAAAAAACATTACTTTAAAAGTAGTATCTTTATTCACATTAACAGTATGTTGTGCTCTGTTTTCAGTGCCTGCAAACGCATTTCTTGACGACAAATTCAAACAAGAGGTAGAGACTGAGAAAGTTGCTGTAAAACTTGTGCGTGATGTTCAAAAATCTGGTTATGATCTTGTAACAACAGAAGAGCTTAAAAGCTGGATAGATAGCAAAAAAGAGATGGTTATTGTTGACACTATGCCGTATGAGGATAGTTACAAAAAAGCGCACATTCCGGGAGCTGTTCAATTTCTCTTTCCAATTCCTGATATGAATAGCTGGGACACAAAAGAGACTGCTGGAAAAACAGAAGAGGATTTTAAAAAACTTTTAGGCAGCGATCTTAACAAGACTATTGTAATTTACTGTGGATTTGTTAAATGTACCAGAAGCCATAACGGTGCTGTATGGGCAAAGAAACTTGGATATAAAAATGTTTACCGCTACTCTGGCGGAATCTTTGCATGGAAAGGTGCTGGTTTTGAAGCAGCAGAGGTGAAGTAGAGATAAAAATTTTTTTTGCTGAATTAATCCAAAATTAAAAAAGTCCTGGAACGGCAGCCGTTCCGAGGGCTTTTTATTTTTTAATTATAAAACATATGTTTTTAAAAAATTTTATAGAGAGGAAAAGAGTATATAGTTATGAATATTGAGTATATATTGAAAAAATCACGAGACGGTAATGTATTGTCGCATAATGAGCTTGTCTATCTGCTTAATCTGTCTCCAGACTCTATTGAAACTTACATGGTGATGGCTGAGGCGAACAGAGTCTCAAAAGAGGTGGCAGACGGAAAAGCAGAAGTTCACGCACAGTTTGCTGTCAATCTTGCACCGTGCAATTGTGGCTGTCTTTTCTGTTCCTTTGCCAAGGTTAATGGAGTTTTTAAAGAGTCAACAGAGATAAGCGTAGAGCAGGCAGTCTCTTATGCCCTTCAGTTTGAAGTGGACGGAGCAAACGCTATATTTATGATGTCAACAGCACAATATCCATTTGAGCAATTCTTGGAGATATCAAAAGAGGTTAAAAAAAATTTAAGACCAGAGACAACTTTAATTGCAAATGTTGGAGACCAATCGTTTAGCAATGCTTTGAAGCTAAAAGATTCTGGATTTACCGGCGTTTACCACGCTCTGCGTCTCAGAGAGTGCGTTGACACAAATCTTGCTATAGACTCAAGAAAACAGAGTATATTGAATTTTAAAGAGGCTGGTCTTGAGGTGGGAACTTGTGTGGAGCCAGTGGGACCAGAGCACAGCAGTGGTGAATTAGCTGATTTAATTGAATTTACTGCATCTTTTAATCCAGCATTTAGCGGTGCAGCAAGAAGGATTTCAATACCGGGAACTAAAATATCTAAACGAGGAATGATAAGCGAACTTAGAATGGCACAGATAGTAGCTGTTACCAGATTGGGTATGCCCCGTACTGTTAAAGGCAACTGCACACATGAACCCTGCACTTTAGGAGCTATTGCTGGAGCAAATCTTTTCTGGGCTGAGGTTGGTGCTAATCCTCGTGATATTGAAGCGAAAACAGAAGAGGGCAGAGGTGAAACTGTAAAAAGCTGCCAAACTATTTTTAAGGAGAGTAATTGGGACGTATTGAACGGTTCTTCTTGCTATTATAAAAAAAGATAGGTGTATTTTTGTTTTCATTTATCATACCAGTCTTGTATGAAGGCTCATCTATAAATAATCTGATTGAGCAGTTATATCAGCAATTTGCAGCTGACTCTGTTCAAGCAAGTTCTGTTCAATTAAGTTCAGATCAAGTAAATTTAGTTCAAGCAAGTTCAGATCAGATGATTAAAAATTTTTTTGAAATTATTGTGGTAGATGGTGATCCTTGTGGAAGCACTATCCATTACATTACCTCTTTTTGTGATTCTAACGAACAATCTAATTCTAATAGACAACAATTTCCCTCTAAATATCCTAAAATAAAATTGATCACAAGTAAGCCAGGACGCGGAACCCAGATGAATGCAGGGGCAGAGATTGCAGATGGAGAGATTCTCATTTTTTTACATGCAGACACCCAAATAGCTTCAGACAGTTTGAACCATATCAGCAAAATTATGAGAATAGGTAAATATCAATCTGGTGCATTTAGATTACGGTTTGACAGCCAACGAAAGGTTTACCGCTTAATTGAATTTTTCGCATCATTACGCTGCCGGATTACACGTATTCCTTACGGAGATCAGGCGATATTTATAAAAAAATCATATTTTGAAAAAATCGGCAGATTTGCAGATATTCCAATCATGGAAGATATTGATCTTATGCAGCGTATAAAGAGATGTGGAGATAGGGTTTATATCAGCTCAAAATTCGTTAAAACATCAGCAAGAAGATGGGAAAAAGAGGGCATTGTCTATTGTGTTATCCGCTCATCAGTTTTGTCGTTGCTTTTTAGGCTTGGAGTTTCGCCTAAACGTCTCTTAAAATATTATAAAATTTTTAGCAATCAAACAGAAACTCGGAAATAACCCGTTCATTTTATTGTAATAGTTATAAAATCAACCATGAAGTGTTCAAAGCAAAATGAATGCCTGATCTTTTATGTTAAACGCCCTGAAGAGGGGAGCGTTAAAACCCGTCTTGCCCAAGATATTGGCAGCGTTCATGCTGTTAATTTATATCGCTGTTTTATTTTAGATTTAATAGACACCCTCAAGAAATTATCCCAAGATGTAATTATCTGTTATTCCCCAAAAGATGCTGAATCTTTCTTTTGTTCATGGCTTGAAGAGATATTTGATTCATCGTTTGTGCATAGTTTTTATTATGTTCCGCAATCAGATGGTGATTTAGGAACAAGAATGAGAGACTCATTTGAACAGGCATTTGAAAATGGTTATGAGCGAGTCGTTCTTATCGGCAGCGATTCGCCTGATCTTGCCAAAGAAATTTTAGAACAGGCATTTGTAAAACTTAAATCATCAGATGCTGTAATAGGTCCTGCAACTGACGGAGGATACTGGTTAATTGGTTTTAACTCTAAAGGTTTTTGCTCTGAAGTGTTTGAAGGGATTTCGTGGAGTACTCAAACTGTATTTGCAGAGACCATGAAAAAACTCAAGCAGAATGAGAAAAGCGTGGCGTTAATGCCAAAGTGGATAGACATTGATAACTATGATTCTCTGTTTAGGTGGTATGAAAGCAACAAATCTTTATCTATAAACGGTTCTTACACACTTTCATATATATTTGTAAAATCAAAGCTGTTAAAGGAGCAGCCATAATCATAAATGGAATTGCTGCATCTTCTACCCATTCGCCTGTTAGTTTATAGAGTATAAGAACCTTGTATGACAGAAAAACAGACCAGCTTAAAGTTATTCCAGTTATATTAAATTTACTATTAAGAGCAAATGGCAATAGTGCCACAAGATATAAAGCATACCACGGATAGAGCGTTGGAGTGAGGATAGTCCAAATAAGTGCGACCATAAAAAATGAGTTTAATATTGCCCTGCAATCATTTCTTTTAAAAAGTTGGTGATAATAGATCAAAAAGTTTATAAAGATAAAAATCATCGCAATCATAATCCTCGCAGCTTTTCCAGAATCTATTGGATAATCTTGCATAAAATCTCTTATGAACCTGAAAAAAAATCCTGAAAATTCCCAGTGTTGCAGATAGCTGCCCAAAGTCATAAAACTATTAATTATATCAGAGCCAAATGTAATAATTAAAAATATAGAGACAGTAATAGTGCTTATAGCAGCCATAATCTTTTTTCTAACTGATTTAATCAAAAAGAGCCAGCAGGGAAAAAAGATTATCGGTATAAATTTAGTAATAATAGATAACCCGATAAATATCCCTGAAAGTATAATTATTGATAGTTTAAAATCTCTCACCAAAGATATTTTCTCTAACATCAAGCCATTCCATGAATATTCTTTTGTAGTTCTAAAGTTAATTGGCAAGTAGATCGCCATTAAAAGAAAAAATATCGCTGCTCCATCAATATGACCAGAAGATGCTATCTCAAGAATCGGAAGAGGATGCCATGCGTAAATGATTCCATAAAAGGCAGGAAGTTTCATCTTTCTAAGAATCAGTATAATCAAGAGGCAAGATAACGTATCCATAATAATCAGAGTAAATTTTATACTAATCACTATAAACGTCATATCTAACGAAATGCCTACTGTTTTTCCAATAAAAATGCCTGCTGTTCCTAAAACAGCACCAACCGCAAATAGAATCTGAGCTGCTGGTGGATAGATAGTTGTAAATTCAGGGTGATTCACTAATGGAAGGAGCTTTGATATTTCAGGATATATATTTTTAATAAAATCTGATGATTGCCCGATTCCTAATAATTTAATTGGTGTGTAGCTGTAAGGATTATGCCCGTTAATAAGCATAATCCCATCAAGGCAGTAGCGATAGATATCATCTGATAAAGTTGGGGGGTGAAATAAAAAGAGCAAACGCAAAATAAGGGCAAAAACAAGAATAAAACCAGTAGATGGAGACTCGTTTTTTTGATCCAAAACTGAGATCAAAAGAGTGATAAGTATAACAATAAAACCTGATATCCCAACCATTTCAGGAATAAAAGATAAGATATCAGGCTCTATTGCAAGTGTTAAAAAAGAGAAAAAGATTAAAAATACAATCAATATAATCAAGCGAGCCTTGAGAGATGTCAGTACCGCCCTGAAATAAATTTCTGGGCTAAAATAACTGAAGTCGGCTAAAGCCGACTATTATTACAGTCCACTTTAGTGGACTTCTTTACACTTTCGCCGTGCGATTTATCGCTCGGTTATAAATTAAGGCTGAAAACTTAAAGCCAATGTCCAAGTATCGCCTTTTGCTGTTGATTCTCCCCATAGTGCAGTAGTATAGCCAAGCTCAAGACCCCATTTGGGAGTCAGTTTATAGCCTGCTGTCAGATCGAGTTTGGTCAAATCATATTCAAAAGTTGCTGTCGGGTTGCCGTAATTGTCAACTCTATCTGTCCCGTTGCCGGCACTGACAAGACCGTCAAGTTTTGCCCGTGTGTAGAACTTTTTGCCAAGATCAGAGCCGATTTCAATAAGATAACGAAATTCATCTGCCGGCTCTTCAGCTCTCCAGCGATAACCTGATTCTAAATTTATATATCCTGGAATTATAGGCCAGAGCGAACGACCATACAGCAGTCTTAATTCATAATCATACTGCCCATTGCCAAGAGGAAGAGCATCATCTTCATCATAAAGTTCAGGCACTTTTACCATACCTTGAACAGAAAAAATTCCAATTTTGCCAGAATAGAGCTGATATCTCAATCCTAAGTCCAAATCGCCTATTCCATCTGTATCGTAAATAAAACGATCATCTTCTTTACGTAAATCTTTATAGTATATTGAGGCAATAGCGGTTACTCTGTCCACTATTCCGTACTCCATATAATAATTAAGGTTAAAGTCACGAAATTCACCATTTGATGTCATACTTCTGCTGTCACCGTCATCATCAAACTCTTTATCTGCAAAATAGTAGTTTGCTGCAAAACGGTGGTAACTCTTGCCTTTTTCCATAGTCCACGCTCCAGCAAACAGATTGGAACTGCCTATAATAACTATGAACAGAGCAGAAATAGAGGTAGTTAAAATATAGGTTAAAGTGCTATTTTTCATCAGAAAAGACTCCTTGTTTTTTTTAGTTATTAGGACATTTTCTCATTTTTAGACTGTTTCTTTAATATAACAGGAATTAATGAGACAATAACAATAAGAATAACTCCAACCATTAGACCTGTTGAAATATTGCCTTTTAGAAGATCAACCAGAGAGCTTGAAAATACAATAAAAGCAATGCAGGCTGGGAGCATACAGAGAAATGAAGTTACAACATAAGGGATAAACTTTATTGATGTAAGTCCAAAAGCATAGTTGAGAAGATTAAACGGAAAAAGGGGAACCAAACGGGTAAAAGCAACTATTTTCCAGCCGTTTTTCTCAACATCACTGTCTAACTGTTTCCATCTTTGACCAGTCAGCTTTGCCTTTATCCAATCTCGTGCAATGTAGCGTGAAATCAGAAATGCCAAACTTGCACCAGCCGTTGCACCTGTAATGCTGTAAACCACACCCCATACAGGTCCAAAAATAACACCTCCAACAATTGTAATTGGAAGACCTGGAAGAAATAGAGCAGGGGCGGCTGTATAGAGCAGAATATAGATAACAGGGGCAAAATTACCCCAATCTGCAACTGTTTTACGCAGAGTTTCAGAGTCAAAGTGGTCAAGCACTCCTGAAAATCTGATGCTAACAACGGCAGCAGCAATAAGAGCCAAAATCATGATTTTTTTTAGATTGCCACTTTTACTCTTCGGCTTATCAAGGCTTGCGTTACCCTGTATTGCCTTATTTAACATACCATCATTAAGTCCTCTCTTTTCCGACACAGCCACAAAATCACGCTCCCTTGTTACAGCAGTTGGATACTCTTTTTTCAGCCTTTTTTTTAGACTAATTCGGTTCAAATATGTAAAAGGTGCTTTAGAAACCTTACGATTTCCGGCAGCAACCGATTCAGGATAAAACAGAGCATCAATGATATGGTATGTTGGAATTTTTTTATTAAGAAAACCTGCACAGCCTGCACAGTAAGTTATAAGGCTGCACTCGTTATCTTCAGCCTCTTTTTTGCGAATCTCTCCCCATTTAGATGAAAATTCAGGTGCAACAAACCCAACTGAGCCTCCCTCACCGCAGCAGAGAGTTTTCTTTTTGCTGTGGGGCATCTCTTTAATCTTAAACCCTGCTGCCTCAGCCAACTCCCTTACAGCATTATGGATTTCAGGTTCATTTCTCAATACACATGGATCATGGATTGATACTGTTAAATTTATCTTATCTGCTTTAGCCGATTTTATCTTATTAGTTGACTCTTTAAGATGAGCCAAATCTCTATTAGAAATCGACTGGTTTGATTCTACAAGACCGTTTTCCAACAAAAATTGATAAGCTGATACCACTTCAAGAGGAGAGCCGTAACTTTTAAAAACTTTGTAGCAGTTTGGGCAGACAACAACTATTTTTTTTACCCCATGTTCAACCAGCCATGATCTCATTTCGCCAAACATCTGATCAAAAAAAGCAGTTCGTCCTAAATCGTGCGATGGTTTACAACAGCAATCAAGCACAATTCCAAGTGAAGAGTCTTTAGTTTTGAGAAGCTCATATAGAGCAAGGGTAGAGTCGGGGCGGGTGCCTGTAAATGTACAGCCCGGGAAAAGCACTGTGGTGCAGCCATCTGGCAGGCTGTACCATGAGTATTTTTTCGAGAAACCTCGGCTTTCATAAGCTGTGATGCCTTTGTGTTCTGGAAGAGGAGCAGCATTTCTGTCAACTGCTTCTCTTCTCATTTCCAAAAACATATCATCAGGAGATAATTTTACAGGGCATACTGCCGAACAAAGCCCGCACAGACTGCACTGATAAGATATTTCTAACCAGTTTTTACTCTCATCTGATTTTACTGCACCATCTTCTTCTTTTTCAATTGAGGCAAGGTAGTCTTCTGCAATCTTTGCTGGTGTGCCATACTGTTTTAAAAACGCACATTGAGCGATACATTTTGGGCAGTCAATGCACTGATTCAAGATAGTTGATATATTTGTGAAGAGTTCTTGGCGTAAGATTGGTATTTTAGTCTCTGATCCCATTTTCCCTCCGAGCAAAGTAAAAGAATAAAGAATAAAAATAGATTATACTTACAAGCCGTGTCAAAATGATAATATCTATCAAATTTCTGTTTTACTGGTGCTTGTATCTATGGCACAAAGGTCATTGAGCAGCACAAGAAGAAAGCCAAGGGGAAAGAGGGATAGAAAAGGTATAGCAATCCACGTCTCTCTCTGCCATGTAAATAAGACAGGCATAAATGAGTAGATAAAAAGCGGAATATTCAAAAGCAGGTTATTTAATATTGGATGGTTGAAAGTTTTGAACTGTTGTAATGATAAAATAGGATATGATTTTTTTTGTGGGGGATTTGATTGTAGTTTTGATCCTAAAGTAAAATCTGTTGAATTTAACTGCAGATTATCAACAACTCCGAATTTAGGAGTTCTTTTAAATAGACCGCCTCTTTGAACAGCACCTTTTAGCACAGATAATGCAAAACAAGGGGCAAGACCTATGCTTATGACAGGAAGAAGAGGCAGAGCTGTCAGAGCATGAATCTGGCGTGTAACAATGCTGTAAACAAAATAGTAGGTTAAAATCGCCCCTGCAGATATACAAAATAGAGGGATGTCAATCCAAAGCAACTGATACATACCAATATCAATACGATAAAGTATTACAGGATAAAGAGTCATGGTTACGATAAAACCAAGCAGCCAGCAGAAATTTGCCATAAGATGGGCAATTGACTCCAGTTTAATGCTCAATGGAAGCTGTGATGCTATTAAACGGGGAAGAATTTTTCTTGCTGTCTGTATTGACCCTTTACTCCACCTCTCCTGCTGACAGCGAAAATCAGAGAGTGTTACAGGCAGTTCTGATGGTACGACTACATCATCAAGGTAGATAAATTGCCACCCTGCCAACTGCGCACGATAACTTAAATCAAGGTCTTCTGTTACAGTGTCATCTTGCCAGCCTCCTGCTGAATCAATCGCCTCTTTTCTCCATACGCCGGCAGTTCCGTTAAAGTTAAAAAAAAGATTACGCATAAATCGTGTTTTGTGTTCAATTCCAAAATGGGGAGCGAGCATAAGAGTCTGAAGCCTTGTCAGCCAAGAATATTTTGAATTTAAAAATCCCCAGCGGGTCTGCACCATTCCAATATTTTCAGGTTTTAATTTACTCGTAAGCTCTCTATCTTGAGTGTTCTTATTTTGATTAAAATTGGGATTGTGAGAGTAAAAATGTGGAACAGTTTTTTCAAGAAAATCAGAAGGAGGGATAAAATCAGCATCAAAAACAGCTATAAACTCACCTCTTGACTGTTTTAATCCATTTTGAAGTGCTCCTGCTTTATATCCTGTTCTATTTTCACGAAAAACTGCATAAATCCAGACCCCTTGCATTGCCCAGTATTTCACCCGCTCTTTTACGATATCGCTTGTCTCATCAGACGAATCATCAAGTATCTGAATCTCAAGTTTATCTGTCTGCCAGCAAAATGATGCAACTGCGTCAATAATTCGGGCAGCTACGAGAGGCTCGTTATAAAGAGGCACCTGAACAGTTACTAAAGGATACTCTATATTTAACGATCTATTCTCGTCATAGATTTGATTTTGAACACAAGGAGGGTGGTTTTGTTCAGAAGAAAACGGATTTTGTATAAAGGAGGATTGAGTTTCAGATTTATTGTCTGCTCTGCTTTTAAACCAGCAGACAAGAAGCCAGATTCTATGAAGTCCGTAAAGGGCAAGTCCGGCTATGCTGATAAAGTGGATGATGGTTAAGACATTTAATATATCAAGCAGTTCTGTTTTCATGGACAGGCTCAATAACACAAGAGTTTTTAAAAATCAATGACCCTTTCCAATATAGAAAATAGCAATAAATACAAGTAAATAGATAAATAATATCAATTGGACAAAATCAAAGGCATAGGGTTAAAGAGATAAATTTTATGCAGTTTTTAACAGCAGCTTTCAACATTTTTGAAAGCGTGAATGTGAATAAGAATTTGAAAGTTTTAGTAATAAAAAGGGCTGAAAATGAAGAAAATGATAAAGATGAAAAGTGATCTATTTAAGTTAATTTTGATTATCTTCATTACTACAATGCCGTGTTTCTCCAAAGCTCAAGAGGCAGGCACTCTCTCTACAATAAGCAGCCACTCTGCAATAGGTGTAAGAAGCATAGGATTGATAGATGCTGGGCAGCTTCAAAAAGATATAGAATTAAAAGAAGATATAGCAAAATGGGTCATTTTAGATGCAAGACCTCTAAAATATTGGGAAAAATCTCATATTCCACAATCAATATCATTTAGCTGGGAAAGCTATACAAAAACAGATGAAAATCAAATTGCTTACCGTATTTTTCCACCTGAACAGATAGCAGAAAAACTTGGGAAACTTGGGATATCTTCTGAAAGCTCGATTGTGATTTATGGAGATGCTGACGAGAGTTGGGGCGGTGAAGGCTGGGCGTTTTGGCTCTTTGCATGGTTAGGTCATAAAGGAGATATAAGACTTCTCAAAGGGGGTATTCAGGCATGGGAAAAAGCAGGATACTCTTTAATATCTAATAAAGATGGTCAGGCTAAAGAGCAGCATATTATTAAACCTGTAGAATACAAATTAAATTTAACATACGCTTCATCACAATCTTCTCTTAAAACATCTTCCGTTAATATCTATGCCAAAGAGATTCACGATAATCCTGATCGTTACCAACTTGTGGATACCCGCTCTACCATTGAGTGGTTCAAAGGTCATCTGCCTGATGCTGTCCACATACCTTGGGAGAAATTTTTTAAAGGCAGCGATCTAAGCCCTATCAATGCAGAGGAGTTAAAATCGCTTCTAAATAAAAACGGTCTGAATATGGAAAAAACTGTTGTCTATTACTGTACAGGTGGGATTCGTTCAGGCTATGCGTGGATGGTTCATCAACTTGCAGCAATTGAATTAAAAGAGCTTCCTAAAGCCATAAACTTTGAGGGTGGAACGGCAGAATGGGAGAAAGTTATTAAAAATTGAGCAAATGGAAAAATTTTGTTGTTAAAAACCAAGCAAACAGAAAAATTTTAAGGAGAAGGAGATGTTTTTATGTTTAAAAAAGTTGTATTCAAAAAATTAAATTTGTGGAAAGCATTAGCCGCAGGGCTTTTTATGCTTGTATTGGTTTCTGGTTGTAATGACTCTGATGTTACAGAAAAAAACTCATCTGAGCCTTTAACACCAGTTGTTGTAAAAGGGTATCCAAACGGACAGTTTATAGCAACTGCTGATGATCTTAAAAAAAGCGGAGTGGTTATTTTAGACGCAAGAAGTGAAGCTGCCTATAATGCAGGACATATTCCGGGTGCCATCAACGCAACATGGCAGGAGTTTGCAGACAGCACTAAAAATCTTCTGCCTGTAAACCAGCTTGAGAAGATTTTAGGAGAAAAAGGTCTTACAAGAGAATCAAAAATTATCATTTATGATGACACTACAGCATCTTGGGGAGCATCTGGCAGGCTTTTCTGGATGTTTGAAACACTTGGCTGCAACTGGGTTAAGATTTTAGATGGTGGTTGGGATAAATGGATTGCAGATAAAAATACACCTGAAACCAGAGCAAATGTCTTAAAATCAGCAGAATTTAAGGCTGCGGCAAAATCAGGTATAACTTCAGATAAAGAGTACATTAAAGCACGTATTAAAGATAGTGATTTTGTTGTTGTAGATACAAGAACAGACGAAGAGTTCAACGGCTGGCAGCTTTACAAAGAGGCAAGAGGCGGACACATAACAGGTGCTGTACAGCTTACTTATGCCTGGTATTTTAAGACAGATAAAACTATTTTGGATTATCAGGAGATGCAATCCCTATTTGACTCAAAAGGGGTAACTCAGGATAAAGAGGTTGCTGCCTACTGCACAGTTGGAATCAGAAGTGCATTCGCCTATTATCTCACCCGTCTGATGGGGTATGAGAGAGCAAGCAACTATGACGGCTCAATATCAGATTGGGCAGGTTCTGACGAAAACAGCTATCCTATGGAAAAATTGGCTAATTATCATAAACTTGTCTATCCAAAATGGGTGAACCAGTTGATTGAATATCATAAAGCAGGAAGCACATCAGCAGCTCCGCCTGATTATCCATACGGCAGAGATCATAAATACATTATATTTGAAACACAGTGGGGAACTTTAGATGATGCTGCTGCTTACAAAGCTGGTCATATACCGGGAGCTGTCCACTCAAATTCAGATATTTATGAAAATGACTATCCACGCTGGTTTCTGCTTCCTGATGACGATGTTCATAAGGCTATGGGCAATATTGGAATAACAGAGGATACAACTGTTGTTGTTTACAGCGACAGCAATATATTTGCAGCAAGGCTGTGGTGGATTTTGATGTATGCTGGAGTAAAAGATGTAAGATATCTGAACGGCGGTTATGAACAGTGGCTTGCAGATGGCTATAAAGGCGAAGAGACCATTAACGAGCCTGTACCGACGACTTTTAAAGGAAGCGTAAAACCAGAATATATTGCAACTGTTGACGATGTGTTTAACCGTTACACAGATACGACAAATGTTTTTTTGGCAGATGTGAGAGCATATAAAGAGTATATAGGCGAAATAAGCGGTTACAGCTATGTTCTCCAAAAAGGTAGAATCCCCAACTCTGTATGGTGCCATGATGCTGATGACTCTGGAGGAATTTATGTTGATCCAGACGGCACGACCAGAAACTATACTGAAGTAATGAAATTGTGGAACAGCTTTGGAATTAAATCTGAGATAATGCCTTCTGCTTATAGCAGCAGCGATGCAGATTCAGGTCTATCAGGCAGTGGCGGCGGTATGTTTGAGAAAGAGGTGATATTTTATTGCGGCAGCGGTTATCGTTCCGCACTTACTTTTATGTATGCCCATTTGATGGGTTATGAAAATGTAAGAAATTTCTCTGACGGCTGGGAAGGCTGGAGCACATCATATCGTAAAGATGACGGCTGCACAGACAGCATTACTCCTGGTTGGTGTCAGGACCCGTCAGGCAGACCAATTGAAACTGGTGAAAAATAATTTTAATCAAAACATGGGGTGGTTTTTTCGACTTTTGACCGCCCCTTCCTTTTTCTAATTTCCAATCCATAAACCTTGATTGATAGACAACTCTATGCGGTGTCACACTATCTCAGTTGTTATTCCAACTCTGAATGAAGAGAAAAATATATATTCATGTGTCTCTCAAATTATCTGCTCCCCCCATGTTTATGAGGTTATTGTAGTAGATGGGGATTCAAATGATAGAACAGCCGAGCTTGCACAACGAGCAGGTGCAGCTGTATTGGTGCATGACAGACCATACCATTCAGGCGGAGGCAGAGGAGGACAGATCAAAGCTGGGATAATGCAGGCATCGGGAGATATTGTAGCTGTTGTTCATGCAGACACCGCTGTTCCTCCTAAAGTCTTCCGCCGAATGATAACTGCTTTAAATTCACGACCTTCAGTAATAGGCGGTGCAGTTGGATGCAGGTTTAAAAATGGTGCAGGATTTAAGCTGCGTATAGTCGAGTTTTTAAATGATGCCCGAGCTGTTTTTTTTAATATCAGCTTTGGAGATCAGGTGCAGTTTTTCCGCCGTGAACCAGTCGTGCTTTATGATATGTTTCCTGATATGCCTCTGATGGAAGATGTTGAGTTCTCCATCAGAATGAACTCTTTTGGAAATCAGATATTTTTATTAGGTAAGGCTTATGTATCTGCAAGACGTTGGGAGCTATTAGGATTTAAAAATAGTGTTATGATACTTTGGCTTTTAGGGCAATATTTAATTAGACGGATTGTTATTAGAAGAGTAAACTTTAATCGTACCCTATATACATCAAGATTTTATAAAAAGTATTATTTTAAAGTATAATAGCATAACTTTAAGACGAAAATATTATAAATAACTCTTTTTTGGAGATATATTGATTAATCAAATGTTATCAACAATGTCTAAACAGTATAATGCAGTTGTGTGTGATCTTGACGGAACGATTCTTCATGTTGGAAAAGAGGCAATCTCTGTCCCCGGACGAACTCGTGCAAGTTTTCTCTCAGCAGACGCAGCAGAGCTTCTTGCAAAGATAAGTTATATATTTCCTTTAATTATTGCAACTGGCAGAAATGCAAAAAGTGTGAGTAAACTTGTAAAACAGCTTCCTGATGTCAGATTTAGAGGATTTGTTCTTGAAAATGGTTTTGTAGTTAAAAATAGAGTTGACGCCGCTCCAACATCTAATATGGAAGCTGGAGCTAAGAACAATAGTAGTTCTATTAATGACAAAGTTATCGATCCCCTTGAATATGAAAAAAAAGAGGATTGGAACAAGATTGCATCACTATTTATAAATTGGGAGAGGCTACCATTTTACGAAAACTGTGTAGGATTTGTATTTAATTTTAGCCAGAGCGATTTTGATAGTATGGCTATTGATGAAAAAGTTGAACAAACTAAAAAAATTTTAGCAGAAAATGGCTACAGCTATCCTGTTTATAAAGAGAAGAGAAAAGTTTTTATCTATCCTGGTCACGTTGACAAGATGAGAGGGCTTAAGATTCTTGGTGCTCATCCATATATCGCAATAGGGGACGGAGTTAATGATTTGCAGATGATGCAGCAAAGCACCATACCAGTTATGTTGGATTCTGGAGCAGAAGAGTTAAAAGAGGTTGTGAAGCAGAAAAATGGATTTTGTTCAAATAAGATAGGGCATGATGCAGCTTGTGAGATGCTTGAATTTACGTATAAGTTGCTACTGTAAACTATTTGAATTTGAATCTATTGAATTTAATTTGGCTCATATTGAATTATAGAGTCTTGATTTTGTAAATAGATTTACTAAATCAAGACCCATTAGCTTGAATTATACTTTGAATCGGATATTTAAAATATCCCCATCTTCAATAATGTACTCTTTACCTTCAACATAGACCTTGCCCAATTTTTTCAGCTCTGCCTCTGACCCATGGGTAAGTAATTCACCATATTTAATAACTTCTGCTCTGATAAATCCTCTTTGAAGATCAGAGTGGATAACGCCTGCCGCAACAGGAGCAGGTGAGCCTTTTTTGACCAACCATTGACGTACTTCGTCAGGTCCTACGGTAAGAAATGATATAAGTCCAAGAGCGTTGAGGCAAAGTCGAGTCAGTATCTCTAATGCAGACTCTTGAATACCAAGCTCCCTAAGAAACTCAATCTTTTCCTCGTCACTTTCAAGTAGTGCTATTTCAGATTCTACCTTGGCAGATACAATCATTACTGCCACCTTGTTTGATTCACACATATCTTTAAATTGATCAATGAGAGGGTGCTCTTCTCCTTCTCCAGCCTTTAAATCATCTTCTGCTACATTAAGAGCAATAATCATCTCTTTACGAGTAATAAAAGGATAGCTTCTTATCAGACGCTCTTCTTCTGGTACAAGTTCAAGAAGACGCAAAGGTTTCTCTTGCTCAAGATGTTCAAGCATCTTTTTCATAAGAGTAATCTCTTTTTGTTGCTCTTCATCTTTTTTTTTTTTAATTAGTTGCTCAATTCTCTCTATCCTCTTTTCCACAAATATCTGATCATGTATTATAAGCTCTGAATTTACCATAGAAGCATCTCTTAAAGGATCAACAGAACCAGCAGAGTGATATATTGCATCATCTTTAAACGCCCTTACAACATGGCAGATTGCATCTGTATCTGCAATATCTCTAAAAATATCGCCCTTGGAGATATTTGCCTGCTCCATTTTAGGCAGTAGAACCAACTCAACTTTTGCTCTAACCTCTTTTTTGGGGCAGTACATCGCCACCATCTTATCAAATCTTTTATCAAGAATATCTGCTGTGCCGGGAAGAGGTTTAGGAGTGCCACTCTGCTCTTTTACTTCGCTTCCGGTCAATATCTGAAACAGGGTCTTTTTACCTGTCTGGGGTAAACCTATTATTCCAACTTTCATAACACTCTCCAAGAATTTATTTGGCTTATAACTGATTATCAACATTTTTTAAGCCTATACACTATAAAGGTTGTCTATATCAAATCAAAAAAAAAGCCCTTGATTTCTCAAGGGCTTTTGAATCTTTGTCGGAGTACTTTAAGTGTTAAACTATTATCCATTGGTGGAGCTAAGGGGGATCGAACCCCTGACCTCATGGCTGCCAGCCATGCGCTCTCCCAGCTGAGCTACAGCCCCACAAATAAACAGGGCTTTAGATAAACGATTATATTTAATGTGTCAATAAAAAAAAGGTTTAAAAGATTTAAAAATTTTTTTCTTATAATTTTCTTATAAAATAGGTATATATCACAATATCCATTGACACATGGATTTAGAAAAAGATAAAAGTTTAGTTTTATAAATATATATTATTCTAAATAAGTTGTTAATTATTTAAAGATAGAGTTAAGGAGAAGTTGATGCTCAGGTTCATGCGCGAAAATACAGGTTCGTGGATTATCAAGGTTATTCTTGGTCTTATTATTTTAGTTTTTATATTTCTTGGAATGGGAACTTTAGGAGATAATCGTGAAGATCATGTTGCAATGGTCAATGATATCCCTATTACCATTGATGAGTACAATCGCTCGTATCAAAACGCAATTGAGCAGATTCGGCAGCGATTTGGCAATAATCTAAGTGATGACTTGCTTAAAATGCTTCAAGTAAAAAAGCAGGCGATAGATAGATTAATTGAAGAACGTCTTATTGCAGGAGAAGCAGATAAACTTGATATACAGGTATCTGATAAAGAGCTTCAAGAGTCTCTTATGTCTGTACCTGCATTTACAAAAGATGGGCAATTTGATCTTGAAACTTACCGTATGGTGCTTACAGCTAATAGGTTGATGCCCGCAACATTTGAAGTTATGCAACGTCAGACACTTCGTCAAGCTAAAGTAACAGATACGATATTAAGTAGTATCAAAGTCTCTGATCTTGAAGCTAAAGAGTGGTATATTCAAAATAATAGTGAGGTTGCTGTAGATTATGTAAAATTTACTCCTACATCATATACTGTAAATCCTGATGAAACTAAAATAAGAGAGTATTACGAAAAAAATAGAGAAAAATATAAATCAGAACCTGAACTTAAAGTTCAATATATCAGGTTTACACCTGATAACTATGAGGAAAAAGTAAACATTACGCCTGAGAGTATAGATTCATATTATGCAGCCAATCTTGATGAATTTACTACCCCTGAACAGGTAGAGGCGAGTCACATTCTTATTAAGGTGGCTGAAACAGCAGATGCTGACGCAATAAATAGTGCTAAAAAAGAGGCTGAAGATATATACAATAGAGCTATTGCTGGCGAAGATTTTGCCCAGCTTGCTCAACAGCACTCTCAAGACCCTTCTGCAAAAGAGAATAGTGGGTATCTTGGAAAATTTTCAAGAAATAGAATGGTAAAACCTTTTGAAGATAAAGCCTTTTCTATGAAAGTAGGGGAGATAAGTGAACCTGTTAAAACTCAGTTTGGGTGGCATATAATAAAGGTAAGCTCAAAAACTGAAGAAGTTAAAGAGACACTTGAAGAGGCAACTCCGAAAATTAAAGAGAAGCTACTAATGGATGAGAGTAGAAATCTTGCATACAATGCAGCTGGAGAGGCTTTTGATGCAATTATCGATGGTGATTCACTCGAACAAGCTGCCCTAATTGCTGGACAAAAAGTTATGGATATAGGTCCATTTACAATGCAAGGTCCTCAAGATGATCCTGAAATTGAAAAAGATGGAAATGCTAATAGCAGCAAAAATAGTTTTCCAAATGCTCAAGAGTTTGCTCTAAAGGCATTTCAACTTCCTCTTAATGAAATAAGTGATGTAGTAGAGGTAGGAAATGCCTACTACATTATCAAGCCAATTGAAAAGAAAGAACCCATAACTTTATCCTTTGATAATGCAAAAGATAGAGTTGTGGTTGAGCTAAAGTCTGAACTCCAAATTGAAGAGGCAAAAAAAACGGCAGAAACTTTTCTTGCTTCTATGAAAAATAGTACAAAAAATGATGACACTCCAACTGATTTTGTTAATGTTGCAAAGGAGCGAGGATTTGATATTAAATCTACACATCTGTTTAAAAAAGATGGAAATATTCCTGAACTGGGAAGAGAGCCAGAACTTGCCTCTGCCGCATTTAAACTGTCGGAACAAAATAGATTGATATCAGAAGTTATTAAAGGGTCTGATAGTTCATATTATGTTATTGTTTTTAAAGAGAAAAAGATACCAGGCGAAGATATAATTAATGAAAATCTTGAAGCTGTTAAAAAGCAACTTGTTAATACAAAGCAAGGAGCTATATATAGAGCGTGGATCGAGCAGTTAAAAAGCCGTAGTAAAATTGAGATTAAACCTGATTTAATCGATGGCTGATGTAGGAAAATTTATATGATAAAAGTCAAAGTAAAAAAGCCTTATATTTTAAATAGTTTTTTTATTAAATCGTGTTGGTGGAATATAGAAAACTATTCCTTATTCACCCTAATCATAGTGATAATGGGAGCATTTATACTTACATCATGTGCTGGTTTCTCTAAGAAGAGTGGATCGACAACAGATAAGAGCTTACAAACTTCATCTGATACTATTTCTGATAGTTCTGTGATTCCTCAAAATCAGGGTGTAATCCTTAATAATTCTTCTAATCTATCATCTTCTCTTCTATTACCCGATCCTAATTTAGTTGAAGGTGTACTTACTAATGGAATGAGGTATCTTCTTTTCAAAAATGAAACTCCTAAAGATAGGGTGAGTATGCACCTTAATGTTCAATCAGGCTCTATGCACGAGCGAGATGATCAGCAAGGAGTTGCACACTATTTAGAACACATGCTTTTTAATGGCTCAACGCATTTTAAACCCGGAGAACTTATTGAATACTTTCAATCTATTGGTATGATGTTCGGTGCTGATGCCAATGCGCAGACTGGTTTCTTTGAAACTATTTATGATATCCTTCTACCTTCAGGTGATAAAGCAAGTTTAGAAAAGGGGTTGTTAGTTCTCCAAGATTATGCAGAAGGTGCATTACTGCTGGAGTCTGAAGTAGAGCGTGAGCGAGGCGTAATACTTGCAGAAATGAGAGAGAGAGACTCTGTGGCATTAAGAACATTAAAAGCATCTCTTGAGTTTGAACTTCCAGGTTCTCTTGCTTCAAGGAGACTACCTATTGGGGATAAAAAGGTTATTGAATCAGCAGATAGAGAGCTTTTAAAAGATTACTATGATACGTGGTACAGACCAGATAATATGTCAATTGTTATGGTTGGTGACTTTGACATTAATGTGGCAGTAACCCTTATTGAAGAGAGATTCTCTGCAATAAAACCGAGAGCACCTGCTGCAGAACAACCTATAAATACTTGGGAATCTCATGCTTCTGAGGAGGTTTTTTACCACTATGAACCTGAATCAGGAAAAACTGATGTCTCTATTAGTACTATAACATGGATGCCGTTTGAGATTGAGAATATAGATACATTTAAAGAGAGAGTTCTTAGGCGTATTGCTGATATAGTGGTACAGAATAGACTTTCTAAAGATGTACGAAAAGAGAATAGCCCAATCTCAAATGCAGGTATTTACTCTGGTCTATTTCTTCAAAATATTAACTTTACAGCTATATCTGCCCAGTGTTCTCCTGATAAGTGGGAAGATAGCATTGCTATTATAGAGAAGACGCTTCGTAGAGCATTAGAGCATGGTTTTACTGAACCTGAGCTTGAGCGTGTAAAGGCAGATTTTATTCTTGGGCTTGAAACCGCTGTAAAAGAGTCATCAACTCGTGAGAGCACTGTTATTGCAAGGGAGATCATAGGAGCTTTGAATAACAATAGGATTTTCTTATCTCCGCAACAAGAGAGAGACATTTTAAAACAGTTTGTTGATAAGCTCACTGTTGATGATGTCAACAGTGCATTTAGGGATAACTGGTCTGCAGATCATCGTCTTATTGAAGTTACTGGAAATGCCCATATTAATTATAAAGAGACTACACCTGAAGCATATATATTAAATAAGTATCATGAAAGTCAAAATGTTCAAGTTACCCAAGTTGAAGGTAATGATGATGTTATTTTTCCATATCTACCTGAGCCTACTAATAGCTTTGATATTATAAAAGATGAGGAGAACAAAGTAGTTGGAATCCGTATGATTGAGTTCAAAAACGGTGTTAGGCTTAATATAAAAAAGAGTGATTTTAAAAAAGGGGAATTTCTTTATAGGCTGGATTTTGGAGATGGTAAAAAGGCAGAGCCATGGAAAAAACCCGGTCTTGCACTCTTAACTCAGGGCATAATAAATGAAAGCGGGGTAGGAAAACTTACTCGGGATGAGCTTGAAACTTCATTAGCTGGTAAAAATATAAATTTCAATTTTAATGTAGATACAAATTCCTTTGTATATTCAGGTTCAGCTGCTCCTACTGAGACTAAATTGCTTTTCCAACTTCTTTATACGTTAATAATGGATCCAAGATTTGATCAAGATGCTTTAACTCTGTTCAAAAATCGCTATAGGCAGATGTTTCAAGAGTTGGTAAGCACTCCTGACGGTATGATGCAGTTTAAGGGAGAGGCATTCTTAGCAGGAGGAGATACTCGTTTTGCCATGCCTACCCTTACTCAAATGGACTCTTTGAGTATGAAAGATGTGAAAAAATGGATATCTCCATTTTTTAAGGAGTCAAATATGGAGATATCTGTAGTGGGAGATGTAGATATTGAAGAAGCTGTTGCCTCTGTATCAAAATATTTTGGTTCCATCCCATTAAAAAAATCTTCAACGTCAACTAACGATAATAAACGGGATTATCTGATTTTTCCAGAAGGTGGAAAGATAGAGCTTCAAGTTGACAGTAAAATAGATAAAGCACTTGTTGTAATGGCATTTCACACTGACGATTTCTGGAACATTAGACAGACCAGAAGGCTAAATATCCTCTCTAAGATAATGTCAGAAAGGCTTAGAAAAACAGTTCGTGAAGAGCTTGGAGCAACATACTCTCCATACGCATATAACGATTCATCGCAGGCTTATGATGGCTATGGCGTTCTTCGTGCTGTTATAAATGTGTCTCCAGATAAAGTGGATGATATGCTCTCTCACATGGAGATAATAGCAGATTCAATGACTACTCAAGAAATATCTGATAGGGAGCTTGCTCTTGTGCTTGAGCCAATCTGGACATATATAAAAGATACAAGACGAACCAACAGCTATTGGAGAGATTCTGTGATGGCAGGCTCCCTACAACATCCTGAAAAGATAGATTGGGCTGCTACTATGGATGAAGACTACCGATCTGTTTCATTAGATGAGATAAGGGAGCTTGCTGTAAAATTTTGTAATAAAGAGCGTGCAGCATTTATTGTGATTCAACCGTCAAACGTATTGCATTAAATTGTTTTTGACTCATATTTTCACGGATAAATTTATCCAGTGCAAATATTTGCTTAAAAGTTAGCTCAGTAAATACCATGCTCATCTCTCTTATTTTCATTAGATGCTCTAAAGGTAGATTTGATAAATTAATCTCTTCAATCTTTATTAAAGGTGGGTCAACAAGAAAAGGTGTGTCTCCATTTAGAGGTATATCTCCAAGATAATAGCCATAGTTATCCAAAAAGATCGATTTGTTCTCCTGCATTAATGATGCAGGATCTTCTTGGTTCTCCTCTTTATGAATGTATTTAAATACAAGATTAGAGCCACTTGCAAATCCGCCACCATTAGTAGTAACAGTGCCTATATTGACAAGTTGACCAACTTTATAGGAGATTGGACTTATGGCAGCATATCCCCCATCTTTCAGATGGGTCTTTTTTCTTTTCCTCTTTCTAATGGTTTTATTCTCAGCCGTTGTCTCGTTTTTATACATACATCTCCTTGGTATCAATTCTGTTATTACTCAAATCACATGTTGTTGGGTTTATGGTTACTAAAAAAGATAATTTTTTGAAATTGGTAGTTTCATATTATGTATGACCATGTTTTGTCAAATTATTATCAGAAGTACAATCAAATTTTTTTCCTACTCGTTTTCAAGTAATTTACTGTACCATGTAGCAAATTCAAACATCCCCTTAATCTTCTCATTATCATTTATAATACCAAGGCACATTTCAAAAGCTCCCTGTGCAAAAGCGTTGGAATATCCTTCATGAGGCAACTGTTGAAGAAATTCACGGATAAGCATCTGAGATGTTCTATTTGTCTTATCTTTTCTAATATCAATAGGGTCTTTAGGAGTCTGAATAGGATCCCATTTATCATATCCTATTTTCATAATTTGCTTTTGACCTCGTTTACCCATAGCATCAAAGATAGCCTTTTTTTTGGCTTCAATCTGTTCAGGTGTAAAATGTTCCATTATATAAATCTCCAAAAGGTGTTATTCGATTGTAACCTTTTACTCAGATACCTTAATCTCTATTTGAAAAAAATTTAGGTCTCTATTTTTATTAAATTCCAAAAAAATCTTCATTAAAATCAGTTATCAATGCCATCGATACTGGTATTAACATCTCGCAGATTTTTATATTTTTTGCTTTAATAGCTGCTGTCATTTCAGCAGAAATAAGCTGAAGCTGTGCATATATCTTATCCATATTTACAGTTGGATATTTACCCCCTTGAGTGAAATTTGTCCTTCCGCATATATGGCTTGTGGCATCGGTAGAGGTTGGTATTCCATAAATACGGCATGTAATAGGTCTTGACTCGTATAAAAGACAGAGATTCTCAGCACCAAGAAGAGGGCATCTAACTCGCTCTACTGACATTTTGGCAAGAACATCAAGCTCATTTGCACCGTTTTGGACTTCTAAGTAGGCATCCCGTTTCATTTTAAACAAAGAGCGGTCAACTTTTGAAGCTGTGTCAATGAGTTCCATTTTCTCTACGCCTGAAAATTTCTCATTGAACTTATGCTTTATATAAACAGCTTCAATAATTGGAATATCAAATATAGCATAGCAG
Organism: uncultured Desulfobacterales bacterium; assembly: GCA_964425195.1. Lineage (GTDB taxonomy): Bacteria > Desulfobacterota > Desulfobacteria > Desulfobacterales > Desulfobacteraceae > Desulfamplus. The sequence goes on from CAYRLG010000026.1 coordinate 59,369, forward strand.
CAGTCGCTGCACTTTTCCCTACAAAAAACCTCTTTTGGGTACTCATCTTTTACCTTGTTAAATATTCCATCTACTATTGAGACTAACGCTTCATATTTTGCAAAATGTTCTTTAAAATCTATAGACATTAACTTTATCCTTAACTATTTAAATTTATTAGAAGGCTTTAAAAGCCTGTTTGAAAATTAGTGGCAAACAGTCATCTTATGAATTTGTTTAAACCTTTTTTGATTCAGTGTTTTGATCTACGCTCGAGCCGCCTCAGCACTTCCATTGCCTTGTCAGCTTCTTCTACTGGTACAAAAATATGATCATGAAATGCACCAGCAACAACATTACAACTTATATCTGCATCGCCAAGAGCTGTTGAAAAAGCTGCTGTAAGACCAACAGCTTTTAAATCAGATTGAACGTTAAGGGTTATCCATGCTGCACGAAACAAAATATCTAAATTTGACTCTATGGCATCGTGCTCATCAGTTATAATGGTTAATCCTTCCTGTTCTTTAAATATTGCAACTGGTTTAAGCCTGCTCATATCAAAATCAAATGGAACTGACGAGTAAACATACACTCCTTTATTGAGTATCGGCTCGATTGTGCAGAGCAGCTTTTTTATATTGGATATCGGCATAATTATAATTTCTTCAGGATACGGTTAATAAGCCCTGCTCAACTATTTTTATTATTTGAATATGGGTTCATTTCATTTGAGTTGGAATAGGAGTTTAAAGACACATTAAGACCCTCTGGAAGGTTATCTGAGGATGCTCAATATGTCCTTCGTAATCAGATACAAGAATGTGGAGCCATGGATTATCCATAATATTAATTCACCTATTCTTATTGATGTTTAACGACTAACGGGGAGCTGAGGGGCCAGGCTTTTGAACCCAAAAAGCTCCCAAAAAACTTTAAATTTTCCTGAACCAAGGATTCCCGAAAGTCCGCTCTGTGAGCCTGGTCCCTCTCCAGCGTTTTGTTCTGCAATATCATTTACATTTCTTGTAAACAAACTCTGGATCTAAGTCAGCTCCTGACTCCCATTCAATGGTATCAAAAACTACCCGGACACGATTGAATGCACTTTGATTTTTAAGGCTTTGAAAAATTCCAAAATCCAAAAATGGCTTCATATCCAAAATTCCATGCTCTCCGTTATCAAAAGTGATTGAAAGTATATAATTTTCTTTCGGAGTTACTCCTTTAATGGATGGATACATATTTTGACTCCTATTGAAGAGGTTGGATGTTAAAAGGCCTTTCACCATTCATAAGTAGTGTCCAATTAGCCATTAGTTCTTCTTGATGAAGTTCTGCCCACGCGATGACAAGCCTTAATTGTTTTTTGGGCAATTGACCTTGGGTTATTTCGCAAGTTTGAATATCAACTGTAGCCCTATGCTCCCCATAGTATACATGAAAATGCGGGGGTGGATGTTCACTTGGGGCATAATACATTCGTATGATAATGCCATAGAACATTGAAATTGTGGGCATAAATTCTCCTCGGTAATCAGGGGTATTTCATATTTTTTGGCTCTTTCATTTTCTCAACATAGCCATAATATATGTATATCATCATTGCACCCGTTTACCAATTCGGTTTTGTTTTGGAAGCAGAACGCAAAGCTAAGCCTCCGCCGAAAAATGCTCGTAAAGACCGCTCACGTTGTGGCGGTCGGCTTAAGCGATTTGTTAGCACTCATTTATACTGATTTAATATTGCTGTCTTTACAATCAATTGAAAAGGCGTCAAATTAACTATAATTTCTTTGGTTGTATTTTCAGGAAGAGCTGTATTTCGACAATGAGCGATTTCGTTTCTTAAACGAGTGTAGATGGTTTCAATTATCTTTGGTTTATCAGGTCTCGGGCTTTGAGATACACCAGAATCACATGCTCTAATAAATACATCTACATCGTTTTGTGAATCACCATTCAATTGAAGTAATATATTATAAAGAAACATAAATTTAGCTAAGGGGTCTCTTTGTTTTGCTGAAAAACGATATAAATAAAAGTGTTGCTTTCTTAATGGAGTTTCATCCTCAAGTTTTCGTATTAGGTCTTCAATCCGTTTTTGACCAGGTTTGATACAGCATTCACATATGTCATTTAGAGAGAGGAAATTACTCATTATTATATGCTTTTTTCCTGACTCATCTATAGGCAAAGACATTCCACTAAAATGTGGTTCCTCAATAGGAATATCAAATTCAATAGATAGTCTGTCGAGTATGATATTTACGATCTTATTCCCTATACTTCTTGCCTCAGTTGAGCTATACACACCACTGAGCGTAATTATTATTGATATTCGATCCAAGTTTTCAGACTTAATTGCTATTTTTTCAATTTTTGGGTGTTCGTTGGAAAATTCAATCTCACCCAACTCCAAACCATTCGATAAAGCATAATAACTTATTGTTCCAGTAGACATAGGGATTCCTCTACGGTGCTAACCATTTATTATCAGGTGAGTTTACCCTGATAATACCTTAAAAATGATCTCTGTCGAAAATAGTAGACACCAAAGCACATATTATCCAGCCATTTTTT
>CAYRLG010000027.1:0-60925 GCA_964425195.1 uncultured Desulfobacterales bacterium
TCAGCGATTCTTGCAGCTTCAGCAGCCTCTTCGGCTAACCGTTTCTCTTCAGCGATTCTTGCAGCTTCGGCAGCCTCTTCGGCTAATCGTTTCTCTTCTGCGACTCTTGCAGTTTCTTCAGATGCTATCTCCTCATTAGTTTGAGGTTCGTTTGACTCTGGTTTAGTTTTTTTTGCATTAGTTTGTAATGTTTTTTTGCTATTGGTCTTCTTTTCACTCTGTTCTGATGTGCTTTTTTTCTTTGTATTTCTTTTTCTTGTTGTTGCCATATTGCCCCTTTATAAATGCTAATTTTTAACAGTCTTATCATTAATGACCGTAATTTTAAGAATCATATTTATTGAAACTTGACAGACTATTTTACATAAATTATTTAAATGTAATTAAAATTTGCAAAAATATATATACAATAATTGTTTTCTTGTAAACACTTTGTTAGTGCATGTTTTAGTTGGTATTTTAATTATGAATAGATTGGTTGAAACTCTAAAAAAATATAAAAAGTTTGCAATTGCTTTTTCTGGTGGGGTTGATAGTACTTTTCTTGCTGCATTAGCAAAAACAGTTTGTGATAGTGAAGTAGTTGCAATTACTGGTAATTCTGCATTTCAATCGCAACAAGAACTTAAAAAGGCTGCTGAAATGGCAGCTATAATTGGAATAGAGCATATTGTCGTCAGAGTTGATGTTATGAGCATACCCGCTATTACTCTAAACTCTAAAGATAGATGCTATTTTTGCAAAAAAAAACTTTTTGGTGATTTACAAAATAGGGCTAAAGAACTCGGATTTGATACTCTTGTACATGGTGTAAATATGGACGATCTGAAAGATTTCCGTCCGGGTCTTAAAGCTGCCGAAGAGATGAGCGTTTTGTCCCCTTTAGTTGAAGCTGAAATGACTAAAAATAAAATTAGATTTGCGTCAAAAAAGATGGGGCTTAAAACTTGGAATATGCCATCACAATCGTGTCTTGCAACTCGAATTCCATATAATGAGCCGATAACTTATGAAAAATTGACAAACATTGAAGCTTGTGAAGATTTTTTGCATCAGCTTGGATTTTATGGAGTGCGTGTACGTTGTCATAGCTATATTGTTGATACTGATATTCCGTCAATTAATAAAACATATCTTGCAAGAATAGAATGTAATCCTAAAGATATTTCTCTTATTGTAAAAGATGATATTAGAGATAAAATATCCCTTTTTTTTACAAAGCATGGGTTTAGGTTTGTCTCACTCGACCTTGAGGGCTATAGCTTAGGAAATATGAATTAATCAATACATTTTACTATCATAAATACAGTACACGCAACTGTTTAGCTATTTCGTTCAAGTAATGTAAGTTCTTGTGATGTGAGAACTTTATCTATATCAAGCAGTATTTTTACTCCCCCTTCCAATTTTGCCATGCCAAGAATATACTCAGAATCAAGAGTTGTTCCAAATGAGGGGGAGTCTTCAATACTTTCCTCCTTTATATTCAATACTTCAGAGACAGAATCCACAACAATTCCAATGACCATTTCGCCATAATTTGCAGTTATTTCAACAACAATGATACAGGTTCTCTCTGTGTACTCACTTTCAGATATTGCAAAACGCAATCTTAAATCAATTACAGGTATAACTTTGCCTCTCAGATTAATAACACCTTTAACAAAATTAGGAGTTTTAGGAACAGATGTTATTGGCATCATGCCTATAATCTCTTTTACCTGAAGTATTCCAATACCATACTCTTCTCCAGCTAAAGAGAATGTAAGATATTTGCCCTCTCTCTCATTTAGTGATCCGCCGTTCTGCCGATCTTTTATAACGTTTTGTTCCATATCAACTTTTCCTTATCAATATACATTTTATGTTTTGAATTGTTTTTTGCCAGTTGATAACTTATATATATTAAATTATTTCTCAGCAGCCTCTATAAATTTATATATTTTAGATATCATTTTAGTTGTCCATCTGTTTTTTCCAGATAGTGGTTTAATACCTTCGTTGTTCAAAAGCTCAGTTGTTTGTTCTACACTATATCCATCTTTCCTTAACTTTATAATTATATTGATAACTTCTGCTTTGTACTTTTCAAAATTTTCCTCTAAAGATGCTTTAGGTTTTTCTATTTTAGGAGAGATAGATTCATTATCTGGTTCAACAAGGGCAAAGAGATCATCCATAGAATCATCGTCGTTATCTATAATGTTACTCTCTAAGCTGTTATTAAGTAGTTTATCACTTTTAGGCTTAATTAAAATCTCATCTTCATTATCAATAAGAGCCATAAGATCATCTACGTCACTATCTAAAATATCTGGACTGAGATAGGTTGGCTCTTCATCAATCAAAGCGGAGAGATCATCCATAATATCACTATTACTGTTATCACTGTTTAGAAGATTGTTGCTAACTGCCTCTCCCACATTATTATCGTCAATGAGTGCCATGAGATCATCAACATCGCTGTCTAATATCTCTGGTTTCAAATTGTCATTTTGTACATAATCAATAAGAGCATATAGATCGTCTATCTGCTCTTTATTACCTTCAATAAGTGAAGATAGGTCGTCTATTTCATTATCGTCTTCTTCAATAAGTGAAAATAGGTCATCTATCTCTTCCTCATAGTGATCGTCTGCAATAAGTGAGTAGAGATCATCTATTTCACTGTTTTTATTATCTTCAGATTCTTTGTATTTAATATCTTCAACTAACGAATCAAGATCGTCAAAGCTACTATCTTGTAAGTAATTATCATCATTTTTGAACTCATTTGAGTTATCTTTGCTTTGTTGATTTGATGAAAAAGTCGATTTAGATTGGGTGTTAAAATTAGAGAAAATATCTTTATCAGCTAAAGAGTGTATAAAATCAGCAGATATATTTTTAATAGCATCAGCAAGATTATTTATTGCTGATGCTTTTTGCAATTCAGCTTCAGCCCGTTTAGCAAGAGCTTGGGCTTTAAGTTTTTCGGCTTCCGCTTTTTGCTCTTCTGCTTCTGCTTTACGCTCTTGAGCAGCGGCTATTCTCTCTTGATGAGTGTAATATTTTTCTACAATTGAAGAGATTAGCTTTATGCTATTATCACTGAGTAAAAAAGGTTGGCTGCTTGGCGATATATTTGGTGTATCCTGAATAAGAGATTTCAATGTAGGGATAAAAGAAGAGATATTGTTTAGTTCAGATTTAGTTGAGCTGTTTGTGTTTGCATCATCAAGAAATTTTTCAATATCTGTGGTAGCCATACCAGAATTTATCTTCTCTGAGATGAACTGTAAGGTTTGCAAAATATCTTTATGATATTTTTTCTCTTCGTCTCCCCAAGTGTATGGAAGCCATCTGCTGAATCTGTTTAACCAGAAGCTGACAGTCGCTCTGCCAACATTAAGCTCTTTTGCCAGCATTGACGGTGTCATTAAGTTATTTTCAGGCATTGTTATCCTTTGGCTAATTATACAACAGTAAGTATCTTAAATATTGTACCACTCAAATAGCTATTGACTGTAATAGAAATAGAAACTCAAACACTGTTTTTTAATAAGGCTTCAATTCATACCAAAAACTATAAATACAGTCAAAACTTCTGGAAAATAAAAGATGCTAATATACTCCAAGTGGGTATTGAGCCTACAGTTTAGTAGGTAAAACTCAATTTATGACCTTGAACGGTTATAGATAATATTAATTATAATGTATAACCCTTTGCAAGTTCAACGTACTCTTTAATTTGAGAGTCTATCCACACCTCATTTCGTCCAAGTTCCTGAGCCATAATTTGAGCAACTTCTGGTGCCATTTTTATACTCACTCTTGCATCAAGTAGAAGCATTCTGACCCTTCTTGATAAAAAATCCTCCACTGTTCTTGCCATTTCGTGCCTTGCTGCCCATACAACATGTGCTCTGATATATTCATAATCTTTATCAAGCCTCTCTCCAAGTAGTGGATTTTGATGAACCATATCCTCTATCTGAGCACGGTCTGAACCGTAAAAATATGCTGGTGAGTCAAAATCTATATTTTTTACATAGCCGTGAATTGGCATGTTGTGAGTTACACATTTTTTTTCAGGCAAACCTCCAACCATCCACGCCTTATTTACCGTATCTTCTGCCATTTTACGGTACGTTGTCCATTTGCCACCTGTAATTGTAATAAGCCCAGATAGTGAAATTATGAGCTTATGGCTTCTTGAAAGCTCTTTAGTGCTTGACTCGTCGACTCTCTCATTTATGCTCTTTTCGTTGGCAATATCCTTTCTATCAGACTCACTTTTGTTTGAAGCAATCTGTTGACTCTCTTGGGCTGCAAGAGGACGAAGCCCTGCAAAGATACTCAAAACATCTTCTCTTTTAGGATCTTTTTTCAGATATTGTGCTGCTGTGGTGAGAACAAACTCAATTTCCTGCTCCAAAGCACGCGGTTCAAGAGATGTTTCATCTAACTTTAGTGGAGTGTCAGTAGTCCCAACTACAACCTTTCCATGCCAAGGAACTGCAAACAGAACTCTTCCATCTGATGTTTTTGGAATCATTATTGCAGAATCTCCCTGCAAAAAAGATTTATCAAGAACTATATGAATCCCTTGACTTGGACGGATCATCTGTGGCGATGAGCTGTCATCCATCTTAATTATATCATCTGCAAATACACCAGTAGCATTTATAACTACTTTTGAACGGATAGTGTATTTGTATGATTGATTGGATTGGTTGCTATTTTTATCTAAATATCCATAATGTGATATAGATTTAAGGTATCGACTCTCTTCATCAACCACCATAACCCCTGAAACAATATTTTCTTTATCTTTAATCAAACCAGTAACTTTCATGTAGTTTAACACTACAGCTCCATTTTCTACAGCAGTCTGAGCAAGGTTGATCGCAAGACGTGAATCATCAAACTGACCATCATGGTAAATAACGCCTCCATTTAGATGGTTTTCATCTAAATTGGGTATTGCCTTCATAGTCTCTTCACGAGATATCTTTTCAGATGGACCAAGCCCTAATTTACCAGCCATCATATCATAAACTTTCATGCCGATATTATAAAAAGGTCCCTCCCACCAGTCATAACTTGGAATTATAAATGCTTGGTTTTTTACAAGATGGGGTGCATTCTGACGTAAAAGCCCACGTTCATGCAGAGCCTCAAATACAAGAGAGATATCACCTTGGGCAAGATAACGAACCCCTCCATGAACTAACTTTGTGCTTCTACTTGATGTCCCTTTTGAAAAATCAGACTGCTCTAAAAGAACGGTTGAGTAACCGCGAGATGCAGCATCTACAGCAATCCCAAGTCCAGTTGCTCCGCCGCCTATAATCACAATGTCCCATATTTTTTCATAGTTATCTGTTAGTTGCTTTAGCAAGTGCTCTCTTTGCATGTTAACACCCCATTTATTTTTTATATAAGAAGGGATATGGCTAATCTCTATTTTATTAAACACCTAATTTTTATAAAAGAGATAAGTAATATCCCTTAAACTTTTATTATTGATTAATCAAAAATAGTTCAAGCTCTCTTTGATCTGATTTAAGGTTCTTATTTGCAGCTTCAAGCTGTTCTCTGCTTGATATTACAGCAGTTCCTTTATCATCTTCGCTTATTGTGAAATATTTTTCAGCTGTCCTAATAATACTATTTTTATCAAGGTTAAGCAGAGATTCTTTGTAGGTTTGCCGTTTTTCGTCAGTCAGTCCTAATATCTGCCTATAAAATGCTTTTATTGAGGCTGGACCGGGTGTCTCTGGTTTGTCAATATCAGCACAAATTTGAAGAATTGCCTCTTTTATATCCTCTTCAGTATAATCTCCACTTGCTATAAAATCACAGGCATTTTGATAAACTTCAAGAGTTCTTCTTATGTTTGGGTCTCGGTATGATGCAAATGAAAATATCCCCTCTTCAGCGTTGTAACTTGCAAAACCGCCATAGGCACCCCCCTTTTCTCGTATCTCTCTGTGCAGATATAGAGAGCGAAGCAGCCTGCTAATCGCAGATAGTGCAGGGGCATCAGAGTGTCCCATTCTGACTGTTTTAAACGCCTGAGCCACAAAAGAGACCGATGTGCTTGTCATCCAGCCCTCATAAGGATAACTCTTAGAACTTGTTATATCTTGAGCCTGTCTAAAATCAATAAAGTTGCCAGTCGGTAGCTTATCAGCAATTTTAGCAATACTAAGATCAGAAGAGGCAATAGCATCTTTATCTCCAGCAACTGCAGGTTTAAAGTTATTTTTAACAAATACTTTCTTAGCAATTTGCAAGAGATCACAGGAGAGCTTTTCAGCAATATCAGACTGTTCAGTTAATGCTTTTATAAACTGAAATTGTGATATTCCCTGCCACATCTCTGAGATTTGAGAAGATAAACTAAGTTTTCTTGCTGCCAATGACATTGCATAACGATGACCATTTGCAACGATTGAAGACTCCATCCCAGCTCTATATTGTAGAAGAAGATTTTTTAGCCTTGTAGTGTCAGCAAAGCTAAATTGAGACATCAGTTCAGCTATAATATCAAACATCGGGGCAATATTTCTGTTTAAAGATTTACCTTGCAATGATAGGAAAGTTATCGTTTGATTGCAGCCACTTTGTTGATCATATCTATCGTCTTTAGAAATCTTATCATCATGAAATCCCGTGCCTGAATATGGAGAAATACCAACTCCACCAGTGTAAAGGTCGATCATTTCAGCCACCTGTGCATAATCTCTTAAAGCTGTACCAGCTCCAGTAAATGCTCGACAGAAAAATGGAACAAGAGGCTTAAGTTCGTCAGGAATGGTGCCAATTCCTAAAACAGAGATAAAATAGAGAATATCTGATGTTGATTTATTATAGCAGGTTAAAGGTAAAGTAGTGTGTGAGGCTATTATGCTATCTGGTTTGATTATCTCAATATCTGGTTTTACATCACTAAGCTCAAGAGTAGGTAGAACCGAGACATCTTCCTTTGCTTCCTGAAGTTCCATTAGTCTGTTAGAATCTTCTCTTATTTTAGCTATCTGTTCAGGTGTTAAAGATGCTAAAATATTTTTAAGCTCATCTTGGACTCTTAAATTTTCTCTCTCTTCCATGCTCTGATCAGGCTCAAGAATAAAGAGAACTCTGTGAGGATTATCCAGAAAATATTCCCTTATCTTTTGTTCAAGAAAGCCCTCTTTACAGCTATTGATGGGCGGGGCTATTTTATTATCTGATTTACTCTCTGGAGAGTAGTTATTTTTTATCTCCTTATCATAATAATTTTCTGTCTTCTGTTTTAGCCGTTCAAGGTCATCATCAAATTTAAGAGCAGCTACAGGATCACCTTCATGTATCCATGTTCCAGCAAAAGAGAGCAGTAGCTTTATACCAAATGGGTGAGGAGTGTTTGTTATCTCTTTTTTGTGAAACTCAATTTGATGAATTGCAGATTCAAGAAGTTTTAAATCAACTCCTGTTTTGCAAAGCTCTTCAAGTGTCTGAAAGATAATCTTTTCAACTTTTACAGCATCCTCTTTTCTAATCTCTTTAAGACCACAGGCAAACATAGTGTCTCTCATATCTGGATCAAAACCTGACGCATCGCTTAAAGCAGAGCCAAGACCAGAATCAATAAGTTGTTTTCTTAAAGGAGATGCAGAGTTCCCAAGAAGAATATGCTCTAAAACATCTAATACTAAGATTTCAAATGAATCTCTAATATCAGCAGTTAGCCACGCTACGCACGCCTGATATTTTTTTTCAGGATTTTCGTCAGTAGAGAGAGGGTAGGGCACTGTAACAGTTTTAGGCTCTCTCCATCGGGGCTGAGGAGACACCTCTGAATCTGGATTAATTGCTGTGAATCTATTCAAAACTTTTGTGGTTATAATTTCAAGATGCTTTTCAATTGGAAGTGAGCCATAAGTGTAAAAAAAGGCATTTGAAGGGTGGTAGTATCTTGCATGAAAAGCCTTAAGCTGGCTGTGGGTGAGTGTTGGAATATCTGATGGCTCACCTCCTGAGTTAAAGCTGTATGTTGTATCAGGGTATAGAGCGTGCATTAAAGCTCTCGCTAATATCTGATTTGGAGATGACATTGCCCCTTTCATCTCATTATAAACCACACCTTTATAAATAAGCTGCTCGTTTAACAATGTAGATTTTTCTATCTCTTTATTCTCTAATATCTCTGTTTCTGATGCTTCAAATTCTATATTTAGAGTCTCAAACTCCAACCTGTGTCCTTCTTGCTTAAAACTCAACTCCTCAAGTTTTGGAAAAAATGCAGCGTCTAAATAGACATCCATTAGATTATAGAAATCTTTCTCATTCTGTGTAGAAAAAGGGTACATTGTCCAGTCTGATGCTGTAAGGGCATTCATAAATGTTGAGAGGCTTCTTTTGAGCATTGAAAAAAATGGGTCTCGCACATCATACTTTTCTGAACCACAAAGCACTGTATGTTCTAAGATATGGGCAACTCCTGTTGAATCTGTCGGTACAGTTCTAAAAGTTACGCCAAATGTATTCTCTTTATCATCATTCTCAAGATGTATATGTCTTGCCCTTGTTGTTAGGTGCTCTAATTGATAGAGGGTAGATTTTATATCTTCAATCTCTTCTATACGTATGATTTTATATCCTAAAATTTTGTCGCCAGTTTTAAATTCTATTTTAGAGTTTGTATCAGTTTTGTTGTTACTTTTATTTTTTAATTCCACGTTTTATCCTTAAATTTATTGTTTAGATTTATATTGAATTTCTGATTTTGTCTATTTGAACAGAATTAACGTTGAAACCTTTAAAAGTCAAGAATGAGAATTATGCTAAAAAAATTGATAGACTAATCTATGCTTGAAATTATAAGATAAAGTGTAGTAAAGCAATTTAGACTTTTATATAACTCAATGAACATATTTTTCGCATATAGGCAAGACCAGCACGATTAAAGATAGAGTTATAAAAATACATGATATGTTGCTAATCAAGGTCATATATCGGGTTAATTCAATATATAGTTGATATAAACATATCTTAAGGTTATTACTCAAAATGGTATCTTTATTAATGAAAATAAACAATAAAAAAACATTTAAGTATATATTTACGATATTTGCTTTTGTAGTCATATTCATTTGGGCAAAACCTACTGGACAACATAGTAGTGAAGATTCAATAGCTACTCAGTATGATCAGATTGTATATCAATATGAGATGATCAAAAAAGCTGAACAGTCTGATTTAAAAGAGGTTTTTCTTGATATTGTTAAAAATCGTCTTAAATGCTACTCGGCTAATTCTGATTACTCTGTTAGACTTTCAACTTGTCGTAAAGCGTATCAATATGCTCTGTTAAGAGCAGCACGTGAGAACATAAAATCCTCCCCAAGCCTTGGAGATTTCATGCTTTGCATACAAAATTGCCCTCTTGCATATTCGTTTTGTAACGGAGAAGAGTTGTCAGAAGGACAATCTAAAGATTGTCTCCAAATAGAGATTTTATGTATCGAAAGTTGTCTTGATAAATTCTGGAGAGGTAACAGCCTCAGTGATACTATTGAGTAATTTAATCAACCATTTTTATAATAAGAAATTCTTTAGGATTTGAAAAAATGCGTCTTTGGGAAAATATTAAAAAAAACTCAACAGCAGTAATAATAACATCTCTGATTATTTTGTTTTTTTTGGTCTATATGGCAGACCTTATTTTTATAACAATTTATCCTGGTTATGCCGGAGTCCTTTTTAGACGCATAATGAACTCAGGAACTGTAATAAATAAAGTGTTTGATGAAGGACTTAATATTATTGCTCCCTGGAATAAGATGTATATTTATGATGTGCGTATTAAAGAGAAAAAACAGACAGTTAATGTTTTAAGTGAGAATGGATTGACCATTCAGGTAATGGTATCTATTCGATATCATGTAGAGAGAAGTAAAACCCCAATACTGCACAAGAGAGTTGGTCCTCAATATGAAGAGAAGATTATAATTCCATCTATTATATCCTCTGTAAGAGAGGTGGTAGGTGAATATCGTCCTGAAGAGATTTATACAACTGCACGCCATTTAATTCAAGATAAGCTGTTAGTTGAGGTTATTGAAGAGACTGGTAGAATACCAATAGTTTATGATGATGTTATTGTAGAAAATATTGTACTTCCAGAGCTGATTAATAATGCTATAGAGATGAAATTAAAGCAGCAGCAGGAGTTTTTGGAGTATGAATTTAGGATTCAGAAGGCTGAAAAGGAGATCGAAAGAAAAGAGAAAGAGGCTATAGGTATCAATCAATTTCAAAAAATTGTAACAGACAGTCTCTCTCCAGAACTATTGAAATGGAAAGGTATTATGGCAACTCTTGAGTTGGCAAAATCATCTAACACAAAAGTTATTATTGTTGGAGGGGGTGAAAATGGGCTTCCAATTATTTTTAACGCAGATGCAGCAACATCTTCATCTTCAGACTCTATACCTATTTCTGAAGATCAAAAAGCAATCGCTTTGCAGCTTCAAGGAAAACCCACTGATACTCGAGAACAGTATTTTGAGTCCTATGATGACGGCTCTCATGTTGAGGTAAGTAGTAGTAGTAGTAGTAGTAGTAAAAAATCAGATGTAAAAACAGAGTCGCTATTGCTAAATAGTAATGATAATCAAACAAATGAAGAGATAAAAGAAGATAAGGAACAGAATACAGATACCCTTAATAGTAGTAGTAACATAGGAGAGGCTGATAGTTTAAAAGGAGATAAAAATAGATGATGATAACTATTATAGTTTTAACAATAGTATTTAGTTATATAATAGGCAAACTCGGTACAAATAGGAAGTTTGGTTTCTGGGGATATTTTTTCTGTTCAATTATATTTACGCCTTTGATAGGTCTTTTGCTCGTTCTATCATCGGATCCTCGTCCTAAGACCAAGTCATCATGATTTTTATAATGGTATGTATTGTATAGATATTTGGGGGAAACACTCTTTAACAGCAATATGTGATATATAGTTTGGAGAAAGTTTAATCGGATATGTGTACCATCTATTACTATTTACAACTGTAAAATTTTTACTTACACAAAGTTCTTTTAAGTGATTAGTTAAGCCACTCCCCTCTGCTTTAAGAACAGACTCTTTTCGTGTCCATATATTATAAAATGAATGTAAAGGTGATATAGATTTTGAGATTATCTGCTGTTCTTGTTTGGTAAAGACACTAAAAAAATCTTCAATTTTGATAGGTTTTATATACTCGATATCAATTCCAATCTCAAAATTGTTCCCCCCTTCTTCTTCTCTAATTTCAGATGAGTTGTACTCGCCGCCACCAAGATTAGGTACATTAAATGCACATACGCTACAGTTAGCTGAGTGTGAAATATTGAAAAATACGTCACTGTCGGTATCTGTTGAAGGTATAAAAGGTTTTCCAAAGGAGGATAGCTTAACATATTCTATTTTTTGAGACGGGTTATACAATGTTGTTAGTCCATATTTAAGAAGAAGTTTTCCTGTTAAGCTATTCTGTTTATCCTCCCATCTTACAAGTTTTAAAATTTTTTCTCGGAATAGATAAGGTACCTCTAATATATATCTATCCCACTCATTTTGTGTAAATTTTGTTTTATTTAATGTGTAAAAAATATGGATCATTTACTATTGTTGAGCACTACACAAGTGACTCTCCTTGCCATGGATACTTACTAAGAGTCTCTTTTTTATAAAACTCTATTGTTGAAAGAGCATGAGCAATCTTTGATGAATCAAGAAGACCAAGTTGACGCTCAGATAGCGGATCAAGTTTAGTCTGCCAATTTCGTTCAGGTGCGACAAATTCATATCCCATCATCTCCATAAATTTAATTCTTGGGGCAGTTTTATACACTGGGCTTATAAAAGTCTGGATATTATTTTTTAAGGCATACAGTAAGAAATAGTATCGTAAAAGCTGATTCAAACCCATTCGCCTAAAAGGTTCTAAAGTAGCAGCGCTGGTAAATAGCATTACTGGAAACTTTACAATGTCAGGCACAGAACAGTTAATGATCTCTTCAGTCTCATTAGCATTATTAGTGGTTATTCCCATCATTGTCGATATTGCAGTGTTGTTTTCATCAAAAACAACTAAGACAATACTATTATCATCTATTTCTGACCAGAGAAGTTTTTCAGGTCTTAAAAGTTTGAATTCTGTTGATCTATTAAACTCAGAAATTCTTAGCTCTTCAATAATGTTCTTATCTTCTCTTAATGCTCTTCTTATATGTCTCATCAAAAATATTTCAACCCCAATTCCGCTAAATATATAGATTAATAAATTTGTGCCAATTACCACTCATCTATTTTTTGGTAAATAGCATCCGCACTGTTAAGTATTGGTATAATAAGAGACGTGGGAAAATCAACAACTTTTGCTGCTTCAATATTTACAAGTATGGTAAATTTAGTCCCAATATCAATGGGTAACTTTGAGGGAGCAACTCCATCAAACAGAATTTTTATAGCATAGTCTGCTGCCTGTTCTCCAAATATATAATCATTGGGACCAACTCCCATTACTATACCTTTTCTTATAAAAATTAGTTCACCAATACTTGGAATTTTATACTTTTGAAATGCTCTACGGAAAATTGTGAAATTTTTTTCATAAGTTAAAGATGCCTGTACATAAAAGACATCAACCTTAGGCAATACATAGTCCAATGATCTTTTTATCTGCTCTTTTACAACATCATCTGGAAATGGTTTCCCATCTGGCTGTTTAAATGGTGTTGCGTCATAAATAAAAGTAATACCATTCTTTTTACAAAACTCCTTTATCTCTTTTACTGCTGCTTCATGGTTTGGAGAGCCAGCAAGATAGGTTATACCAATGCTGTTAAATTTAGCAATATTGTATGCCTGTGCAATACTTTTAGTGATTTGGTAAGGCGTCCCTATTCCAGTAATATTAGTTCCAGAGCTTTTCCAATCTTTAACAACACCAGCGTCTATAGGAGAACCCACAACCGTAAATATAATTGGAATATGTTTAATTTTATCTGATAGCTTCTTGGCACTTTGTGTCCCCATAGCAAATATGAGATCAATATCTTTTCGTTTACCAATCTCTCTGATTTTTTTGTCAAGAGCAGAGAGATCGGTTTTTGCATTGTAAAGTTCTATGGAGATATTTTCCCACTGTGTTGACTTCTTTAACCCTTCAGTAAAACCTCTATATGCGTGTGTATAAGGTATAAAGTCTTGATGTTGAATAGCCAAGATTTTATACTGTTTCTTTGTGGGAAGTTTATCTGCTTGATACTTATCAGAATTAGACGATTTGTTTTCGGAAGACTCTGCAGAAATTGGATATGTTATAAATAAACATAGTATCAGACAAAGTAATATAGAGTAAGATGTAGCAGTTTGTCTTATAAAAGTAAGCATAGTGGTCCACTAAATAAAATATCAGTTGAAAAAATTTTTTAATCTGATTAAACAACAAACAATATTTTAGCTAACATAATATTTAAACTAAACGAACTTATAAGCTAACTATTGCTTAATGGTCAATGTTTTGTACGAAATTAAAAATTATTTTACATTAAAATCTCCTTAATTATAAGGAACAATTTGTTGGAGACTGTTTATGAATTTAGGAAAAAAGATAATTCTTCTGGCAACTTTGGTAGTGCTTGGTATGCAAACCTTAAGTTGTGTGCTGGAGGTTGGATTTCTTTATAAGAAGATAGAGGCTGGTTATTTGACAAAATATAAGTTGTCAGGCACAGCCATTGCTCGTAAACTTGAACGCTCTCTACTTTACGGTAAAAAGATCGATAAGTTAAACTATGGTCGTCTTCTTAAAGGATTAATACCAAAAGATGCTGCTGGTCTTATTGTGAATGATGTTAATGGTAACAATCTCTACTCTTTTAATGATCTTAAAGTATCAGCAATAGAAGCCGTTGATAAGTATGATGTTGTACTAAAAAAGGGGCCCCATTATGTTATGGCATTTCCTCTATACCAACATGGTGAATTTAAAGGAAATTTATTTGTTTTTATCTCTGATAAAGGCATAAGAGATAAAATTATGCCTATTGTTCAAGATGTTGCTATTAAATTTCTTATGATATTTTTGGTTCTTATTTTGATGCTCTATATCATTCTCCATATATTTATGGAAAAACCTTTTGGAGTTTATATAAATAATCTAAGAGAGGCTATTGGAAGAAAAGATCAGGCTGTTTTAAATGCTGCAGGTGTGAATACTCGTGACTATCTTCGTGTTGAAGGTATCATCAATAAGTTTAAGGGTGTTCAGTGGTTGGAGTTAAGTAAAAATGACAATAGTAAAAGTGCTAAAATAGACAGTCAACTTATACTCGAATCGCAGCAGTTATGGAGTAGGTTAAACGAAGATATTTAGCATATTGAAAACCGTGCGACCACATTATGATTGCTATAACAAACTAATATCATTAATATAATTTGGGATTAAAATATATGGATACAATAAAAGCAGCAAAAAGAGTCGTTATGATTGTTTTTGTTTTCATTATTGCCACTCAGGCGTTTTATACATTTAGAAATATTGCCACTTTTGAGTTTCAATACGAAAAACTTAATGAGGAGCAAGCTCTTGATATAGGTAAAGAGATTAAAAACTACTTTACAATTCCAATAGAACTTAAAATACCAATCGAGAGAATAGGAGGTGTTGAAAAATACCTTAATGAAGTTATAGCCGTAAACTCATCTATAACATCAATTAAGATAACTTCTGAAAATAGAGTTCTATTTTCTGTATCCAGAACTTCGTTACACAAAAAGGTTGTTGCTGTTCCTATTCATGATGTTGATGGACAAGAGATTGCCAAAATAGAGATAGCTATTATATCAGATACTATAAAGGAGAGCGTAAGAACCCTGTTTATAGACCTTGTATCTGTTATTATTGCATGTCTTGTTTATACTTATGAGCTTTTAATATTTATAGCTTCGTTTGTAATCGTATTGCCTGGATATAATATGATTCATGGTTTGAATATAAGAGTGGCTACTTTGAGTCAGATAAGGACGAAAACAAACTCCAAAGAGTTTGACTCTGTATTAGATGAGATGGATAGGCAAATTACACCTATACGCCATATCCTTAACCACTTTCTATACTCTTTACAAAAATTATCTATTTTTGTCAGCGAGAAATCCTATGTTGGTAAACAGTTAATTTTAAAGAAAATTCAAAATAGTAAAACTGAAATTGACGAGATAATAAGAAATAGTGAGATATCCTCTGCCAAAAAATTTCCAAGTCATGTTAGACCTATTGTTGCAACATTTATTTTGTCAGCAAACCTTCAGTCAAGTTTTCTGCCTGTTTATACAAAGGAGCTTTTAAATACCCCAACTTTTCTTGATGCTCTCTTTGCAAAAGAGATACTTGTAGGTCTTCCTATTACGCTATATATGATTGTGGTAGCTATTGCTTTAATGTCTCTTGGCTCAAATTATTGCTCTAAACTTAAACCTTTTAAGGCTCTTACATGGGGACTTATAGTCTCTTCAGCAGGTTTTGTTTTGTCTGCGTTTGCGGTAAATATCATTCATCTCATTTTAGGTAGAATGATGTGTGCAATTGGATTTGCTATGATTGTATTTTACTGCCGAAACTATATTGTCGAGCACTCTGATCCGGAAAATAGAGCTTTAAATCTTGCTGGGTATACAGCCGCTTTTTCAGGTGGTATGCTTTGCAGTATTGTGGTTGGCGGTATTATTACAGAGTATTTTTCATATAAAGCGGTATTTTTATTTTCCGCTGTAATACTCTTAATAGTATTAAAATTTGCCCACATGGTATTTAAAGATTATGGAGAAAAAGATAATCATTTAGAAGAGTTAAAAAATGAACAGTCTGTAGAGAAGTCCGGTAAAGTAACTGAACAGAAAAATATCCCGCTACTTTTTAAACTTATGCTTAAAGATATAGAGATTGTATCAATATTTTTTCAGGGTATAGTAACAAGAGTGATATTTATAGGTCTTTTTTACTACACACTCCCAATATTTTTAAAGCAGTTTTTCTCATTTTCAGATGTGGGCAGAATTATGATGTTTTACACTCTTTCAAGTATTTTACTCTCAACGTGGTTGAATAAATTTGTAAAAGAGGTGAAACATAGTATATGGGG
Source organism: uncultured Desulfobacterales bacterium (assembly GCA_964425195.1). Taxonomy (GTDB): domain Bacteria; phylum Desulfobacterota; class Desulfobacteria; order Desulfobacterales; family Desulfobacteraceae; genus Desulfamplus. Next base: position 16,168 of record CAYRLG010000027.1, read on the forward strand.
AATCTTTATCTCCAATATGGTTCTTGGTGTTGTTATGGCTCTTTTTATGCTGCTGAAATTGGATAACACTTTTTATATAGCACTGGTTTCTATTGGACTTTTGTTAATTCTTGGTATTGCCAACTGCATAACATTTCCTTCACAAGTGAACCTGCTGCTTGAGACCAAAACAGCCAAACTTATGGGCACTCACACTCCTATGGCAGTTTTTCAAGCTATAGAGAGAGTTGGCAGTGCCTTAGGACCCGTAATCTTTGGCAGTATCACTGTTTGGTTTGAGATCACTGAAGCTGTAAGTGTAGTAGGCGTAGCATGTTTAGTAACTACTATTATGTTTATTCTGCCATACGGAAGAAAGGCTCTAACAAAATAAGCGAATTTTATGCGTAGTGAGGATTGGGTAAATATTGGTTAGAATAAGTTAATAGTTTAGCTTTAGAAGCCCATATTAAATAAAATATGTTCCAAATAATAGAGGTAAATTTCTATGAAAAAATCAATGGCTATATTAGTTTTACTGGTTATAATATTTTTTCAAGGGCACTTTGTATTTAGATTTTCTAATATGTTGACACTTTGTGATACTTATGCTTCAGAAGATATTAAACAGAGTGAAAATATTGGTAAAAAATATAAAGTAATAGCTCTTCAACATCAAGATATGATTCTTTTTTCAGATGCTTTTGAAGGTTTTAAAATAGGTCTTAATGAGCTTGGATATACCAATAAAGTAGAGATAGAACATTTTAATGCTAAAAAAGATATTCCTAAATTAGATGAGACAATTGAACAATATAGCACCAGAGATGATATAGACCTTATTTTTGCTATTGGTACAAGAAGTGCTGTAGGGGTTGCTAAAAAGATAAAATCAATACCTATGGTATATACAGGAGTGACAGACCCTGAAAATTCAGGTCTTGTTACTGATTGGAAGAGTTCTGGTGCAAACTACACAGGAATAGCAACTCCAGACTACTTAACTATGGGAGTGAAACTGCTATTTGAAAATCTTGAAGACACATCAAGCCTTGGAATGATCTACCTTACAGGTGATCCAAGCCATATTGGAGGCGTCAGAGGGGTTGAAAAATTTTCTAAAGAAGCTGGCTTCAAATTTGTATATAAAGGGTTTGATATGAGAGATAAAGATGGAAATCTTTATCCAAAAGAGCTGTTGAGACAATATATAAAAGAGGCTCTTGAGTATGTTCTTCCTCAAGTTAAACTCTTTTTTGTCCAGCCTTCTCAATCGTTTTATGAACATTTTGATATTTTTAGTGATGCCTTTGTCAAGTATGGAATATTTAGTGCTGGAGACCCAATGTATATAAAGCAGGGTATCATAATGGGGATAGGGCGAGATATAAAAGAGTTTGGCAGACAGTCAGCAGAGTATGCTGTCAAGATACTTAATGGTACTCCACCATCTGAGCTTCCTATGGATAGTGGGGAGAAGTTTCTGATTGAGTTTAATCTGACAGCAGCCGAGCTTGTCAACTTTGCTCCTCCAATAATGCTACTCGCTGCAAGTGACATTATACATAAAGAGCTTGAGATCGCTACTCAAAAACCATAAGGAGATTCCCTTTTGAGCAATTTACATGGTTCAGACAGCACTAACAATAAGCTAAAATATACCTGTAATGAGTATCGAGAAGAGATGATTCTTGTCTCTTTAAGACAACGCCTTTTAAATGAGAGTCTGTCCCAAGAAGAGAGACAGACTCTCATTAATCAGATTGATAAAATTGAAAAAGAGATGGGATTTTAACTTTTATTAGCTCTTGCCATTCACTTTAAGCATTGAAATATATGGTTTGAACAGCTTTTTATAATCTGATGTTCCTTTAGCCAAAATGGTTGGAAAAAATTTAAGCTCATTATCATTTATAACTAAGTTTGCACTGTTTGCCAAAGCCTCCAGATCGTATAGTGTATGAAATTGAGGACCAATTAAAATGTAGTAGATATATCTCCTTTTTTGCATACTCATCTGCTGCATGAACTTATGAAAATCTTGTAATTTTAATGGCTTATCTTCATATTGACTATGATAAACAATAACCGCATAATCTTTGAAACGAATACTGCTTATAGCCTCATCTATACTGAGAGGTGTATATATTTGATATGATTCTGCTTTAAGCGTTTCAGATATACTATTTACCATAGATTGATTTAGGGCAAGAACCATCGCTGTCTGAACATCTTCTACAACATTGGCATCAGTATTTGTTCCACTTATAAGCCACGAGATATCTGGAGCATTTGGTGGAGTGGGTGGCGGTACTGCAATTGTATTTGAATATTTCTGTTTAGGCTTTGGTTCTATTTCAATATCGCTATTTAGACCACTATCAACATTAGAGCCATTAGAATTTAGCTCAATAACCTCTTTACATATCGGGCATTTAAATTTTAATGTCTGACCTTGGGGCAACTTGCCAAGAGCTATCAATATCCTCTCTTTGTTGGCATCTGAAAAACGAAGATTTTGGTTGCAATGTGGGCATTGAGAGATCATAATATTTTAAATCCTCATATAATGTTTTTATTGCCAAATCAACAATATCAATTGCTTTATAGTAACGCAAAAATTTGCTACAAAGCTGCTATAACGCTATCTTACTGAAAAGTTACATTGAAATTAAGAATTAAACTGGAGTATCATCAGCATTTTGTCCGCCATCTTCCTCATCATCTTTTCGCCAGTCAATTGTAAGACCATCAATATCAGTTGTTTTTTCTCCTCTTTGTCTTTTTAGAACATCCATTCCTCGTGAAAGGGCATTTTTCTGAGAACAGTAGCCATAGGCAGTCTCTTCTGAGATAAATCCATCTCTAAAAAGGTTTAAAATATGTTGATCAAAGGTTTGCATACCAAATGCTGTGCTATTTGTAATTATATCACTATAGGTTTTCCCTTCTGACTCTCCATTTAGTATAACATCCTTTACTCTAAGGTTCATACCCATGATCTCAAGTGCTGCAACTCTTCCACCTCCGGTTTTTGGCAGAAGACGTTGACATACAATATATCTAATAGTATCAGCAAGACGATTTCTTATCTGCTCTTGCTCCTCTTGTTCAAACATACCAAGTATTCTGTTGATTGTTTGACCTGCATCAACTGTATGCAGTGTACTTACAACTAAATGACCTGTTTCTGCAGCAGAAAGACCTATCTCCATAGTCTCTCTATCTCTCATCTCACCTACAAGTATAACTTTAGGAGCTTGACGAAGCGCTGCTCTCAACCCTGTAGCAAAGGAGTCATAATCATTGCCAAGCTCTCGTTGATTAAAAGTTGCTTTTTTATGAGGATGAACAAACTCAACTGGGTCTTCGAGCGTTACAACATGAATAGATTTTTTTTCGTTTATCTCATTTAATAGAGCTGCAAGAGTTGTTGATTTACCAGAACCAGTAGCTCCGGTAACAAGAATAAGACCATTCTTCTCTTCTGCCATTTTATGAAAAATAGGTGGAAGACCAAGTTTTTCTATACTTGGAATAGTTGTCTCAAGTTTTCTTAATATTGTGGTAAGGTTGTTTTGTTGCTTGAATATATTTACCCTAAATCTCGCTTTATTGCCAAGCCAGTAAGATAGATCGCATGAACCTCTTATTACAAGGTCTTCAAGAAGTCTTTGATCTCCTCCTATAAGGTTTAATGCAAAGGTTTCAGCCTGAAATGGTGTTAGCTCTTCAACCTCTGGTACAACAGAAATATTTGTCAACTCTCCAGAAGATTCAACCTGCAAACCTTTACCAACAGTTATATTTAAATCAGATACATTCCCAAAGGTTTCTAACATACATGTAATCCAGTAATCAATTTCAGGTTGTTTCATTGTCACTCTCCCTGATATAAAGGTCTTTTATCTATTAAAACTATTTTATGTTGCATATCAATATAAAATTAAAAATTCAATCTACATAAAGAAAAAATTATGATTCTTATCTATCCACCAGTTGCAAAAATATCAGAACCGCCTCCTGGAGTTGCTATTTTGGCAGGCGCATTAAAAGAGCACAATATTAGTTGTAAGGTTATTGACGCAAATATAGAGGGGATGCTTTGGCTTTCAACACAATCAAAATTATCTCAAAATATATTACAAGATAGATGGAGTAGAAGAGCTGTTACACATCTTGATCGTAATATATCTGATCTTAAAAATATTAGTCTATATAAAAATATGGGACGATATTGTCAAAGAGTTAGAGAATTTAACAAAGCTGTATCTATTGCCACTGAGATGCGATTTAAGATAACTCTTTCAGATTACATAGATTCTAATCTCACTCCTGTAAAAAGCTCTGATTTACTCATATCTGCTCTTAAATACAAAGAAAATCCATTTTATCCTTTTTTTGAGGCACACCTTACAGATGAGATATCAAAATATTATTTCACAGATGGAGATGCTCTGCTCAATACTAAAATATATTCATCAGATTATATAGGTATATCTCTATGTTATCTTAGCCAAGCTCTCACTGCATTTGCTCTTGCAGGATGGATAAAGGCGAGATTTCCTGAAAAGAAGATTGTAATGGGAGGGGGGCTTGTAACTTCATGGATGAGTATGCCAACATGGAGTAATCCATTTAATGGTCTGATTGATCTTATGCTAAAGGGTAGGGCAGAGGAGTCTATCGTTAGTCTATTTAGTAGAGATGATATAAAAATACAAAATAGCAGTTCTTCTTCTTTAAGACAAAAAAAGACCTACATACCAGATTTTGATTTTTGTAAATGGGAGCAATATGTTGCTCCGGGTCGAATAGTCCCATTTAGAACTGCTACAGGCTGTTACTGGAATAGATGTCGATTCTGTCCTGAAAAGGCTGAGGGCAACAGTTATGTTGCAGAGAAGAGTAGTACACTATTGTCTCAAATTCAATATCTTGTTGATAAATACAATCCTGAGTATCTCCACTTTTTGGACGATGCTATTGCTCCGTCATTTATGAATGCTCTTGTTTCTAAAAAGCTATTTTCAACTTCTACTTTAAACAATCCCTCTTTTAAGTGGTATGGTTTTGTAAGATTTACAAAAGAGCTTGCAGACCCTAAATTTTGTAAGGCTCTTTACCGTTCAGGGTGCAGGCTTTTAAAACTTGGGCTTGAATCAGGAGATCAGTTGGTGCTTGATAAGATGGAAAAGGGAACAGATTTAACGTTAGTTTCTAAAGTGTTGAAAAATCTTAAAGGTGCTGGTATCCACACATATATTTATCTTCTGTTTGGTACGCAGTTTGAAGATGAAAGTGCTGCCAATAGAACTCTTGATTATGTAAAAACACACGGTGAGAATATATCATTTCTCAATCTTGCAATATTTAATCTTCCCCGTTTTAGTGAAGATGCAAAGACTCTTTTAACAAATCCCTTTTCTATCGGAGATTTATCACTCTATCTTGACTTTAAACATCCTTTAGAGTGGGACAGAAGGAAGGTGAGGCTTTTTCTTGAGAAAAAATTTAAAAAAGAGCTATCAATTGTGAAAATACTTAAAAATGATCCTCCTTTTTTTACCTCTAATCATGCAATGTTTATAGAGTTTGCTTGACTGAAATTGTGCATCTGTTTTAACATAATTTAACCGATTAGCTAAATAGATAGAGAAGCTATAACTGTAATTGGTCATAAATTGAATTTTTAGATATAATATTCTATAATTATAGAGTATTATACAGTTTTTGGATCATAAATTGAAGTATATATTTGGAAAAAGTTGAATAAGTTAAACTATTAAAAAACGTTAAAATAGAAGCTGTTAAAAGGAGATAACTCTAATGAAATGTTTCTCAATATTTAAAACTATCTTGATGCTCTTCTGCTTAATTGGAATAGCTGCCTGTGCTGACAAATCTCAAACAGTAAGATTAGTCCCTGACATTCCGGTTGTAGAAAGTAATCAAGGGTTGGGAAAAATGATCACCGTAAAGGTTGTTGATAGAAGACCCAATAATGTAATTGGCTATAGAACATCTTCAACAATCTCAAATGGAGGAGAGATATTGTTAAGCCAGAGTCTCGAAAAATTGGTGTTATATGAATCTATAAAAGGATTGATGAAAAAAGGCTTTAATCCCTTAGCTGCTAAACCTGAAGACTCTTCTCCTGTATTGACAATAGATATTGAAGAGTTTCGATATTATACATCAACGAGTAAATGGACAGGAGCAGTACATACTAAAGCAACTCTTAAAGCTATGGTTAATTTAGTTAATCCTAACATGACTAAAAGATTTTATGAGAATGTCTATACTGTAAGTAATGAAAAGAGAAATATTGTTGTAACAACTGCTGCTCAAAATGAGAAATTAATTAATGAGATGCTAAATGATATTATGCAAAAACTTTTAGATGACAATCAGCTACTTGAATTTATGGCTAAATGGGCAAAATAGCAAATATACACGGCTTATACTTTCCCAACTATTACTAAAGACATAACCTTGATGGGTAAGATAACGGAGAAAATAGGAGATTATATATGCAAAGATTATTGGCAATCTGTCTAACTATTGTAGCTCTACTTCCTAACATTGCTATAAGCTACGAGTTACCAATAGGAAAAGTAAAAACTATAAAAGGCGAAGTTGTTGTTATCCATACTGGTAAAGAGAGCAGTATGAAGGTTGGTGATTATTTTTACCAAAACGACACAATACGCACCGGACAAAACAGCTCAGTGGGCGTTATATTCGAGGATAATACTGTTTTGTCTTTAGGTCCACAAAGTCAGATAGTTATTGATGAGTATATTTTTGTACCCCAAAAAGGCAAATTATCCATGATTGCAAGTATTATAAAAGGTACTGCCTCCTATATATCTGGTATAATAGGTAGGCAATCTCCAGAATCTGTTAAGATTCATACACCTGATGCAACTATAGGTATTCGTGGAACAAAATTTCTTCTAAAGGTAGATGGTAAGTAAATTTTGTCTAAATTATATTCTTAGAGCTGCTTTTTAGTTGCATTATCAATAGATTATCCAGCCAATAGTAGATAAATGAGGTAGATATGAACCCAATAAATAGTATAGATATAATTAGATTTGTAAAAAAAACTCTTTTTTGCTTATCGCTTATAATGATTTTAGCAGGCTGTGGAGGCAAAAGCCTTGTAGTTTTAGTGCCAGATCCTTATGGTAAAGTTGGAAAACTGGTGGTCTCAACTGATGCTGGAGAACAGCTTCTATCTGAGGCTAATCAATCTGTTCAAATAAATGTAAAAACAGCTCCACCCGATAAGATAAAAGTGCTCAGCAACGATGAGATAAGCTCTACATTTTCAGAAGTCCTTGCCGCAGAGCCTACCTATCCAGATCAATTTATCCTCTATTTTAAACATAACTCAGACGAACTGACTGACGAATCCAATGCCCTTATTCCCGAGCTTATCCAGACTATTAATAAAAGAGAGTCTCCTGATATTATAATTTCAGGTCATACTGATACGGCTGGTTCAATGGACTATAATTATAAACTTTCACTTGAGCGAGCAGAGGTCTTGTATAAAATGTTGGTAGATAGAGGCATAGCATCTAACAATATGGTTGTAACATCTCATGGGGAGGGAAATCCTCTTGTTAAAACAGGCGATAATGTAGAAGAGCCTAAAAATAGAAGAGTAGAGGTGGTTATAAAGTAACTATGAAGTTTTATGTTAAGGTTACTTATGAAATCTGAATCAAATAGACTTTTGAATCTGGATTCTGACAATACATTTATATTACCCCAAAGAATGGATAGCAAAACTATTCTAATTTGGGGTTTTCTATCTATTCTTCTTTTATCCTGCCTATTTGTCTTTAAACCAACATTGTTCCAATCCTTTGATTTTAACACCTATGATCTTCTTATAAAAAACTTCCCTAAAAGTGATATCCATAATAGCTCTATAAAAGAGAAACATAGCCCCATTGTTGTTGATCTTGATGAAAAAAGCCTTAAAAAATATGGTCAGTGGCCATGGTCTCGCTATAAGGTAGCAGAGTTACTTGATAAAGTTGTAAAGATGGAACCTGCTGTAATAGCTCTTGACATTATTTTTGCAGAACCAGATAGAACATCAGCAAAAATACTATTAAAAGAACTTGAAGATACATATAGTCTTAAGCAGCTCTCAATTGCTAATCTTCCTTATCAGTTTATGGATAATGATATAATACTTGCTAACTCTATTGAGAAAGGAGATTTTATCTTAGGGTATAAGTTCCATTTTAATAATTACGAGAAGAGTTCTAAAGATTGTCTTCTTCACCCTATAAATATCCTATTGTTTGGTGATATGGGACAAAAGAGAGAAGAGGATGGAATCCTCAAGAGCAGTGGAGTTCTTTGTAACTTACCAATATTATCACAAAAAGCTTCTTTTTCAGGCTTTTTGAACTTTAGTCCGGATCAAGATGGAATGGTGAGACGTCTTCCACTATTGATTGAGCATAATGGCAATTTTTATCCCAATCTTGCCTTTGCAACAGTTTTAAAGCTTTACAATATAGATACTCTGGTTTTAAAAAGAGAGAGAGGCGTGCTCAAAACTATAAATTACAATGAAACTTCAATACCTGTTGATCAATATGGTCAGATGCTCATCAAATTTAGAGGGCCTAAGATGAGCTATAAATATATCTCAGCAGCAGATATATTAGATGAAAAAATATCTGTAGAGATTTTAAAAGAGCAGATAGTTTTTATTGGTACATCTGCAAATGGTTTAAAAGAGCTAAGAACCACCCCTTTTGATCCAATCTTTCCTGGTGTAGAGGTTCACGCAACTGTGGCAGATAATATACTAAAAAGAGATTTCATCTCTATACCAATCTGGTCTGATGGTCTCAAATTCCTGCTTATTTTATTTTTTTGCATGTTGCTGACTTTAGTTATAGCTTTTAGAGGTTCTGTATCTGGATTTTTTGTAATGGCTATGTTTGTTGTTGGGCTATTTAGTGGAACAGTGCAGATTTGTTTTTATACAGGGCTATTTATAGGAACATCGTTTCCAATTGCATCTGTTCTTTTTCATTACATATTTCTTACTTCAATCAAATATTGGTTGGAAGAGAAAATGATGATCTCCAATATGAAAGAGTTGCTTTTAACTCAAGATATCACAATTGAGAGTATGGCAAATCTTACTGAATATAGAGATTCTGAAACTGGAGGGCATATAAGGAGAACCAGAATATATGTTAAGATGTTGGCAGAGCATATAAGGAGAAATAGTAAATACAAAAAGTATTTAAGTGATACAAATATTGATATGCTCTATAAGTCTTCGCCTCTTCACGATATTGGTAAAGTTGGAATTCCAGATAATATACTTCTTAAGCCAGAGTCATTAACTTCAGAAGAGTTTGAAATAATGAAAAGTCATACAACTATAGGACGCAATGTCATTGAAGCATCTGTAAGAAAGCTTGGTAAAAGCTCTTTTTTGACTGTTGCTGCCGAGATGGCATATTCACATCAAGAGAGGTGGGATGGTTCAGGATATCCACAAGGGTTAAAAGGAGAGGCAATTCCATTGAGCGGCAGAATTATGGCGTTAGCAGATGTTTACGATGCGTTGATAAGTGCCAGAGTCTATAAACCACCATTTTCTCATGAAAGAGCTGTTGAAATAATCAAACAGGGGAGAGGTAGTCAATTTGATCCAGATATGGTGGATGCTTTTCTTCAAATTCATGAACAGTTCAAAAATATTGCAATTACATTTGTTGATTCTGAAACTTTGTTGTCAGAATCAACAAAGAAGAAGTAATTGAAATCCATTAAAAAATTGCTTATTTGGGAATAATAAGATTTTCGAGAATCAGACAGTAAAATGAATTGGTCGTGGTGGAAGTAGTTCTCTTTTGTAAAGATGTAGTCTTATTAGAATAGCTGGCTTTGTAAGATTCAATATTTGAACATTGATTATCGTCTGATATAAAAAACCAACCAAGATGTTGGTGACATCTTCTGCATCCTGCAATCTGCCAATTGTATCCATGAAACCATGAAAATTCTGAATAAACGATGGGTTCAACTATACATCCATCACACATCTTAAAACATCCTGTTTCAAAAATAATACCATGCGGATTAGCAAAAACGTGTTGATGTGAACCGTTTACAGATATGATCTGATTAGCATCTGTAATTGTGCTGCTGCAAAAAGCACAAAGAATCACCTTCTTTTCTTGGTTCTTTGGTTTCTTAGCCGATTTTTCACTGTATTTGTCAGATAAGCAAGGTTTGAAACAACATGGAGGAATAGATTTCAAGAGGTTTAAAATCTCAGGAGATTTATACTCGTTAAGTTCAAGAGCTTTCATCTTTGCTCTTTCTCTATAAAATAGATTGTAGCTCCAACTGGAGCAAAAGATAAAAATAGAATATTTATCCAAGGAATGAGAAAACAGAGACCAAAACCAATATGAAACAAAATATTTTTTTTCAGAAAATCAAATCTTTCTTTAAAGGGTAGCATTCTTCTGGCTGGTACAAGGTCTGTATTATCCCAAGCAAGAAATATAGTTGCTATTACAGATGAGACAAGAGCTACAACAGGACCAAAGGGAGTTAAAAATCCAACTCCCATAATAAATAGCATTAAAATAACTGGAACTATAGCTCTTGGAATCTCCTGTCTGATAAGATATAGAAACAGTCTGAAAAAAGAGAGGTTTGAATCTTGGCTAACACGCCCCATAATTATAGATTCTGTAATTCTTGACATATAGTCCATAACAAAAACAGAAAATAATAACTGTGCAACTATATATGAAAAAAGTCCAGAAACTGCTGCAAGAAAAACTGACAATATCCATGAGGCTATTTTCCATAAAAAAAGAAGCCAGCCTGTTTCTGGTCTTGTCCAGAGTATATTGAAAATCTCTTGATTCCACATAAGTACAAGTCCTGAAAATAAAATGGTCAAAATAATAACAACTACAAATCGTAATATGCCAAGAAAAAGGAGTTTTGGAGTTGTTAAACCCATAATCAGCCCCCGTAAATTATATATAATTCCATTAATTAAACTCATTATATTTAGTTCCCCCTGCATATCTTGCTATACTAAAAAAATTTTAAATTGCATACAGCCTCTTTTGCTATTTAGCTCTATTGTTATTATACTATTAAAAAAAGATTTTCAACTTACGAACATTTTTATTTATGGAGAAAGATTGTGAATACATACTATGTAGATGGAAAATTTGTCCCTGCTCAAAGAGCTGTAATACCTATTGATGACCTTGCTGTGCTAAGAGGAGTTGGAGTTTTTGATCTTATGAGAACTCATAAAGGTAAACCATGTTTTTTAAAAGAACATGTTGAAAGACTTCAAAATTCAGCTGCTGAGATTCACCTTAAGATCAATTGGACATCCGAGGAGATTCAACAGATTATCTTACAAACTCTTGATCACAACAGACATATAGATGAGGCAAATATAAGGGTGATTATAACAGGAGGTTCAAGTTCGGACTTTATCACTTCACAGAAGCCTCGACTTATAGTTTTAATTACTCAGGCTCCCAAGATTCCGACTATATGGTACGAAAAAGGGGTAAAAATTATTACTGTGTACTCTCAAAGAGATATCCCAGAAGCAAAAAGTCTATCTTATATTCCAGCAACTATTGCCCTTAAAAAGGCAAAAAGTCAGGATGCCATTGAGGCTATATATATGGATAAAGATGGGTTTGTGACAGAGGGGACAACAAGTAACCTATTTGCATTCATCAACAATGAGCTTATTACAGCAGAACATAATGTGCTAAAAGGTATTACCAGAAAAGCTATTCTTTCAATGACAGATAAGATATTTCCTCTAAAATTGAGTACGCTGCATATAAACGAGCTGTTAAAGGCTGATGAGGTGTTTATAACTGGAACAAATAAAAGAGTTGTTCCAGTTATAAAGGTTGATGATACGGTAATTGGAGATGGTACTCCCGGCAAGAATACAAAAAAGATTCTTAAATTGCTTGATGAGTATGAATATAGGGTAGTGGATCAAACCAGTTGATCAAGTAGATTACAGGAAAGAAGCGGCAGTGAAATAATAGCGATTTTATATGACGTACCATGTCCAGCGTCGGTTTTTCTTCTTACCAACATAACTCCTGAATTCATAAGCCTCGACGCTGATCCGAATCTCAACATCCATAGGTGAAATCTTTCCACCGTACTGAAAATACGGACTTACTTCTGGCGGCGATTTTTTTCAAGCTCGGAAATCTCACCAGCCACGCCCCAAAACCGCTCACTTCCTGCGTGGTGCCGGATAGCCGGAAGCTGTTACCAGCCCCAGCCCCCTAAGAACCGTACGTGAGACTTATGCCAAAATGTTCTTTAACTCCTTTAAAATCCTTTAGATTATAGGTTGTTATGTATCTACTTTGCGAAGCAACAGCAGTCTCTAAAACCATATCGTCTTTAGGATCACTGAGCCATGGACGCCAAAGAAAGAAGATTTGCTGTTTATAAGCAATATTACAAATATAACGCAGAAAAGCAAAAATATCCTCAACTGTGCTTACCCCAGTCATATGTTCAGGTCGGAGGAGGCTTTTTGCCGTCCGGTGAACTGGCAGGTTATCATCATTCTATTCCTTTTTCTTTAGGCTTTTTCCGATACTCCATGCCTTACCGAGGTTATTTCCGACTGACCAATAATTGTTGTCCGGCATTGTCAATGTGAAAGGATTAACTTTTTTGATATCTAACATGCTATTCGACATATACTTTTCTTCAGAAAAAACTTCTTTCGGTTCTCCAATATAGAGGGTATTAAATGGTAGTTTCACTGCATCAAACAAGGAAAGTGAAATAGAAACTGGACATTCTTCAATAAGTGGGGCTTTTTCCAATTCACCGAAGAAAACTTTGAACAGTTCCGATTTATCAGTTTTGTTGCCGGAAACCAGACCACAGTAATCAGTTTTTTCAATTAACGAAACATCAGGAATATTAATACTGAATTCTCTGTTTTCATCAATACCCTTATTGGTATGATGTGGTCCTAATGCTATAGCAAGTAAAGGCGGTTTGAAATTGACTCTTGAAACCCAGCCTACAGCCATAAAATTTGCTTTACCCTCAACTACAGTTCCTACCAATACCATAGGCATGGGGTATAAAAAAGCAGCACCGTTATCAATTTTGATTTTTCCCATATCTATTATTCTCCTTGCTTAGATTTGTATTACGTAATTTTAATGATAACGCTTTGCTCAGCGGCGCGCGCCTTTGGCGCGTCCGCTGGAGCTATTTGTTAGCTCTTTCTTTTGCCATTCTTTTGTTTTTCATTCTAAGCTTGAAATCACTCACTTTGGTAATAACAGGGCCTAAAATATGATATGTGAACCAATTGTAGTAAGTGGCTTTGATAGTCTTTTTGTTCTCTGAATCGTACGCTTCTTCAACCCATGCACCAATGTCGTGAACATCAATATCAGTACAATTCAAAAGACCATTACTGACTTGATCGTAAAGGTACTCTTCAAGAGCCTCTTTTGATTCTAAAGAATCTCTTGTTAACCTGAAATTACGAAACTTCTTAATCTCGTAATCACGCGGATATATCGGAATAATTTCTTTTTTTCCGTTTTCGGCAGTGATTTCAATGATGTACTTTGTATTTATGCCGTATGACTTTCCTTTAAATTTCGCACGTCTTGGACGAATCACAGCCGTAAGATGGTTTTTGAAAAAGTCATAGACGGGATCCCATCTATTTATGCGTGACTTAATGACATATTTTCCATCAGATGTGGCTAGAACTATATTTTTTTTGATGCGTTTGTTTGAGAAGAGATCATTGAGGTCTATCCGATTTAGGTTAATGCTGTACAAATCAATAGGATCGTATTCTTTGTGAAAGGCCTCGAATGGTTTAAGTATTAATGGATTATCATCAAAATCTTCGACCTCCAAGAAATAATTAGGGCCTATACGTAAGAATATTTTAAAAATAACAATCGCACGATCTTTAAGGTTTTCCAAAGTAATACTTGTAATATATTGATCTTCGCAGGTTACACTGCTTGAACACATTCCGTATGAGCCACGGATATTTGCACCTGACTTGAGCAAATAAGTTTTTGCTGTGTAAACAACCGCAATGATTGAAACAATCAAAGCAACTATTGAGTTAATTAAGGTGACTAGTACCTCGGTAGACATAAAGATCAACATTCCATTTTAAGAGCTAACAATAAGCTCACCAGCCACGCCCCAAAAACTCAAGAAGAGACGCTCACGTCCTGCGTGGTCTGGTGCAGCGTGTGGTTATTAATTGTTTTATAAATATTAAAGAATAGATTTCTTATAACCCTTATTTATAGCTTCTTCTTCATTACAAAAAAATATGACTTGATCAGAAGAAGGAAAATTATTAAAAAAATTTGAGTCTTTGGTATAATATACTTTTTTAGTAGAGTTTCCCCAAATATCTTTACAACCTTGATTATTTGGTATCTCCTGATTAGAATTAAGAAAAAATTCATTTGGGTAAAAAATCCCGATACATTTTCCAGACTTACCATAAACTTTGTTATCTGAGGTGATTTTCAACTCATTTTTTATTATTGTGAAGCCTTCATGTATATTTTCATATTTAAAATAATGATGCTCAAGCACAAGTAAACCATTAGATGGGTTGTAAGTTCCTTTATCAATAGTATTTTTGCCACCTATTATGTTACCTGAATCAAGTTCTATAAAACCATAATAACCTTTTACTAAATTATTAGTCGTTACAATTTGCCAAGCTGTTGCTGAGTTATCTATTTGATTGAGACTTTTAATGTCATTTAGAATAGGATCATGGTCATAATATAAAAGAAGAATAGTACCTATAGGTCGTTCAAGATAATTTGTTCTTGAAGAATTTTCAACGTATGAATTTTTTTCAACAATTTTAGGCTGATGAAGTAATTGGCGTGCTTGATGGATATTGATTCCACTTGAGGTTAAACTATCATAGGCTTGTAAATAGCTAATTTCTTTATCTCTAAGTCTTGATAGAATTGATATTAACTTCATTCTCTCAAAGTCTTCTTTTGTAATGATTTTTATTTTTTCATTATCTTTAATCGTTGTCAGTTTATAGTCTGTTAATATTTTTTCTACAATTTTATATATAGGTGTTGATTCATCGAGTTTCAATGTGATTGGTATTTCTTTAACTTTTTCATCTACGCTAAATTTCTCCTCATCTAAATCTATAACAGTATTTAGAATCCTAAAAACATTTACACAAGATGTTTTATTAAAGTCCAAAGAGATTTCGAGGTCGCTATTGTTTAAGGATTTAATAGAACATTGTTCAATTTTAGCATTTTGTTTTAACTTTTGTTCATCAAATATTATTAATATAGGATTTAGTAAATACTTTAATAATCTATCCTCAATAATTTCTAATGATGACAAATTCAGTCGTTCCAAATCATTATATATAGAGTGTTTTGTAATGTATTTTAAATTAGGGCTACCAGATTTAAGATATAATTTATTGTTTACTTGCACAGTAATAGAATTATCTTTGCTTTCATCCATAATGAAGCCAACTATATCCTCAATACTATACTTTGAGATAAGATTTTCAACTTTATCAAGATTTTTACTAAAAGAGTCTGTACATAAAATTACCAGTATTAATATAACTGTTTGTAGTATTATTCTACACATTGCAACTTCCTTTTTAACTTTCCTGTGTCGTTTTTCTATCCGTAATCAACAAAGTAAGATTGAGGTTTATATATTCAATTACTTTTAAAAAGCACACTACTTACCATCCCTTTGATAAAAAAGCATGATTATCAGATTCACCTAAAGATGAGTAACAACAATATTCATACTGTGTCCATGCACCAAAACCGTTTTGTAGTTTAGTCTTACCAGAGATTTTTAAATACGAACCAATTGATACTTTATCTAATTCAGTGGATACTATGTCTGCACTATAATTTGCCTGACTATAAACACTATTATGGCAAGATTTTATTTGTTCTTTATAAAGAATTTCTAAGACTGGTTTGGAAAGGATGATATTGTAAAGAATAATTATTGAAATAAAACAAGCTCCAGCAATGTAAAAAACTTTTTTTGATGGTATTCTTTTTTTGACGGTCTTAATATCAACATAAAAATAGTTTATACCTTTTTTAATAAAATTTTTCAAAAATGAGGTTGCAGTTACAAAAAATCTCAATCTTTTTAATATAAATACTATGAAGTTTTTTTCATTATGAAGTGATTGTTGGTCATTGCTTCTATTCTTATTAAAGTCTTTTTTTGCTTCACCTTTGTATTTTTCATAAACAATACCACAATTAGGGCACTCATATTCAGGTGCATAATCATTTACATTTCTTTTATAATTACATTTAGGACATAATGTCATGGTAATATTCTCTTTCTGTTTACGAGATCTACGTGGAGTCGGTGGTTATACGATTATCTATTTTTCCATTCTTGAAATGCTGGGCATTTTTCCCAATAATATGTTGTACTCAACCCTTCCTGTATTTTTACGCCACAGTCTTCGATACCTGAACAATCTACAGGTTGTTTAAGAATAAATGGAGGCAAAATCGCATTTGCAATTCTATTGCTTTTTTTTGTTATTTTCGTGGTTTCTAATTCGACTCTTTCTGTTTTCTTGCTTACAGCACATTCATAATTTACTACAGAGTTGGATATTTCTTTTTTGTCCATTTTTCCCCTCGTATAACACCAAATTCAGAGGCAGACCTACGGCGACCCAAAACGCAGATTAGCCACAAACCAACACGCCGTAGGGCTGTCCGCTGAAATGCTGGGTTAATTTTCCGCCCTGTTATCTAAATCACTCAAGATAAAAGAGCCTCGTTATCTAATTTAATTTTTTGCCTATTTCTTTGTGCCGCTTCTGGAGAGCTATTAGCATAACAATAAACACAACCATGCAAACAGGTGTCATAACTGCCTATATCTTTACTGTAAATACAACCGCATTCTTTACGCTGCCCTTTGTCTTTTAAATTGAGCTTTTTTTTGAAATCATCCATTATGAAAATATCTCTCTGACGCTCATGCCCAAGAAATTGCTCAAATTCAATATTCCTGTTTGGTGATTCAGTAATTCTTAAAATCAGCGTATCATCAATGCACTGATTATGAATTATTCCAAATTCCTCGAAGTCAATCTGTTCACCACATGTTCCAATCTCTAAACCCCATGAGCAAGAACGGTTAAGCTCGCTTATTCCATTTGCGATATACTTCATATCATCATCGTAAAAATCCCTGTAAATTATTCCTTGATTCTTAAGATTTTTTTGAACTTTGCTGTAGTTCGCTATATCTGCAAAGCTGAAAACAAGCTTCTCGGTAAACGGATGAATAATATCCCCCACCTTTCTTATTTTTTGAATAAGCCTTTCAGGTTCTGTTTTATCGCTTAAAAGCAAAGGATCAAACCGCCATATAACACGCTCTTTTCCAAGAGTTTTAGATAGACATTTAAAACTTTCAATCCTTCGTTCAAGAGATGGTAAATTAGGTTCAAATCCTTCTTCTTCATAATCATTTACTGTAAACTGAAAATAACAGGCAATTTTAAGTTCTTTAAGTTTTTCCAAAAAAGGAATAATTGGAGCAGGGTTCTTACTCCAAAAAACAATAACCTGTGTGTTAGCAAAGGATACATATTGAGGCTTTAACCTGTTAAATGGATTTATCCATTTAACATAACCTTTTTTGAGTTTATCAAAAAACCATTCGCTGTAGTATGCTGGTATATCCGTTGCTCTACTGGCGGATATAATCCATGGAGCAATTGCATCTTTCCTACCAGTTGGAGTATCTATTTCTCGTTTTTTCCATTCCATGCTCATTTATAATTTTATTCCTTTTAGTAACTAAATTATAGATTAAAACTTCTGCTAAAAAATTAATAATAAAAATCAGAAGAAATTTGATTATCATAAAGCAATTTTCCTATATAGAAAAATGTTTCTATTAGATTAAGAGAAGAAATATTAATTCTTATAGGTCTAATACGCCACTTTTCTATAAATGAATAATCATAGAAATTATTACTTAATGATTTAAAACAAAACGCCTGTGTAAAAAATTTTGATATTCCTCCAAGACATTGTTGTTGAACAAAGCATTTACTACTATCTTGACATACATTTTGCCATAAGTGACATGGTAAAGGCACAATGTATTTTAAAGAATCCTTGTAATCTTGAAAATAGCTCACGGTTTCATTTTTAAAAACTTTATTTAAATAACGATTGTCGTGAGGTGAATTAATTCTATCGGTAAGTTCCGTGATAAACAAAATACCATTTTCATTCAATACATCATGGCTAAATTTAATAATACTACTGTAAACACCTGTTATATGTTGCTCTTTTCTGTAAAACTCATTTATGAATTTACTACTTATTACAATGTCATAAGGCTCTGCTGAATTTGTAATATGCTTCAAATCAGGAATTAGAGACTCACTATTGAATATATGATGAACGGGATTCACCTTTACATAACACTCAAATTTTAAAAATTTTATAATTTTTTGCTCATAATTAAGTGCTTCAAGGTTGCCGTCAATAGCATCCACCTCAATTGATTTGATATTATTGAATTTGTCGTTGATATTTTTAAGTAAAGCGATTGAGTTGGCTCCGATTCCTGTACCTATATCAAGAATACGCAAACGCCTTTTGGTAAAAAGAAGAGTTTTGTATTTTGTAGAATTTTGGAGAAGATAGTTAAACAAACTGGAAGTTTCAATGTAACTTCTTATAAAATACTTATGAAAGTATCCTGCGAGTTGAGCCTTTGAGTAATTTAAAGTATTTTGAACCATTTTAGCATTAGATATAGCCTCATATTCTTTTGGTAATTGCAGACGAATATCATCTGGTAGTTTAGTAAAAAGCTGACCATGATCAAAAGGTATTTGCATAAATACTCACCATAAAAATCGTCAAATGGTATTTATGAACTTCATAGCAAAAATACTTATCACCTACTTTGGTGAAGTTGTGAAAAGCTCAAAAATTAACGCCAAATTCAGAGGCAGACCTACGGCGACCATAAACGCCGATTAGCCACAAAAAAGCACGCCGTAGGGCTGTCCGCTGAAATGCTGGGTTATAAAAAGTTTCAAAAAATTAAAAATATTTTATTTTAAGTTTTAATGATGTTATTTATTAAGTTTTAATACTTTTTTTGCTAAATAACCTATAATAGCTATAGAACATATTATATAAAATATTTTAAAATTAGCTGATTCTTCCTTTGGTGAAGCTTCTGATTCAACTTTATTTGTTGAATGTAATTCTTTTTTAGCTTCAACATCTACTTTTTTAGCTATGTCAGAATTAGATGCCTTTGAAGGTAATTTTTCAATATCAGCATTTTGAACACTTTTTATTAAAGAGCTTAAATTATTTATATTTAAAATGTCCATAACAGATCTTATGGATATTGCAAAAGCTATATTATCAACTTCATCGGATGCTAATTTCGATGTTGCTATTCCAACGATCCTGCCATAACTATCAATTAAAGGGCCTCCGCTGTTGCCTTGATTGACAGCAGCGTCTGTTTGAATATAAATTATTCCATTTGCATCTTGTCGATAAGCACTAATAATACCGCTTGTTAGACTAAATTCAAACTCCTCGGGAGAGCCGATTACAAGAACTGGCTTTCCCACTTCTGGGGATTCATTAAATTGTAGGATTTTACCTTTATCTCCGACAATAACAAAGGCAATATCATACTCGGGAAAACAAAGAGATGGAAAAATAGTGCCAAGATATCTTTTAACCACTTGATTATCTTGATATGGAGTAATTGTTACAATTCCAGCATCTTCATATCTATCACCCACGGGGATAGCTTTTATAGGAGCATTTTTAACCACATGATAATTAGTTATGATTATTCCATCATTCACAAAAAATCCAGAACCCATAGAATCAGGCATTTCTATTTTGACAACAACATTTTTTGCTTCTTGGGCTATTACACTCCAATCTTTTTGCATAGGTAGAGAGTTTTCAACATTCGTTGAAGCATCGATAGTTGCAGTATTTATCAATAGATAGAATATTACAACTCCAACAAAATACATTACTTTTTTCACAGTGATCTCCTTTTTTATAACATAAAGTTCAGTGGCGGGCGATAGCCCGTCCACTGCAACGCTTGGTTAGGCACATTTATATTCTTTCAAAATTTCAATCCATTTTTCAATATGGAATGTTTTTATTTCAGTAGAATTTTTAGCGTCATTGATTAGATTTTTGGTATAGCTCCTTACAAACAGATTGTAATCATCAATGAACCGTAAATAATATTTTAAAGTGGGAATTATCCCGTTTGCTATTATATCAACTCCCTTTTGTCTTTTTATCTGGAGAATAAATTCATTGACAAATTTCTCTGTTTCTTTTGTTTCAAATCCTTCTTGAAACGTGGTTAAAATGTAATAACGATTAATTTTTGTCTGTTCGATTTTTTTAACAATATCGAATATCAGATACTTATCAATAGGAATATTATGTTTTATCTCAACAATTTCAAATGGTTCATCTTTATCATCATATATTTCAATATCTCCGAATCCGTGTTTGTCAGAAGATGTATGAACTTGTAAAGATAACAATTTTTTGTTTTCATACCTTTTTGAATTGGGAATAAGTATTTCATAAACAGAATAGATTGCAATAACGGGAAGACGTGAACTCAATTTTTCAGAAAAATGCTTTTGTAACATTTCGATTATCAGATTGATATTCAAGACATAAACATCTTCATTCTGTTCTTCTGCCGATTGAAAAACCAAACCATCTTTAATTGAAAGTTCTATAAGCCTGCAAAAAAGATACGTCAGATATTCATTAGGATTTTTATTTCCGATTTCAATCTGTTCAAAAACATTCAGAAAACTGTCTTTTAGTTTTTTATCCCGTATCTTTAATCCCTTACCTTCATCTTTAGTCCATTTGATTCTTTCTCTTGTTGCCAATGTTAAAAATGAACTTTCCTTATTCGCATACTTGGGAAAATATTTTTTGAAAAACGGTGTTGTAAATTTAGTATCCAAACTGCGTGCTGAATAACCGTTTTCAAAATCAGTCCGATGTAAACGAATATCCTGTTCAGGATCAGATATCTTTTTGACTAAACTTGTTATCAGTGCAGCAACTATGGATTTGTTTTTTTCAATTTTAGCAATCAGAAAATCTATATCATTTCGGATAACATCATTGAATGTGTCCGCTCTGTTTTCAGACAGCAGTTTCCGGGCTTCATGATACGCTTTCTCCAATATCTGTTCTTCGTTCATATAAAAAGTTCCTGATGATAACAAATCTGTTTTAAACGATTATCAGCCAATTCAACATAATCAGGGTTTATTTCTATTCCGATATAATGTCGATTAAGATTTTTAGCCGCTACACAGGTTGTTCCGCTCCCGTTGAAAGGGTCTAAAACAACATCGCCGGGCTTTGAAAGCAGTTTTATCAACTCCTGAACAATATAAAGCGGATAAACTGCCGGATGTTTATTATCTCTGGTTATTTCAACAGGACTTTCAATAATATCTTTCTTGAGTCTGTCGCCGGTGATTCTGATGATTGTAAATCCATTGTTGATAATCTGGTTATTCCTGCCCCCTGCCTGTCCGCCGTATGCAGGCTTATGTATTCCTCTGATTTTCATTCTGAAACTGCTGATTTCTCCTGAATAAACCGCTCTGACAGCTTCATGCAATTCTTTTTTTGCTCTATCCTTTTCATTTTCGGATAAATCAGATTTATCAATTAATTCAACATATTTTTTCCCCAATTTACCTGACGGATTGTTTCTCTGGTTTTTATTCATCTCATCAAGATGTCTTAAATAGTTGTTTAAATCAAAATAATATTCTTTCGATTTTGCAAAGATAAAAAACGGTTCGGTTGACGGTATCAGTTTGCGTTTATCCTGCCGGGGTGTGGGATTCAGTTTTATCCACTTTATTTCATTAACAAGAAAAACTTTTCCGCTTTTTACCGCTCTTATTGCAAACTGATAAGGAATCAGTCTCAGTCCGCCTTCCGAATATTTATCGCCTATATTATAAACTATTGCCCCTGTTGTTTTGGTTACTCTGACAGTTTCAAAAAATATGGCTGAAAGATTGTCCAGATATTCTTCCTCTGTCTGCTCATTTCCGTTACCCGAATTTCCGTTTCCGTAATCTCTTTGTTGAAAGTACGGCGGGGATGTAATTACCAAATCAACAGATTCAGCTTTTATCTGTTTTAAAACTTGCAGACTGTCCCCCAATATTATTTTATCTTTGTATTGTTCCGGTTGCATTTTTTTATTTACCTTAAATTACAATCTTTTTTGAAATCCATATCATTACAAGCAACGTCATATAAAACGGATAAATCGAAAATGATGTAAGTGAAACAAAAAAAGTCTTCAGCAGACTTCCTTCAGGTGAAACCACATAAAAATCAGATGAAGCCAATGATGAATTATGAAGTTTTTCGATAAATCCGTTATAAGATTTCCTGAATGCTTTTTCCAAAGCTAAATAATATGCGTCCAATATAAGAAAAAGTATGGTCGGGATAACTGCAATATACGCATAATCAGGTTTGCCTTTATCTGCAACAATTACCAATATAGCCGAGACCAATGTTATACACCATGCCTTACAAGAGGCACTGTTTGATGCCATCCGCTGTATTACAGACTGCATAATACTCAGATGCGACTGCACAGCCTGCGAATTTTCTTTGAATTCCTGTTCCATAATCAATATCCGTTCAATAGTTTTTTCTTATAGAAATTGCCTCTTCAATCCAATCAGAAAGATTTTTACTGATATAGTTATATACCAGTTTGCTATCTGCGTATGGTGGATTGTAGGATTTAACAATTGACGAAAGTTTTGTATTATCTTTTTTCATAGTAAAATCGTCAAAAGGATTTTTTCCTTTATTAGCTTGTTTTTCAGAAGAATCCTTCAGATTATGCACAAATATTCCTAAAACCCCTTTTCCGTCATTCCATGACTTTTCAATTTCATACTTAATCCATTTCCTTCCCGCAGTATTCTCTCCGATTAAAACAATTGTGCATGACTTTCCATCAAGCTGGTCATCAATCCACTTCTGAATAGCTTTCTCTTTACCTTTTTTGATTTCTTCCCATTCGTTGTCAGTAGCCGGTTTATTTCCTTCAACCACTCCGATATTTCTGACTTGAGATGCTCTCCAATTGTCCGGCTTATAATGAAAACTGTAAAAAACTCTTCTTGCCATTTTTTTTCTCCTTTGTGCCTAACCATTTATTATCAGGTCATTTTGCCCTGATAATACCTTAAAATTTATGTTATCAAGGAAAATTTCCCTGATAACGCCCTAAATCACCACTTATCAGGTCAATTTTCCCTGATAAGTTGCTTTTTACATTAATATCAGGTAAAAAATACCATGATAATTTATTATAAAGTCAATGTATTAAAAAATATGATTCAAATTAATAAGTAACTTTTCCCTACAACATAAAACATAAATATGTCAAGCATTCATCAAAATAAAAAAATAATGGAAGAAGTGCACGAAATCATGCGACTGCATCATTACTCAATATATACTGAGCGGTCATATTGTGATTGGATTAAAAGGTATATTCAGTTTCACAAAATGAAATCAAGAGAAGATTTGAATGGAGGAGAAGCCAAAATCGAACAGTTTCTGACCTATCTTGCAGTAAATGAGAATGTTGCACCATCAACACAGAATCAAGCTATGAATGCTTTAGTTTTTTTATACAAAAAAGTTCTTAAACAGCCTTTGGAAGAAAAAATTGATGCCGTACGTGCTAAAGAGAAAAAACATATACCAGTTGTTATGACCCAGCAGGAAGTTGTGAGTGTAATTACATTGATTAAAGGCATTCCTCAATTAGTTGTAAAAATTCTTTATGGCAGCGGGCTTAGAATGATTGAAGCATTAAGATTGAGAGTACATGATATTGATTACAGCCTTAAAAAGATTACCGTGCGTTCTGGTAAAGGAGACAAGGAACGGATTACAACTTTCCCAGCATCAATAATACCAATGCTCAATAACCATCTGGCAGCAGTTAAAATTATGCACGAAAAAGATCTGACACAAGGATATGGAGAAGTTTATCTGCCTTACGCTCTCAGCCGCAAATATCCAAATGCTGCTAAAGAGTGGCAGTGGCAGTATGTTTTTCCTTCCGGCAATTTATCAACTGATCCTGAAAACAGAGTGATAAGAAGACATCATTTAGACCCATCGACAATTAACAAAGCAATTAGAGCTGCTGCCCAGCAAGCCTGCATCTATAAGCGGATTACAGCACACACATTCAGACACAGTTTTGCAACCCACCTGTTGATGCGTGGAACTGACATACGGACAATTCAGGCGCTGCTTGGTCATAGCGATGTGTCAACTACAATGATTTATACTCATGTTCTTCAGCAAGGAGGATACGGCGTAACAAGCCCTTTGGACGATTTAAACCTAATCAAGGAGTCATATTCCGAATATGGTATCAAAAGCCCTTTAGACGATATTACTCTGATAGGGAAGAGCTAAAATTATTTCTAACAAATCAGTTAGATTAGCTTAAACATATAAACAACAACTTTAAGGAATAAACAACTTGTATCCAGTTCTATTTCAATTTGGGAGTATAACCCTTTACACTTACGGGCTTTTTGTTGGTCTTGGATTTTTGGCAGCAGTTGCTTTTGCAGGCAAACAGGCAAAAAAGTACGATATTGTCCAAGATGAGATGACAGACCTTTTTTTTCTAATTCTCATCTCTTCAATTCTTGGAGCCAGAATTTTATATGTAGTTGTAAATTTCAATGAATTTACATCTGATCCCATCTCTGTATTTAAGATTTGGAACGGCGGACTCGTCTTTTACGGTGGATTTATTGGAGCTGTTATAGCTGCATTTCTATTTATACAAAAAAAAGGACTTCCTCTTGGTAAAACTGCTGATATCATTGCTCCTGCAATTGCACTTGGACACGCAATTGGACGTATTGGCTGCTTTTTTGCCGGTTGTTGCTACGGTCAACAGTGTGATCTTCCGTGGGCTGTCACATTTAAAGATCCTGCATCTCTTGCACCTTTGCATATAGATCTTCATCCAACTCAGATTTATGAGGCTATCTCAAATTTTATCCTTTTTTTTGTTCTGATTGCAATTGATCGAAAAAAACAGATAGATGGGATAACATTCTGGTTTTATATATTTTTATATGGACTTCTTCGTGCTTTTATCGAAACATTCAGAGGCGATCCAAGGGGAGATTTTATTTTAACTTTTCTGTCGGTCTCTCAGGGGATTGGAATATCAATGTCAGTTGCTGGATTTTGCATGATTTTATATCTTTTGAAGAGCAAAAAACAGTTGGATGTTAAGAAAAAAACTTATAAGAAAAGAGAACATGGCAGAGATTAAACATAATCTTTTAAGTAGTTATTTAAGCTCATTAACTTCTGAAAAAACTCCTCCTATTTTTTTTATCTGGGGAGAGGAGTTTTTGTGTAGAAAGGTTTTTGATGCTGTTATCTCTTTTTTGCTGCCCGAAAATCGTAAAGAATTGTGCTATGAACTTTTAGAGGGAGAAGATGCTGTAATACCTGCATTAATTGAGCGTATCTGCACCTACTCTTTTTTTCAGGAAAAAAAAGTTGTTGCAATAAAAAATGCCCCTCTATTTACCCCGTCTGGTACGCTTTTAACACAAGGATTTTTAAACAGTGATCTTGAGAATTTGCAAAATCTTATTGAAAAAGGTTTTCCTGAAGGTCACTATCTTGTAGTAACATCTGAAAATGTTGATAAGAGAAGGACTCTTTTTAATGCTATTAAAACGTTAGGAGTTGCTGTTGATTGCTCAGTTTCGCAAGGAAACAGCAAAGCAGAAAAAGAGGAGCAATCAGAGATTTTGCGGCTCACAATGATGGGGGTGCTTGATAGAAGGGGAAAAGGTATTGATGGTGATGCTCTGCAAGCACTTACAGAACTGACTGGATTTGATCCAGTAGCATTTAGCGACAATCTTGAGAGACTTACATCATTTATAGGAGATAGGGATAATATAAACATAAATGATGTCCATTCTGTGGTAAAACGAAGTAAAAAAGAGCCTATCTTTGAGCTTACAAATGCAGTGGCACAAAAAGATTTAGAATCATCGCTATTTTATTATAAATCTCTTTGTGATAATGGATTTCATCCACTCCAACTCCTATCCTCAATAGTTAATCAGATACGTAAAATTTTTGCGGTAAA
This sequence comes from uncultured Desulfobacterales bacterium, assembly GCA_964425195.1. Taxonomy (GTDB): domain Bacteria; phylum Desulfobacterota; class Desulfobacteria; order Desulfobacterales; family Desulfobacteraceae; genus Desulfamplus. The sequence goes on from CAYRLG010000027.1 coordinate 42,547, forward strand.
AATTTTTATTATAAATCAAGCCCAAAAAGGAGAGAGTTGCTGGGTATCTGCTAATAAAAACTATCAACAATTTGTCTCCAACACTATGCCATACATAACCAGAGTAGATAGCGAACTTGACAATATTTTATTGCAGTGGAGCCAAGAGCTTACAAGTAAATCTGATGATGATTATGAAGCTGATTCAAATGAAAAAGATGAAGTTTATCTAAAATCGAATAAAGTTAGCAAAGGTAAAAAAAAGGGGAGTACTAAAAAAAGTGCTGTAAATAGGAGGAATAGTGATCTTATAATAGCTTCAAATCCCAAGAGTGCCTACCCTGTTTATCAAACTTTTTTAAGAGCAGATAAGTTTAATATAGATGAACTTGTAATAATAATAGCTCAGATGAGCGATATAGACTATAAGCTAAAATCCTCATCAGATGGAGACCCTTTTATTGTGCTTGAAGAGATGATAATCAGAATCTGCACAAATAGCTTTCAGAAAACATTATAACAATGGAGAGTTGCTAAATGATAAAAAAAACAAAAATCGTTGCTACAATATCTGATAAAAATTGTGAGCCTGAATTTTTAAGGCAGCTCCATGAGTCTGGAATGGATGTTGTTAGACTCAATACAGCACATCAAACTCATCAAGAAGCTCTGAAAGTTATTGAGAATGTCCGAAAAGTATCTGACAAGATTGCAATTCTCATTGATACAAAGGGTCCAGAGATCAGAACCTGCCCAATAGATACTCCAATTAAAGTGACTTATGGTGATGTTATAAACATTAAAGGGTTACACTTAGATGGCTCATGCAAACTTGTGGAAGAGAGTAATGAGCAACTATCCAACAATATTGAAATTCATGTCTCTTATTCTGAATTTGTAAGAGATGTACCTGTAGGTAGCTCCATTTTGATTGACGATGGTTCAGTTGCCCTTATAGTGATAGATAAAAATAGTGAAAGATTAATCTGTAAAGTTGAAAATGATGGATTAATTCTTGGTAGAAAAAGTGTCAATATACCAGCTGTTCACGTTAATTTACCTTCTCTTAGTGAAAAGGATAGAGGGTTTATAGAGTTTGCAGCAGAACAAGATGTTGATTTTATTGCTCACTCCTTTGTTAGAAACAGTGATGATGTTCTTGCAGTGCAGCAGATACTTGACAGAAAAAAGAGCAGAGCAAAGATCATTGCCAAAATTGAAAACAGTCAGGGAGTTGAAAATCTTGATGATATCTTAGAGCATGTATATGGAATAATGGTTGCTCGTGGAGATCTTGCTGTTGAGATGGCGGCTGAACAAATTCCGTTGATACAAAAAAAGATAGTAAAAACCTGTATTGAGAAGCGTAAGCCTGTAATAGTTGCAACACAGATGCTTCACTCTATGATTAAATCTCCTCGACCTACAAGAGCAGAGGTTTCTGATGTTGCAAATGCCTGTTTTGATTACGTTGATGCTCTTATGCTCTCCGGAGAGACTGCAAATGGAGATTACCCTGTAGAGGCGGTTAAGATGATGGCAAAAATTGCGGCTGAAGTTGAGTTTGGTAGAAAAACTTTCTTAGATATTCCATACATCCACCACAATAAGGTTGTGGCATATCTTGCCAAAGCTGCTGTAAAAGCTTCAATGCGTCTTAATACATGTGCAATTATTGCTGACTCTATGTCTGGCGATACTATTAGGGCAATAGCTGCCTATAGAGGTGATAACCCTATTTATGCACAAATTTACAATAAAAGGGTTGTAAGAGAGCTTGCCCTCTCTTATGGAGTGCAGGCTGAGTATGTTGATGTAGAAAATGACTCATCACAGTTGTTGCGTAAATCAATTGCAAATCTTGTAAAAAGAAAACAGTTTTCCCCAGATTCTCTTGTTACAGTGCTTGCTGGGCATTTTGGAGTAACTCATGGGGCATCTTATATTGAGATAAGTACGGCTGGCAGTATAATAGGAGAGATGTTGAAAATAAAATCTTGATAGTTTTGGTAAAAATTACCCCCATATCTATATAAAATTAATTTAACAGATATGGGGGAGAGTTATCTCTATTTTAGAATTTAAAAAAATACACTTATAATGAGGATATAAACTGTTTATTCTCTTCACTTAACTTAATCCACTTACCGTAAGGGATACTTACTATATTGTTAAGATCATAATTTGGAATAAGACCAAAACTTGGTGATGCAATATAGACTACGGTCTTTTTTCCGGGTGTCAATTGTTCTTGTCCTCCATCCTGAATTGCAATCATCTTTCCCACAAACAGCTTTGCTTTGTCATTTAAATTTTTAGTATCCTGAGGCTGATATCGAGCTTCGTAAAACATATTCCCATCCTTATAATAAAATATGCCCTGTGTTATGCCCTGTGTAAAGTATCCATTATTCCAATTGTGGTTTTAAGCCACTCAACTTGAGATCAATCAAATTCCTTATCAAAATGTCTTTTTATTTATGACGATTAGTGAGAATTTTTAACTGCTATTGACATAGTGTTACACGGCTCTTATACACAAAAGAGTATATTAAATAAAGAAGAAAACTTTTGGTGTGCTCTTTTTGAGTTCTTAAATAAACCTCATCTATAACATTGCCAGAGCTTTTTATGTTTTGCTTGATATATTCTAAATATTCCATTAAACCTTGATAAATCTATTCGTTATTAATAACTCATAACTTACTGTAAATGCGAAATTTGGGAAAGGAGAACTTAATGAAAAGGTTAGTTATAACTGACAGCACATCAGATATTCCTCAAAAAATTATAGACGATATGAATATAATGGTTCTACCAGTTAATGTTATTCTTGATGGTAAAATAATGAAAGATAGAGTAGAGATAAAAATAGAAGATTTTTATGAGCAATTTGACACCTTCTCTACAATGTCAACCAGTGCTGTTTCCTATGAAGAGTTTGCTTTACTATATCTGCAGCTTACTCAAAACTATGACGAAATTTTATGTATTCACTGTTCAACCTATCTTAGTAAAACTTATGAAAACGTACTCAATGTTCACAAAGATTTTCAACATAAACACGATTGTAGAGTGGAGGTTATTGACACTAAGCAGTGTGGTATGGGGTTAGGTTTAATTGTTATTGAAGCTGCCAGACTTATGAACAGTGGAGAGGATTATGACGAAATCTTAAAAAGCATACACAATATTGCTGGACAAGTTTGTACATATATAGCAATCCCAACTTTAAAGTATTTAAAGAGAGGTAATAGAATTAGTGGAGTTAAGGCATTTTTTGCCTCAGCAATGGGAATAAAGCCAGTGCTTGGAGTTGAAAATGGAAAGTTAGTTGTTAAAACAAAATTACTTGGAAAACAGCAGAATCTTCTGCTTTCATTGATGGATACTTTAACTAACGATATAGGAAGTGCTCCTGTTACAATGTCTATATCTCATGCTAAAGACCAGACATATGTTCCTAATTTAGTCTCAATATTTAACTCTAAGTTTAAATGTAGAAAAATATATGTCACATACTTTGGTCCCTCAATTGGCATAAATACGGGTCCAGAAACAATGGGCGTTGCTTTTTACAAGCACTAATTAAGCTGCTTTTCTAAATTTATAGAATTATTTCCAAACTGTTAGTTGGTTGAAAGATTGCTTTTTATCTATAAAAAACAGGTGCTGATTTTATTATTGACAAGAATAATGAGTTTTGATAGCAACTATCCTACAATTAAATTTTAGTGAAAAGGTATTAATTCGTTTCATATAGTGCTGTAACTAATTGTTTATTATGAATAATTTTATTTTAGCTATCCATAATAAACTTTAAATATTGAGTTGTATAAGTAACTAAGTGGTAATACAGATATCACATATTACAAGATTTGTTCTAAGGAGATGCAGGTATGATCAATGTTTCATGTGGCTCATGCGGGAAAAATTATAAATTTGATCCCAAAATAATTAAAGCGGAAAATGCGAAATTTACCTGTAAGCAATGTGGTTATGTTAATCCAATTGACTCTTATATCTCTAAGACTGATACAGATAGTCTTAAACTAAACAGTAGTACACATCAAAGTATAGAGGATGTAAGTCATATAGATCAATCATCTTCTAAACCACAAACTCAACAAACATACTCACCTCCATCAGACTCTAAGCAGCAGACAGGGCAGTATCAAATTAACCGTGATTCGTTGCAGGTATCATGGAAAAATCGTCTTCAAATTAAGGTCAATGCTGTTTTAATACCTTTAATCGTAGCTATTATGACTATTTTTACCATAATTAGTTATATAACAGAAAAGCAGCAAATGGAGAATGAGCTTCAAAATTTATCAAAAGTTGCTGCCAAAAGATTGTCAGTTTATCTTGTTGAAGCCTTTTGGTCACTTGACGATGAAATATTAGAAGAGGCTCTTAAATCTGAAATGTTAGATACTAATATTTACTCTATTAACTTGATTGATCGTAGTGGTAAAGTTATATATCTTGGTTATAAAAGAGATGAAAATTGGAATCTTATTACCAACAATATTCCTGTTGATGGAGAGTATGTAAAAGCTGAAGAAGCTATTATTAAAGATTTAAATAAAATAGGCAGAGTTGAGGTGTATTACTCTTCAAAATTTCTTCTGGAGCAGTTTAATCAATCTATATATAAACTTATAGTCACTGCTTTACTACTTGTTATTGCTGTCTCCCTTGCTGTATATCTTGTCCTTAATCAGATGATTTTATCGCCAATTCGCAGATTAACAGATGTTGCAAATAAAATAAGTATAGGCAATCTTGATTTAGAAATCCCTATAGAGTCTCAAGATGAAATTGGTGTTCTTGCAGACGCATTTGCAAGAATGAAAGTTAGTATGGCGTTTGCAATAAAGCAGTTGAGAAAAAGATAGAATTTTAATTATGTTATATACGTTGTAATTTTGTTTATTGTTTTTATTTGGATTATAGAGGATCGACATGAATACTGTAATAAGAGAAGATACTGTAATGAAAGTTGAAAAGATTCTACAAGATTTTATTGAAGAGTCAGGTGCTACTTACGCATTGATAACTGATATGGGAGGCAACCCCCTTTTTACAGCGGGTGAAGAGGATTTTGATGTCGATACTCTTGCAGCACTTTCAGCAGCAAATTACGCAACTACAAAAGAGATCGCAAACCTTATAAAAGAGGATAACTTCTCGTTGCTTTTTCACAGAGGCAATAATGAGAATGTCCACTTTGCCAAAATCACTCAAGACATTCTTATGATTGTTCTTTTTAAGCCGTTCCTTTCATTAGGGCTTTTAAGGCTTAAAATAAATAGTTTACAACAAAAAATTGTCTCCATTATTGGTAGTTAGTTTATGAGGAGGTTTTTTTGAAGAGTTTTCTGTGTCATTGTAAAAATCTCGAGGAAAGGAGATATTTTACAAAGAGATAAATCAATATTTAAGACAACCGCTTGCAGCTTGAATTGGATTTTTATAATGGCTATCGTAAATTTGAAAGACAAAACAATACAGGTTAAAATTGTTTATTATGGTCCAGGCAGAAGTGGAAAGACCACGAACCTTGAATTTATTCACAATAAGCTACAACAGAACAGAAATCAGCAGATAAGTAAGTTAGTATCTATTGATACTAAGGGTGATAGAACTCTTTTTTTTGATTTTTTTCCAGTCAGCTTAGGAAAAATCAATGGATTTGATTTGAAGTTGAAATTATATACTACACCCGGTCAGGTAAAATATGAGGCTACCAGAAGATTAGTTCTAAAAGGAGTTGATGGTCTTGTCTTTGTTGCTGATTCTCTTGCCTCAAGGCAGGATGCCAATTTAGAGTCTTTCGAGAATTTGAAGAGTAATCTTTTATACCATAAGCAGAGCCTTTCAGATGTGAAGTTAATCTTTCAATGGAATAAACGTGATATTGATGATAAAATTATTCCTTTATCTACAGTAGATGAGATGGAACGCCTTCTAAATTCTGAGCTAAAAGTTCAATCTTTTCCAGCAAGTGCAACAAATGGTATGAATGTTCTTAAAACTGTAAACTATATTTCCAAAGAGACTGTAAAATCTGTTATTGAAAAAACTATTTTAAACAAACAGAAATTGGCAAACTGATAAATTACTACTCTGTACCAACCTTACAAATAACTTCCTGTATTAGTTAATTTCCTGCTGTAAAACTCTCGTCCATCAATTTTACTATTAATGGACATATTATTTAATTTTATAAAAACGTTGCGGTGATATATGGATTATCAATTATTTCGTAAGATTCTCTCCCCATATCTTGTTGATAATATGTATAGAATTCAGGAAGCCAAAAAATATCTCAATTCAATTGCAGCACAAGATGCATTTGATAAAAAATTTTTGACTGTCTTAAATAATATCATAGACTGCCTTGAAACCTCTGAGGCAATTAAAAGTTTAGCTCTGAATATTCTTGAAGAGTCTGATTTTTTTGCCGATACATCGATCCATAAAACTACTAAAAGTAAATATTTAGACAAGATTATCTCCGATAGTAACTATATTGAACATACTAAATCTTTTAACTTAAGTATTATTCAGACTTATGTTGAAAAAATTATCCATAAGCAGCTTTATGAGATAAATATTAAAATAGAAGAGAACCAGAGAAGTCTTAATAAAATTGAATCTGCTTATTATAAGACTCGTGAAGATATCCAACAAAATCAAACTCAAAAATTAACAAAACATATTGCTAATCGCTCTCAAACTAATTCAATAGCTCAAACAAAATCACTTGAAAGAGATCCTCAAAAGAGTATAACAGAAGAGCTATCTGAGCAACCTCGGCAAAATATTCCTAAAACTCAAGATTCAAGCGTAACATCCACATCCTCTTTTCTTCTTATCGAATTAGATCAAAAACAGTGTGCTATAACATATAGTAATATTGTAGAGATTCTTAAATTCGACAAACCTGTTCCTGAAAAAGTTTTAAAGTTAGCTCTAATTCCACATAATAAGTTAGTAGGATTTGCAAGAGGCTCTTCTGTATTGCGAAAAGTTAGTAATGTTGAAGTTGATAAGAAGCAGTTATTAAACAATATGAATGCAACACTACCAAATAAAGATGAGAAGCGATTTGCAGTTGTTATAAATAGGGGAGATGAGTATCAAATCCTGTTTGTTGATTATATTGTTTATGCAGAACCTGTAGATGGACAAAAATTGGGGGATTATGTCAAAACTGTAGAGGGTGAATATAGAGTTATTAACTAATTAAATTAAAGTGTTATCAACTTTTTTTATTTTGTATTGATAAACTATTTTTACAAAATTAAGGTATTTAAAATTATGTTAAATGGAACCCTTAAAACTTTTTCATTTAGTAGTTTGCTTCAAATATGCTCTAATGAAAACAGTACAGGTGTTTTAGAATTTTCTATGTACAACAACCTATGCGGAAGAGTTGGATTTGAGAATGGAGATGTAGTATATGCAGATTTTCTTGGAATGAAAGGCGTTGATGCAGTAAGGCAAATATCTCTTCTTAAAGAGATTGATTTTAACTATAATACTGCGACTGAAATTTATGAGAAAAATATAGATTTAGATATTAATTTTCTCATTATTGACTCTACTCGTCACGCAGATGAGAGTATTGCATATCTAAATGAATTGAAGAGTACTCTTAGTGAAAAATACTCTATAGATTCATTAAAGTTTTTTGAGTATGACAACTGTGTTTTTTCATCGCTTAACTTGCATGGGGTTCGATATTTTGAAAGCTATGATGAAGATAAATTCAAAGTTATATGTTTAGATAAAAATATCAATGCCCGTATTGAGATCGTTTTTAATCAAAAAATATTAACTGACTCCCTTATAATATATATGCTTGGAAAAGGAATTCTTTAAATGATCCCTAAATTTGATGTTTATCATGAGGAACTCCATTCGAGTTATATATCTTTTGAAAAATATAAAATATTTTTACAGACTAAGCGATTCAATGGATATATAAAACTCGAAGATAGGGAAAAACAATACTTCTTTTTTATTAAAGATGGTCAAGATATTGGAGCTTTCCTTCTATCTGACGGGAAAGCCGTTGCGTTTGATTCATCAAAAATTCCACCTACTGTAAAGTTACCTTGTTATATCTCTTCCTACAAAATACCTCAACAAGTAGTGGATTTTTTTGCAAGATGTCATCAAACACAGTTAGTTATTGATAAGCTACCATTTGATTCTGTCGAGTTTGAAAAGTTTTTCAGTCAGATCGACTCAAAAAAAGTTACAGGATTTCTTGAGGCTTTAAGAGCTAATGAATCGGAAAAATATATATATTTTTACGGTGGTAAAATTTTTGGCTATATGAACATAAAGGGAAATAGTGGGTATTTTGAGAAAAATTTGGATAAAAATCAGATACAGATGGCTCTTAAAAATTCCACTATAAAGCTCTATTCGCTGCTCCCTGTTTCTATTGCTTCTTCTGATGATGAAAAGACAAAGCTAAACTCGTTAGTGTCTATTAGTAACTCTTCTAATGTTGATGAGAATAGACTATCTGTTCTTAACTGCTATGAAGAGATTTTTCAGATGCTTGAACGTAGCACAATATCTGATAAGTTTACCGAAATCTGGAGAACATCGGCTCTTGAATTGAGCAATAAATATCTTTTTCTTAACCCCTTTGCCGGCGAGTTCAATTATGATAATGGAAAACTTGATTTGTGGGAAAAAATTGATATTGCAACAGCCATTCAAGCTATGGACGAGTTGATCAATGTTATTGCCAAGAAAGCAAACCTTCCAAAGGATGGAATCAAAGAGATAAAAGATAACTATTTAAATATACTGGCTGAATATGAAATCAGAAACTAAAAATACCCCAGAGCTTTTTGTCAGTACACATAATTATATAATAAATCTTGTTATAAATATTAAAAACAGACTATCTTTTTTTCCTGATATGAGAAAATTAGAACAAGGATACTACAGGGAGCTTTACTATAATGAGCTTATAAAAAATATTAAAGAGCAGTATCCCCTTGATGTACAATTAGTTGCAATAAAAGAGAATAACACTATTATCTATGTAGTCAAAAGAGGAGCATCTATTTTTATTTGTGAAGGTTCAGGTAAAATAAGTGTTTCGCAGATAAAAATGGAGTTTAATGAATTTATTGATGATTTTCAGAAACAGGGTAAATATAAAAAGTTTTTCTCATCGATTTTTGACTGGTAATCTTTAATAGTTATAGTAGGTTATAAACTATTATAACGCATTTTTTTTCTGATCAGTCATTTAAGGAGCAACCTTATATGCTTAAATATATTATTGAGTTAATGCCTACAAAAGAGGATAGTGTAACCCTCTCTTCCGCAGAGTGGTCAATTATTGTGATGCTTAACAAGTATCCTGACTTTAATCGACTTATTGCTGAATTGAAGAAAAATCACAATATGACTATAGATGATATAAAAGCTTTGCTAAGTAGATTGCAGAAGAGGAGTATATTAAAACTTTTTCAGACCCAAGTTAATGAAGAAAACATAAGCTATGATTTAAATACAAAATCCTCTTCATTAGTAGTAGAGCCTGAGACTCCGGCAATATTTTGGGAGAGACTTGAAAATGAACTATCTAAGGCGATAGGTCCTATTGCTTCTATTGTAATTGATGATGCTGTTTCAGAATTTAATACTTCACAAGAAAAATTTCCTGCTAAGTTCCTTTATAGCCTTGTTGAAAAAGTTGCTGCTGAGATACACTCACATGCAGAAAAAATTCAGTTTCAAAAGGCAATGCTGGAAGTTATTAAGCAGAGTTGATATTCTAAACAGAAAGTCTAACTATTATTAATTTGTAGGATTTTATATTATTATATCTAAATAGTTGCTATATGTTTAATTAAACTGGCAAGAAAAATATTACTGACCTTAAATCTGAATTGAGTGATTGATATGACAGAAGAGATAGATATAAAAAAATTGACAGATGATGCCTTTATGGCAATAGACGCTATTTTTACTGATGAAGATGATAATCTTTTTTCAGAAGCAAAAGAGAGTGAACCAGACGATTTTGATTTAATTCAAGAGTATATGCTTGCAATTGAGTGGGAGTGTTCAGATAAAAATATTAAGAAGTTCATTGATTTTTTAAATAAAATTACACCTAAATACACGGGAAAGCATAATCAAGATATCCTTAAAATGCTTACAAGCATTGTGCGTTACCTTGAAAAATCTAAAGATAAAGCTGTACCAGAAACTCACCATGTAATGGAGTTTATTGTTACGACCTTTAGACATATCAATCAAAAAGATACAGATGAAGCCACAATAAAGCAAGATAAAACAAACGCATATAGTAAAGTTTTAGAGTTAAAAAATAAGATTGCAAAACATAAAGTTGAAAATTCAAAGTTAGCACAAGAACATATTCATACAACAAAGATGGCTAAAGATGATGTTGCAGCAACACAAACATCAGATAACTTATCTGCCAATTTGCAGCCAGAAATACCATTTACACCTATTGCACAACAGCTTGAGCCTATTGAAAATTCAAAAATCATCTTAAGTATTCTTGCAAGATTAGAATTTTGTGAAAAGAGACTTTCAATACTTGATACACAAAATATAGAGCTACAACAAAAAGTTGATGAATTAACTAATCTAAATAGCCAGATAACGCAGCAATTTGCCTCTGAGCTTAATGAGCTTGACCTTAAATTTTCAGATCAAATTAATGACTTATCTCATGTACTATACTCTATCCCAACAACTTTAGAGCCACTGCCTAAGGAGGAGGAGGATGATAAACTTGATAAACTTAGTATGTCTGATAAAGCTGCTTTAACAGAGCTTGGAGATGGTGAGTTAAGCCAATATGATGATATAAATTTTGATGGAATCGATTTTGATTATATGACATCAGATATTAATATAGATAAGGAGGGTAAGCCATCAGAATCGAGCAATAATGTTAATGAAGTATCTTTAGACGAGATAGAGATAGAAGAGATATCACTCGGAGAAATAGATGGCGATATATATAAAGAACCTAAGCAGGTTATTGAGCTTTCCGAACAAGAGTTAGATTTTGATAACTTAAATGTTGAGGCATTAGACTCTATTGAGCTTTCTATATCATCAGATGAGGTTCACACTACAAACAGCAACAGCCCAATATTAGATAGATTAAATAATAACGATAACCAAATAGTGGTGGAAGAGCTTAACTCTGAGGATATTGAGTACGAGGAGCTTAGTAGTAGTGATATTCAATATGAAAATGATATCAATGTAAGTAGCAATATAGTTGGTGAAAAGAGCATTCCAGAGATTGATATTGAAGATATATTTAAAGAGCAAGATTCAAACAAAATAGTTTCAGATAACAGTTATAAAAATATTAATTTAGAAGAAATTGGTATCGCTGGATATAGAGGAGAGGATACACCTAAATATGTTAGATGTTTTAAATTAGAAGATCAGACTATTGCTTTACCTGATGATAAAATTTTTAATGTCTATAAAATTCCATCAAAACTTACAGCAAATATTAATCAGATGCCAAATCTTATGTTAGGAGACCTCTCTTCTTTGTTTCAGAATTTATCGAAAAATATGAAAGGTCATCTAAAAGGTGTAAACGTTGCTATAATTAAAAAAATGAATGTTGATGTTCACCTTATAACTTCTCAAAATGTGCAATACAAAATAGCTATCTTGTGTTCTTTTGAAAATAAAATCTCCATCATTCCAGTCACAGATATATATGATGATAGAACGCATCTGATGGTTGACATCAAAGATGGTCGCAATAGTTTTTCTAATTATAGCGTCAATATTGTTGATATGGGTTTAATCCCTTTTATCCCACTTTCTAAGAGATAATGGAAAATAGCAATCCTACTATTGATCAAACTTTATTTGATTTAAAATTGAATGAAGCACAATTTTATTTTGATCAGGGGCTTTATGAAGAGGCTGATAAAATATATTTAGATTTAATAAATGAGCTTAAAAAACTTCCTAATACAAAAAATTCATCTGTCCAGATAAGACAGTTGGAAGCTATGCGTAAGGAGTATCAAAATGAGATCGTAAAGGATAATTCTATTCCAAAGTTATCCTTTAATTCAAATCCAGATAAATTTAATGATTATCTCAATGATGATGTTGAATTTAGCCATAAAATAGAGCTCCAATCCAACAGTGAATACTCATATAACAAACAATACATAGATGATTGTATCAGCAGCGATATAGATAATAAAGTACACGCTTTTATTAACGATATGATTATTGAAGCGTTTAAAAAAAGTGCTTCTTATATATATATTGAACCCTCCATAAATTCAGATACTGCAAGCGTTCGCTTTAGAATTGATAGTATCTGCAAGCCATACAGGCATATCCCCAATAAATTTGCTTTGAAAATAGTATTTAAAATAAAACTTATGGCAAATATGGATATTACCATGAGAGGTAAACCTATTTATGGAAAGATAAAGTTTAAAAGTGCTCAAACAGGTGCTGTAACATTACAAGCAATTGCGGTTCCTACTATAGGATCTAAAGAAGAGATATCTCTTAAATTTTTTCCAACTGCAAAATTAATGGATATAACTGCTCTTGGTTTGCTTAAACATAACTTGGAGCCGTTTATGAATGTGATAGCTAAACCATCTGGTCTGATTATTATCTCTGGTCTATCTGATTCTGGAAAAACAACAACGCTTAACTGTGTACTAAATATGATAAATAGTGTTGATAAAAAGATATACAGTGCAGAAAAACAGATTGCAATTATTCAAAAACAGATATGCCAAACAGAAGTTCAACCCGAAAAAGGGTTTGACTATCCTCAGTTGATGAAAGCTTTTATAGATTCAAAGGCAGATGTAATATCTTTAGAAGAGATAGACAATTATGAGACCGCATCTGTTGCCATTAAAACCGCTTTAAGCGGTTACCTTATATTTGGTGGAATCAATGCCTCAACCGTTTCTGATTCTGTTAAAAAAGTAGTTGGCATGGGAATAGAACCAACTTTTTTTGCTGATAGTTTGCTATGTATTCTTAGTCAAAAACTTATAAAAAGGCTTTGTGAAAAATGTAGATTACCTGTTGCTACTGCTGATTTTATGAAGAGTGGAGAGTGTATAGAGCTTGTTGATAATATTTATCAAGATAAAATAGAGGTTTATGAACACTCCCCTTTTGGATGTGACGAGTGTGGTCATACTGGATATAAAGGCAGAGTTGCAATCCATGAACTTCTAATTAACAACAATAGTGTTAAGTCTTTAATTAAAAGTTCTGTAGTGCAACACGACTCTTCTGCTTATGGAATTTATACCTTTAAGCAAGATGGTTTAATAAAAGTTCTAAAAGGTATTACTGATATAGCAGAAGTTAAACTTAACTGTTTATAAGGTACTTATAACAATAACAACATAAAAGAGTAATCTTTTTTGGTTAACCGCAATAAAAAACAGTCCTCTGCTCTTTTTGATACTGCACGAAAGACAGTAGAGAGATACTCTATGATATCCTCTGGAGACTCTATACTTGTAGGAGTGTCAGGAGGACCTGATTCTGTGGCTCTGCTTCTTTTCCTTCTTGATATTGCAAGCTCAATATCTATAAGGAATTATCCTGCTGCAATTCCTTGTCTGTCTGTAATCACAACAGGGGCTTCCAATATCCGTATAGGTGTTGCCCATATAAATCACTCTCTTAGGGCAGAAGAGTCAGATAGAGATGATAATTTTGTTAGAACGCTTGCAGAAAAATATACTATCCCATGTTACTCTATTAAAGTTGATGTACCTGCTTTTGCAAAAGAGAAAAAGCTCTCTTTTGAAGAGGCTGCAAGAGATATCAGATATTCATTTTACGATAAGATTGCACAAAAGGAGCATTACAGTAAAATAGCGTTAGGACATAACAGTGACGACAATGCAGAGCTTGTGCTTATGAATTTATTGAGAGGAAGTGGAGCAAAAGGAATTTCTGGTATTCTTCCTGTTAGAGATAATAAGTTCATACGCCCTCTAATTGAGGTATCAAGATATAATATCCTTGAATATCTTAAATCAAAAAAACAATCTTACGTGCTTGATAGTTCAAATAATGACACATCTTATCTGAGAAACAGAATCAGACATTTATTAATTCCTCATTTACAAGAGTATTACAACCCATCTGTCACAGAGTCACTAAATAGGTTAAGCAGAATTTTAATTGATGAGAATAGTTGGATGGAGGAAGAGACCGAGAAGATTTTTAATAAGAGCAATACAAACGAGGTGAGACTTAATATAAAAGTTTTTTTTACTATACATCAAGCACTTGCAAAACGACTCATAAGAAGAGCAATTGAAGAGGTTAAGGGAGATTTAAGAAGAGTATCATTTACACATATTGATGATATACTTAATTTGATTCATTCAAAAACAGGTGGAAGTATGATTCATCTGCCTGATAGAGTTTATGTTATTAAAAGCAAAGGGGATATCTGCTTTAGAAAAGAGTCAATACCCTTGCGTCAACTTGGAAAGAGAGAATAGATAAAATCTTATATTGGATTGACTAAAGATAGTATAAGGAGAAAAATGTGACCAAAGATAGTAGTAATAGTAGGTATTCAAATCAGATTGCCCTTGTAACTGGAGCAAGCAGAGGAGTTGGTAGAGCAGTTGCAACAGCCTTGGCTGTTACGGGCAGATATGTGTACATCAACTACAAAAGCAATAAAGCCTTAGCAGAGCAAACATTAGAAGTTATAGATGGATTAATAGGGCATAATAGTGGAGAGCTTATCCAATTTGATGTTGCCGATCTTGTACAGAGTGAAACAGCAATAAAATCTATAATTCAAAAGAGAGGTAAGATTGATATACTTGTTAATAACGCTGGAATAAAAGATGATAAATTGATGGTTATGATGAAAAAAGAGAGCTGGGACTCTGTGATAAATACTAATTTAACGGGGTTTTATAATGTCACAAAGTTAATAGTAAAAAATATGATTAAGAACCAATTTGGCAGAGTGGTAAATATCACATCAACATCTGGACAGATAGGAGTTGCGGGTCAGGTAAATTACTCTGCTTCCAAAGCAGGACTTATTGGTGCAACAAAGGCTCTTGCAAAAGAGGTTGCATCAAGAAACATAACTGTAAATGCTATTTCGCCAGGATTTATTGAAACGGATATGTTAGAGGGTCTTTTACTTGATGAAATTGTAAAATCAATACCAGCTAAAAGGGTCGGAAAAGCAGAAGATGTGGCAGAGGCTGTTATATTTTTATGCTCAGACAAGGCTTCATATATAACAGGACAAGTTTTGGGTGTAAATGGTGGGATATATTAATGTGTAGTAGGAACAACAAGATACGCTTTTTTGCTCCTACTACTGTAATTTAACTTATTCGTTGTCTCTTGCTACTCTTCCCGTTCAGCTTTGATCTTTTCAATTACCTTTGCAGCAAGATCGTTTGGAACTTCATCATAGTGGTCAAATTCAAGGGTAAAGGTGCCACGTCCTCCAGTCATGGAACGGATATCAGGTGCATATCTTAAAACTTCTGCCATAGGAACATGGGCATTAATAATCTGTTTTGTTCCCTCCGTATCCATGCCAAGAACTCTTCCTCGTCTTGAGTTCAAATCACCCATAATATCTCCGGTAAATTCATCAGGAACAACAATAGATATCTTCATTATAGGTTCAAGCAGAGTCGCACCAGCCTGTTCAGCAGCCTTTTTAAAGGCAATAGAGCCAGCCATTTTAAATGCCATTTCAGATGAGTCAACAGAGTGATAACTTCCATCGTCAACTGTTACCTTAAAGTCAACGCATGGAAATCCTGCAAGAATTCCCTTTTGAGATGCTTCAACAACACCTTTTTCAACCGCTGGAATATATGTTTTTGGAATTGAGCCTCCGACAATTTTATCAATAAACTCAAATCCGCTACCTTTTGGACCTGGCTCAAGAACAATCCAGCAATCACCAAACTGCCCATGCCCTCCAGACTGTTTTTTATGTCTTCCTTGAACTCTAATTTTTTTCTTAAATGTCTCTCTATATGGTACTTTAGGAGTGTTTATCTCCATGTCAACGTTGAATTTACGTTTAATCTTTTCAATTGTTGTTTCGATATGTACCAATCCGCGACCAGAGAGTATTGTCTCATTAGTCTCAGACTCTCTTTTAAGCTGAAGTCCAGTATCCTCTTCCATTATTTTTCTTAAAGCACCATGAACTTTATCATCTTCACCCTTATTTTTTGATGATACAGCAAAGGAGATAACAGGAGGCATTGGCTCGGGAGCTTGAAAAAGTATATATTGATCACTTGTAATTGTATCGCCAGTAAAAGTCTCTTTAAGTTTTGCAACAGCTACAATAGCACCAGGAAGTGCTTCAGTAATAGGTTTTTGCTCTTTACCAAGAATTTCAAGAAGCTGGGTATATCTCTCTTTATTATCTTTATTGACATTTAAAAAATTACCCTCTTTACCAAGTTTGCCAGAAATCACTCTAAAGACCGAAAGTCTTCCGGCATAAGGATCAACAATAGTATTAAATACAAAACCACAGAACGGTGCATTAGGCTCAGGGGCGATTTTAATCTCTTCGCCATTTTTATCTTTTGCAATCCACTCTCCTCTATCAATAGGAGAGGGTAGGGCATTATTTATAAAATCAAAAAGTAGGTCTATACCAATCAATTTTATAGCAGAGCCGCATAAAACAGGAGAGAATTCGCCCGTAAGAATGCCTTTTCTAAAAGTCTTAATAAGATCTGCTTCAGAAAGAGTTTCCCCTTCAAGGTACTTTTCTAAAAGAGAGTCATCTAACTCTGCAATATTCTCTACAAAAGATGATCTGGCAGCTTCAACATCATCTACCATATCTTCTGGAATATCTGTTACTTGGCTCTTTCCATCATTGCCGTAAATATAGGCTTTACCTGAAAGTATATCTACAATACCGTTAAAGTTTGCATCTGAGCCAATTGGTAGTTGAACAATAATAGCTTTCTTTTTTAGATTTTTTTCACAAACTTCAGCTATAGCTTGAACATTTGCTCTCTCTTTATCCATCTTATTAATGAACAAAACAGATGGAAGATTATGTTTATCTACACAATCAGATACCACCTCGGTCATAGCACTTGGACCATCTACGCCATCAATAACTAAAATTACGCTATCAGCACCCGGAATGCAGGTTACAGCAGCAGATACAAAATTCTGATCTCCCGGTGTGTCCATAATGGAGACATCATGCTTTTTCCATGTATATTTATGAAAAGCACTACTAATACTTTGCTGTTTTCTAACTTCTTCTGGCTGAAAATCCATAGCAGTATTTCCCTCTTCAACCTTTCCAAAGCGGTTTATTACACCTGCTTTAAAAAGCATTGCTTCAGCCAAAGAAGTTTTACCCGCACCTCCGTGACCAGCCAGAGCAACATTCCTAATTTTTGCGATTTGTTCAGTCATTACAACTCCTTTTAAATTAAAGTAATAAACAACACAGGGTTTTTTTCAGAGATATTGTATAGCTTTTCTTTACTATTTGTTGCGTTCCACAAACTTTTGATATTATTTTTTATTTAAATATCTCATAGATATGATAAACTCAACATTTCCTTTTTGTCCTTTTACAGGAGATTCAATAATATCACCAGTCTCATATCCCCTTTGCCTGAAAAAAAGCTCAATATCATTTACAATTTCACCTCTAACAACAGGATCTCGTACAACACCACCTTTCCCAACTCTCTCTTTGCCAGCCTCAAACTGAGGTTTTATCAAAGCAAGGGTCAAGGTATCAGTTCTCATAAATTTTTCAGCCGCTGGAACTACTATTTTCAAAGATATGAAAGATGTGTCAATGGTTATTAGATCAACAGTCTCACCAATAGTTTGATATGGCATGTGTCGGATATTAGTTCGTTCAATTACCACAACCTTTGGATTTTGCCGAAGTGACCAATCCATCTGACCATATCCAACATCAACTGCATAGACCTTACAAGCTCCAGCTTGTATAAGACAATCTGTAAATCCACCGGTTGATGCCCCAATATCAATGCAGGTCATACCAGTTACATCAAGTTGAAGATGGCTTAAGGCTTTTGCAAGTTTTAGTCCTCCACGGCTTACATAGGGAATATCTATATTGCTTTTTGACCCACCTTTAAAAGCTATATCTGCGTTAAAATCAACTTTTGTCCCTGATTTATCCACAATGAAGCCATTAACCAATATAGACCCAGACATAATTATAGCTTGAGCCCTTTCTCGTGATTGGGCAATCCCTTTTTCTACTAAAAGTGTGTCAAGTCTTATTTTATTATTCTTATTCAATTGTGCTCAAATT
>CAYRLG010000028.1:0-59954 GCA_964425195.1 uncultured Desulfobacterales bacterium
TCCGTAAGTTTATTGTATCTTACTTTAGTGTCTATTTTTTTCAACAGATATCAATAAGGAGATAACGATAATGGACAACATCAAATTTAATGCTTTAGTTGTAGAAGAGCTTCAAAAAAATGTTTTTTCAAGAAATGTATGTGAAAAATCTGTAGATGATCTGCCAGATGGAGATGTGTTAATCAAAGTCCACTACTCATCGTTAAATTATAAAGATGCTCTCTCTGCTATTGGCAACAGAGGAGTAACAAGAAAATATCCCCATACGCCCGGAATTGACGCATCTGGAGTTGTTGTTGATAGCAAAAGCAGCGATTTTCGAGCAGGCGATAATGTAATAGTAACAAGTTATGATCTTGGTATGAACAGATCAGGCGGGTTTGCTCAATATATCAGAGTTCCAGCAGAATGGGTGGTAAAACTTCCATCTAACATGACACTTAAAGAGAGCATGATTCTTGGTACAGCAGGATTTACCGCTGGAATGTCTATATTTCAAATTATTAGAGATATCCCTCAAGAGCGTGGAGAAATTCTTGTAACTGGTGCAACCGGCGGAGTTGGAAGCATTGCAGTTCTGCTTCTTTCGCATTTAGGATATAACGTAGCTGCTGTATCTGGAAAATCTGATGCTCACGATTTTTTAAAATCACTTGGTGCAAAAGAGATAATAAGCCGCGAAGATGCGTCTGATAAAGCTGGACGTGCTATTCTTAACGGCAGATGGGCAGCAGTTGTAGATACGGTAGGCGGAGATATACTTGCAACTGCTATAAAATCAACTCTCCCTTGGGCTGTTGTAACCTGCTGCGGTCTTGTTGCCTCTCCAGAACTCTCTATTAATGTATTTCCATTTATTTTAAGGGGAGTAAAACTTATAGGCATTGACTCTCAAAACTGCCCTATGAATCATAGAGCTGATATATGGAAAGCTTTTTCGGATAAATGGAAGCTAAACTATCCAGATAATTTCTATAAAGAGATATCTCTTAACGAGCTTAGTCAAAATATTGATCTGATACTAAAAGGTGGACAGAGAGGAAGATGTGTTGTTGCTTTAGGGTAGAATAAACTTTTTTATACCATTACTAAGCTATTTCAAATAGAAAAATAACAGCTATGACAGGAACAAAATGGTATGATGTTAAGCTATTTTGGTGAACAATTAAATTTTGCAAGTTTTCTAAGTGAGTTATACGCTCTTTGCTGAACATACCACTCGTTGCTATTAACTACCTTATTATTTAGAATATGTGCAATAGCAACGCTAAAAGATATATTTTGATTAATAGTTGCAATATTGGTCATAGCATCGATCGAAGCACATTGAACATTAATAGATTGGTCTTTAATTAGTTTTTTAAGATAGTATATGGCATCTGGATTTTTAGCAGCAGCAAAAGCATTTGCAAGCCAATATTTTTCTACAATATTTCCGTTAATAAAAGCGTTGATGAAATCAGAATATCTCCATATAGTCTCTTCACTATTGTGAGTTTGAGAAGCTATATTTTTACTATTGCCACTGCTATTTTTACAAAGCTCTCTTAATCCTTCGGTTCGTATTCTATAGTCTGAGTGTTCAAGCATGGCTTTAATAGATATGGGCTTATGAATTGATGTTAATGGATAGAGATTATTAAGTATAGATAGAGATATCAAGATGTTGACTGTCCCCGCAACGATTCCTGAAATAAATATCTCTCTTTTCTTGACTATTGTGAGATTTATTAAACCTAAATTAATGAGAATAAAATTGACAAGATAATAAATCAATAAAAAGGAGCTTGAATATAGGATAATAGGTGAAACTATTGTTAGACCCCAAACACATAAACACCTCATCACTCTTTGGTGATCTGGTGTTAGTGTATCTGAAGATAACTTGTTTGTCTCTGGCTGTTTCTCCAAAACTGCCGTTGCTTTATTAATTCTACTTGATGGTTTTATTGCCTCTGCTGCGTAAAGTGTATAGCGATAATAGAAATCGCTTAACGCCTCTCCATGTATGCTCGATAGAAGCAGATAATCTCTTGCTCTTAAAAAAATACCTTTATCACAGTTAAAATAATAATATATTCCGGTAGTTAAAAGAGTTCCTGTAAGTAGGAGGAAGATTATCTGTTTTGTTTTTATTGTTATATCTCTATTTGAAGCACTACTGTCTAAATAAATATTTTTATCCTTTGGTAATAGATTGACAACAATGCAAATATTTAACGGTATAAAAATCGTGTATGTCACAGTAAAAATATTTTGATCTCCAACAAAAATAAGAAAGCTGATAAGAATCCAGATGGAAAAATAGAGAGAAAAGGTTTTAATTGGAGTATGTTTAAAAAATTGAGATAAGGCTGTTAGTAAAATAAAGGATGTTGTTGAAACTGTTAAACCTGCTGTTAAGGAGATAAATAGAGCACCTGCAAAAGCAGAAGATATATCTTTAAGGGTATTTAGTGCACTGCCAACCGGAACTGCAGCTATTGTTAAATATACTGAACATTCAGGATTTAAATAATAGCTGCTGCTGTTTAAGGCATTAACTGTTTCGGCAAGCTGGGCATTTGATTGAAGGAGATGAAAAAAAGAGATAAATTGAGCCGTAGCAACTCCAGAGAACAGACAAAAAAAAATCGTAGAATTGCAAATAAAAAGTTGTTACTCTCCTGATAGTGCTTATGCCAATGCTCTATATTCATTAGAATGGTAGATCATCAACTAAATCTGCTGAAGTATCAATAGAGTCGTGCATTGCATTGCCTACACCGGGAATAATTGAGACAACTGCTCCACCTACACGCATTGGAACACTTACTAATTTAGTTAAAGCGCAGCCTGAAAGCGTAAAAAGTATTATTAATGTGAGTATTATTTTTATAGATTTCATAAAATAGTTCCGAAAAAAACCGAGAGTATCAATTATGTACTCTCGGGAATACATTGGTATATATCTGGTTTCTTGCAAAATTGCTTTAACACCTTGATCTTGCTTAAGAATAATTGATTTTACAGAAACTATATTATTACTTTACTTGAACGCTGTCCATATCCAAAGTCCAAAAAATTCCATCTGGGTCTGTTGGATTCAGACAAAGTTAATTTTATTTGTTAAAATAAGAGTGAGGCTATTATCTAAATACAGAGCATAGCTAAGTTAAATAATCAAGTAAAGAATATTTAGGTTATTTTAAATCACACAAACCTTCTCATAATTTCATCTATGACCATATCTACATTTTCAGGTGTAACATGAAAATCGGCTCGGTGCCTCTCTGCTATTGCTCTTCTGCCCAAATCTTTCATATCGTTAAGACTTGAAAAGAGTCCAGTACGCCTGCCTATTTGATATATTAACTGTTCATCTGGAGGCATATTGAGAAATTTGCTGATAATTGAAGTCATCTTCTCTTTATCTTCAGGAAGTTTACCTTCTAAATCTTCAAACAGATTAAGAATATGATCGCTTTTAATGATGCTGGTTATCCCTTCAAGATTTTCAAGAAAGAGCAAAGTCTCCTCGGCTGTCTCCTTATCTCCTAATTTTTTGAAAACACCTGAATTCCAGTCGTTGAACAGATCACCAGCAGGGGTAATTGCAAGAGTTCTTAATCTTATAAAATTTGGATTTATCTGATTTAAAGCATCTGCACTCTCCAAAGCATGTTCTCTTGAGAGCTTTTTGCCTCCAAGACCTGGCATGTAATACTCTGACAGCTCAATTCCAGCACGTTTTACCTTCTGACCAGCACGAATATGTGTAGCTTTATCAACTCCTTTTCTCATAAGATCGAGCACCTTGTCAGAGGCAGATTCAAGCCCAATATGAATTCTGTTCAATCCCGCATTTGCAATCCTCTCAAGATCATGGTCTTTTATTCGGGCGATTGTGTGAGAGCGTGCATAAGATGTAATCCTCTCAACTTCTGGAAAGTGCTCTCTGATATACAAGAGAATTTCAACAAGATCGTCAGGCTTGATAATAAGAGAGTTTGAGTCTTGAAGAAATATTGATCTCATTCCGTTTCTAACCCAGTTGAGAGCTGAATAAAATGCTGTTTGTTCTCTGTCATTAAGGTTTTTGGTTGAGATATTGAAGGATTTTCCATTTAAGGTTGATTTAATCTCATCTACATATTTACTAATCATATCAACATCTTTTAATACATGACTTACCGGACGAAGAGAAAACTTTTTCTCTCTGTAGATTCCGCAGAAACGGCAGTTGTTCCATGGGCAGTTTCTGGTAACACGAATTAAAAGACTTGATGCTTCACTTGGAGGTCGTATTGGACCAAGTTCAAACCCTTTGTAAGGATTCTCTTTTTTATCTATTTTTAAAGATAAGTTATTTTGTTCTGATTGATTCTTTGTACCCATCTGGTTTTAAGCTCCTTATCTGTCTTAATTTTTATTTTATTCTATGAAATAGTACACTAAATATCTGTTGTTTAAAGAGAGTATAAAGTACTTTTAAGTAGTTTATACAATCTAAAATATATTTAAAATGGATAAAAATGCTCAGATACTATATTTCAATATCTGACTCAATTGTCTTTTTGTAATGTGTGAAAAGATACTCATATATAGTTATAAACTCAATTCAGTTGCAAGATTCACCATTTTGTGCTTTTATGTTCTTCATGAAAAAGAGATATTATAAAATCAGAAAACAAACTGATAATGAAAAAAAAATATTGATAAAACCTGATGCTGACATTGAACTTAACAGTGTCTTTTCCAGAATTGGAGTTCCTGAGAAAAAGATATTTTCTCCAGATTCATTTCAGATTAAAGCACTTGATGCAATTCAACACTCTGACTGTCTGGTAACTGCTCCAACAGGAGCTGGTAAAACATGGATTGCTGAAAGGGCTGCCCATAGAATTATCTCATCAAATTTAACATCTTCTACTCCATATTCAACCTCTAAATTGACAGATTCAACAGAGCCTATCTTTGGAGATGCTGTTTTTAATGAGACTCCGACTAAGAGAGTTTGGTATGCAACGCCGCTTAAAGCTCTTACTAACTCCATCTATACCCAATTTTCAAAAACATTTGGTAAAGAGAATGTTGGAATTTTAACAGGAGACACTAAAGAGAATGCTGATGCAGCTATTATAATAGGAACTACCGAGATTTTACGTAACCAACTTTATGATGCTATGCACATAGGAGAGGATTTAAATTGTGATTTAGTAATTTTAGATGAAGCTCACTATTTAGGGGACGAAGAGCGAGGTGTTGTTTGGGAAGAGATAATAATATATCTGCCAGTAAGAATTCCTCTGCTTATGCTCTCTGCTACAATTGGTAATCCTGACCATATAGCTGGTTGGCTTGAAGCTATTCGTGGCAAAAGGTGTGAGGTTATACACGAAATACGCCGACCAGTTCCACTTTATCCTCTATTTTTTCACCCATCTGGAACTTTACAACCTCTTTTAAAAAATGCTCATCAACCCGGTAAAAGAGCTTTGCTGCACAAAAAGACTTTGGAGTTTCTAAAAGACCCAAACCCTCCTGAAATATCGCTACCCGGAAGGTTACCAAGATTTTCTGACATTATGCGGGTATTAAAAAAATATGACCTTCTGCCGGCAATATTTTTCCTCAAATCAAGATCTGATTGCGATGGTGCAATAAGGCTTTGCAACACAGATCTTATGTCTCCCGAAAGAAAAACTGCGTTAGCTAAAAGAATGGAGCAGCTTGTATCTGTAACTCCTCATCTTGCTCATCATGCACAACGTGAACAGGTAGAGCGAACAGCTTCAGCATCGCACCACAGTGGGCATCTGCCTGCATGGAAAGTTGTGGTTGAGACTTTGATGTCTGAAGGGCTTTTAGATGCCATGTTTGCAACTTCAACTGTTGCTGCTGGGGTAAACTTTCCAGCCAGAAGTGTTGTAATCCTTAACTCTGATAGATTTAATGGAAGCGATTTTTTGCCTCTTACAGCGAGCGAATTTCAGCAGATGACTGGCAGAGCCGGCAGGCGTGGAATGGATAACATAGGCTTTGCAATTTTACTTCCCGGAAAATTTATGGATTTAAACCATGCTGCAAAGATGGTTTCAGCTCCACCTGTTGATATCCAAAGTCAGATTAGAATTGATTTTTCAATGGTACTAAATCTTCTGTTGTCCCATTCACCAGAAAAGATAAGAGACCTTTTGAAGAAATCTTTTGCATCATACATGCTAAATCGTGGAAAGCAAGGAAAGTATGCGAGAAAAGTGTATGGACATGAACTTGAGCATTTATGGGAAGATTTTTTAGCTCATCTTGATTTCTTACAAGAAGAGGGTTTTGTCAGAGAAGACGGTTCTCTTACCGATGATGGTATATGGGCATCAAAACTAAGAATTGATTCACCTCTTATGGTTGCCTACTGCTTAAAATATGGTTTGCTTCCTGAAAACGATCCAGCTCTTCTTGCTGCAATAATGGCATCTTTTGTTAATGAAAAAGAGTTTGACGATGAGAGTTTGTTGAAACAACTACTGCCAAAGCTCCTTACAAAAGAGTTTTTAGAGTTAAGAAAAGGTTTAAGACCTTTTGCAGGCAGAATGATCCGCAAGGGATTTGATGCCCCTAATTTATATCTCCAACCGGCAGCTACAGTTTTTTCATGGGCACAAAATGAACCGTGGGAGGATGTTGTAAAGCGGTCAGTTTTTGCAGAGGGAGATTTAGCTCGTCTAATTCTCAGAACAGGTGAAAATTTACGGCAAATTGCAGGGCTTACATTTCAGTTTCCTGATATAGCAAAAACAAGCGAAGAGGCTATTGCACTTATATTAAAAGAGCCTGTAGTAACTTTCTATAAGGAACAGTGATGGTTTAATATTACAGTGGAATTTAAGATAGTTATGCTTAAAAAAAGAATCATATACTTTATTGAAAACTGGAAAATGGTCGTCCATCTGCTGTTTAAAACACGGCGGTTTGGGGTGAACAATCAACTTTGGACAGAGCAAGACTCTCTGTTTGGAACTTCGTGGTATAGAGGATGGAGTCAGGCAATTAAAAACTACAAAATGATGAAAGTGAGGGCATTTTCAGGATTTATTCCTTTAAATCAGGCAATTGAGCTATTTCCTGCACATGCTAAAAAGCATGGTTATAGACCCATTGACAAACAAAAAAAGTGAGATTAAAATGCTTCATTTTTAGCAACTGCTCATTGTGTTTATATTTTTCATAGATAATAATAACATTATTTAATAACATTTAATGAACAGAATTTAATAAATAGGATTAAACAAGAATGTCAGAAGATACAAAAAAAGTCATTTACTCAATGATAAAGGTGAGTAAATTTTATGATAAAAAACCAGTTATAAAAGATATATCTTTATCATATTTTTATGGAGCAAAAATCGGCGTGCTTGGTCTTAACGGCTCTGGTAAAAGCTCTCTGCTTAAAATTATGGCTGGAGTTGATAAAGATTATAACGGAGAGACCATCTTATCTAAAGGCTTTTCAGTTGGATATTTAGAGCAGGAACCTCTTCTTAATTCAACCAAAACAGTAAAAGAGGTTGTTCAAGAAGGTGTTCAAGAGGTTGTCGATCTTGTCAACGAATATGAATCCATAAGCGAGAAATTTGCAGAGCCGATGTCTGACGAGGAGATGGACAAACTCATTGGGCGTCAGGGCGTGTTGCAAGAGCAGTTAGACCATTTAGAAGCGTGGGACTTAGATTCTAAACTCAAGATGGCTATGGACGCATTGCGTTGTCCTGCAGAAGATACGCCTGTAAATGTAATCTCAGGAGGAGAGAAAAGAAGGGTTGCCTTATGCCGCCTTCTCTTGCAAAAGCCAGATATTCTGCTGCTTGATGAGCCGACAAACCATCTTGATGCTGCCTCAGTTGCGTGGCTTGAGCAGCACCTCAGTCAATACGCTGGAACAGTTATTGCCGTTACGCACGATAGATATTTTCTTGATAATGTTGCAGGCTGGATACTTGAACTTGACAGAGGAGAAGGGATTCCATGGAAAGGTAACTACTCATCATGGCTTGAGCAGAAGCAAAACAGGCTGAAGACTGAAGAGAAAAAAGAGAGCAAACGCCAAAAGACTTTGGAAAGAGAGCTTGAGTGGATAAGAATGTCTCCAAAGGGAAGGCACTCAAAAGCAAAGGCAAGAATAACCTCTTATGACGAGCTTTTAAAGCAAGATGTAAAAGATAGAGAAAAAGACCTTGAGATTTATATTCCCCCTGGTCCAAGGCTTGGGGATAAGGTTGTTATTGCAGAGGGTGTTACTAAATCGTTTGGTGATAACATTCTTGTTGAAAATATGAACTTTATTCTGCCTGCCGGCGGTATTATTGGAGTTATAGGACCAAATGGTGCTGGAAAATCAACCCTTTTTAATATGATAACAGGTAAGGAAAAACCAGATGCTGGAAATATTGAAATTGGCGAAACTGTAAAGATTGCCTATGTGGATCAAGATAGGCACATCTTAAATCCTGACAAAACTATTTGGGAAGTTATATCAGACGGCAATGAGACCATTCTGCTTGGAGGAAGAGAAGTCAACTCTCGGGCGTATGTCTCAAAATTTAACTTTTCTGGAACAGATCAGCAAAAAAAAGTTGGAGTTCTATCTGGAGGAGAGAGAAACCGAGTTCATCTTGCAAGAATGTTAAAAGAGGAGGCTAACCTTCTTCTTCTTGATGAGCCGACAAATGATCTTGATGTCAACACCATGAGGGCACTTGAAGAGGCGTTGGAAAACTTTGCAGGATGCGCAGTTATAATAAGCCATGACAGATGGTTTCTCGATAGAATCGCAACCCATATTTTAGCGTTTGAAGGAGACAGCCAGACAATCTTCTTTGAAGGGAGCTACTCTGATTATGAAAAAGATAGAAAAAAGAGACTCGGCATTAAAGCAGATCAGCCAGAACGGATAAAATATAGGCATTTGACAAGGTAATTTCTGTGGATTTGATATTGATTTTGTAATTTTATAATTTGAATGCTTATTAAAAGATTTTACAACTTTTAATAAGTTGTAAAATCTTGATTCCATTAATGAATAATACGTCTATAACCATCTGGCATTTATGAATAATATAAACAGTGATTCACAAATTTTAAACTTTAATACCGATTCACGAACGCTTAAAGAGATTCAAAAACGGCGTACTTTTGCAATCATCAGCCACCCTGATGCAGGAAAAACGACCTTAACCGAAAAACTCCTCTTATTTGGCGGAGCAATTCAGCAGGCAGGAGCAGTAAAATCTCGTAAAATTGAAAAAAAAGCAACAAGCGATTTCTTATCAATTGAGCAAGAAAGAGGTATAAGCGTCTCCTCTTCTGTTATGAAGTTCAATTACAGAGGATATGAGATAAATCTTCTTGATACTCCAGGTCATAAAGATTTTTCTGAAGATACATATAGGGTTTTAACTGCTGTTGATTGTGCTGTTATGATAATTGACAGTGCAAAGGGAGTTGAGCCTCAGACTCGAAAGCTCATGGAAGTCTGCAGAATGCGTAACACTCCAATCATAACTTTTATCAATAAGTTAGACCGAGAAGGGCTTGAGCCTCTTGAGCTTTTTGCAGATATTGAAGAAAAACTTCAAATTGAATGCACGCCCATAACTTGGCCCATTGGAATGGGAAAAAGATTTCAGGGTGTCTATCATATCCACAATAAAGAGCTTGGTCTTTTTTCTGCCGGCTACACCCCGAAAGATGGAGATGGAGTTGTTATAAATGATTTAGAAGATGAGAAATTAGATGAATATTTAGGAACGCAGGCTCAAGAGTTAAGAGATGATGTTGAACTTTTGCAAGGTGCATCCGATCCATTTAATATGGACGATTATCTAAAAGGGTCGCAGACTCCAGTCTTTTTTGGAAGTGCAATAAACAACTTTGGTGTGCGTGAGATGCTTGACTCTTTTGTTGAGATTGCCCCACCTCCTGGCATAAGAAAAACTGCAACCAGAGATGTTGATCCTAAGGAGAAAGAGTTTTCAGGTTTTACCTTTAAAATTCAGGCAAATATGGACCCTGCGCATCGTGATAGAATCGCTTTTTTCAGGATATGTTCAGGCAAATTTACGCGTGGAATGAAGGTCAAACACCATAGAATCGGAAAAGATGTTATAATCTCAAATGCAACTATCTTTATGGCTCAAGAGAGAAGCAACATTGATGAAGCGTATCCTGGTGATATTATTGGTATCCACAACCACGGCACAATTAAAATAGGCGATACTTTTACTGAAAAAGAGCCTTTAAAATTTACAGGAATCCCAAGTTTTGCACCTGAGCATTTTAGGCGAGTTATACTTAAAAATCCGCTGAAAACAAAAGCATTGCAAAAAGGACTTTTCCAGCTTGCAGAAGAGGGAACAATTCAAGTCTTTAGACCAAAAATCAATAATGACTATATACTCGGTGCTGTTGGTGTTCTTCAGTTTGATGTTACAATGTCAAGGCTCATGGCAGAATACAGTGTTGATGCTGGCTATGAGCCTATTGATTTTTCAGTTGCAAGATGGGTTACATGCGATAATGAAGAGAGATTAAAAGAGTTTATCCGAAAAAATTCAGGTGCAGTTGCAACCGATTCTGAGGGCTGGACAGCCTTTTTAACCACAAGCGAGTATCAGCTTGGCTTTGCTGTAGAGGCGTGGCCTGATATAAAGTTTCATAAAACAAGAGAGTATAATTAACATCAGCCTTAAACTTGTGATTCTCTTTTTTAAAATAGAGCGAAATGCTTATTAAAAGAGAATATAAAAAGAGTAAGGCTTTATAAATTTAAGGAGAAAATGAAAATGACCGAAAACCGAATTTTTAACTTTAACGCAGGTCCATCAGCTTTGCCCCTTACAGTTCTTAAAGAGATACAGGCATCTTTTTTGAATTTCAAAGGGTCTGGAATGTCAATTACTGAAATAAGCCACCGTTCAGGGCTTTTTGATGATGTAATTAATGACGCTGTTGCAAGAACAAAAAGACTTCTCAATATTGATGATAAATACCATGTTCTTTTTGTTCAAGGTGGTGCAAGCCTTCAGTTTGCAATGATTCCTATGAACTTTTTAGGAAAAGATGCAGCTGCTGACTATGTAAACACTGGAACATGGTCAACAAAAGCAATAAAAGAGGCAAAACTTCTTGAGAAAAAGATAAATGTCGTTGCTTCCTCTGAAGATAAAAATTTTTCATATATTCCTAAAAATATTGAATTTAATAAAGATGCAAAATATGTCCATATCACATCAAACAACACCATAAAAGGTACTCAGTGGCACTCATTTCCAGATACAAACGGAGTGCCAATTGTATCTGATATGTCGTCAGATATTTTTAGCAGACCGCTTGAGATGGATAAATTTGGAATGATCTACGCTGGTGCTCAAAAAAATATGGGTCCTGCTGGTGTCTGCATGGTTATTTTGCGTGATGATATGCTAAAACTTTCGGAAGAGCTTTTACAGAGCGAAAATAAATCATTGCCAAATATGCTCCGCTACAACACCTACTCATCACAGAATTCAATGTATAACACTCCAAACTGCTTTGGTATTTATACAATTCAGCTTGTGCTTAAATGGATAGAAGAAGAGATTGGCGGTCTTGCAAAGATGGAATCTCACAATCAAGAAAAGGGCAAAATGCTCTACGATTTTATTGATAACAGCAATTTTTACCGTGCAACTGCTGAAAAAGATAGCCGTTCTTTAATGAACGTAACTTTTCGTCTGCCAAGCGAAGAGCTTGAAAAAGAGTTTATATCTCAAGCGACTAAAAATGGTCTTGGTGGTCTTAAAGGTCATCGTTCTGTTGGAGGATGCCGAGCATCTATCTACAATGCCACAACAATGGAAGGTATTGAATCTTTAATTAAATTTATGAAATCTTTTGCAACAGGGAAATAGAGCAGTATTTTTCAACTGAAAAATAGAAATTTAGGAGAAGTTTTAATGAAAGTTCTTGTAAGTGATAAAATGGGTGAAGAGGGTCTTGAGATATTTAGAAAAGCTGAAGGAATTGAGCTTGATGTAAAGACTGGTCTAAAACCTGAAGAGTTAAAGGAGATTATTGGTCAATATCACGGTCTTGCAATTAGGAGCGCTACTAAAGTCACTAAAGAGATTCTTGATGCTGCAACCAATCTCAAAGTTATAGGGCGTGCTGGTATTGGTCTTGATAATGTTGATATCCCCGTAGCTACACAGAAAGGTATTGCTGTAATGAATACCCCCGGAGGCAATACTGTTACTACTGCTGAACATGCAATTGCTATGATGATGGCACTAACTCGCAATATCCCAAAGGCAACTTCTACTATGAAACAGGGGCTTTGGGAGAAAAAAAGCCTTCAGGGGCGTGAGCTTTTTAACAAAACACTTGGAGTAATTGGCTTTGGAAATATAGGCTCAATAGTTGCAAATCGTGCTCAAGGGCTTAAGATGCAAGTTATTATTGCTGACCCTAATGTTACACCAGAGCATATTCAAAAGGCTGGATTTGAGAGTGTATCGCTTGAAGAGCTTTATAGTCGTTCAGATTATATAACTATTCATGTTCCAAAATTAGAAAGTACTGCCAACCTTCTTAATAAAGATACTTTTGCAATGATGAAAAAAGGTGTGATGATAATCAACTGCGCAAGAGGCGGTATAATCAATGAAGATGATCTCTATGAAGCCATTGTATCTGGTAAAGTTGCCGGAGCTGCTCTTGACGTATTTGCAAAAGAGCCACCTGGAGATATTCCGCTTTTAAAATTGGATCAGGTAATTGCAACACCACACTTAGGAGCTTCAACAGCAGAGGCACAGACCAATGTTGCAGTTGCAGTTGCCAATCAGATAGTTGCCTATCTCACTCAAGATACAGTTATCAACGCAGTTAATGTGCCATCTGTCACTGGAGAGCTTTTAAAGAAACTTCAGCCATTTCTCTATCTTAGTGAGAGAATTGGAAAAATGCACACCTTTATGTCAGATGGTCCTATAAAAGAGATAAAAATTGAGTACGCAGGAAACTTCCTTGATCTTGATCTAAAGCCCGTAACTCTTGCAGCAATACGTGGCATTCTCGATCCGATAGTACCTTATGAGGTTAACTTTGTTAATGCTATGTCATTGGCAAGCAATATGGGTATTAAAATCTCAGAAACTACAAGTCAAGATAGCGATCACTATATCAACCTTATCAAAATGACAGTTGTATATGAAAATAAGATAAATCTTATATCTGGAACAATATTTGGAAAAGATGATGCAAGAATCATCAGAATCAACAAATTCCGTCTTGAAGTTATTCCAGAGGGTTACCTCTCACTTATCCATAATAAAGATGTTCCAGGTGCAATAGGAAGTATTGGTACATGTCTTGGAAAACACAACATAAATATTGGAAAAATGACTGTTGGAAGAGAGGATGATGGGGATAGAAACATTATCTTTATAAGCACAGATACTCCAGTATCTGAAGAGGTATCTAACGAGCTAAGAACTCTTGATAAAGTTCACTCTATCATAAATTTTGCGCTGTAATTTAATTTTAGTATAGCCTTTTTACGTTTTTCCTGAAAATAGAGAGGTACGCTCATAATTTAATGTAAAGATTTGACAATTTTTAAAAAGCTGTCAAATCTTTACCAATTCATTTTACTCTATGTCTAAATTTATGCAAGCAGTTGGATCTAATTTGCAGCTTGTTTCAAATTTCTTAAGGGCAGTTCTAAGCTCTTTTCTTTTTAATGCCTCTTTGTTTCTCCTCTTTTCTTCATCTGTCTCCAAAATAAGTTTAGGAACTTCCACCGGTCTTCCTGTTGTTTTATCAACAGCAACAAAAGTGAGATAAGCTGAAGCAACATGCCTTAATGTTCCTTTAAGTAGGTCTTCAGCATCAACCCTTACCCCAATCTCCATAGAGGTTCTGCCTGCCATATTTATTGCTGCCTTTATGGTTATCATCTCACCAATAAAAATCATGTTATGAAAATCGATCCTATCAATTGATGCAGTAACAGCAAGGTTACCAGCATGTTTTATTGCAACAACACCAGCAGCATTATCAATCTCTTTCATAACAGAGCCACCATGAACAATACCGCCCGGATTTGCATCTGACGGTTGCATCACTTTAGCAAGAGTTACCATAGTATCTTTAACATGTTTTGGTTTAAATTTTTCACTATCCATTATATTTATACAACCTCTATTTTCTTGAAAGTAAGATCCTTAACGTCACGTGTTTTTGCAATTTTATCTAATCTTTAAAAACCAATTTGCCACCAAGGTGCCCCGCAATACCAGCAGAAGCTAACATAATCACGTTGAGAACTATAAAAAACCACGATAAGTTAGATGAGAGTACTTGCGGATCAATTATGTACCACAAAACATTTAAAAGAGCGGTAGTTGCAGTTACTGAAGCTGCGATAATTTTAGTTACAAACAGAGAAGTCATTGCTTTATTATATTTTTTTACCCACTCAACATACCCTGCAAAAATGACAAATGGAAGCACAAGTACAACAAAAACGATATTTAGAAAACCTGCATTTGAGAATATATCGGCTATTCTATAGATTGAGCAGGAGCTTGACGCACTACCTGTTGAAAAATACTCAATAATAAAGGCAACTATAAAAAGAGTTACTGCTACAGGCAGCACACCATTAGGAAAATGGACAGAAATCGGGTGGGCATGATGTTTTACAAGCTGTTTCTGAAATAGATCATAGAGTTTCAAATATTTGGGCTTATTTGCCTCAATAACTGCCTTTCTCTCTTCAATTTGCCTCTCAAGCTCTTTTATGCGTAAGGCATCTTGTGATTTTTGATCAACTTCTTCCTCAAGCATAATAAACTTTGATGCAGGAGCTTTACATATTGGGCAGCGATCTGGCGGAGCATCTCCTTCGTGAATGTATCTACATATTGTGCATTTCCATTTTTTCATCTTTTATTAAATCTCCTTGTTGTTAATACAATTGTATTATAAATAATATTATTTTATCTTTTTTATGACCATTCTCTTTAGAAATCTCTTTATAAAATTGTTGTTTTATAGACTTGAAGTTCTCTATCTATTATCAATATCAACAAAACTGCACTCATTTGGTCCGCAATAGTCTCCAATGTATGCAGCTCCGGGTCGGTAAAGAGCCGGTTTAGGGGCTGCCAAAGCAAACTGCTCTTCAAGAACATGTGCAGCCCAGCCGCTTACTCTTGAGACCGCAAAAATTGGTGTAAATAGATCAGTTGGAATCTCCATTGAATAGAAAAGCGAAGCACTATAAAAATCGACATTTACAAATATATCTAAGTTTTTACGCTCCTTAAAGACCTTTTTTGCCCTTTTTTCAACCTCAGTTGAAAGAGCATACCAAAGAGTATTTCCAACAATCTCTCCTAACCGTTTTGACATAGGGGCAAGAATTAAAGCTCTTGGATCATCAACTTGATAGACAGCATGACCAAGCCCCATAATTAAGCCACCTGAATTTAACGTATTTTCAATATATTGATCAATTTTATCTACAGAGCCGATTGTTTTTAACATCTCCATTACTCGAACATTTGCGCCTCCATGAAGCTCTCCAGAAAGAGAACCTATTGCAGCAGAAATTGAGGCATAGATATGTGCCCGAGTTGACGCAACCTGTCTTGCTGTAAAAGTTGAGGCATTAAAGGAGTGTTCAGCATGAAGGACGAGTGCTGTATCAAAAAAGTGAGCTGCCTCTTTATCTGGTAACTCTCCTTTTAGCATATAGAGGAAATTTGCTCCATGATCCAATGTTTCATGCGGCATTACAGGCTCTTTGTCGTTTCTAATTCTATCCCACGCAGCAATAATGACTGGAATAGCGGCAATTAAAGTTAATGCACTCTCTTTCACATTCTCAAGGGTTCTATTTTTCAAAAGAGCATCTAATTTAGCAAGAATAGGAACTGCCGCTTGAAGCATATCCATTGGCTCTGTCTCTGTTGGTATATTTTTCAAGAAATTAAAAACAGATTTGGGAAGTTTTCTCTTTTCTCTTAACTTTCTCTTTAGCTCGTCAAGATCACCACTTTTTGGGAGTCTTTCATATAATAGAAGAAAGATAATCTCCTCATAGCAGCACTTTTTTGCCAAATCAGCTACTAAATAACCTCGATATAAGAGTTTCCCTAATTTGCCATTTACATCGCTTATCTTTGTGCTTGCTACACTGGCTCCTCTTAAACCAGTATCAAGTATGGGTGTGCATTCGTTTATCATCATAATAAAAATCTCCATTTATTGCTTATATAACTCTATGTTTTCATTACATATAGCTTAATTTACTCTTAAAATATCTTTTCAGGATGTCGCCTCTCTGGGACATACTGAGCTTCAATTCTATTATCATTTAAATCTTCTGAAACATAGAGTCCGCAGAAACATGAACCATACTCTTTTACATCTGGCTCTCTGTATTCGCATGGACAGATAATATCTTTATCTGCATTTTTCTCTCCAGCAGCAAGGCGGCAAGGACAAGCCATGTAGCCGTAAGTCTCTTTATTTTTCATAAGAGAGTCAAGCAGTTCATAGACAAGATCAATATCTTTATTAAAAAAATAACCTTTAGGCTCCTGAAGTCTTTTTAAATTTTCATATAATGTTGTAACATCCATTTTTACGTATCCCTTAAAAGTGTTTTTATCTGAAATTATTTTACTTAAAGAGTTGTCAATATTACCAATAACTTGATCCCTCTCTAAATACCTAATGCTTCTTTTATTTGCTCTTCTTGAAATCCAACTATAACTTTTTCATTTATAACAATAGTGGGAAAAGAGCATCTTGGATTGATCTTCTTTATATCTGCAATAGTGTTCTGTCTCTCCTCACCGGTCAAACAGTCAACTTCAACACATTTATAATCAATATTACACTCTGTTAAAAATCTTCTTGCAGCTTTGCAGTGGCTGCATGTGCTTAAGGCATATACCAATGTTGAATTTTCGTTCATGATTTATCCGTCCTTAAATTTAAATTGGTTGAAATCTTTAGGTTGAGTTTGAATTTTGAATTATTGACTTTTATGAATCTCTATTAATTAAAAACAGATTAACTTAATTTGCAATCTTTTTAAACCAAATTTTACTTGCAAAAGGTATTGATTTGAGTTTTCATATATTTAAGACTCATTTGCTATAAATATCATAAGTAGTTGTTATCATCTTAAATAACCTTGTAGCGATATAATCGAAATAGTTGTTATCATAAAGTAGCACTTTTCAAGGAGAGTAATAAAAATATGAAAACAGATATCACAGTAAAAATTGGAGGAGAGGCAGGTCAAGGCATACAGACTATTGGAACTCTGCTTGCTGAAGTTTGCCATAGTGCCGGACTTTTTACATTCTCCATAGACGATTTTGAATCAAGGATTAGGGGAGGGCATAGCTTTAATCTACTTAGAATAAGTAATCAACCTGTAGTTGCACCGGGTCATATACCTGATATTTTAGTTGCCATCGACCAGAGAACAATGAACCTTAACAAAGCCACACTTCCATCTGAAAGCCTTGTGATTCTAAATGCAGAGAGTGATAACAGCTTAAATATAAGTTTAGAAGATATTGACTACAAAACATGTTCAGAGGAAGATTTAGAGGGGTGCTCCAGTGATAATGTTTTAAAAGTTGCATTAAACAGGCTTGCAAAAGAGGCTGGAGGATTGATTACGGCAAATACTGTTGCTGCTGGCTCTATATTTGCAGTTCTTGGAACTCCTTTTGAGATGCTTGAAGAGCTTTTAATAAAAAAGTTTAAGGCAAAAGGTGACAAGATAATCAATCTTAACATCACTGCTGCAAAAAAAGGTTATCAGGCTGCTGGGAAAGTTAGATATCATAAACATCTTGATTGGAAATCGACAAAGACAGACCGTATTGTTATAAGCGGAGCAAAGGCTGCTGGTCTTGGTGCTCTTGCTTCAGACTGCCGTTTTTTTCCATTTTATCCTATGAGCCCTGCAACTGGTGTTATTGCAAGCGTTGTTCCATATATAGGGAAATTGCCAATTGTAGTAGAACAAGCAGAAGATGAAATTGCAGCGGTAAATATGGCAATAGGAGCATCATTTGTTGGCGTTAGATCAATGACATCAACTTCTGGTGGCGGTTTCTGTCTTATGACCGAAGGTTTGGGGATTGCTGCAATTAGCGAAACTCCATTAGTTATTGTAGATTCTCAAAGACCAGGACCCGCAACTGGTCTTCCAACTCGTACAGCCCAACCTGATCTTTTGTTTGTTATCAATGCTTCACAAGATGATTTTCCAAGGTTTGTTTTGGCTCCCGGTACCCCTGCTGAGACTTTTGAATCTGTCAAAAAGGCGTTTTATCTATCTGAAAAATATCAAGTACCTGCAATTGTTATGTTAGATCAATTTGTTGCAACATCTCAAGTTACTCAACAAAACTTTTTTAAGGTGGATAAAGATGTTGAAAGATTCATTTTTACCGAAGAAGATTTAAAAACTTCTCAATATTTAAAAGCATCCGATTATAAACGTTATGAAATAACAAAAAGTGGTATCTCTCCAAGAGCTTTGCCCTGTATGGGAGATATAATGGTTAGAGCCACAGGAAATGAGCACAATGAAAAGGGGCAAATTAGCGAAGATGCAACCAATAAAGTCAATATGACAAATAAGAGAAATTCAAAAATTGCTGCTATGAAACAAGAGATGGCGTTGCCTGAAACCCTCTATTTTAAAGGCTCTGAGAGAGAATACTCTATAATATCTTCTGATAAATTAGTTGGCGATAATAAGTTTTTTCTTACTGGCTGGGGTTCATCAAAGGGACCAATTATGGAAGCCTGTGAGATTCTTCAAACAAAAGGGATAGATATTGGTTGTATAATTTTTAAAGATATATGGCCCATAAATAGTGATGAGCTAACTAATCTTCTTAATAACAAACAACTTATTATGGTTGAACAGAACTCAAATTGCCAGATGGGCAGACTAATTACCCAAGAGACTGGTATTAAGTATCACTCATCAATTCTTAAAATTGATGGCAGACCATTTTATCCTCAATATATTGTAGAAAAAACACTTGAGATAATAGGATGAAAATTGATGATTAAATATTTATCATATCTAAGGAAAAATTTAAGAACATATATTATATAAGGAACAGCAACAATGGTTGAACCTAAAGATTACGATAATGATTTTGAAAATAAATGGTGTCCAGGGTGCGGAAACTTTCTTATTCAAAAAGCTATGAAACAGGCTTTTGCAGAACTTGATATTCCGCCTCAAAAAATGTTGTTTGTATCTGGTATAGGACAGGCTGGAAAGACACCCCACTTTATGCAAGGCAACATGTTTCACTGTCTTCATGGAAGAGCGCTGCCAGTTGCAACTGGTGCAAAGATTGCAAATCACGATCTAAATATTGTGGTCAATTCAGGTGATGGAGATTGCTATGGAGAGGGAGGAAATCACTTTCTTGCAGCAATAAGAAGAAATATAGATATTACACTCTTAGTTCACAACAATCAGGTTTATGGATTGACTAAGGGGCAGGCATCTCCAACATCTGCACTTGGAATGGTTACTAAAATCCAAAAACATGGTGTAACCTCTTCGCCTTTTAATCCTATTGCTACAGCTCTTGGAACAGGTGCTTGTTTTGTGGCACGGGGATTTTCAGGTGATACTGAGCAGTTAGTAAAACTTATTAAAGCGGCGATGAACTACAGAGGTCTTGCTCTTATAGATATTCTTCAACCTTGTGTGTCATTCAATAAAATCAATACAAATCAGTGGTATAAAGATCGTGTTTATGACATTGAAGAGGCTGGGCATGACTCTTCTGATCTTGCAAAGGCTATCATCCTCTCATTAGAGTGGGGAGATAAAATTCCAACTGGTCTATTTTATGAAAAAAAGTCTCTACCTTTTCACGAGAGAATTGCTGTTTTACAGGAGGGGACACTTATATCTTACCCATTTGATGGAGATAAGAGAGCAGCAGTTTTTTAAGTGTTGCTGAAATATTAAATTTAAAATTTTGAGGAGTAGAAAAAGGGTAATGAATCATAAACTACTTTATTTAAGTAAAGAAGATGTAAACTCAGTTGGTGTTACAATGGCTGATACAATAAAGGTGGTTGAACAAGCATTTGTTGAGATGGGTAATGGTAATGTTGAGATGCCACCAAAACCTGCTATACACCCCGGAGATAATAGCGATAATTTTATACACGCCATGCCCGCCTATATACCAGCAATGAAGTCTGCAGGTATTAAGTGGGTAAGTGGATATCCAGACAACCAGAAAAAGGGTTTACCTTATATAATGGGTCTTCTGGTTTTAAATGATACTGAAACAGGATTGCCTTTAGCTGTTATGGACTGCTCGTGGATAACTGCAATGAGAACTGGTGCTGCCTCTGCTGTATCTGCAAAGTATTTAGCAAGAGAAAAATCGTCAAAAATTGGGGTTCTTGCCTGCGGAGTTCAAGGACATACCAACCTTGAGGCAATGAGTGTGCTCTTTCCATTAAAAAAAGTTGTTGCATTTGATCCAAACAGAGAGCAGAGCAAAAAGTTAGCAGCTTATGCGTCCACAAAACTTGGCATTGAATCTGAAATTGTTGATGATCCTAAAAGAGCAGTTGTTGGTTGTGATATTGTAGTTACATCAGGACCAATTTTAAAACAGCCGCATGAAACAATAAAAGCAGAGTGGGTAGATGAGGGGAGTTTTATCTCCTGTGTCGATTTTGATTCTTTTTTTTCAAGAGATGCCTTAAATAAAGCATCAAAATGGACAACTGACAATCTTGCCCAATATAACCATTACAAGGACAATATGGGCTATTTTCAAAATTGCCCCAATATATACGCTGAACTTGGAGAACTTGTGACTTTAAAAAAAGTTGGGCGTCAAACTGATAAAGAGATAAATTTTGCTGCTAACCTTGGACTTGCAATGGAAGATATGGCAGTCGCACCATTAGTTTACAAAAAAGCTGTGGAAAGAGAGATAGGTGTTTGGTTATCTTTATAACCGGTATTGAACTTTTACAGTTGGGATAATATTGTTATGAACAGTAAAATTAGCCTAATAATTGGGGGATGTAGAAGCGGTAAAAGTAGCCACGCTCTTTCTCTTGCGAATCAGATATTAGGTAGTAGAAAAATTTTTATAGCAACATCGGTACCAATGGATAACGAGATGAGTGCTCGTGTGATCAAGCACCAAAAAGAGCGTGGAGATGAGTGGGTTACTGCCGAAGTACCGGTTGAAGTTCCGTTAAAAATAAGAGAAGTCTCTCAATCTTGTGATGTTATTATTGTTGATTGTCTTACATTGTGGGTATCAAATCTTATGTTTAACAACTACGATGACGATGCTATATCAAGTATTACTAAAGAGCTACAAAATGCGCTTATGTTATCGTCATCACCAATTTTCTTGGTCTCAAATGAAGTAGGAATGGGTGTTGTACCAGAAAATGCTATAGCAAGAAGATTTAGAGATATGGCAGGAATGGTGAATCAAAAGATTGGACAGATAGCGGATCAGGTTATCTATACAGTTGCGGGTATTCCTATGACTATAAAAAATCATAACTTACGAACTATACAAGTTTAATACGTGAAAGTCCCGGAATTAAGGTTTTAGTGCTGATAACTCCACTTAACTGCCTCATCTTTTCATGAACAAAGTCTGATATTACCTCTGCGTCAGAACTTAAAAGGTCTCTTGATAAACGAATCTTTACCAGAAGATCTGCATCGCCATGAACTGCATGAATTTCAACAATTTCGTCAAGTTCAAAGAGTTGTTCGATTATTTTGTACTCATTTTTAGCCCGTACTATCATAAGAACAAACGCTGTAATACTCTGTTTCATCTCAGGGTACTCTATTTCATTAAGTTCAGCCATCTGTTCTCTGAACTGCTCCATTGTATCTGGGATCAACTTGCCAAGACCAATGCCATACTGGGCAGGGCGTTTGCGTTTCCAGTGCCCTACAGATATATAGACATAAAAGTCTGCAACAGTTCTGTCTGGAAATTTTCTTACAATATTACCTCTTTTGATAATTGAACAAAAAGGTTGATATATAGTTTTATACCAATCTCTGGCTGCTGCTGCAAAGGTAGGTGCGGTTGTAAAAGAAGAGAGGGGAAGAGAAGCACGATTCACATTTGGATCGTCCAAATGTGAATCGCTATTTAAAATAGATGCTTGTTCTTTAAGATATGTATAGTGCTCATCTATCTGCTCAATCAGGTGTTCATACTGTCCAACCTCAGTGAGCTTAATCGTTCGAGGAAGCCCTGTTTTATCACAAAAGACCATCATCTCTTTGTAGAGCACGTTATCAAGTGTTTCACGAGATGGAATAAACTCAATTATTGTAGCAAGTATCTCATCATGATTAAGTTTTTTTGCAGCAGCAACTCTGTGGTTACCATCAAGCACATAATACTCATTTTTTATCTGATATAGTTTTACTGGTGGAAGAACTGTACCGCAACGCATAGCTTCAAGAATAGAAGTAAATCGTTCTGAAGGAATTTGGCTCTTAAAACGAAATTGATCGTCAAAATCTTGATATCTCCCTACACTACCTGCAATTTGGCTCAATTTAACAGTCTGAACCCCACGCTCTTTGCTATCAAATGCACACTCTTGTTTTTGGATACTTTCAAATGAGGAGATATTTCTTACTTCAGTGCAATCATTGAGTTGAATCTCGTCTCTATTTATAAAATCATCTCTGTTACTGATACAAAAAAAGTCACGCAACTTCTCAACTATTGATTTCGATGATGTTGTAGCCATAGGTGTTGATTACCTTTGTCTTATTTACAGTAGTTATTCGCTCCTCAGCAGATGTGAAATTTTGATGAATATGTCCATGAATAAAGTAAGGTGGTTTATATTTTTCAATAAATCGTACAAATGAGCTAAACCCTCTGTGGCAACGATCTTCAGCATCATGGATATGACGGGGAGAGGCATGTGTGATTACAATATCTACACCTCTGTTCCACCAAAGAGATAACCTCATATCACTTATTATTTTGTTCATTTGGGCTTCGGTATATTGATTCATCCCTCCATTATACCATCTTGAACCGCCAAGACCCATTATCTTAAGATTATTAAATT
This sequence comes from uncultured Desulfobacterales bacterium, assembly GCA_964425195.1. GTDB lineage: Bacteria > Desulfobacterota > Desulfobacteria > Desulfobacterales > Desulfobacteraceae > Desulfamplus. The sequence continues at coordinate 23,194 of CAYRLG010000028.1, forward strand.
TTACAATTTTACCGTGAATCTCTGTACACCCCATAGGAGGTTTACTATCATATCTGATGTCATGGTTGCCACGCACGTAGTATAGAGGTACATTGAGTGTGTGAAGTATAAAAGAGAGATATTCAGGCGGCAGATCCCCACACCCAAGAACAAGATCAATATCGCTAAACCGCTCTTGATCAAACTCTTTGTAAAGTGATGGAACAACAACATCAGATACTGATAGTATTTTCATCTTTTTATGATCGTGCAATCTCTTCCGCTTCACTTATACAGTACATAAGATGGCGTGGAGATTTGGCATCTCCGATAAAATGGAATTCTGCTTGAGTTAAAGGTTCAAGTTTTTTGATATCCCTGATTGAGATATGTTTTTCAGAAATTACAACCATATCGCATCTATCTATTATGAGAGAGGTATCTTCTTTAGAAACTTCTCCTTTTTTATCTGGAGTTTGTTTTTTTGTGATATGAAACTCAACACCGTTTGCTGTAAAACGATCAATAGCAACATTCTTGTAAAGGGTAACTCCATTTTTTTTAAGGCTCTCTCTTAAATAGTAGCGATCATTTGCAGACATCTCCTCTGCATAACTCTTTTTTCGGTTGAGTACATATACTTCATTACCTTGTGCAGCAATATAATCAGCAACAATAAGCCCTGTCATACCACCGCCAATAACAATAATTCGCTTAATACCTTTTTTAACCTTAACTAAAGGGATTCTATTTTGACTCTCTTTAGTTAAATTATCGTGATTTGACTCTTCTAAGATATCAACACTGGTTACAACATCCATTTTACTCTGAAATAGCCCCTTAATCATCGGCATGTCTGGCATTGACCCTGTTGCTACAACAACCTTGTCTGGTTGAAATGACTTTAGAATCTGCTCATCAAAAACTCTTCCATAAAGTATCTCTACATTGAGTCTTGTAAGCTCGTTTTTAAAAAATTGTAAGATATCACCAAGTTCACCACGTCCCGGTGCTTTAGCTGCAAGGTATAACAATCCACCTGAATGGGGCTTTTTTTCAATAATAACAACTTTATGACCTCTGATTGCAAAGAGACGTCCGGCTGCCATACCTGCAGGTCCTGCCCCAACTACAAGGATTTTTAGTTTGTTGTCAGTTTGTTCTAAAGAGGATACTGATGTGGTGGAAAAGCTAAGGGGCTTCTCTTTTTGACACTCCTCTTTGAGTTTATACTCTCTTCCAACATCAGGATTTGCAACACATGATCCGGGCTCTTTTGCAAGCACTGCATGAATGCAACCAAGACAACATCCAATACATGGGCGTATTTCAGATAGTCTGCCTTGCTGTGCTTTTATTGGTAGGTATGGGTCTGCAAGTAGTGCTCGTCCCATTGCGACAACATCTGCTTTTTTATCTCTTAATATCTCATCTGCAAGCACAGGCGATTTGATTCTACCAACAGTAATCACAGGAATGGAGACATGCTTTTTAATCTCTTGAGCCATATAGACAAAACAGCCATGGTCAGAATACATGGAAGGAATTGTAAGTTCGGTTGAACCATAAACCCCTCCTGAAAGATGCAGATATGCAACTCCAGCCTTCTCTAAAAGCGGAGCGAGCCTGACAGCATCTTCAAGTTCCCAACCATTTTTTATATAATCTCGTCCGTTAATGCGGATACCTAAGGGGAAATCTTTACCTGCTTTTAGCTTTATATCTTCAATTATTTCAAATAAAAAGCGTGTTCTGTTCTCAAATGTTCCTCCATACTTATCTTTTCTTATATTTGAGTTTGGGGACATAAATTGATTTATAAGATAACCATGTGCTGCATGAATCTCTACAAAATCAAATCCAGCCTCCTTGCACCGTCTTGTAGCACTACCAAAACACTCTACAAGCTCTTGTATCTCGTCAACTTCAAGTGCTCTAACTTCACCTTTTACAACAGCTGGAGCAGGAATTGGTGAAGGTGCAACCTTTTGTGGTAAATATGATTGACGCCCCCCGTGCATTAATTGAACTCCAAATTTGACTTTGTGAGCACCTAAACTGTCAACTAACGGAGATTGATCAGCCTCTTTAACTTCTTTAACCATCTGTTTAAGAGAGGGGATACAGCTATCCTCATATAAAATAGGTAGATCAGGGAGTTCTTGTCCTCCAGGATGAACACTTCCACCACCGACAAGCATCATGCCAACGCCTCCTTTTGCCCTTTCAACAAAATATTGAGTCAACTGATCAGTGACATGGCATTTATCATCAACTCCAAAATTTATACTCATTGAAGACATCATAAGTCTGTTTTTAACAGTCATGGAGCCAATGTTAATAGGGTTAAAAATATGAGGAAATGTTGTCATCTGCTTATTCTCTCCTTATTTTTCATGTGTTGTATGTGGTTAAAAGTAAGAACTTAACTCTTAAAAATCTTAATTCAGACAGGCATAAAACAGGTGATATCTAAATCAAAACCATCCAGTGATAATGTACCAGATTATCGGAAGGAAAATTGCTGGCAGCATACTTCCGACTCTTATTTTAGCAGCTCCTAAAAGGTTTATGCCAATTGCCATAATCAACACCCCTCCTACTGATGACATCTGGCTTACAACATCTGGTTGGAGAAACGGTTTGATAAATACAGCAGCCATTGTGATTGCCCCTTGATATAACAATATCGGAACACCTGAGAATATAACACCCATACCAAAAGATGATCCAAGTATAACAGAGGTGATTCCATCTAAAGCAGACTTTGCAAAAAGGGTTTGGTGATTGCCGGTAAGTCCACTTTCAAGAGAACCAACAATAGCCATTGAGCCTACACAAAATATAAGTGTTGCTGTTATAAATCCTTGATAGAAACGTCCATCGTCTCCTTTTGAGAACTTTTTTTCCAAAATACGTCCAACTTTTTCAAGAGCATCTTCAATGTGAATCAACTCGCCTAAAAGACTACCTAATGCTAAACTAAATATCACTATTAGTAGATCATCACTTTTAAGAGCACCTTTAATGCCAATAACCAATACAGCAAGGCTTATAGCGTGCATGATAGTCTTATTATATTTTTCAGGAATGCCACCTCTAAACATTATGCCAACAAGACCTCCGGCAATTATGGCAACCGCATTCACTATTGTTCCAACCATCTTTTTATTACTCTCCCCTATCTATAATCTTTATACTCTACATTGTACTTTCCAGCCTTATAGGCAAATTTTCTCACTGTAGTTCCTATCAATTCCGCTGCTTTTTTAATATTGCCTCGTGTGTTTTTAAGAGAGTCTATTATCATCTCTCTTTCAAGATTTGCAACAGCCTCCTCCATTGTTATTGGTGCAAGAGTGTGTGAAGTTTTGCCTGTTTGGAGGCTTGGAGGTAGATGATAACTGTGAATAGCACCTTCATTACATAGAATTACAGCACGTTCAATACAGTTTTCAAGCTCACGAACATTTCCGGGCCAATGGTACTCCATAAGCATATCAATAGCAGGGGTTGAAAATCGTTTTATCTCCTTAAAGTGCTCCTTTGAATATTTCTCTAAAAAGTGATCTGCAAGAAGAATAACGTCTGTTTTCCGCATCCTTAAACTTGGAACATAGATAGGAAAAACATTAAGCCTAAAATAGAGGTCATCTCTAAATGTCCCTTTTTCTACCATATCTTCAAGGTTACTGTTTGTCGCTGCAATTATTCTGACATCAACTTTTATTGTCTCATGCCCGCCAACTCTCTCAAACTCCTTTTCTTGAAGTACTCTCAGAAGTTTTACCTGAACTGTCAGATCCATAGTACCAATTTCGTCTAAAAAAATGGTTCCTTGGTGAGCCATCTCAAACTTACCTTTTTTCTGCTGAAGTGCTCCGGTAAAAGAGCCTTTTTCATGACCAAACAACTCACTTTCTATAAGATTGGAAGGAAGTGCTGCGCAGTTGATTTTCACAAAAGGATGGCTGTTGCGATGGCTATTATAGTGAATTGAATTTGCAATCAACTCTTTGCCTGTTCCACTCTCTCCTCGTATAAGTACGGTTGCGTTACTTCTTGAAACTTGAGAGATCATCTGAAACACTTCTCGCATCTTATTGCTATTACCAATAATATTTGAAAAGCTATAGCGGTTTTCAAGCTCTCCTTTTAATCGAATATTCTCCTGTTTAAGCTTATCTTTTTCTTTATGTAACCTTTCAAGGTTGATTACATGGCGGGCAATCATTGTAGCAACAACAGATAAGACTTTCTCACCTTGCTGAAGGGCACTTTTACCCTGATATGGTCTATCTGCACTTAATGCACCAATTACACGACTCCCCTTTTTTACGGGAACACAAATAAATGAGTAGTCCTGCCCCGTGTCTCCTTTATGGGAGGCAGTTCTATCAAGAAATAGAGGCTCTTCATTGATAATTGGGACAACTGCAGACTCTCCTGTCTGAATAACTTTACCAGTAATTCCTTCACCAAGTCTATACTTTGCACGTCTCATTGCTCGTTCTGAAATGCCGTGAGCAACCTCTATTCTTATCTCTTTCGTCACTGAATCGAGCAGCGTAACAGTACCACGTATAAGATTAAGTGATTCGGATAGAATATCTAAAACCTTATACAGAGCTTTTTTCATATCTGTATTGTCATTGAGAGCCTCATTTATTTCATAAAGAAGGGATATCTCTTCTATTGACTTCATTTAGTATCATCCTCAAAAAACTTATATAAAATGCTATTCTTGCTAAATAGCTGTTGTTCAGGATACAGCCGTTGATATCTTAAAATATTCACCTTTTTAAGTCGGCTGGCACATTATCATAAATCTTGATTTATGACACCTTTAATGAGATACTTCTAAAAAATAATCGGTTTTAATACATTATAAACATTTTATCTTTTTTGTTTGTTATGCACTATGGCATGGATATCATAATGAAACAGAAGAATAATCAAATCAAGGTGCCTGATATTAGAAATACCCATAAAACCATTGATGTGATGATTGAAATTGCAGATGCTGTCAATAGAACAGAGAGTCTTGACCAATTTTATACAGCTATCCATAAATCTCTTTCTAAAATAATCAATGTTGATAATTTTTTTATTGCAATATACCACGAAGATGAGGATTGTATAAGGTTTCCTTACTATTTTGATCAAAAAGATAGAGATGTCAGCCCGATATATAATTTAGCCAATAGTGCTTCGCTTACTGCAAAAATTATAAAAGATGGAAAACCAATGATGTTCTATAAAGAAGATATTGAACGTTATGCTGAATCAAAAGGTATGCCAATAGTTGGAACATTGAGTAAAGTTTGGTTAGGCTCACCTTTAAAAACTAAAAATAGAGTTGTCGGGGTGATTGGAGTTCAAAGCTATTCTTATAAGGATATGTATCAAAGGAGCGATTTAAGTATTTTAAATATTGTATCTCAATATATCGCACTTGCAGTGGAGAGAAAAGAGTCAGACGAAGCATATAAACAACAGCAAACAGTTCTTGAAAAAATTTTACAAACGTCACCGGTGGGGATAGCTCTGCTTGAAAACAGAGTTTTTAAATGGGTAAACCCTGAGATGATAACTCTGTTTGGCTATGATAGAAAAGAGGATTTTGAAGGTTATAGTGCTGAGATGATCTATGAGTCAAAAGAGAGTTTTCTAAAAAATGGAGAGGCGATATATTCAACAATATCAAATGCTAAGAGAACAGAGATTGAGGTAACTCTAATTAGGAAGGATAAAAGTACGTTCCCAGCAAGTATCCATATAAGCAGTGCTGATCCTAAAAATCCTATGGCATGGATTATTGCTACCTTTACAGATATCTCAACACGAAAACTTGCGGATGATGAGAAGATAAAAAATGAAAAACTTCAAGGGGTTCTTGAGATGGCAGGGGCAGTATGTCATGAGCTTAACCAACCTCTTCAGGCTTTAGTTGGATACACTGAGCTAATTATGATGGATCACAAACCAGATAGCCAGTTAAATAAAGACATGGCTTCAATTAAAAAAAATGTTGAAAGAATCGCAAGAATAACACAGAGACTATCAACAATTACAAGTTACAAGACAGTTGATTATCCAGGAAACAAGAAAATTGTTGATATATGGGGTTCAAGTGACAGTTAGTTTACCAGAAATATTGTAAAAGATAGGTAACTCGGCGATAAAAGATAGGCGATATAAATTAAAATTATATAGGACTATATACATGGGATACACGGTTGATGCAACTAATTTTAAGGAGTTATCTGAGCTAATACCTGAAGATGTTTGTAAGCGAGCATTGTGCAGATATGATGAGATAAGAAGATGTTATACTTTATCTGTGTGGGGCGATGATTATGTAATATATCCTGAACAGTGCAAAATTGAGAATATAAATGTACATTCACAAAGTTTTCGTCCTCATGACTATTTTTATATTTTTATTATAAATTACCTTCTTCAAGTAAAAGAGATAACTCTCCATAAAGAGTGGATATCTGAAAAGGATATTCCGGGAGGTTCAACGTTTTTTCGCGGTCCGCATCAGATTCCAACTAACTTGATAGCCTCACGCTATAGCGGTAATATCGAACAGTTTAAGAAAAATTGTGAAGAGCTTGGTGGAATCGAGTTTGACATGGCTGACGCATCATATATTTTTAAAATAACTCCTCGCATTTCAGTGGCTGTTCTTTTTTGGGATGGTGATGATGAGTTTCCTGCTGAATCAAAACTACTGTATGATAGAACAATTGCCGATCATTTTGCATTAGATGTCATATTTGCTTTGGCAGTAGGTATCTGTTCGGTAATAGGCAAAAGAGCTAATAGCAGATAATTGAAACTATCCTCTTTTTTGATATTTGATAGAGATAAAAACGATAACCAATACAAAAGTAGATAAATTTATACTATCTTTAAAAAGCATGAAATATATACTATTTAGCGACATACACTGTGATAAAATATTTTGTAAATCAATTATTGAAAAATCAGTAGGTGCAGATTTTGCAATAGGTGCGGGTGATTATGCTCTGTTTAGAAGAGGCTTAAAAGAGACCATTGAGCTTCTTTCTGCAATAAAAATTCCAGTTATTTTAGTGCCGGGCAATCATGAGAGTTACATTGAGCTAAAAGAGGTATCATCTGATATTGATAACTTTCATGTTTTACATGGCAACTCAATAGAGATAAACCAAGTTCTATTTATAGGAATTGGTTGTGCCATACCAGTTACCCCTTTTCCGTCATGGTCTGTTGACCTCTCTGAGGAGAGTGCTTGGCATCTCTTATCAAAGCCTAATAGTGAATTTGTATTTATAACTCACTCTCCCCCATTTGGTTGTTTAGATATGTTAGATAACAATCAACACATTGGCAGCAAAACTATAAGAGCCTTTATCGAAAAATCGAAACCACTTTTTACAGTATGTGGACATATCCATGAAAGATGGAATAGAAAAAGCGATATAGATGGTATTTCTGTAATCAATGCTGGACCAAAGGGTTATCTTTTTGAGTATTGAATTAAAAAATTCTTTCTCAACTATAATATTAAATACTAAAAGGTGAATATGAAACGGATTAAGATAGATAAACTTCTTGCATCAGAGTCTGAAATAGATAGAGTTATTGTAAAAGGATGGGTCAGAACAAAGCGTGATTCAAAAGAGTTTTCATTTATGGAGATAAATGATGGCTCTTGTTTAAAGAACATTCAGATTGTTGCAGACAATCATCTCGAAAATTATAATAAAATTGCTGAAATTACAACTGGTTCTGCTGTTGCTATAGAGGGAAGGCTTGTAGAGTCTCCGGGTAAGGGGCAAAAGTGGGAAATTCACGCAAATAAGGTAGAGTTGATAAGCCTTGCTCCTGAAGATTATCCGCTTCAAAAAAAGAGACATTCAGATGAATTTTTACGAACCATCGCACATCTTCGTCCCAGAACTAATAAGTATAGTGCACTCTTTAGAATAAGGTCAGAGATGGCATTTGCAATTCATAAATTTTACCATGAAAAGGGATTTAGATATCTTCATACACCAATTATTACAGGCTCAGACTGTGAAGGGGCAGGGGAGATGTTTAGGGTTACAACGTTAAATCCATTAGAGATGGCACAGTTTGATCTTTTGCAAAGTTCAAAATCTGTAAAATTGGATATTAAGCAAGATTTTTTTGGGCAAGAGGCAAACCTTACAGTATCAGGGCAGTTATCTGCTGAGATGTTTGCTTTGGCTCTTGGCGATGTTTACACATTTGGCCCAACATTTAGAGCAGAAAATTCCAATACAAGCCGTCATGCTGCAGAGTTCTGGATGGTTGAGCCGGAGATGGCATTTTGTGATCTTACTCAAAACATGGCTCATGCTCAAGAGCTTGTAAAATATCTCACTCTTCATGCAGTTACAAACTGTAGTGAAGATATCGCTCTTTTTACAGATTTTGTTGATAAAAACCTTAAATCCCTTCTTGATACACTAATCCATGAAGAGTATTCAACAATCAGCTATGATGAGGCTGTTGAGCTTCTAATTAAATCTGGCAAAACATTTGAATACAAAGTGGTAATGGGAAATGATCTTCAATCTGAGCATGAGCGTTTTCTTGCAGAGGAGTACTTTAAAAAACCAGTTTTTTTAGTAAACTATCCTAAATCAATCAAACCATTTTATATGAGGCTAAATGATGATGATCGTACTGTTGCCGCAGTTGATCTATTAGTTCCAAGAATAGGTGAGCTTATAGGTGGAAGCCAACGTGAAGAGAGGCTTGATGTGCTTATTAACCGTATGGATGAGATGGGGCTATCTAAAGAGTCATACTGGTGGTATTTAGATTCAAGACGTTTTGGTTCTGCTCCTCACTCTGGATTTGGCATGGGATTTGAGAGATTTTTGATGTTAATAACCGGCATTACCAATATAAGAGATGTGATACCTTTTCCAAGAACGCCTAATAACATAGATTTTTGATGAAAAACCTTTCTAATTTTCAAGTGAACCATAATAACAACACCTCCCTTTCAACAACACTTTGGGTTATTGCAGCAGTACAGTTCTTAACTCCTTTCATGTTTTCAGCAGTGGGTGTTGCTCTGCCCACAATTGGAGTTGAATTTAACGCTGGTGCTGTCCACCTTGGGCTAATTGAGATGGTCTATATACTTGGTGTTGCAATGTGCCTGCTTCCTGTTGGACGATTTGCTGATATTCATGGGCGAAAAAAGATATTTCTTGCTGGTACATTTTTTATGATAATAGCCACAGTTGCAGTCTCTCTTGCATCAAGCATTGAGTTATTGATAATTTTCCGGCTTATTCAAGGTGCTTGTGCCGCAATGATAACCTCAACCAGCTTTGCGATACTAACTTCAGTTTTTCCTAATAACAGGCGAGGAAGAGCTATTGGTGTGGTTGTAAGTTGCATATATCTTGGTATCTCAACAGGACCTACGCTTGCTGGTCTTATGGTTCAATATCTTAACTGGAGATGGATTTTCTATGCAGCTGTTCCAGTAGAGCTTTCAGCCTTTCTGTTTGCTTTAATAAATCTTAAGGGTGAGTGGGCAGACGCTTATGGAGAGAGATTTGATTGGTTTGGCAGCATAATATACATGGTGTCTCTTGCCTCAATTATAGTTGGAATTGTAGAGATTAACCATTTCTATTATGCTAAATGGTCTGCACTTGGAGGCACTGCTGGTTTAGCTCTATTTATAATGTATGAGTTAAAATCTAACTCTCCATTGATTTCACTTAGAAGTATAGTTAAAAATAGAGTTTTTATATTTAGCAATATTGCAACATGGTTTAACTATGCAGCATCTTTTGGAGTCACATTCTTTTTCAGTATCTATCTTCAAGTTGTAAGGGGAATCTCTCCCAAAAGTGCTGGATTTATTCTTGTTTTACAGCCTCTTCTTCAAGCAATTTGTGCCCCACTTGCTGGTAGAATGGCAGATCGCTATCAACCCGCATGGATTGCCACCGCAGGAATGTCTCTTTGCACTGTAGGACTTGTAATGTCTGCAATGCTCACAGCTTCAACACCTCTTTTAATGCTCTATTCTATTCTTGTTGTAATGGGATTAGGTTTTGGCTTCTTTTCTACTCCAAACAGTACAGCCATTATGGGCAGTGTAACGCCGAAAGATTATGGAGTTGCATCAAGCGTCATAGCCACGATGAGGACTACAGGTATGCTTACTGGCATGACCATAATCACGGTGTTGCTTGCACACTATCTTGGAAATAGACCAATAAACCATGATACTATTGATGGGTTCATGGTGACTATGCAAAGAGCAATGGTTCTATTCAGTATTTTGGGGTTGGTTGCCATATTTTTCTCAGCAGGGAGAATAAAAATACGTCTTAAATGCAGTGATTCTTCTTCAGCCACAGCAAATATATCCACTAAAAAAAACTGATCTGCTTAAACTATTATCTTGACTGAGCGACTGTTCACAACTATTCTCTTTGGTGAGCGGTTGTTCAGAATAAGGGGGGGTAAAATATAACTAATTGTTTCTATTAATATATCTCATTGATTTGTAGTTGGGTACTATCTGTTTTTATGAGGAGGTGGGTTATTTTTTTATAAATGTTTAGTCTATTGTGTGAATAATAAGTTTATTGTATGAATATGTGTACAGTGTTTATAGTGAACATAAATTGCAATTTGTGATTTTTTCTTAAATAAATATTTTACAAGGAAGGTTGATAAGATGGGAGCTATAGCAGACAAGATCAAGGATCTTAAAGATAGAGAGAGAAAGATTCTTGAGATGGGCGGGAAAGATGCCCTGAAAAAAAGAGCTGAAACTGGAAAACTCAATGCTCGAGAGCGTTTAAATTGCCTTTTCGATCAAGGAACTTTTAGAGAGATAGATATGTTTGTATCTCATAGGTGTGTAAATTTTGGAATGGAAAAGACCGAAATTCCAGCAGACGGTGTTGTAACAGGTCATGGTAAGGTTAATGGACGTATTGTGTTTGCATATTCCCAAGATTTTACATCAAGAGCAGGCAGTTTGGGCGAGATGCAGGCAAAAAAGATATGCAAGATTATGGATATGGCGATGAAAGCTGGGGCTCCAGTTGTTGGGATGAACGACTCTGGAGGGGCAAGAATACAAGAGGGTGTGGACGCACTTTCTGGCTATGGTGAGATATTTTTCAGAAATGCTTCAGCTTCTGGAGTAATTCCACAGATCACAGCAATAATGGGAACAACTGCTGGTGGAGCTGTCTATTCTCCTGCCATGACAGACTGGATATTTATGGTTAAAGATTCAAGCTATATGTTTATCACAGGACCGCAAGTAATCAAATCGGTTACTGGGGAAGAGATAAGTTTTGAGGAGCTTGGAGGTGCTATGGCTCACAACGAAAAGAGTGGTGTTGCACATTTTGCCTGCGATTCTGATGAAGATACTATTGTGCAGATTAGAACTCTACTGTCATATCTACCGTCTAATAACATGGAAGACCCACCGTTTATTCCGACTCAAGACTCTCCATATCGTATGGACGAAAGCCTTGATGCTCTCATTCCTGACAATCCAAATGCCTCTTATGACATCAAGAGTGTGATAACCTCTATTGTTGATGATGGAGTCTATTTTGAGCCTCATCAATATTTTGCAAAAAATATCATTATCTGCTTTGCCAGAATGAACGGAAGAACAATCGGTATAATTGCAAATCAACCAGCATACCTTGCAGGTTGTCTTGATATAAACGCATCTGACAAGGCAACTCGTTTTATCCGTTTTTGTGATGCCTTTAATATTCCAATGCTAACTATTGCTGATGTCCCGGGATATCTGCCCGGAAGCGATCAGGAGTGGGGTGGAATTATCCGTCATGGTGCAAAGTTGTTATGGTGCTACTCTGAAGCTACAGTTCCAAAACTTTTGCTAATTACACGCAAAGATTATGGAGGGGCATATATCGCCATGTGTTCAAGACATCTTGGCGCAGATATGGCATTTGCGTGGCCCAGTGCCCAGATTGCGGTTATGGGAGCTGAAGGTGCTGCAAATATTATACATGCAAAAGAGATAAAAAATTCAGATAACCCAAAAGAGACAAGAAGGCAAAAGATAAAGGAGTATGAAGACCTTTTCTCAAATCCATACTGTGCAGCAAGCCGCGGGTATGTTGATGCTGTTATACGACCAGCAGAGACAAGAGCAAGGCTTTGCGATGCTTTAGATGCTCTGTGCACAAAAAGAGAGATGCGTCCAGCCAAGAAGCACGGTAATATTCCAGTGTAGATTGTTGCTTTGCATAAATAGGAGCATAAACTTTGAGGATATAAGATAAATGAGCATAGATAAAAAAAAGTTAGCTGCAATCACATCAGCAGTATTTACATATATTAAGACTCAAGAAGAGGCATCTTATGCACCACCTTCTTTTGAGCAGCACTATGTTTCAAGTTTTGCAGTTAATCCGCAAAATTACCCAAGTGTTTGGGGGCTTGCTGGAAGAAATGCACAGATGACTATGCGTTCAATGATGCAGATGAGAACATTTAAATAATAAAAATTTGGTCAGTCGAACGTCTTGAAACGTTGGCTGCTGATAATCAAAAAATTAAGGAGAAAATATATAAATGAGTGAACATGGCAGAATAAACATGTGTGAGATTAACTGCGAAAAAGAGAGACCAGCAGCAACCAATCCACTTAAAATAGAAGACCTTTCCTTAAGAGATGGACATCAATCCCTTTTTGCAACAAGGGGACGCACCGAGGATATGATTCCAATTGCAGAGAGAATGGATCAAGTTGGTTTCTGGGCGGTTGAGGTGTGGGGAGGAGCAACCTTTGACACAATGCACCGTTATCTAAATGAAGACCCTTGGGAGCGTATCCGCACATTAAAACGCTATTTTAAAAAGACTCCTTTCTCAATGCTTCTTCGCGGGCAGAATCTTGTTGGATATAGAAATTACGCTGATGATGTTGCAAAGCTCTTTGTAAAACGGGCGTCTGATAACGGTATGGATATTTTTAGAACTTTTGATGCTCTTAACGATTACAGAAACTTTGAGGCTGTAGTTCCAGTTATTAAAGAGTGCGGCAGACATTTTCAGGGCTGTATGTGTTACTCTCTGACAGAGCCGAGAATGGGCGGTACTGTTTATACGCTTGACTATTACATTAAAAAGGCAAAAGAGCTTGAAGCTATGGGTGCGGATAGTATCTGCATAAAAGATATGGCAGGTCTTATGGCTCCTTATGATGCTTATGAGCTTATTAAAGCGTTAAAAGAGAATGTAAAACCACCAATTCATCTGCACAGCCATTTTACTTCCGGCATGGCACCAATGACACATCTTAAAGCTGTTGAGGCTGGTGTTGATATTTTAGATACATGTTTAACTCCTTATGCTTACAGAACCTCCCACCCAGCACTTGAACCACTTGTCATGTCTCTTATTGGAACAGATAGAGATACTGGATTTGACATTGAGCTTTTGGCATCAATCAACGAGACTCTTGAGCAGGAGATTCTGCCCAAATATCGTCATCTTTTAGATGACACAAAGGTATCTGTTATTGATATCAATGTTCTTCTGCACCAGACCCCGGGCGGTATGCTCTCAAATCTTGTTAATCAGTTAAGAGATATGGATGCTCTTGATCGCATCGGAGAGGTTTATAAAGAGCTTCCAAGAGTTAGACGAGAGCTTGGTCAGATTCCATTAGTAACACCTACAAGTCAGATTGTTGGCACTCAGACTGTGAATAACGTCCTTTTTGATACCGAAGATGAGCGTTATAAAATGATAACCGCACAGGTCAAAGATCTATGTTATGGACTGTATGGAAAAACAGCAATTCCAATTGATCCAGAAGTTCAGAAAAAAGCTCTTAAAGGCTACGACAGAGGAAGTGAGCCGATTACATGCCGCCCAGCAGAGGTGTTAGAGCCAGAGCTTGAAAAGGCTAAAGAGGCAATAGGCGATCTTGCGGTTGATGACGATGATCTCTTAATCTACACTCTTTTCCCTGTAACCGGCAAAAAATATCTCCAGATAAAATATGGAAAAGAGCCTTTACCCGCATCAATGAAGCCTACAACTATGGACGATGTTGCAAAGCAGAGTGAAATTATTAAAAAGGCAAAAGCTGGAGAGCTTGTAGAAAAATCTGCTCTTGAAGCAGCAGTTGCAGCAGCTTCTAATAAGGCTAAACCAGCAGGCGAAGCACCTGCAAAGACAGCAGCTTTACGTACATTTAACGTATTTGTTGATGGTGAATATTTTGAGGTTGGAGTTGATGAAATCGGTGGCTCTCCAGTTATTGCATATGCTCAGCAGATACCTGCTCAAGGACAGGCATCATCAGTACAACAATCTGCACCTCTTCGTTCAGGAACAGGAATAGTTGTGCCTCCGCCTCCTTCAGCATCAAGAGCAGTTCCGCAAAAAACAGCAGCACCAGCTCAAGCTGTACAGGCAAAACCCGCAGCTCCAAAAGCATCTGCACCTGCTCAGGCAGCAACACCAGCAGCTTCAACAGGTGGGGCTGGAGAGCTTAAAGCACCAATGCCCGGCATGATAATCAGATATGAAAAAGCAGTTGGACAGAGCGTGAAAAAAGGAGATATTGTTGTAGTTCTTGAAGCTATGAAGATGGAAAATGGTCTTCCCGCACCGGTTGACGGAGTTGTAAAGGCTGTAAATTTTGGCAGTGGCGATTCTGTTCCAAAAGGAGCTGTTCTGGCTCTAATTGAATAATATTAAACAGATAAACAAAATCCCCCCTATCGTAATTGGAATAATTTGATAGGGGGGATTTTCTATTTTAACGAATATTTAAATTTACTACATTAAGATTAAAGTAGATAGAATTTAAAGGGTTAACTAATTTTTGCCTCTTTTTTTGCAAACTCTTTACCTTTTTCAAACTCTTCTTGAAAATAGTCTTTTACCTTTTCTGGATCAAATGAGAGAAATGTTCCACCAGACTCAAAGTGCTGAATAAATACCTTTCCGACAGCATAGGTAGATGCACCCGCGATAATTGGCATAGATGCAGCCCCTACAATTTGTCCTACAACAGGTATTGTTTTGGCAAGAGAGCTAACCCAAGGTCCTGTTAATACAGGTACAACACCTCCAGTTAGAGTTGTTATGGCAGTTTTCCCGATATCTTTGCTAAATTTCACATTGTATAGTTTGCACAAAGCTCTAACCGTATCCATCTGAATACCTGTTAGTGCAACTATATCCACTACAGGAAATGGAATCAGACCAGCACCAACAGAGGCAATCATTCTGTTTTTAACAATATGATTTGCTTCAGATACTCTCTCTTTTAATGTCATTTGTACTGGAGCTGCTTCAGTCTGTTCTGTAGTCTCTTTTTGTTGTTCGTTTTTCATCTCTGGTGTAGTCTCCTTTTCCTTTTCTTTGTTTGCTGTTATTTGTTCTGAACTTTTTTGAGTCTCTATTGTTGAATTCTGCTGATTTAAATTTGTGTCGGTTAAATTTTCTTGGCTACTGGAGGTTGAACTCTTTGGAGTGTCAGTTGTCGTATTAGGATTATCTTTTTTTGCCTTATCTTCCTTCACCTATCCCTCCTAATATTTATCTATGGATTATATATTTATCTTAAATATTAACACTATTTTTTTCGATTGTTTAAAAGAAAAACATAATTGATTAAACTTAAATTTAATTAAAAAAACTTTTATCTTTTAATTAGTTTGTTGTCAATGAGTTTAATATCCATTGAATAATAAGCTATATTGACTCTTTGTTCCTCTATATCTAATAGTGTAAAATGGCTTGATAACTTGAATTATTGCTGCTATTTTGTCCAAATTTTGATAGTAACTCATACAAAAAACATCTTTATTAAAAGTCTTGCAAGACATTAGGTGCTATTTAGGTGTGCAATATGAAAAGAATTTTTCTGTTTATCTTTTTTCTGTTTATTGTTTTACCTTTTTTATGGTTTTTCTTTAATCAATTTGAGTTAAAAGCTCCTCTGGTTAATGTAAATATACCGTCAAAGTATCTTCCAAAAACATATAATATGAATTTGGATATTACAGAAAAAGGAACAGGATTAAGACGTATATTTATCTCTATATCTCAAAACAA
This sequence comes from uncultured Desulfobacterales bacterium, assembly GCA_964425195.1. Taxonomy (GTDB): domain Bacteria; phylum Desulfobacterota; class Desulfobacteria; order Desulfobacterales; family Desulfobacteraceae; genus Desulfamplus. The sequence continues at coordinate 39,307 of CAYRLG010000028.1, forward strand.
TAAAGATAAAGTTATTTTAGATAAAACTTATCCTCGTGTGTCAAATATCGGACTTTTTATAGGCTCTGGTGTTTTAAAGGATACTTTGACAGTTGCGATCGAGTCTTCTAAATATGGCATGGTAGATGGCGAAGCTATTCTTACAGTTCATGTTTCTGACTATTCTTGGTGGAGATGGAACAACGGTAATCTTTTCTCAATAGAACAAAAATTATTTATAGATACAAAACCTCCAGAAATTGAGGTGTTAAGTAAGCATCATAATGTAACTAAAGGGGGAGTAGGACTTGCTATCTACAGACTAAAAGATGATGAAGAGAATATTCAAAGTGGAGTGCAAGTAGGAGATATATTCTATCGAGGATACTCTGGAATGTTTGAACAGAAAAATGTCTTTGCAGCTTTTTTTGCCTTAACCCATCTTCAAGGTGCTGGAACAGATATACATGTAAAGGCAGAAGATGTTGCTGGCAATATTGCAAAAAAAGGATTTTACCACTATATAAAGGATAAAAAGTTTAGAAAAGACAGCCTTGATATCTCTGACTCTTTTTTACAAAATATTATGCCACAATTTAATTTAGGAGAGATTGAGGCAACATTTGACTCTGAGACTAATCCCCTTTTGAGTAAATTTATATATATCAATCAGACATTAAGACCAATTAACATTGAGCAGATTTTAAAGCCTGTGGATCAGAGCGAAAATAGGCTGATGTGGTCTGGTCCATTTCTTCGTCTTCCCGGGGCAGCTCCTCGTGCACAATTTGCGGATCATAGAACATACAAGTATAATGGTAAACAGATTGACCAACAGTATCACATGGGGGTTGATCTTGCATCTCTTTCTCGTGCAAATATACCAGCTGCCAATTCTGGTAAAGTTATAGGGGTTGAGGATATCGGTATTTTTGGTAAATGTGTATTGATTGATCATGGTTTTGGTGTTTGCTCTTCCTATGCTCACTTAAGTAGTATATCAGTAAAGATAGGTGATGAGGTCAAAAAGGGAGATATTATTGGACAAACTGGAACAACAGGTCTTGCAGCAGGAGATCACCTCCATTTTGGAATGTCTATTGCTAAGACGTTCGTAAATCCTGTAGAGTGGTGGGACCCATTATGGATTAAGAACAATATTGATTTAAAAATAAATGAGGTTAAACAAGAGCTTGCTAAAAAGTAGTATAAAAAGGTATGAAATATACATATACAATTTAAATAATATGGAAAAGTAAAATACTATGACTCAATTTAAAGTAAATAAAACATATTCTCAGATTAATGAAAAGATAAGAGCCGGTAAGGCTGTAGTGGTAACTGCCGAAGAGATCATTGATATTGTTAGAGAAAATGGTGCAGTTGAGGCAGCTCAAAATATTGATGTTGTTACAACGGGGACATTTGCCCCTATGTGCTCATCAGGTGCATTTATAAATATTGGACAATCTAAGCCTCTTGTACGCACTACAAAAACATGGTTTAACAATGTGCCTGCATACTCTGGTGTGGCTGCTGTAGATTGTTTTATTGGTGCTACTCAGACAAGTGACGATGACCCTTTAAATAGGATCTTTCCTGGAGAGTTTAACTATGGAGGCGGTCATGTTATTCAAGATTTGGTTGCTGGAAAAAAAATTGAGCTGAGAGCAGAAAGCTATGGTACAGACTGTTATCCAAATCGGCGTATTGAGAGAATAGTAACTTTAAATGATCTTGCTCAAGCAACGATGTGTAATCCACGAAATGCGTATCAAAATTACAACTGTGCTATCAACAGATCAGATAAGATAAAATATACCTACATGGGAACCCTTAAACCGCAGATGGGAAATGCTAACTACTCTACTTCTGGTGCTTTAAGTCCACTATTAAATGATCCTTACCTAAAAACTATTGGTCTTGGTACAAGGATTTTCTTAGGTGGTGCTCAAGGTTACGTAACTTGGTATGGAACTCAACATAAAAAAGATGTTCAACGTGGACTAAACGGAGTACCTCTGACTCCAGCTGCTACCCTTTTTGTTATGGGCAACTTAAAAGAGATGTCACCAGAGTGGCTTGTGGGGCAGAGCATAAGAGGATACGGTTGCTCTCTATCTGTAGGGCTTGGTATTCCAATTCCTATATTGAATGAAGAGATTGTTACATATACATCTGTATCTGATGAGGATATTTTTACCCAAGTAATTGATTATGGGTATGATTATCCCAATGCAGCATCAAAAAGCTTTGGTCAGGTAAGTTATGCAGAGCTTAAAAGTGGAACTATTATGATACAGGGAAAAGAGGTGCATACTGTTCCTCTCTCCAGTATGATCAAGGCAAGAAAGATTGCAACACTCTTAAAAGAATCTATCAAAAATGGTACATTTCTGTTGGGAGAACCTCAGCACTTTTTTTGATTTTGTATAAATATAAGGGCGATATTAAATTAATCGCCCTTAAAGTTTTATCGTTACATTATGCCTATAGAGGCGTGAAATTTATAAGGAATTGATACTACATTGAAAGATACAACATACCCTTCTGATAAGGGTGATAGTTCTGTTGATAAATCGGCGGACAAAAAACAGAGTGAGGCAGAGGATAAAAAGGTGGTTAGAGAAGAGAAAATTCTAAAGAAAAAGAGTGCTGTTCGTGAGAATATAGAAGCTATAGTAATTGCGATTCTTCTTGCTCTTTTTATAAGGACATTTGTTGTACAGGCATTTAAAATTCCATCTGGCTCTATGATGGATACTCTTCTTATAGGAGATCACATTTTGGTCAGTAAGTTTATTTATGGTGTAAAACTGCCATTTACAGATGGATATACTTTAATTTCAGTTAAAGAGCCTGCAAGGCGAGATATAGTGGTTTTCAGATATCCTGAAGACCCTGAAAAGGATTTTATTAAAAGGGTTGTAGCTGTAGGTGGTGATACAGTTGAGATAAGAAATAAAAAACTTTATGTTAACGATACTCTTCAGGAGAATGAACCTTATGCTGTTTATAGAGACCCTTCTGTTATTCCAGCTACATTTACAACTCGTGATAACTTGCCCCTTACTAAGGTTCCAGAAAACTCTCTTTTTGTAATGGGCGATAATAGAGATAACAGCCATGATAGCAGATTCTGGGGCTTTGTTGATTTAAAGGCTGTTAAAGGTAAAGCATTTTTAATTTATTGGTCATGGAATAGCGAAGAGTTTGGGGTAAGATGGGATAGAATAGGAGATATATTGAAATAACCATTTTTAAAATTGGAAAGTGATAGTCGCGTAACTTTTACCCTTTGACATCAACTTTGTTTATTTAAACGGAAAATTGTAAAAATGCGTTTTGAACATAAAGACCTTTTAGATATTCAATCTCTATCTGTCCGTGATATCAACATGATTCTTGATACTGCAGAAGGGATGAAAGAGATATCTAAACGTCCTGTAAAAAAAGTTCCTACCCTAAGAGGAAAAACTATAGTCCTTTTTTTCCAAGAGCCAAGCACCAGAACTAAGCTGTCATTTGATATTGCTGCCAAGCGGTTAAGTGCAGATACAATATCCATATCATCAGGTTCAAGCAGTATTGCGAAGGGAGAGACTCTTATTGATACTGCCAAGAACCTTGAATCAATGAATCCAGATATTATTGTTATCAGGCATCCATCTTCAGGTGCAGCTGAGCTTATCTCTCGAAGAGTAAAAGCATCTGTTGTCAATGCAGGTGATGGTCTTCATGCCCACCCTACACAGGCTCTTCTTGATATGATGAGTGTAAGAGAGAAAAAGGGGCGAATTGAGGGCTTAAATATCTCTATTATTGGAGATATTGCCCACAGCAGGGTAGCAAGATCAAACATAGAGGGTTTTACAAAGATGGGGGCAACTGTTACTGTTGCAGCTCCTCCAACTATGATTCCTAAGGGGATTGAAACACTTGGATGTAAAGTTGCTCCTGATATTGAATCTTGTATTGAAAATACAGATGTAGTTATGATGTTACGTATTCAGAAGGAGCGTCAAGAGACTATTTTATTTCCTACTGAACGTGAATATTCAATGCTTTTTGGATTGAATAGCAATAGATTAAAAGGTGCAAAGCGAGATGTTTTGGTTATGCACCCAGGCCCTATGAACAGAGGTGTTGAGATATCCAATGATGTTGCTGATGGAGAGTACTCTATAATATTAGAACAAGTTACAAATGGTGTTGCTCTTAGAATGGCTGTATTTTATCTTGTCTCAGGGGGATTTAAAAATGCGGATTAGATTAAAAGGTGGACGAGTTCTTGACCCTGGAAATATCGATGCTTTTAAAGATATTATAATCTCTAATGGTATTATTGAAGCAATCGTTGAGCCATCTATTGAAATCAAATCTCTATGTGAACACGCTCAATCTAATATAGAGTCAAATTCATGTGACTCTATATCTGAAAGTGATAAAGTAACAGATATTGATATAACAGGAATGGTTGTTGTTCCAGGTCTTATAGACCTTCATGTTCATCTTCGTGAGCCCGGACATGAATATAAAGAGACTATAGAAACCGGATTAAAGGCTGCAACAAAGGGTGGTTTTACTGCAGTTTGTGCAATGCCAAACACCTATCCTATAAATGATAACAGCTCAATTACCTCCTTCATGGTAAGCCGTGCCAAAGAGATTGTTAATAGCTCTCATCTCTCTTCAAACGGTTTATACTCTTCTGGACTTTGCCGACTTTACCCTGTTGGTGCAATTACAAAAGGTTTAAAAGGCGAGTCTTTATGTGAATATGGTGATATGAAGAGAGCTGGTATAGTTGCAATTAGCGATGATGGTCATCCTGTTGAAAATGCCCGTGTAATGAGGCGTGCAATGGAGTATGCAAGTGGGTTGGACTTACTTGTTATTTCTCACTCTGAGGACATCAACCTTGCACGAGATGGTGCAATGAATGAAGGTGTTGTTGCAACAAGACTTGGCATCAAAGGGATTCCTAATGCTGCTGAGAGCACGATTGTGATGCGTGATATTGCACTTGCTGAACTTACAGGTGCATCAATCCATATTGCCCATGTAAGCTGTGAAGAGTCAGTGGATGCTATAAGAAATGGAAAGAAAAGAGGAGTGAAGGTTACAGCAGAGACTGCTCCTCACTACTTTACCCTTACTGATGAAGCTGTATCTCAGTATGATACCAATGCAAAAATGAACCCTCCTTTAAGAACTGAAAAAGATCGTCAGGCAGTTATAGAGGCTCTTGTTGATGGAACTATTGATATTATTGCAACAGACCACGCTCCACACTCTCCACTTGAAAAGGATGTTGAATTTGACAGAGCAGCTTTTGGTATTGTGGGACTTGAGACCTCTTTTGGATTATCTATGCAGTTAGTCCAAAATGGTAAGCTATCCTTTCCAACTCTTATTAACAAAATGTCTAAAAGACCTGCCTCAATACTTGGAATTGATAACTCTCTTAAGGTTGGTAACCATGCTGATATAACTGTAATTGACTTAGATGCCTTCTGGTCTGTTAATCCAAAAGCCTTTTTTTCAAAAAGTAGAAACACTCCATTTACAGGATTTAGCCTTAAAGGAGAGGTCTATATGACTATAATTGGTGGTAAAATTGGCTATCAGAGGAGCTGACCTCTTTTTAAGTAGATTCCAAAAATAGTTAATGGAGAAGATACAGAGATGGGGGAATATCTGCCAAAAATCCTTGTTGTTGATGACGAACTTAGTATGCGTGAGTTTCTTGAAGTTCTTCTAATTCAGACTGGTTACGATGTATCCCTGGCAAAAAATGGTAAGCAAGCTCTTAGAATGATTCAAGATAAGCTGTTTGATCTGCTGCTTTGCGACATTCGTCTTGGAGACTTAACAGGATTGGATATTTTAAGGGCTGCAAAAAAAAGAAATCCTGAAACTATTGTCATTATGATCTCTGCTTATGCTACGACTGAAGTTGCAGTTGAGGCGATGAATGAGGGGGCTTATGACTTTGTACCCAAGCCTTTTGACAACAATGAACTGAAGCATACAATTAAAAAGGCTCTTGATCTTAAACACCCTAAGTTTAAAAGTGAGCTTATTGATAAAGAGAGTAAGGCAAAACTCAATTTTGGTAAGATTGTAGGTAACAGTTCTGGCATGGTAAAGATATATAATTTGATAAGTCAGGTAGCTGCAACTAAGACAAATATACTTATATCAGGGGAGAGTGGGACAGGAAAAGAGCTTATTGCAAGAGCACTTCACGATATGAGCGATCGTAAAGATAAGCCCTTTGTCGTAGTTAACTGTGGTGGTATTCCTGAAAATTTAATTGAGAGCGAATTTTTTGGTCATGTTAAAGGTGCGTTTACTGGGGCTATTGCAGATAAAAAGGGGCTTTTTGAGGCTGCTCATCAAGGCACCATATTTTTAGATGAGATTGGTGAACTTTCAACCATGCTTCAGGTTAAACTTCTAAGAGTGCTGCAGGAGACTGTTGTGAAACCAGTTGGCAGCACTCGTGAGATTGCCGTTGATGTCAGAATTATTTCAGCAACAAACAAAAACCTTGAAGAGGAAGTTGTTAAAGGTAACTTCCGTGAAGATCTATTTTTTAGGCTTAATGTTATTCCTATTAAAGTTCCTCCTCTACGTGACAGAAAAGGTGATATTGAAATTCTTGCCAACCACTTTGCCGAAAAATACTCAAAAGCAATGGGAAAAGATATAGCAAAGCTATCATCTTATGCCATTGCCTTTTTAAATAAATATAGCTTCCCAGGTAACGTCCGTGAGCTTGAAAATCTTATAGAGAGAAGCGTTGCACTATCATCTACCAATATTATTCTTCCTGAGAGCCTTACAATATCAATGCACAAAAAACGTAGGTGGATTGAAGGGCATAAAGATCGTCGCTATGATCTTGATGAAGTGGCACGAGGTGTTAATCTTGACGATATTCTATCTTCCATTGAATCAGCTTATGTTCAAAAGGCTATGGAGATAGCAGGAGGCAATAAAAGTAAAGCTGCAGAACTGCTTGGAATTACCCTTCGTTCCATTAGATATCGGGTAAGTAAACAGGAGGGAGGATATAATAAAGATGACTATTTTGATTATTATGATAGGTAATCCTGCCAAAATCTAATATCAAAAAGGAGAAAGATTATGGATAAAGGAGTGATGGAAAGGATTAAAAACGTCTCTTTTTTTCTTGAAATTGGTAAACCTCTTGCTAAGGCCAAAACTATTAAAGAGACTCTTGAAGTATTGATGTATCAAATTGGCACCATTTTTCAACCTATGAACTGGTCTCTGCTGCTTAAAGACCCTAAAAGTGGTGACATGATTTTTACAATTGTAGTTGGTATAAATAAAGAGAAACTTGAAGGGGTACGAATACCAAAAGGTGAGGGGATTGCAGGACATATCTTGAGTACTGGTGAGTCTCTTATTGTCGAAAACGTTGAAGAAGATGAGCGATTCAGCATCCGTATGGATGAATCTACAGGTTTTAAAACAAAATCTATTATTGGCGTGCCTCTAAAGACTGATGATAAGATATTTGGGGTGATAGAGCTTATAAATAAAATTAGTGGGCATAATTTTACCCAATTGGAGCTTGCACTGCTAAATACAATTGCAGAGTATGCGGCTATCGCTATTGAACGATCCTATTATAATCAGGCTCTGAAAAAAATTGCACTTACAGACTCTCTTACAGGGCTAAAAAATAGAAATAGTTTTGAACGAACGTTGAACAATAGAGTTGAGATGTTAAAAAGATATGGAATAGTATCGTCACTTCTAATTATCGATATTAAAGATTTTAAACAGATTAACGAAAAGTATGGGCATGAACAGGGAGACAATGTATTAAAAGAGTTTGCAATGATACTTAAATCTATGCTTAGGGCTGTTGATGAGATTTTTCGATACAGTGGAGATAAATTTACTGTTATCATGCCACAGACAAGTTTAGATAAGGCAGAGCAGGCAAAGCTGCGTATTTTAAATAAGTTGTCATCTCAAACTTTCTTGGACACTAATATAACCCTTAACGTGACAATAGGAATCCGCTTAATAGATGAAGAGACAACCAAAGAGATACTCAATTTTGTAAATAAAAAAAGTCCTCTTTCTCAAAATTCTATACCTCAGGATTCTGATGTTGAAAGAATGGAGAGCAATCTTAAACCTCTTCTTGACGAGGAGAATATTGCATCAGAAGAGACATTAGAGCAGCGGAAGGTTCGTTATAAAGATGTTATGCTTCCAGGTGATTATACCCACTATACCAAAAATGATCATGGGCACATTAATGTTAAAAAACTCTCTATGAGAGGAATTGATTTTGAAACTATGCGTCAGCAGCATAAAATTGAACCCGAAGATATCCTTGATGTAACTTTCACTTTAGATGATAGCAAACGCTCTTTAATCAAACGAAGAGTACGAATAGATTCTGTTAAAGATAGATATATTGAGGCTCAGTTCTATAACCCACCACCTTATGATAAGAATCTTGGATTTTACTTTATGGCGTGACGCTAATTTATTATTTTGCGATTATGTATCTAATCACTCAAATAGATATCTTTGTTAGATATTTACTGCTTTGGACGTTCGTGATCTAACTCAATATTAATTGAATCCAAGTTATCACAGTAGAGGTTCATATACTCTTTATAGAAGTCTTGATACCCTTTTGAGAAGCCACTTATAAATTCAAGGCTTTTCTCCTCTTCGAAATTTTTGATATGCTTTTTGGTGTTATTTAAGATATTACTCTGTAATGCTACAGGATAGTTGATGCAGCGACTATCAATTGCATCTTGCTTTGCATATATCTCAGCCTCTTTTTGACCAGTAATATACTCTTCTGATAGAGGCTTATCTATATAAGAGCAGCTCGATATATAGCAAACTGATATGTAAGTAAATAGTATAAAAACCTTTGGCAATAATGTTGATGATGAGTAAAATCTTAGTCGTGGCTGCATAACCTCTCCTTTATGGTGTTTTTTAAATTTATGATATATTATTCATCAATTTATATATTATCCATAATTATCTATAAAATAATAACTTGTAACCACGATATATCATAATAGAAAAAAGAGAAATAGAAAAAAAAATAGAGGTTTTGTGATTTAAAATGCCAATAGATCAACAGTTATTAGAAACAATAATTTCAATTAAAGATATAGATGAGTTAGAACGCTTTTTTGATGAGATATTGACTCCCGGTGAGCTTGAAGACCTCTCTCTTCGATGGAAACTTCTTAAAGATTTGTATAGTGGAATGACTCAACGAAAAATTGCTGAAAAATATGGTATCAGTCTATGCAAGATTACGAGAGGATCAAAAATATTAAAAAAAAAGAACTCTGTTGTACATACTATTCTGGAGAAAATATGAGCATGAAATCATTATAATTTTATTTCTTGACTATTAATACCCATATATATTAAGTAAATTTAGTGTGGTCTATCTGTTATCTGTGGTGATTAGTTTATCAGTTGTTAATGATTAGTTTATATCTTCTATCTTGTAAGTTGTTTGTTTACTTAAGTTGGTAGTTAGAGACTTATCGGTTAAAAGAAGGTTTTAATTTGTGTTTTAATTTTAAAGGAGAAACAACGATGAAAAATTTTATTTCAAGGAGTGTTTTTGTTGCAGTTGCGATGGTTTTTATGGTTGGTTGTGCAGCTCAATCACCTACAAAACCCTTTGCTCAATTTTCCCCACAAGCTCTTGATGGTAGCCAGTACGCTCTTAAGCATGATAATTTTCTGGTAATTCTTGATGGATCAAGCTCTATGGAGGAGATGTTTGATGGTAATAAGAAATTTGATATTGCAAAAGAGTTTGTTGGGCGTATGAACCAGACTCTACCAGAACTTGGTCAAGTTGGTGGTCTTAGATCGTTTGGTCATAAGCCGAGTATAACACCTGAGGCTACAAAAATGTTATACGGTATGGAACGATATACAACCCAAGGTTTTACAGCAGGAATGGCTACATTGAGCGGAACTGGTGGTAACAGCCCTCTTTACAAAGCACTTGCAGCTTCTTCTGGCGATATCGATGGAAAATCCGGTACAACTGCACTCTTAGTTGTTTCAGATGCTAAGAATCTATCTCCAAAAACAGTATCTGCTGCTCAGGCATTAAAAGATAAATTTGGTGATACTCTCTGCATTTATCCAGTACTTGTGGGTGACGACAAAGATGGTAAGGCTCTTATGCAGCAGATTTCTGACATTGGAGGGTGCGGTTTTGTTACAGAAGCCTCTGCCACTCTTGCTACCGCTGAGATGTCAAATTTTGTGAAGAATGCTTTTCTTACAGAAAAAGCTATTGCTCCAGTTATTATAAAAGATAGTGATAATGACGGAGTTCCTGATGATAGAGACAAATGTCCTGATACACCCCCTGGTGTAGAGGTTGATTCTGATGGTTGTCCACTTGATACAGATGGTGATGGTGTTCCTGATTACCTTGATAAGTGCCCTGGTACTCCAATTGGAGCTAAAGTAAATCCAATGGGTTGTTGGGTTCTTGGCGATCTTCTATTTGACTTTGATAAGTCAGATATAAAACCATCTGGTTATGCAGAACTTGACAATGTTGTTAATATTCTTAACAAAAATTCAAATCTCAAAGTTGATATTCAAGGACATACTGATAGTAAAGGAAGTGACGAGTACAATCAGGCTCTTTCAATGAGAAGAGCTGAGTCTGTAAAGGCATATTTTGTAGGCAAAGGTATAAGTGCAGATAGAATGAAATGCGAAGGTTATGGAGAGAGTATGCCAGCTGCCTCTAATGAGACAGAGTTTGGTCGTTCTTTAAACAGACGTGTTCAGCTTATGCCTATTAAATAGTACTTACTTTCCTAATAAAACGTTTTAATATTATCGGCAGCCATAAAGTATAATATTTTGTGGCTGCCGTTTTTTTTAACTTTTAGCAGAGTTTTCTATAAAAGAGTTTGAAATATTATTGCATTTTAAAGGGGAGTGTCATTCAAAATGACAAAGATAATCGCACACAGAGGTGCAAGAAGCATTGCACCAGAAAATAGTATTGCAGCAGCAGAGATTGCCCGCCTTATTGGAGCAGACCTGTGGGAAACAGATGTAATTTTTACACGAGACAAGCATCTGATTCTTTTCCATGATGATGATCTTTTGAGAACAACCAATGTTGTTGAAAAATTTCCAGATCATAACTCTTTTAGGGTTAATGAGTTTGATCTGTCTGAAATTTTGACTCTTGATATTGGGACAACTTTTATACAAAATGACCCTTTTGGAGAGATTTCAGCAGGAAATCTCTCTTACCAATATATTGAATCATTTAAGGGAGAGAAAATACCAACTCTTGAAGAAGCTCTCAGTTATACTAAAAAAATAGGCTGGAGAGTAAATCTTGAGCTTAAGGAACAGAGTGTCAGCCATCATAGTAAAGATAAGTTCCCTTCTTACAATAATTTGCTTCCAAAGATGGTGGTGGATATGATTCGTAGGATGGATATTGATCCTGAACTTGTTATTATCTCATCATTTAAACATCTATGGCTTAAAGAGGTGCAAAAACTTTTTCCAGAGATTGAGATTCAGCCTCTATTAGGAGATGATTGTGACTATAAAATTGATTGGAAAGATATAGTTTTTGAGAGAGCAACTTCTGAAATAGGTTCTGGTAATATAAAATCTCTTTTTTTTGATAATCTTAATTTCAACACATACAACATAAATAGCACTATGATAACTATAGAAGAGATAGCAGAACTTAAAAAGATGGGTAAAAAAGTCAATCTTTTTACAGTCAACAATAGAGATGATATGCTAAAGTATATTGATGTGGGAGTAGATGGTATTTTTACGGACTATCCGCAGGTTATGAAAAAGTTGTTAGAGGTATAATATCTTCTTATTAGATGAGATAGTTAATTCTAATAGTTCAATTTTGCTCCAACTCTTTATAATATGAGCGTTGTGAAGTGTAATAATTTAGAAATCTACTCTTATTGGAGAAGTTGCCCTTATGGAACAAGTGTTATGTATCAGAAGAGCTGATATTCCGGCTAAGTGGTTAAATGATAAATCAACTATCAAAATGGAGGAAGATCTCTTTTTTAAGCCTTTCTTATTGCCCGATTTTACTTATCACTGGGTTGATCGTCATCTTGCAGAGAGAGATAGCTCATTTAAGCAGATTATTCCATACATTGTTATTCAGGCAGATAATGCAAATCTCACTGCTATATACAGAAGAGATGGTGGTGAAAGCCGCTTGCATGGTCTCTGGTCAATTGGAATTGGAGGGCATATAAATCCTTTAGATAACTGCACTGATAGTCAATTAAACAGCCAAATATCTTTACGAGAGATTGTTTATGCCGGTATGATAAGAGAGTTTAATGAAGAGATTATCGCAAAGCCTCAATACAAATTAGCACCCCAATTTATAGGAACTATTAATGAAGAGCTGACCGATGTTGGTAAGGTTCATTTTGGTCTTGTTTTCAAAATATTGGCTGATTCTCCCGACTGTTTTACTGCAGGAGAAGAGCTTGTGGATTTTAAGTGGGTTAAAACAGATTCTCTTTTATCAGATAGATGCACTAAATTTAATTTAGAGCTTTGGTCTGAGATGGCAATTAAATTTTTTAAATGAAAAAACTAAGTGAGGCAACATGACTTTTGACTCTAACGATCTTTGTGATTTAAAAAAAGCTAAGTGGCTTTTAGAAAATCCAGGACTTGCTGCCAAATTGACCGATTTTTTTGGTACGCCACTTGAAAAGAGTTTTGCCATGCTACCTCAAAACTGGAAAGATAAGGTAGGTTTAATTACCCACTCTTCTCTTTCTAAAGCAGTTGCTACAGCAGTTACCACACTAAATAATGACCCGTGCAGAAAACCTTCTAACATGCTGCATAAAATTGCTGTAGGGGCTACTGGAGGTATTGGGGGATTTTTTGGTTTAGCAGCACTTGCAATAGAGCTACCTATATCAACAACCATAATGCTTCGTTCTATAGCAGATATTGCAAGATGCGAGGGAGAGCTTATTACCTCAACTGAATCTCAACTTGCCTGCATAGAGGTTTTTGCATTTGGTGGGACAATTAATATAGATGATAATCATAAGTCTGCATATTTTGCTGCACGTGCTGCACTATCCTCCTCATTGGCAAAGGCTGCAGAGTATATTGCAGAGAGAGGATTAGTAGAGGGAAGCCCTGCTATTGTCCGTTTTATTATTCAAATTTCAGAAAGGTTTAGTGTGCAGGTGTCGGAAAAAGTTGTCTCTCAGGCTATTCCAGCAGTTGGAGCGGCAGGAGGAGCACTAATAAATACGCTATTTATTAACCATTTTCAGGATATGGCAAGGGGACACTTTACAGTGAGAAGACTTGAGAGAAAATATGGAAATGAGATGGTCAAAAATGCCTATGAAATATTAGAACCATCAAAAGATATCTGGAGAAATTAACATGAAAAATAGAAGAAATTTTTATCTGATTTTAAATAAAAAGTTAAGATATTGTTTTAAAGCAGCTATAACTATTTTTATATCCTCTATTTTTATAGTACCTACCTTTTTTATTCCTTGTTTAAAAGCTAACGAGCTACAAAAGAGTGAAAACAGAACTACAGCAACCTTGCCAGAGGGTATACAGTGGCTAACAAATGACACTGATCCTATTTTTGCCTCTTCTAATGCGGTAAAGGGTGGAGTATTTCGTTCTGCAATATTGAGTTTTCCAATGACCTTTCGCACAGTGGGTCCAGATTCAAACGGAAGTTTTAGAAGTGCAATTCTTGATAACCAGTTATCTCTTATAAATATCCATCCTAATACTGAAAATATTATTCCAGAGATTGCAACTCACTGGGCATTTGATAAAGATAAAAAGACCATGTATTTTAAACTTAACAAAGCTGCGACATGGTCAGACGGCACACCAGTAACTGCTCATGATTTTGCATACACTTTAGAGTTTATGCGATCTGAGCATATCATCGCCCCTTGGTATAACGATTACTATACTAAAGAGATTGAATCTGTGACTGTTTATGATGACCATACACTTGCTGTTACAAGCACAAAAGCACAGCCAGACCTCTATATGGTTGTTGGTATCTCTCCAACTCCACGCCATTTTTTTGGAACTTTGAATAGAGATTTTGTAAAAGATTACAACTGGAAAATTGTACCAAATACAGGTGCTTATCAGATAGATGATTTCAAAAAAGGAAAGTATGTCAATTTTAAACGAAAAGAGAAGTGGTGGGGAGAGAATCTGCGATATTTTAAGAATAGATTTAATGTTGATAGAGTCACTTTTAATGTAGTTAGAGATTTTAATATGTTGTGGGAGTATTTTAAAAAAGGAGATATTGATACTTTTGCTTTGACTATGCCTAACTACTGGTATGAAAGAGCTAATACCGAAGTTTTTAATAAAGGCTATGTTGAGAAAATTTGGTTTTTCAACGATACTCAGCGATCTGCCTCTGGTATGTGGCTTAATGAAGATAAGGAGATTTTTGCTGATAAACGGGTAAGGGTTGCATTTTCCCACTCTATGAATATTCAGAAAGTTATCGACAAGGTTCTAAGAGGTGACTATGTAAGGCTTGATCAGGCATATATTGGATATGGGGCATACACAAACAGCAATATAAAGGCAAGACCATTTAGTATTAAAAAAGTTGAAGAAATTATGACAGATGCTGGCTGGAAACGTGGCAGTGACGGTATATGGCAGAAGGATAAGATGAGATTTTCTGTAGAGATAACTTACAGTTTTGATGAACATACACCAAGACTTGTTGTCTTAAAAGAGGAGGCTTTAAAAGCTGGTGTGGAACTTAGACTTCAACTCTTAGATGGAACAGCAGCATTTAAAAAGTTTCTTGAGAAGAAACATGATGTTGCGTGGATGGGCTGGAGCACCAGCTTAAGACCCTCTTATTGGCAGAGCTGGCACTCAGATAATGCCCATAAGGTTCAGACAAACAACATCACCAATACTGATAATCCAGAGCTTGACATACTAATAGACAAATATAGAGCAAGTCTTGACTCTCAGGAGAGAATAGCCCTTTCCGTAAAAATTCAAGAGCTTATTCACGAACAGGCATCTTTTGTCCCAACGTTTATGGTGCCATATATACGTCAAGGATATTGGAGATGGATAAAACTTCCCGAAAGTCATGGAACAAAAAAATCAGAGGAGTTGTTTGATCCATTTGGCTCAACAGCCGGAGGACTTTTTTGGTTTGATAAAAGTATTTATGATGATACTAAAAAAGCTATGAAAGATGGTAAAACTTTCAAACCGATCACTATAGTTGATGAAAGGTTTAGAGAGCTTTGATATTATAATAAGTTATGGATACTGGTTAAGTAGAATTAGTAAGATAAAAAGAATTAAATTAAAGATAAAGGAGTGTATCTTGTCTAATATAGTTTTTCTCATTTGTGTAGCAGTTGTTGGAGGAGCGTTTGTAACGATACAGGCACAATTCATGGGGCTTTTGGATAAAAATATAGGAACTATTGAGAGTGTATTTATTACCTACGGTGGAGGTGGTCTTTGCGTTGGGCTGATTATGCTTTTATTGAGAGGTGGAAATTTGTCTGCCATTCAAACTGTGCCTTTGTATGCACTGTCAAGCGGTATAGTAGGACTTGTTATTGTAGGCTCAATAGGTTTTGTAACTCCAAGACTTGGTCTTGTACCTGCATCAACTCTCTTAGTGGCTGCACAGTTTATATCTGCTGCATTAATTGATCACTTTGGACTTCTTGGTGCAGATATTCGATTGCTTACCCTATCTCGTGTTTTTGGTATAGGAGTTATGATGTTAGGTATATGGCTTGTAATTAAATAAACTTTTATCCCTAATATTGAAAATATACTCAAAGAGTATTGAACTATATGTTAAGAGTGCGAATTGTTAAAGTTCGCCTATATGGCAGAGTTTTTATATAGCAAGGTCTAACTGCTGAATGGTACTAACTTTACCACTTTCTTCAATGTAAATACCGCTTCTTCGTATCTGCCCAAGTGTCTGTTGGCTTTTGGGGTCTTTTATTGTAAATTCTGTCTGTTCGTTTGCAAGGGCAATTGCTCCAATTCCACTCTCTTTAAGGCTTTTGAGTGTTGCATTTTCTGGTGAATCACCAGACCATACTGACAAATTCTCAAAGGCTGCATCATTTTCATCAATCCAGCCGTTTTTATCATCATCAAGCTGTGAAAGCTCTTCAAAGCCGTTATTTGTGGTTGGACCAAACATCTCACTACCATTATTTACCACGCCATCTCTATTTTTATCAAAAACAAGAAACCCACTTCCTGAAGAGAGCCATGAGAGATTTTCCTCTTTTCCGTCAGAGTTTAGATCAAATTTGAATTTAACATCAGTTAGCTCGGCTGGCTCTCCGCTGAAATTTATAACAAGTGGGTCTAAAAGATTTGCATCACCTATTATTTGTGATCTATTTTCTGAATAGAACTCTCTTTTCATGTCAAGGTGTAATTTAAAATCAATAGATTGACCGCTCTCTGTTTTCACACTTCCAAAAGCGTTAAACTTGGTTGATTCAGATTCATAGTGAGAGTTAAATTCAGTTATTTTTATTCGCCTTTGTGGTATTTGAGGTATCTCAATGTTTTGAAGGTCAATGTTTAGATTGTTCTGTGTCAATGTTCTCAAATTAGATGTTGGTGAGTTTAAATTAGCAAAAGAGGAGGGAGTGGATACATTTGATTGTGAAGCTGTTGAAGCTGTGCCACTTTGAAATCCTGAAATATTTGTCAATTTTAGTCTCTTGCCCATAAGGGCATCAAGCATTCTTTTCATTGCAGCAAGTTTTGGGTCTGCTGGTACCTCATCATTTGAAGAGGCTTCTGGTACATCAATTTGAGCTGGGAAAAGTTGGGTTTTGGGCATTATCCTGGTTTTTACCGGTTCTGATATCGTTCTTGATGAAGATAAATTTTTACCACGCTCTTCTTCTAAAAATTCTACCTCTCTTGTGGCAACATGGTTCTCTTCATACTTTCTATCTGCGTTAAAAAAAAGTTGAGATGATGCTATTTTCATTTTAACCTCCTCTTGCTGTTTAAGTGTGGAGTTATTAATTTTATAAAATAAGTTTTAAAGTTCTAATTTTATTTTTCATAATATCGGCACGATCTTAATTTCAGTTGAAAAAATTTTCTTTTTATACCAGAGTAAATCCATAATTTTTTTTAAATTATCTCAGTAAAGTTAGATTTAAGAACAAATAGCCTAAATTAAGGAGAATTTAAGGAGAATGGATAATAATATGCTTATGGATGAAATTATAAAAGAGGCTTCATCTCTTCCTTTTATTACTTTAAAAGCTGCCACTTCTTACCACACTCATACTCCAGATATGCTTATCTATGTAAATAGTGTGCTTACTACTACGCCAGATATATACAACATAATAGGAAATAACCCTTTAAGTGTTATGTATGATAACCACAAACATCATGCGTCATTTATGATGACTATTTTTAGCATCAGTAACTACGAACTGCTCGCAAGGACGATTCCATGGGTTTATAGAACATACTATTCACATGGATTTAAATTCGACTACTTTCTTATTGAGCTAAAAGCATGGATACGAGCAAATAATCAATATTTAGATAAAAAGGATGCTGATGCTATTAATGTAATATATAAGTGGCTCATAAGTAGGCATGATGATATGATCTCAATTGCAATGTCTGATATTGAATATTCACCCCCTATAAGTGAAAAATGGCTTGAGCTTAGAAACAACTTTCAATCTGCTCTTTTAGATGGAGATCACCGAAAGGCTCTTGCTCTTGCTCAAGAGTCAACGAAAACTCACTCAGAACTTCAAGATTTTTATCTGCATATTATACAACCATCCATGTATGCAATTGGTATGATGTGGGAAAAGGCAGAAATTTCAGTTGCACAGGAGCACCTTGCTTCAGCTATTGTAGGTAGAGTAATGGCAAGTATCAGTATGGAAAAATCTGTTAATATCAAAGAGAAGGGTAGGGCTATTGTGACCGCATCTCCTAATGAGTTTCACGAAATAGGAGCATGGATGATCGCAGATGTTCTTGAACATGATGGTTGGGATATTCGTTATCTTGGAGCAAATATGCCAAAAGATGACCTTTTGCTCTTTATTAGGACTTTTATTCCTGATGTTCTTGCGATATCTGTAACTATGCCCTTTAATCTAAATTACGCTAAAGATGTTATCACACAGCTCAAGGGTGAGAACAGACTTAAAAATATAAAAGTGATGGTTGGCGGTAGAGTTTTTAATGAGACTCCAAAATTATGGAAGTCAACCGGTGCAGATGGATTTGCCCCAAACCTTGAAGAGGCAAAGTCTCTTGCCAGGAGATGGAATTTAAATGAGCAATGCAATGATCAAAAGTAGTAATTTAGTTAAGTACTACAGCAGTGCATTAGAACAATATTTTGACGATACAGATAGCCTAATAATTTTGATTTTGGATGAGAACCTTTCAATTAAAAAATATAATCAGCCGTTTATCAAATTAATAGGGTCTCGTGGTATCTTTAGAAAGTTGAGAATTGAAGAAATTGAGGGTCAAAGCATTCTCAATTTTATTATGCCTGAAAGTCAGGCAATTTTTGAAACTCAATATAAACAAGAGAGTGATCGCTCCTTTTTTAAAACAAAGCTAAACTTTTCTGTAAAAGCCTCTCCGTCTATGAACATATCTTGCTATATCTTTAAGATGGAAAACACTACTTTAATTATAGGTGAACAGATAACTTTAACTGACATGAACTTTATGGATAAAATGAGTCAGCTAAACAGTGAAATGGCAAATATGATAAGGGAGATTCAGCAAAAGAATCGTGAAATCCAACGTAAAAATCGTGAACTTGAACAAAAAAGTATTGAAATTGAGCAGAAGAACCATGAGTTAGAGCAGAAAAATATTGCTTTAGAGCAAGCCTACTCAGAGATAAAGATATTAACAGGTATTATCCCTATCTGTATGCATTGTAAAGAGGTACGAGATGATCAAGGATACTGGGAACAAGTAGAAAACTATATTTCTAAACACTCCGATGCTCAGTTCAGTCACGGGGTATGCCCAAAATGTATGGAGAAATATTACTCAGAGTATATGTGATTATTGTATTGTTTTTACATTTTTATGGTTAAAACCCTCTTGTAATTCGTTATATAAAAAAATTATCAATATTATTGATCAACTAAAAGAGTTAGCAGAATGGTTAAATCAAATATAGTTATTGTAGATGATCTTCCTGCAAATTTAAGGCTTTTGGTAGGTATTTTAGCCTCTCCTGATTATATTATACGTCCTATGCCAGACCCACTTGTGGCACTTAGTGCTATAAAAACAGACCCACCAGATATTATTTTGCTTGATGTTATGATGCCATTAATATCAGGATATGATATGTGCGCCTGCTTAAAAGCAGATTCCGATACTAAAGATATTCCAGTAATTTTTATCACTGCCAGAGGAGATGTTGACGATAAAGTAAAAGGGTTCTCTTTAGGTGCTGTTGACTATATCACAAAGCCATTTCAAGCTGACGAAGTAGTTGCAAGAGTTCAGATGCACCTTAAAATGTACAATCTTCAGAAGAGTTTACAAAAAAGAACAGAAGAGATGGAGACTCTTAACAAAAAACTTGAACGTGAAAACAGTGAAAGGAGACAAATTGAGGAGATATTAAGGGAAACCTCTCTTTGGCTTACCAGCGTATTCAACTCTCTTGAGGAGGCTGTAATTATCTTGAATCCTGACAGAGTAATAATGGATATAAATCCAGCTGCAGAGAGGATGTTTGGCTATACAAGAGATGAGATTCGTAAACAACCGTCTCATCTGCTACATGTCGATTTTCAACACTATGATGAATTTAAAAAGAGGACATCTAAGGCATTTGAAATAGGTAAGACAATCTCCTTTGAGTACAAATCAAAAAAGCGAGATGGGACAATATTTCCAACGGAACACAGTGTTGCTCTTCTTAGGACAACAGCCCAAAAATATATCGGTATGGTAAATGTTGTAAGAGATATGACAGAGAAAAAAAAGGCTGAAGAGAGCCTTATAGAGAGTGAAAAGCTCAAAATAGTCCTTGAAATTACAGGGGCTGTATGCCATGAGCTAAACCAACCCCTTATGAATATTTCAGGCTATTCTGAGCTTGCGTTGATGGATATTCCACGCCAAAATCCCGCCTATACAAAAATAGAAAAGATAAAAAAGCAGATTGACCGCATGGCTGAAATTACAAAAAAACTGATGCAGATATCTCGTTATAGAACTAAGGATTACCCTGACTGCAAGATTTTGGACTTACTTAAAGCATCAGAAAAGCGATAGATTGTTAGATGTTTCCCTATCAAATAGCTTTAAAGTAGGCTCACAATTTCTTGGCATAAGAGTTATTCTTAAAAAAGATTTGATATTTAGAGCATAAACTGAATGGGTAAGAATTCCCATTTTGCTTCTTTATTTTACCTCAAACACCTTAAAACCCATATTCCCAAAGCAGTAAATCACAAATTGAGAGACCTTTGCCTCTGGATACTCTTGTTTTAACCCTTCAATGT
>CAYRLG010000029.1:0-58053 GCA_964425195.1 uncultured Desulfobacterales bacterium
CTCAATTAAGGTTAATACCAACTTTTTCCTAAATCCAATTTTTTCAGGATCGACTAAAATAGAGCCTTCCATTATATGCAAACAGAACTTCAAAAGATGCTGTTCTGTTTTTCTTTCCAGTAAATACTTTTCTTTTTACTGTAACTGCTGATGGATCGTCATTTAATTGATGGATGACCTCTTCTGCTTTAAGCTGCATATCATCATCATCAAGAGTAAGTAGCCCCTCAATAGCTCTGTCATTCATCTCTATATTCTTATATAAATTTGCAAAACGTTTTTGGAACAGATCAGCACTTTTACGTTTTTTGTTACCTCCTTTTCTTCTCTCTATCTTTTCAAGCTGACTTTTAAGATTGGCAATCTCCTCCTCTTTCTGATTTTGAAGAGCTATATTTTCCTCAAGCTTACTCTCAAGTTGAGCAATCTCTCCAAACAGCTCTTCTTCCGTAATACTGGCTCTTCTACTCTCTTCTTGATAATCAGATTTCACCTGTTTGAGTTTTTCGATAAGGAGCTCACGCTCCTTTTTAAGAGATTCAAGTTTAGAAATATACTCCTGCTCGTCATTTATCAAACTTTCAATCTCCTGTTTTCTCTTATAGTGATCCTTTGTAATTTTTAATAAAGCCCGTCTATAGAAAAAAAAGAAAATAGCAAAAGAAAATACCATATACATAGATAAAATAACGCCAAATATCCAAATATTATCTCTTATCATTACAGATGTATTAACATCTATTTCTATATCTGCAATATCTCTATTTTCAGAAGTATTGCTATGTTGAGGTAAAAGTTGTTTAACCATGTCAACACTACCCGTATTTACACTACTTTTATCAATGCCATTGATATTATAATACCAATATATCTCTTTAGCTTTATCATCGGATACATTAACCACTATATTAGGATTAAATCTCTTTAAAATTCCATTTTTTATTTCAAATTTTGAAATAGAACGTTCTGCTGATTTTGCTATAAAATCCTGTGGTGAATCAGATATAGAGCCGTCTCTATTTATAAAGGTTTTATATTCAGTAACAATATAAGATTCTATATTATGTTGATATACTCTGTTCAAGTGGTGTTCTATCCCAATTAAAGTCAGTGCAAATAGAATAGGCATAACAAAAATGAGAAAAATAGCTGTTTTTAAAGGAAAATATCTCATATATACTCCAAAAAATATTTAAAGCTAAAATTAACTTTAACATCTCAGTATAATTAATTTATTTATATTTTTTACAAAAATTAATGCAATATAGCTAAATTCATTAAAATATAATTCAACAGATAAATAAAAGCAATCGATCTACAGCTTCATCTATTTTCTACTTAACCATATTTTTAGCAATAGTTTCTCCCCTCTTTTTCTCTTGATAGATGCTTATCTTTGATATAACCTTCAAGAAATCAATTGTTATTGATATGCAAAATGATAATAAATACAAGATATTAACTACCAATAATAAAAATGTAAAAAACTGATTCAATGGAAAATAATAAAAAAATGCACTGGTTTATTAAAGCAATTAGATTGGTTCTTCCGCTCTTGATCATTACAATAGGTATAGCTTTTGCCAAACACCTTTATGATACCAAGCCTGTTGCTAAGAGAGTTAAGCCTGTTATTCCGCCTCCACTTGTAGAGACTATTGTACTTCAACCTATTGAACACGCTGTAGTTATAAGTTCAATGGGTAAAGTTATCTCATCTCAAACAATATCTTTGAAGGCAAGAGTTGGAGGATTTGTTATTGAGACATCACCAGAATTTATTGCTGGCGGCATTTATCGTAAAGGTGATCTAATGCTAAAACTTGATCCTAAGGATTTTGAGCTTGTTTTAAAGCAACAACAAGCTATGCTTCAAAAGACTGAAGCATCTTTAAAGTTAGAGATGGGAAAACAGGAGGTTGCAAGGGCAGAGGTGAAGCTTATGCAAAACGCATCTGGAAAACCAATAAGTGATGCTAACCTTGCATTGCGT
Source organism: uncultured Desulfobacterales bacterium (assembly GCA_964425195.1). Lineage (GTDB taxonomy): Bacteria > Desulfobacterota > Desulfobacteria > Desulfobacterales > Desulfobacteraceae > Desulfamplus. The sequence goes on from CAYRLG010000029.1 coordinate 1,994, forward strand.
GTGCCTCATCTTGAACAGATAAAAGCAGAGATTGCATCAATAACGGTAGATATTGAAAAAGCACGACTTAATCTTGAGAGGACAACTGTTCGTGCACCATTTAACTGTATGGTTATAAATACCAATGTTGAAGTTGGTTCTCAGATATCCTCTCAAGAGGCTTTAGCAACAATTTCTGGTATTGATGAATACCGCATTGAGGCAACGATTCCTGTTGATCAACTTAAATGGATTGATTTTCCTGAAAATATAAAAACTGCCAAAAGAGGAAGCAATGTAGTTATAACAGCTAAGGATGGAAGAAAGTATCACGGAGAGGTTATTAAGCTACTTGGCAGTTTGAGCGATAAAAGCAGACTTGCACGCATACTTATACGAATTGAAGACCCGCTCTGTTTAAAGCAAAGTTGTGGCAATAAAAATCCACTGTTAATAGAGAGTTATGTTCAAGCTGATATTAAAGGTAAAACTATTGAAAATGTATTTAATCTTCCAAGAGGTGCTGTAAGAGATGGTAATAAAGTATGGCTTGTTGAAAATATAGAAAATAATATAAACGTAAATACACATAACAGTAAAGATGAACAAAATTCTAAAAAGTTTATGCTGGTCATAAAAGATATTGACCCTCTATGGAAAGATAGAGAGTCTGTTTATACAAATAGTGGCATAAAAAAGGGAGATATACTTATAATATCTGATCTATCTTCTCCTGTGCATGGCATGAGTGTAAAGCTACATGATGCCAATATCACAGCAGATAAAGATATTTAAGAAGAGTAAAACCAAAAATAAACCATGACGGTGGTAAATAGAAAGTAGTTATGAAAAAGAGAGTCCATGAAAAATATAAAGGAGCAATCCCATGGATGGCTTCTAACTCTGTTGCAGCCAACCTATTTATGCTCTTCTTCCTTGTTGGAGGCTTTATTGTTGCTACCAATATTCGGCAGGAGGTTTTTCCTGAGTTTGAAATGGATATGGTTAATGTATCTGTAGTCTATCCGGGTGCCAGTCCAGAAGAGGTGGAGCGAGGTATTATTCTTGCTATTGAAGAGGCAGTTCAAGGTGTTGAAGGAGTAAAAGAGATCAACTCCACAGCTTCAGAAGGTATGGCAATGGTTAGAATTGAAGTTTTAGAAGATACTGATACCAAAGTTTTTGCCCAAGATGTTGAAAGCGAAATAAGAGCGATTACATCTTTACCAGATGAGGCTAAAACTCCTGTAGTTACTGTGGTAAACCGTAAGAGAGAAGTTATAACGCATGCTATTTATGGAGATATTGACCAGTTAGTGCTTCGTGAGATTGCCGAAGAGTTAAGAGATACGCTTATTCAAGATTCAGGGATTACTCAAGTTGAGCTGCAAGGTATTCGTGATTATGAGATTCATGTAGAAGTATCACAAGAGAATTTAAGAAGATATGGTTTAACTATAAATGATATTGCTTCAAGAATAAAAACAGCAGCAATAGAATTACCAGGAGGAAGTATAAAAACTCGAGGCGGAGAGATATTAGTGCGTATGAAAGAGAGGCGTGATATGGCTCGCGAATACGCATTAATTCCTTTAATTACACCTAATGACGGCTCAAAAGTGTTACTTGAAGATATTGCGACAATAACAGAAGGTTTTTCTGACTCTAATGAATATGCCACTTTTAATGGTAAGCCAGCTATAACAGTGGAGGTGTATCGTGTTGGAGATGAAAAACCTATTGAACTTGCAAAAACTGTGAAAGAGAAGATTGAAGTTTTCAAAACCGGACTTCCAGAAGGGGTCTATATATCGTTGGTTAGCGACAGCTCTGAAGTGTTTGAGCAAAGAGCTACTCTTCTTATTAAAAACGGTCTTTTTGGACTTATACTTGTTTTTATATCGCTTGCACTCTTTTTAGAAATCCGCCTCTCGCTGTGGATATCAATGGGAATTCCGGTATCTGTACTTGGCTCTTTTATATTTCTTTCAACTACCTCTTTCTCTATTAATATGATCTCTATGTTTGCATTTATCGTAACACTTGGTATAGTTGTAGATGATGCTATTGTAGTTGGAGAGAGTATCTATTCAAACAGACAAAATGGAGATTTACTTAATGCTGCAGTTGTAGGAACTATTGAGGTAGGAGTTCCAGTTGTATTTAGTATTATGACTAATATTGTCTCATTTATTCCTATAATGTTTGTACCTGGAATGATGGGAAAATTTTATTGGATTATTCCAGTAGTGGTTATATGTGTATTTATGGTGTCGCTTGTTGAAAGTCTATTTATTCTTCCAGCCCATTTAAGCCATGTAAGCAAACCCAGCAAAATAATGAATTGGATAAACTCTAAACAGCAATATATAAGCAGAGGATTGCTTATATTTATTGATAAAGTGTATGGACCTTTTATAAACCTTGTGGTTACTAATCGCTACATTGTAGTCTCAATTGCCATTGCTACTCTTATTGTAGTTGTCGGATATGTCAAAAGTGGAAGAATAACAACTACCTTAATGCCAAGAGTGGAATCAGATTCTGCATACGTCACAGCCACTTTGCCCTATGGAAGCTCTAACGAAGAGGTAGCACAAGTTCTTAACATCATCTCTGAGGCAGCAAAAAAAGTTGTTTCTGAAAATGGAGCAGAGAGACTATCTCGCGGATTTCATGCTAATGTTGAGTCAAATGTAATTCAATCTGGTATTATCCTAACTCCCCCTGATATTCGTCCAGTCTCTACTACCCAAATTGCAGAAGCGTGGCGAGAAGCAGTAGGAGAGATTTCTGGCTTAGAGTCTATTCTTTTTGAATCTGACAGAGGTGGACCTGGTTCTGGTGCTGGGCTTACGATTGAGTTGGCACATAGAGATATTGAATCTTTAAAACAGGCAAGCGAAAAATTAGCTCAAGAGCTTGCCACATTTCCGGCTATAAAAGATATTGATGATGGCTCTGCACGTGGAAAAGAGCAGTTTGATTTTAAGATGCAACCAAAAGGTCTTGCAATGGGACTCCGTGCCCAAGATGTAGCAATTCAGGTGAGACACTCCTTTTATGGTGCAGAGGCTATCAAAGTTCAAAGAGGCAGAAATGAGGTAACTGTTAGGGTACGTCTTCCTGAGTCTGAAAGAGTATTTGAGAGTACTCTTGATACATTAATAGTTCATGCGCCTGAGGGAACTGAGGCACTCCTTAGAGATGTAGTAACCATGGAACGAGGAAGGGCATATACAACAATTGAACGGCGAGAAGGTAGAAGAGTTGGAACTGTCTCAGCAAATGTGATTCCAAGAGATGAGACTGACAGAATAATAGCTGTCTTTAATAATGAGATTATGCCCCGCCTTCAGCAACAATTTCCCGGACTTGAAAGTGCTATTCAAGGAAGGCATGCTGATATGCGTGAAAGTACCCAGAGTCTTATTTCTGGTCTTATGATGGCACTTTTAGCAATTTATGCACTTTTAGCAATACCATTTAAGAGCTACTTTCAACCAATGATTATAATGAGTGCAATTCCATTTGGTATTGTAGGAGCAACAATAGGGCACATTATTCTTGGCTATCCGCTCTCTCTTATGAGCCTTTTCGGTTTAGTTGCACTATCAGGCGTTGTTGTTAATGGTTCATTGGTTATGGTCGATTTGGCTAATCGTAAAAGGCGAAATGATCAATTTGGTGCTTTAGAAGCTATTACCTTTGCCGGGATACAAAGATTTAGACCGATAATGCTAACCACCTTGACCACATTTGGAGGTCTTGCACCCATGATATTTGAAACCTCTCGTCAGGCAAGATTTATGATTCCAATGGCAATATCTCTTGGTTTTGGAATTCTATTTGCCACTATCATCACCCTTGCCCTTGTCCCTTCCCTTTATATGGTTATTGAAGATATTATAGCAATTTTTAACAGCGAACATGGATCTGAAGAGTTATCTGAAGATGGAGCAGAAATAGAATGCCAGATAAAATAGCAAACGATTTTGATAAAGAGATAAAAGAGCTACGTAACAGGATAGATGATATTGATCAACAGATTCTAAATCTTATTGCACAAAGATTTGTAGAGGTACAAAAGGTTGTTGCCCTTAAAAAAGAGCATAACATGCCTGTTTTTCATCCAGCCAGAGAAGAGGACCTTATATCAAAATTGAGAGAACAGGCGCGTGCAAATAGCATGGATCCCGATTTTATAGAAGAGCTTTATCGAGTAATTCTAAGAAACTCCAGACTTCATCAGACTGTAGAGATGAAACAGCAAGGTATCAGAACAGGAGCAAAGGTTTTGATTGTTGGTGGTTACGGTCAAATGGGAAGCTATTTTGCATGGTTTTTTACCACATCTGGTTATGAGGTGAGGATTTTGTCAGAAAATAATTGGGATAAGGTTGAATATCTGTGTATGAACATCGATCTCGTCCTTATATCTGTACCCATTGATGTCACTATTGAGACTATCAGGAGGATTGCTCCCTATTTACCAACTGATGCCCTACTTGCAGACCTTACAAGTGTTAAGGTAGAACCACTAAACGAGATGTTAGCAGCTCATTCAGGTCCTGTTCTTGGTATTCATCCACTCTTTGGTCCTACTTGCTCAACTCTTGACAAGCAGATTATAGCAATAACACCCGGTAGAAATCCTGAAAAGTGCCAGTGGCTAATTGACCAGCTTATTTTATGGGGAGCAATAGTTGTCAACTCCAATGCTAAAGAGCATGATGAAATAATGGCGATCGTTCAGGCTTTAAGACACTTTGCTACCTTTAGTTTTGGTCAATTTCTCTCAAGAAAAAAAATTAAACTACAAAGAACCCTTGAATTTTCAAGCCCAATTTACAGACTTGAGATGGGAATGGTAGGACGGCTATTTGCCCAAGACAGCTCTCTTTATGCTGAAATTATCTTTGCTACTCCTTCAAGAAGGCAGTTACTAAAAGAGTTCATTCTCTCCTTAAACGATCAACTTGAGATGCTCGACAATAACGATAAAACACTCTTCATCAAACGCTTTAGTGAAACTGCAAAGTGGTTTGGACCCTTTAGTGAACAGGCTTTAAGAGAAAGTACATTTATTATAAATAAACTGATTGAGAGATTTTGAAAACTGGCTTATTATTTATAATCTATGAATCTATATTGACAATATTCATAGATTTAGCCTTTTTAGCTTTAGTTCAAGCTGTAGAGAGCCATTTTAAAGCATATCTACTTTCAATAGAAACGTAAGTAAGAAGGCGATAAACATCTCAATCAAATAATTACAAAAGGAGTCAACAGTATGATTTCAACTGTATATTTCACAGATTTTAAGGCAAATTCCAGAGAAAATATCCCCAATAAAATTGAGAGACTTATTGAAGCTGCCGGTATTACAGATATTTTATCAAAAGATGATCTTACAGCAATAAAGCTCCATTTTGGGGAGCAAGGCAATTTGGCATTTATAAGGCCTCCATACATTAGAAGAGTTATCCAAACAGTCAGAAAAAATAAGGCTATCCCATTTCTGACAGATGCCAACACCCTCTATGCAGGTACAAGAAGTGACAGCCCATCTCATATTAAGACAGCAGTAGAAAATGGTTTTTCCTACTCAAGCATGGATGGTGCACCCATTATAATTGCAGATGGATTGAGAGGGAAAAGTGAAATAGCTGTTGAGGTCAATCTTAAACATTGTAAAGAGGTCTATATTGGAAGCGAAATTATATCAGCAGATGCTTTTATTTCAGTTGCCCATGTAAAGGGGCACGAGCTTTCAGGATTTGGTGGGGCATTAAAAAATGTGGGGATGGGATGTGCATCAAGAAAAGGAAAACTTGATCAACACTCAAATGTCAGTCCTAAGGTAAAAAAGAAAACTTGTATAGGGTGTGGAAACTGTTCTGCACACTGCCCTTCCCATGCCATCTCTCTTGAACAAGCTGATGATTTATCTCTTACTGATAGTACTGGTTCATCAACTGCTATTTTAATTGAACCTATAAAATCAGGTAAAAAACGAGTTAAAAAAGCATCTATTAACCCTGAGCTTTGTATTGGTTGTGGAGAGTGTATATTAAGGTGTCCAACATCTTCGATAAATATACAGTGGAATCAGACAATTCCAGTATTTCTTGAAAAGATGATGGAGTACTCACTTGGAGTTCTAAAAAATAAGCAGGGGAAATCTTTTTTCATAAACTTTATTATGGACATCTCTCCTGCTTGTGACTGTATGCCATACAATGACACTCCCATTGTAAGAGATATAGGAATTTTAGCCTCTAAAGACCCAGTTGCAATCGATCAGGCATCTGTTGATCTTATTAATGCTGAAGCTGGGCTTGCAAACTCCTGCCTTAAAAACAATATCCTTCCCGGAGAAGATAAGTTCAAGGGGCTTTATCCTGAAGTAAATTGGGAGAGACAGCTTGAGTATGCCCAAGAGATAGGACTTGGATCTCGTAAATATCATATAGAAAATATCAAAACCCTTACATGGCGATAGTTTTTCTATGTGCAAAAGATTTATCTTCATAAAAAGAGCCACAATGATGCAAGGTCACAAATAGATGATACAAAATTATAGACAAAAAGTATTGATTGTTGACGATACAATTGACAATATCAAAATTCTTGTCAATCTATTGCGTGAAGATTATGACACTTTTTTTGCAATGGATGGAAACAAGGCTCTTGAAATCGTTTTAAAAGAGATGCCAGATATTATCTTACTTGATATTATAATGCCAAACATGGATGGATACGAAGTTTGCAGACGGCTAAAGAGTGACAAAAGAGTGGCAGATATTCCTGTTATTTTTATCTCTGCTAAACAGCAGGTTGAAGATGAGACATTAGGGCTTGATCTTGGAGCAATTGACTATATTACAAAACCAATAAGCCCTGCTATTCTCAAAGCCAGAATTAGAAATCATCTTCAATTGAGTAATGCTATGAAAGAGCTAAGAAGGCTTTACAGCATGGCATTAGATGCAAGCCCACTTACAGGTTTACCAGGTAATAACAGTATTGCAAAACGTATAGAATCAGCACTTTTTATTGGAGAGAGACTATGTGTTATATATGCTGATCTTGATAATTTTAAACCTTTTAACGATAAATATGGTTTTGCTAAAGGTGATGATGTAATTATATTTACCAGTCGTATAATTGAGATGGGCTTAAAGGCAAATGGGGTCTTTGACTACTTTATTGGTCATATCGGCGGAGATGACTTTGTATTTACTACACCTTTAGAGAAAGTATATGATGTGGCTCAAAGTATTATATTGCTGTTTGATGAAGGTATTATTGGATTCTACAATCCTGAAGATGCTGCAAAAAAATCTATTATCTCTTTTGATAGGCGTGGTGTAAAACAGATATTTCCAATTATCTCTATCAGCATGGCTGGAGTTGATATTACATATCCTAATTATAAACAATATATTCAGGTGAACGATGCTTTTTCAGAAGCTAAAAAGAGAGCAAAAGCAATGCAAGGCAGCAGTTTTGTAATGGATCGGAGAAAAATATCAACAGTATTCAATTAAAAATATACAATTTAATTAAAAATTTAACAATTGGAGAGCATCTTTTTTAAGCTAAATAGATACTGTTAGAAAAAATATTTATAAACATAAGGATTGATATAAAAAATGGAGATATTTACCTATCCCTCTGAATTAGGTGAAAAGCGAGTTAATCAAATTATTGAAAGAGGACTTGGCTTTTCACAAAATGATTACAATCAAGTCATGGCATATATTGAAGATGTCAAAAATCGTGGAGATAAAGCAGTTGTAGAGTATACAAATAAGTTTGACTCTAAATTGGTTACAGAAAATAATTTAGAGATCACCCCTGAAGAGTTTGAATTTGCATCTACACAGGTTGATGCAACTTTTTTAAAGGCTTTAGATAGGGCAGTTTCTCAGTTGACAAGATTTCATCAGCAGCAGAGGCAGAACTCATGGATAGATACTCCACGTGACGGCGTTATGGTTGGTCAACTTGTAAGAGCTGTAGATGGTGCTGGAATCTACGCTCCCGGGGCAAAAGGGGGTAAAACTCCGTTAGTATCGTCAGTTCTTATGGGCGCTATCCCTGCAAAAGTGGCTGGTGTTGAATCTATATCACTTATGACCCCTCCAATGGCTGACGGTAAAATCAATCCATATATGTTGGTTGCAGCTAAAAGAGTCGGGATTGATAGAGTGTTTAAAGCTGGCAGTGCATGGGCAATTGCAGCGATGGCTTATGGTACAGCACAGGTTCCAAAGGTTGATGTTATTGTAGGACCCGGTAACCTTTACGTTACTCTTGCCAAAAAGATAGTATCTGGAACAGTTGGAATCGATATGATCGCAGGTCCAAGTGAGATTCTTGTAATTGCAGATAAAGATGCAAACCCAAGATTTATTGCAGCGGATCTATTATCTCAGGCAGAGCACGATACTATGGCATCTGCAGTTTTAGTTACAGACTCAAATGAGCTTGCCGTTTCTACAGCACAAGAGGTTAACTCCCAGCTTGAACTTCTGCCAAGAAAAGATATTGCACAAAAATCTATTAACGATTTTGGCTCTATTATGGTTGTTCCTGATATGGAAACAGCAATAACTCTATCTAACCGTCTTGCCCCTGAGCATTTAGAGCTAGTTGTAAAAGAGCCATTTGAGTATATTGGCAAAATAAGAAATGCAGGAGCACTTTTTATTGGTCCATACACACCTGAACCTGTTGGAGATTACATTGCAGGACCAAATCATGTTTTGCCAACGGCTGGAACTGCTCGATTTTCATCAGCACTTTCAGTTGACCACTTTATCAAAAAGACCAGCCTTATCAACTATTCACAGGCTGCTTTTGAAAAAGAGGCAGATGATATCTTAACTCTTGCTGGTATTGAGGGGCTTGGTGCTCATGGAAATTCTATAAGGGTTAGAAGAATTGATTGATTGATTGATTGATTGATTTTAATGTATAACCTTTCAGGTTTAATTCCAATTGTAGAGACACATAGTTTATGCGTCTCTACAATTTGTCGTGCACCTCTGAGATTAAATTGTTCGTTTTGCATTGCAAGGGGTTGTCTTTATAAAAAATTCTACTGGTTACAGTAAGAATTTGGTCCACCGCAATCAGGGCAGTCCCAAGTAATTCCGTTGCAGGTCATTCCCCATTGATTTTCATACATACATATCTGGCAGATGGAGAATCCACATTTGCAGTTCCAGCAGAATGAGGCTTCTTTACCGCAGCAGTGGCAGATTTTAACTCTTTTGTTCCTTCTTCGCTCTTTTTTTTCGTTTGCATTCATATAATAATTCTCCAGCAATTCTAAATTTGCCATTTTATCCTGTAGTGAGAGCCTAAGATAATTTCTAATATCATTAGAGAATTATACGGTTCGTCTTGCAACCAATTGATTTCATTAGAATGATGTTTGTGCATTACATAATTTGATTATAGTCAACTACCACTGCCTCTTGAGGTTGTAGCTGATTTTTTACCAACTGCGTAACTCATAATTGATATAAATATTTCAAAATCAGAATTTTTATATCACATATTATACCTTGACTTATAAAACCAATTTCAACTATATATTCATTAAAAATGCTCTTTGAAATAGAAAGAGTGTGCTTTACACAATATACACTGTTAGATAAAAGTAGCGGACAAACAGATAAAAGATTAGTTTGTTTATTCTATTTCGGAGGATAGTATCAACTCTTCAGGATGACGTAATTGAGACTAATTGATCAATAAAAAATTAATAAAAGGAGTAACCATTATGTATGAAATTATAGCAAATCCAGAAGACTATAAACTTGACGAACTTATCAAGGGAACTGGTAATACAAAAATCGAATTTTCTGATGAAGATAGGTTAAAGTGGGCAAATGAAGTTAACGATTTCACCAGTAAGCTGATTCAATTTACAGAGAAATCACAGGAACTTGCAAAAATATTATCAAGCAAGGATAAAATTACCACTACACCAGCATCTTTAAAAACTCTTAAAATCCAGCTTTTTACAATAAATGATGCTCTAAATAGTGCATTAGCGATTGCAAGGAAGCTCGAATGCGATATTGTAATAAAGTAAAGTTAGTACGCAAAATAGCTCTAACCACGCCCTTAACTGAGGGCGTGGTTTTTACAACATAAACCACTTTTTCTATTTTTTCTGTTTTGCTTTTTCCTCGTCTCTTAATGCTCGTCTGAGAACTTTACCAACATTTGAAACGGGAATGACATCTCTAAATTCAATAATTTTGGGGCGTTTATATCCCGCCATATTATCTTTGCAAAATTTATCCATCTCTTCAATGGTTACTTGTACTCCTGCTTTTAGCTTTATGTACGCTTTCACTTTTTCGCCACTTCTCTCATCAGGAAGCCCTACAACTGCTACCAACTCAACACCAGGATGTTTATAGATTGTATCTTCAACATCTCTTGGATAGACGTTGAACCCACTTACAATTATCATATCTTTTTTGCGATCAGTGATGGTTATATATCCATCTTTGTCAATATGTCCTATATCACCTGTAAGAAAATAACGATTTCCGTCAAACTCTCTAAAAACTTCATCATTGGCATCTGGACGTTTCCAATAACCTTTCATAACTTGAGGACCAGATACTGCAATCTCTCCATCTTCGCCTTTAGGTAGCTCAGTTGTGCCAGTTTCAAGATCAACTATTTTAACATCAGTGCCCGGAAGTGGAAAACCAATCGAGCCTATTTTACGAGTCTCTTTTAGTGGTGGATTAGCACAGACAACAGGAGCAGTCTCTGTTAATCCATAGCCTTCAAATATTATTGCCCCAGTCTTCTCTTCAAATTGCCTACACACCTCTGGTGCTAATGGAGCGCCTCCTGAAAAACATGCCATAATAGAAGAGATATTAAATTGAGTTATAAGCGGATGGTTTGTAAATGCCACGAAAATAGTTGGTACTGCATTCATAATTGTTGGTTTATGTTTTTGAACTATTTTTAGAACCTCTGTAAATGGTGGATTACCAGCTCTGGGATCAGCTACACAGATAAGGCGGCTACCAGTTTTTGCTGCCAAAAACATGGTAACACAAATGCCAAAAACATGGTACCATGGAAGAACTCCAAGAAATGAATGAAACCCGCCACACCGAATGACCTCAGCTCCTTTTCCTGGCTCATGCTCAATTTTAAGGTACTCAAGAGCTGCTTCCATCTCATAAGTAAAATTAGTATGAGTTAGTTCAGCACCCTTTGGAACTCCTGTAGTTCCACCGGTGTAGAGCATTAAAGCAGTATCTTTTTGAGGGTCAACCTTAATTGGTGGCGGAGTTGGTGCAGAGTATGCAACAATATCGTCAAACATAAAATGTCCCTTTTCATGCTTATCCGCCTTTGGTATTTTACCAAGAAGCCCACCAATAATACCCTTTAGCTTTGGGAGATAGGATTTAATATTACATATAACAACACTACTTACATCAGTATCCTTAATTGCTTCGACTGTATTTTTGTAAAAGACAGGATGATCCATACAGAAAACCATTTTGGCACCAGAGTCAGATAGTTGATGGTTAAGTTCTGCAGGTGTGTAAACAGGATTACAGTTTACAGCTACTGCTCCAGCTTTAAGAATACCAAAAAATATTTCAGGAAAATGGGGAAGATTTGGAAGAAAAATAGCAACTTTGTCCCCTTGTTTTATCCCTTGTCCCGCAAGAAAATTGGCGATTCTGTCTGCTGTATCCTTAACCTGTGCAAATGTCCTTTGGGCATCGTTGAATATGGTAAATACCTTATCAGGATATTTACGTGCAGAGTTATCAAGAATATCTGTTAATGGATAGTTATACCCAGAGACATCGTGTGCTACGCCCTCTGGCCAAAAAGGTGTTTCCCATTGTTTAAAACTCATTACTCCTCTCCTCCTTAAAAATGTTGGTTTCTATTCCTTAAGAGTTAATAAAGCTCCCTTTCAAATACTTTAGTAATAGCATCTGCTTCATCTTTAAAAACATCTATTGCAACTATTTTAGGCTGCTCCTGTAGATTTAAATGGTGAATCATCTGCCTTAGCTTAAGATAGCAACTTTTTAGCAGATTAGTCTCTTTTGAGGTCAAAATATTTTCATTTGCAAGTGTTTCAAGAAGCCGTACATTATCTGTCCATTTGGTTAAACTGGCATGGTTGGAAGCATGTTGAAGAACAAGATATTGCACTAAAAATTCAATATCAACAACGCCTCCTTTACTATGTTTAAGATCAAATAAGTGTGGCTCGCATTTTAAATGCTCTTTTCTCATGCGTTCTCGCATCTCTCGAACCTCTTTTTTTAGAGAGTGTGAGTCTCTCTTTATGCTTAAAACTTTCTCTCTTATATCATTAAACTGTCTCTGAAGAATTGGATCTCCTCCAATTGGTCTTGCACGAATAATTGCCTGATGCTCCCATGTCCAAGCCTCATTTTGAATATAATCGTGGAAAGCATCGATGTGGCTTACAATCATGCCTGACTGTCCATTAGGTCTTAGACGCATATCTGCATCATAGAGTTTACCTGCCTGAGTATTCAAAGTTAGAGCATTTATGATTCTTTGACCTAAAAAAGTGTAAAAACGTATGTTTTCAATGCTTCTTGCTCCACCCTCTGTAAATCCATCTCTACCAGAGTAGATAAATACCATGTCAAGGTCGGATTTATAACCAAGCTCAATACCACCAAGTTTTCCATAGGCAATAGCTGCAAATCCAGGAGAAAAAAATTGTGATGAAGGTGCAGCGGAATAGGATGTTGATAGTGATGGAGACAGAGATGTTTTCGAGTCATATAAAGAGGTTGATTTTAGTATATAGTTAATAGGGAGATTTGAAGGCATACCATATTTTTGGACAGTATGCTGCCACGATATTTCAATCACTTTATTCATGACAGTCTCTGCAATCTCTGTGAGACGATCGCTCACCTTCATAAGAGGATAGTTACCACTTAAATCTGCTGCCGCAACCCTTAAGGTCATAACCTGTTTAAAGATACATAACTCTTCAAGTTTAAATTCAAAATCATCTACTGGAATATGAGCCATACGGCGAGCAATCTCTTTTTCCATCTCTGCCCTGTTTGGAGGGGTATAGAGAGTTGAAGGGGTGAGTAACTCGTCAAGAAGGGCTGGATGTAAAGATAGAAACGAGATAACCCATGGACTTCTGGCAGCAAGATTCACAAGAGTATCAAGAGCTTGAGATTTTTCTATTAAAAGAGATAGGTAGCAAGTTCTTCTTTCAATAGCGATAATAAGATCAACAAGGCGTTTAAAAAGCGTTTCTGGATTTGATGAGATACAGCTATCTCCATTATATCCACTGGGTGGACAGAAAAACTCTTTCTCTTGAGCTACTCTTTGAACAAGAAGTGGAATAAGACGATCCAGTCTCTTTCTGCCATTTGTAGTAAGTTTTTTTGTATTAGGATGTTCTGCAAGACCTCTTAAAATATCTACAAAATAGTTAGACTCTTCAAATCCTGAAACTTTGTATCCAGAAGAGATAAGCTGTGGATCATTGATGTTAGACCATATATATTTTATAGTATCGATCTCTTTTTCTTCTTGTCTATCCTCGTTCTCTGTTTCAAACAAATTACAAAAATGAGAATGAACTTTTGATATATGGTTATTTAGTACTTTATTAAAAGCTGCAAGATTAGAGAGAATAGCCGAATTTGCTTCTGAAACATCGTAAAAACCCATTGACAAAGCAAGTCTTAACTTTTCATCATCTCGTTCAGGAAGTTCATGGGTTTGTCTATCATTGTACTGTTGTAATCTATTTTCAACTTTACGGAGAAAACGGTATGCAGCAGTAAGCTCTTCTCCGGTCTTTTCATCAATACAGTTACGCTGAACCAGTAGAGCAAGTATTTTAATAATCTTACGTTCTTGGAATTCTGGTTCAACTCCACCTCTTATCAACTGAAAAACCTGACCAAAGAACTCAATTTCACGTATCCCACCAGCACCGAGTTTGATGTTATTTTTAAAGCGTTTATCTCTTACCTGAAGAGATATTCTCTTTTTCATATCCCTTAATGAGTCAAAAGAGCCATAATCAAAATATCTTCTATAAATGAAAGGATTTAGAATTTTCAGCAACTGATAACCTGCATCAATGTCGCCTGCAATAGGGCGGGCTTTTATAAGAGCATAACGCTCCCAATCACGTCCCTGTGTTTGATAATAATCTTCCATAGTATAGAAACTCATTGTAATAGGACCATTCTCTCCAAATGGACGCAAACGAGTATCTACACGGAAAAGCATTAAGCTATTCATGGCTAAACAACCATTGATTGAGCTACCCATAGAAGAGTCAAAGACCTTTAAAAAATTTTTGCATATTTTTGTGAAAAATTCTCCTGTGGTATTTAATTTACCCTCAAAAGATAAATCTTCTGGATATGCAAAAATAAGATCAATATCAGAGGAGAAGTTAAGTTCTCCAGCACCGAGTTTACCCATACCAAGGACAACAAGTCGCTGCATATTGCCATCTTTGTCAAGAGGTGTTCCGTATGTGAAACATAGTTTATCATAAATAAAGCTGATTGCTTTGTCAACACATGCCTCTGCAAGATCGGACAAATCTTTCATAGTCTGCTCCAAAGATACTTTACCCGTGATATCTTGCCATGCAATCCTTACCATTTCACGCTCTCGTATTTTTCCCAGCAGCTTTTTAAGTTCCATGTCGTCTATAAATTGGACTTCCGCTCTGTTAACTACCGAGTTTATCAGATTTTTCATATTACGATCGATCATGCTTTTGTATTCACCATCATAGTATGAGCGATCAAGATCGCCTGATTCAATCAAGTCAATAAGTAGTGCAGGGTTTCTTATGAGCGTAGATGCCACAAACTCACTAAATAGAATCACTTGTTCAAGTTCATCTATGATATGATAATATCGTTCTGGTAAAATCAGCTCTTTTTCCTGAATAGAGCTTAAAAGCTCTTCCAAACGATTTTCTACTGATAAATATTGCATTGCTTTAAATTTTTTATTCCCATTTATACTATTATGCCAAAGGTTGGCTTTTGTAGTCTCTTTTGAGCTATGGTTTATAATATAAAATCATCCAGTATTACCTTTAAAAAGATATTGAAAAAGTCTGATTTTCTGCCTATATTAATCAGCTTTATATAATGTTTAAATGATTATTATATATTAAACTGTTATATATTTGCTTATATATTGCTCAATCAATTGAAAATAACAAGGAGAAAAGAAGAATGTGCCGTCTGTTTGCACTTACAAGCAAAGACCCTGTCTCGCCAATGGAAGCCATAAAAGCCCTTGATGTTATGAAAGAGGGGCACGATGGTTCTGGTGTGGGTATTCTGCTTCGTGATTTGGGTGGTCCCTTTGAAGAGATGAAGGATGCCCCGATCCTTTCTGGCATTTTCAGTGAAGAGGGGATACGAAAACTCGATTTTTTTATGATGGAACAGGGGTTCATGACCAAGTATAAGATGAGCATCAAAGTTCCTAAAACAAGAATGGAAGGGGTTCCTAAAAGAGGTTTATATCTTTTACGTGCCTATGAATATCCAGAATCTTGGGATCATCTTGATCAAGAAGAGCTTGCAACCAGACTTATGATGACCCGGCTGAAAATTCGCGAAATGGGTGAAGAGAAAGAGGATATGATTGTTTTCTCCTTCTGGCCAGATACCATTATGATCAAAGAGCTTGGCGATCCACTTGAGATTGCACGTTACTTAGGGCTTGATAGAAAAGACCTAACTGCAAGAACTATAATGGTTCAAGGAAGACAAAATACCAATTATGCCATCAATTTGTATGCATGCCACCCATTTTTTATCAAAGGTTACTCTACTATGACAAATGGCGAAAACACGGCATTTATACCTATTCGAGACTTCTTATCCTCCAGAGGTTTTCCGGGATATACTGGATATCAATCTGACTCTGAAGTATTTGCCCATATTCTTCACTATACAATGTCTGGTTTGGGGCTTGGATTGGATGCCTATAAGCACGTTATAACACCGCTTCAGGATAAAAGTATTGAAAATCACCCTGATTCTATTTTTCTTAACCATCTTAAAAAATCGTGCAGACAGTTGATTATAGATGGTCCAAATTGTGTTATTGGACTACTTCCTGACAATACAATGTTTATGGCTCAAGACAGAAAAAAACTTAGACCCGGAGTAGTTGGAGGAAGACCCGGTATGTTTGCCTTCTCTTCTGAAATATGCGGACTTGATGCTGTTATTCCAGACAGAGATAAAAGTAAAGATATTCAACCAATGCACCTTGATACAGCAGTTGTAGGCCCAGATAGGAAGGAGATAAAAATATGTCGCCAGACAGAACCTTTAATGAACAGCTCTATATAAAAGAGACAGTGCTCAATATATGTCAGGCTTTCAGGAGATAAAAAAATGTCGTCAAACAGAACAATTAAGCCCTCATCTTTAAGTTTAAACGATCTGCCTTGGCAGATTAACTGGAAAAAGGAGAGGTGTACCCTGTGTGGACAGTGCACTGCTGTCTGCCCTGTTCAAGCTATCTCCCTTTCTGTTTTCAGAAAAAGAAATATTTCAGCAATAAACCCATCAGAACTCTTTAATTTTAATAAACGCCCGATTCTAACTAATGATATCGATTTAGTAGATACGCCAAATTCTGTTGAAATTTCAGAGAGAAGACTCTCCTCATTTGAAACCTACTATGGAATAAAGCAAAAAACCTCTATTGAAGAGGCGTGTATTGGTTGTGCAATGTGTTCAATGGTATGTCCAAATGATGCTATTGCTCCTCATAGAAATCAGGAGACAGACAGATATCGTTTCCACATAAATCAAGATGGTGAACCAAGAAAACGTGGAGGAAGAAGAAACTCTACTGATTCACTACTTGATAGAATTAAATTTATCAGAATATCAATGCTTACTGACCCAGCTCTTGATGCTGGACGCCACGAATTTGAACTTAGGACTCTGCTTGGAAGAATTTTGTCTCCAAAAGAGAATATGGAGAGGCTAAGGAACAATGGATGGATTCCACCTGTTCGGGAGATTTATCCGCTTATTATTGGCGGCATGTCTTTTGGTGCACTCTCTCCTACAATGTGGGAAGGTCTTCAGATGGGTGTTGCCTACCTTAACGAACAGCTTGGAATGCCCGTTAGAATCTCAACAGGTGAAGGTGGGTGTCCTCCAAGACTTTTACGAAGCAGATTTCTAAAATATGTAATCTTGCAGATTGCAAGCGGTTACTTTGGTTGGGACGAAATTATTCATGCAATTCCACAGATGAAAGAGGATCCCTGTGCAATTGAGATTAAGTATGGTCAAGGGGCAAAACCCGGTGATGGCGGACTTTTAATGTGGCACAAAGTCAATAAACTAATAGCAGCCATAAGGGGTGTGCCGCAAGGTGTAAGCCTGCCAAGCCCCCCAACTCATCAGACCCAATACTCGATTGAAGAGTCTGTTGCCAAAATGATCATCTCAATGTCAATGGCTTGGGGCTTTAGAGTTCCCGTCTATCCAAAAATTTCAGCCTCTTCAACTTCACTTGCAGTTCTCAATAATCTTACAAGAAACGATTATGCCTCTGGTCTTGTTATTGACGGAGAGGACGGTGGAACAGGTGCTGCCTACTCAGTCTCTATGGATCACATGGGACACCCAATTGCATCTTGCATAAGAGATAATTATCTCAATTTGGTTAGACTTGGAAAACAGAATGAGCTACCAATATTTGCGGGTGGTGGTATTGGAAAAAACGGCAACCTTGCAGCAAATGCAGCAGCCCTTATTATGCTTGGGGCAAGTGGGGTGCAAATTGGAAAATATGTGATGCAAGCAGCAGCAGGGTGTATTGGCACTGAAACTGATAGGTGCAATATGTGCAATACTGGTGTCTGTCCAAAGGGTATAACTTCACAAGATCCAAGGCTTTACAGAAGGCTTGATCCTGAAGATGTTGCTCAACGAATTGTTGATCTTTTTGTCTCATTTGATATTGAACTAAAAAAAATAGTTGCCCCGTTAGGACGTTCCACATCTCTTCCAATTGGTATGTCTGATGCTCTTGGCATTGATGATTATCAGGTGGCACAGCGTCTAAATATCAAGTATGTGGTTTAGGAGAAGTTCTTAAATGAATACAAATACATTTTACGTAAATATTCACGGCAAACAGGGGGAAAAAAGGATCCCTTCTCGTGTTCTTGAAGAGATGATTCAAAACGCTGTTGAGCAGGGTCATAGAGCAATTGAGGTTCATGCTTATGGTCAGCACGGAATTGGCGGGCGACTCTGGAAAGCTGGTAAAGATAATATAAAAATACGGATTCAGGGACACTCTGGTCAGAGAACTGGTTCACTTGGTTTTCCAAATACCCAAATTGAGATTATGGGTCCAGCTTCTGATGATGTAGCGTGGCTTAATGCAGGTGCAGAGATAATAGTTCATGGTAATGCCTCAAATGGAGCCATGAACGGTGGTGCGCAAGGCAAAGTCTATATTGGCGGCAATATAGGTGCCAGAGGCATGACAATGACAAAACGCAATCCCCGATTTGAACCCCCAGAGCTTTGGGTTTTAGGTTCTGCCGGTGACTATTTTGGTGAGTTCATGGCAGGGGGAATTGCGGTTGTTTGTGGGTATAATGCTAACAGAGACTCTCAACCATTTAGAGATGGATTGCAAGCAGGCATTATAAGCGATAGCGTTTTGGGTTATCGCCCGCTTGTTGGGATGGTGGGAGGTAAAGTCTTTTGTCGCGGAGATGCAACTGGCTTTAGTAAAAGCGATGCAAAGATTATTCCCATAACTGATATTGATTGGGATTGGCTCTGCACAAATTTACGGATTTTTCTCCAAAAAATTAACAAAAAAGAGCTATTTGACAAGCTATCCAAACGCTCAGAATGGATACTCATAAGAGCCAAAACACCGCAAGAAAAAGTTATTGGGAAAAATCGCCTATCAATGCAGTCATTTCGCCAAGATGTGTGGGATAGAGAGCTTGGAAAAGGTGGGCTTATTGGAGATCTCCAAGAGGTTGAGAGAGGAACAACTCCTCTTATCACAAAAGGAGAGTGGAGACGGTTTGTTCCTGTATGGGAACATGCAAAATATAAAGCTCCTTGTCAGGCAAACTGCCCAACTGGTATTCCTGTTCAAGAGAGATGGCATCTTATCCGTCAAGGTCTTGTTGATGAAGCAACATCTATGGGGCTTAAATATACTCCTTTTCCAGCAACTGTATGCGGGTATCTATGCCCAAATCCATGTATGGCATCATGCACAAAAAATCTTCAATACATGACACCGGTAAATGTAAAACTTCTTGGACGTGCTGGAGAGAGTAGCCAATTGCCTTTAGATGCTCTTCCATCAGTTGCTGAGAAAAGCGGCAAAAGAGTTGCTGTGATTGGTGCGGGTCCCGGTGGAATATCTACTGCTTGGCATCTTACTTTAAAAGGACATGAGGCTGTTCTGTTTGATGAGGCAAAAGAGATTGGTGGGAAAATCTCCTCTGTAATTCCAGACTCAAGAATACCCCAGCAAACCCTTAGTAACGAGTTGGAGCGAGTAAAGAAGTTTATTTCAGATATACGGCTTGAACAGAAGATCACCCCTAAAAGTTTTCAGAAGATAAAAAAAGAGTTTGATTATATAGTTGTTGCTGCTGGTGCAAAGAGACCTCGAATGATTCCTGTTCCGGGAGTTGAGTTGGCAATCTCTGCAAATGATTTCTTGGCTAAAGCAAAGGAGACTAAATCAAGCCAGTCTGATGCTTTTGTAAAAGCAATAAGATTAAAAGATAATCAAACAAAAGCGGGTGATAGTCAGATAAAAATAGCTGAAAATCAACTTATTGACAGTCAAATAAAGCCCTTTAAAAAAGTTGTGATAATTGGCGCTGGAAATGTTGGTTGCGATGTTGCAACTGAAGCTCACAGACTTGGTGCTAAAACTATAACTTTGATTGATGTTCAAAAACCGGCTGCTTTTGGCAAAGAGAAAGAGGATGCAGAGGCAGTTGGTGCAATATTTAACTATCCTTGTTTTACAAAAGAGATAACACCAAACGGCGTAATACTTGATGATGGCGAACTTCTTGAAGCAGATACAGTGGTTATCTCAATTGGTGATGTCCCTGATACTGATTTTCTTGGCAAAGAGATCGCTACCTGTAACGGATTTGTCTCTGTTAATGAGTTTAACCAGACCTCTGATCCAGCAGTTTTTGCAATTGGCGACATTGTTGGACCGGGTCTTTTGACTCACGCAATTGGTTCAGGTAAGCGTACAGCAGAAGCGATAGATAGTATAATTGCGGGTAGAGAGCCAAAGCCTGTTGATACACGCAAAGAGATTGATAAATCTCGTATATCTCTTGAATACTTTAATCCAATGGTAAAAATCTACAACTCGCTTGAGGAGTGTGGCTCAGAGTGTGCTTCATGCGGGCGTTGCCGTGATTGCAGTATCTGCGTTCATGTCTGCCCTGAGGGTGCTATTGAGCGATTTGAGTCAGAAGATGGCTCTTATGAATATAGAGCTGATCCTCACAAGTGCATTGGATGTGGATTTTGTCAAGGAGCGTGTCCGTGTGGTATTTGGAATCTTGAGACAAATAAGCCTATGTGAAAGAACACTCTGAAGGATCTATTTATTTAAAATAAAAGGGTAATCGTTGCGATTGCCCTTTTATTTTAGATTTTAGTAGCTTAGATAAATCTAATAATATCAATTACTTCTTTTTCTTCTAACCGCCTTCCAGCTATCGCACTTTTTGATTTAATCTGCTCAGTAATTTTACTAATCTGTTCTGGTAGAAATGGGATATTTATCGACTCAAGGTACTGTTTTACAAGTCTTTTGCCACATAAAACATTAAGATAATACTCTTCTTTGTCAAACAAGCCAAAGCCACTGTTAGCATGTGTTCCAGCTACATGGGTTTTTACACCATCTCCAAAAAATGGGGTGTTATAGTTAAGTAGAGGCTCTTGGGTTTGGATTTTACAAATATCACTCACATAGTGGTAATATTTTTTGAATGTCTCTATATCTTCAATACGAACTCTAAAGTTATACCCTTGATTATTAAGTATTTTTAAAACTGTAAACATATCTCCGATACCATTTCTCTCCCCAATTCCTAAAGCTGAAACCTCCACAACCGTTGCTCCAGCCTTTACCCCCATAACTGTATTTGCTGAAGCCATACCCAAATCGTTGTGGCAATGGACAGCTATCTGTGAAGAGTGGCTTAAGCCGTTGGTGCTTATGGTATTTGTTAATGATCTTGTGGATAGTGCAATGCTTTTAATTGCATCATAAAAAGTGTCTGGAGACATTATTCCTGATGTATCTGGTAATGATAGAATTTCTACAGCAAGCTCATTGACGAGAAATGATGATACTCTTGAGAGTAGTTTTGGTGAAGATGTACCAATATCAAGCACTGCAATTGAAATGGTAGGGATAATACCATAATTTGACTCTGAATTTAGAGCTGATCTTGGAGATGTTGCTTGAGGTGAATCTTTAAATCTTTTTCTAATTTTTTCAACTACTTCTCTAATTTTTTCAAGACTTTGTTGAATATCACACTTTTTATTGCCTATTTCCCTCTCTTTCTCTGTTTTTGTTGAGCTTTTAATGTTGGCGTGAAGATGAAAATCGATAATTCCTGTATCTATAAGAGCATCAATATCATGGATAGATGCTCTACCCATTCCGGCGATTCTGATCTTATACCCCTTTTCCCTAACAATTTGATTAAGATAACTGATATTTTTTTGCTCTGAAATATGGGCAGGAGCATATCCAGCTTGACATATATCAACACCAAGTTGCTCCTGAAATTCAAGAATAGTCTCTTTTTGCTTTTGAGAAAAAACAACTCCTCGATACTGCATACCCTCTCTTATAGTCTCATCAATAACTGTAATAGTGCCGTTTTCCATTGGTAAATCCTATTAATCTTTATGAATTCAAAACTCAATTGTTGACCTTACTAATATTCTCTGATATCAAAAAGAGCATTATGAAAGATATAGACGAAAACATACTCAAAACAACCAAAGAGATTGTGGTAAAGTTCATTGAAATGGGACGGCTATCACCATCAAGTATCCATGAATCTTTCAGAGATATTTATGCCACTATAAGTGCAACAGTTAGAGCACACGATAGTAAAAACCAGTCTCTACAAGATATTGATAATAAGGATTAGGTTAGTTCGTAATAAGAGACGAGGTATCAATGCTATTTCTCTCTCGATTAAGTTGCCTCTCCCCTTAGCCAATCTTCTCTGGTTTTAGTTAATATTAAGAGAAGAGAACGTCAATCAATGTGCTGTTGCCCAACTATCTCCCTCATCAACGTTCACCTTTAGTGGAACTTTGAGTTGAACAACTCCCTCAATAACTCTTATCCCCTCCATTACCTCTTTTGTAAGCAGCTTTACATGCTCTAATTCATCTTCTGGCACTTCAAATAAAATCTCATCATGGACAGATAAAAGCATTTTTGATCTCAATTTCTCTCCATTAGGAAGCGTGCTCTCTTTTAATGCCTTATCCATCTTAATCATTGCAAGTTTGATGATATCTGCTGCACTGCCCTGAATAGGCGTATTTATTGCCATTCTCTCAGCAAGCCCTCTTACATTTGCATTTGATGAGTGGATATCATCAAGCCTCCGTTTTCTGCCAAGAAGAGTTGTAACCTCTCCGCTCTCCTTTGCCTGTTCTATTGTAGTGTCAATATAGTGCTTAACACCTGAATATCTTGCAAAGTAGTTGTCAATATAGGTTTGAGCCATTCGCCTGCTGATAGAAAGCTCGTTTGAGAGCTTAAATGCTCCCATTCCGTAAACAATCCCAAAATTAATCGCTTTTGCCTGTCTTCTTAACTCTGCGTCAATAAATTCAGGCATAGCTTGAAAAACCTCAGATGCAGTTCTTGTGTGGATATCTTCGTCATTTTGAAAGGCTTCAATCAATATTTTATCGTCTGCAAAATGGGCAAGAATGCGAAGCTCAATTTGTGAATAGTCAGCAGATAGAAGTTTGTAACCATTTTCAGGTATAAAAGCCTCTCTTATCTGCCTGCCCTCCTCTGTTCTGATAGGGATATTCTGCAGATTTGGATCAGAGCTGCTCAACCTTCCAGTTGCTGTTACTGCCTGATTAAATGATGTGTGGATTCTGCCTGTTTCAGGATTTATAAGCTCAAGCAGAGCATCAGTATATGTTGATTTGAGCTTGCCAAGCGAACGGTATCGTAAAACCATTGCAGGAAGTTCATGTTGATTTGCAAGCTCTGTCAATACAGCAATATCTGTTGAATATCCTGTCTTTTTTTTAGTCTTTTTCTGTACGGGAAGTTTTAACCGCTCAAATAAAATATGTCCAAGCTGCTGAGATGAGTTTATATTGAATTTGTCACCAGCAATTGCAAATATCTTCTGCTCAATCTCTCCAAGCTCATGCTCAAACCTCTTTGAAAGTGTAATAAGTTTATCTTTGTCAACTTTTATTCCGTTCATCTCCATATCTGCAAGCACTCTAATAAGAGGCATCTCAATGGTCTGCATCAGCTTTTCAAGATGATTCTCTTCAATCTTTTTTCTTAAAATATCGTGGGCAAGTAGAGTAATATCTGCATCTTCGCAAGCATAATCTACAGCTTTTTCAATATCAACTTCACTAAAATTTTTTACCTCTGATGATACCTCTTTATAGGTGATGTTTTTATGCCCAAGCAGATCAAGTGCAATCTGATCCAATCCATGCCCCCTGCCTGATGGATTGAGAAGATATGAGGCTATCATGGTGTCAAAAGCTATGCCCTGCATAAATATTCCCTCTCTTGCAAGCACGATATAGTCATACTTTATATTCTGCCCCACTTTCTCAATTAACGGATTTTCAAGCAGAGGCTTTAAGATATTCAAAACAGCCGCTTTATCTGGCTGTACAAATGCTCTTAATTTTGTCGTATCTCCTCTCTTTTGCTCAACAAATAGCTCTTCTCCATTAGAACTGATATCTGGCTCGACATGCCCCACTGGAATATAAAAGGCGTGATGAGGCTTAAATGCAATAGAGATTCCCACAAGCTTTGCCAACATTGGGTTTAATGATGTTGTCTCTGTGTCAATGGCAAAACATCTATAAGATTTTATAGAATCATTATTAAGAGAGTCACCATGATTAGACGGGCGGCGGATAGAGAAAAGTTGCTCTATCTCTTTAACAAGATTTTCAATATCTTTGATATCTCTAAGGCAGATATAAGTTTTTTCAACTTTTTGACTCTCTTTTTGAACAGGAGCTTGAAAAAACTCCTGATAAAGTTTTCTGAACTCAAGAGTTTTAAAAAGTTCTGTAAGTTTATAGTTGTCGTAAGGCTGAAGTTTAAATTTTTCAACCTCATCGCCCGCCCCCCTCTCTTGATCAGGAGAAGGGGAGATTTCATTTTCAATCCTTTCAGGGTCATTGGGATCAGAAATTAGATTTGTATCCACAAACCTGTCAATAGTTACAAGTTTTTGGCTTAAAAATGCCTGTTCTCTATTTGCAATCAGCTTGCTGTACAAAGATTTTTTAGATTTAAGTTTCTCTATATTTTCATAAATTGCCTGCATTGAGCCAAATTCAGCAATAAGTTTTATTGCAGTTTTAGGTCCCACTCCCGGAACTCCGGGAACGTTGTCAGATGAGTCTCCAGCAAGTCCAAGCATATCAATTATCTGTTCTGGTTCAATATCAAATTCATTCTTTATAGTCTCTCTATCAAGAAGTTTATCCTTCATTGGGTCCCATATCACGCACTTATCATTTACAAGCTGCATAAAATCTTTATCGCCTGTAACCATAACAACGCTCCAGCCGTTTTCTTGGGCTATTCGGGAGTATGTGCCGATAAGATCATCTGCCTCAAACCCCTCTTTTTCTACAATCGGTATATTTAACGCTCTTATTATCTCCTTAATAATAGGTATCTGAGCAATAAGCTCGTCTGGCATAGCTGCACGGTTAGCCTTATAATCAGCGTACATCTTATGGCGGAATGTTGTACCTTTAACATCGAAGAAAATTGCTGCATAATCAGGTTCACGCTCTTTAATAAGTTTTAAAAGCATTGTAGTTACGCCAAATGCAGCATTAGTTGGCACGCCCTTTGACGTTGAAAGATGTGGGATAGCGTGAAATGCACGGTAGAGATAGGCACTTCCATCAATAAGATAAATCTGATTTTTTGTCATATTATAAAAGCTCCTAAAATTTAATTGGAAAACTATAATATTGAATCTTATCTGAGTTTTTCCATGTAATAACATTTGGACTGCTTCTTACAAATTTAATTTTCAATTTATCCACCAATCCACTTTTTTGAGGAAGTCTATTTTTCAAATGGTAACGATAAAAGATTATTTTATCAACTTGATTTTTTGTGGTAAAAATCAAACTAAACTTTGGACGTTTTAAATTAGATAGTTTTTAAACATTTTTTAAACTTAATTAAAATTGTGAGTAAAATAGATATAAATTTAGGAGCAAACTTATGACTGAAAAAATGGTAGGTGTGATTGGTGCAGGTGTTATGGGAAGCGGAGTGGCACAAAATCTTGCACAAAAAGGTTTTAAAGTTGTATTGGTTGATATTGCAGAATCTGCACTTGAACGGGCAAAAAAAGAGATACACAACAATATCAGATTTCAAGGTTTTATGAAAAAAGATAAGAGTCAACTTGATAATCCTGACACTATTCTTGATAAAATTCTTTTTACTACAGATTATGAAGAGCTTAAAAGTGTCTATTATGTTGTGGAAAATGTGGTTGAAAAGTGGGAGGCAAAGAGCGAAGTCTATCCAAAAATAGATAATATCTGCCCTAAAAATGCTGTATTTGCAGTAGATACATCATGTTACTCCATCACAAGAGTGGCAGCATTAACAAAACGTCCTGATAAGATTATTGGCATCCATTTTATGAACCCTGTACCCATGAAGCCAACTGTTGAGGTTATAAAGGGCTGGCACACATCAGAGGAGACCATAAATATTACAACAGAGCTTCTCACGGCTATGGGAAAAGATTGGGTTATTGTTAATGACTCTCCCGGGTTTGTCTCTAATCGTGTATTGATGTTAACTATCAATGAGGCTATATTTCTGCTTCAAGAGCAGGTTGCAGAGGCAAAACAGGTTGATGATATATTTAAAAAGTGCTTTGGGCATAAAATGGGACCTCTGGAGACTGCTGATCTTATTGGGCTTGACACTATTTTATACTCAATTGAGGTTCTGCATGAGAGCTTTAATGACAGTAAATATCGTCCCTGTGCACTTCTTAAAAAAATGGTTGATGCAGGACTTTTAGGACGCAAAAGTGGTAAAGGTTTTTACACTTATTAATACTCTTAACTTGCGAGAATTCTATAGTTTTTAATCTATGAGATATCTTTTTATAATATTAAAATAGATGACATTAAAAGGGCTTAAATCACAATAAAATTGTGATTATTAATACAAACTAAATTTTATTTAAATAACTTAATAATAGACGAGATTTGCAAAATGACTACAGAAGATATAATGCCAAAATTGACTAAATTTGTGGGACAGTACGTAAATATTAACGAAATAACCAATGACCTTGATCTGTTTGCTTCAGGGCGAGTCAACTCTCTTTTTGCGATGCAGTTGGTGCTGTTTGTAGAGAAAGAGTTTGGATTTAAGGTTGAAAACGAAGACCTTGATTATGAAAATTTCAAATCTATTGATGCAATTTTGGGATTTATTCAACGAAAAATCTCTTCTGCTGGATAAAAAGCAGATAACTCCTTTAAGGTAGAGTGACTTAAGTATTAGATGTTTTAATAGAGCACAGCACAGTAATATTTAAATCATAAATAATCAGATAATAACCACATCAAACTTGTTAGGAATGCCCATGAACTTTGAACTAACTGCAGAACAAAAAGAGTATAAAATCAAATTTCGCAAATTTGTTGATAACTATATTGCACCTAATGCGTCTGAATACGATCGCCGTGAAGAGACACCAATGGAGCTTATAAATGCTATGGCTCAAGAGGGTTATTTAGGTGCTCTTGCTCAAGAGAAGATGGATTCGCTTACATGGGGGATTTTATGCGAAGAGATAGGACATGCAAGCGGTTCTCTTGTCTCTCTTTTGACTGTTCACAGTATGGTTATTCAGGCACTTGTGAAATGGGGTACGGCAGAGCAGAAAAATAAGTGGCTTCCTCGTCTTGCAACTGGTGAAGTTATTGGTGGATTTGGTCTTACTGAAGTAAAAACAGGAAGTGATGCAAGAAATGCCCAGACCACAGCAGTTAAAGATGGTGATAGCTATATTCTTAATGGGCAAAAAAAATGGATATCATTTGGTCAGGTGGCAAATCTTTTTCTAATTTTGGCACAAGTTGACGGCAAGGCAACTGCGTTTCTTGTAGAGCGTAATAGAGAGGGATTTTCCACAATACCAATAAAGGGGATGTTAGGATTTCGCAGTGCAATGCTTGCATCTCTTCAGATGGATAACTGCCGAATACCAGCTTCAAATATGGTCGGCAGAATTGGATTTGGTTTTTCTCATGTTGCTGGAACTGCTCTTGATCAGGGGCGTTACTGCATTGCATGGGGCTGTTTAGGTCTTGCTCAAGGCTGTGTTGACGCATCTGTTGCATACAGCACAGAGAGAAAGCAGTTTGGAGTTAGTTTAAAAGAGCATCAGCTTATACAAGAGTTAGTAGCTGATATGATTACTCAGACTCAAGCTGCTAAAATGCTCTGTTATCATGCTGCTTTTCTAAGAGATATTAAAGACCCGTCAGTTATAATGGAGACCTCAATGGCAAAATATTTTGCATCACGCAACGCACTTAAAGTTGCAAGCGATGCTGTACAGATTCATGGTGCAAACGGCTGTTCTGATGCTTACCCTGTTGAACGCCACTTCAGAGATGCCAAAATTATGGAGATTATAGAGGGAAGTAACCAGATGCAGCAGATTATAATATCAAGATATGCCTATCAAAAGTATTTATCAGAATAGAAGCAATTGTTTATAAAAGTACTATGCGATTTCCACAATTATTGGGTACTGATAAGGTTTAAAATGGATGTTTTTATGGATGGAAAATACACCTTTGAAGAATTAAAACAGAAGCTGGAGCAAGTTAAAGACGAGCTTAAGCATACCAAAGAGGTGTTAAAACAGCTTGAGAAACAGTTGAATGTTGAGGGGAGTGTAAATCTTGAGATTAAGAGAGGTGAAGAAGCCCTTCGGGAAAGCGAAGAAAAATTTAGGTTAGCATTTCACACAAACCCTGACGCTATTAATCTTAATAAACTTGAAGATGGTTGTTATATTGATATTAACGCAGGATTCACCAAAATCATGGGTTATACCCGCGAAGAGGTAGTTGGTAAAACATCTCTTGAGTTGTCAATCTGGAAAAAGCCTGAAGACAGGGCAAGATTAGTATATTGCCTAAAACAAAACGGCTACGTTGAAAATATGGAGGCTCAGTTTGTTGGAAAAGACGGGAATATTCGGGATGGTCTGATGTCCGCCAGCGTTCTGAAAATCAATGATGAAAATGTGATAATATCAATAACCAGAGACAACACCGAACGAAAAAAAGCCCAGGATGCTTTGCGGGAAAGTGAAGAAAAATATCGTTCCATGATGGAATCTATGGATGACGCTGCCTTTATATGCTCATCAGAACATGCCATTGAGTACATGAATCCTGCAATGTTAAAAAAAGTTGGTCAAAATTGCATTGGAAAAGTGTGCTATAAGGCAATTTATGGGCTTGATGAACAGTGCCCATGGTGTCTAAGTGAGAAAGTGTTGCAAGGCGAGTCTATAAGAACTGAATTTGTCAATCCAAATGATAACAGAACTTACAGCGTTGCTCGTTCTCCAATTTTTCACATTGATAATACCGTTTCAATTTTATCTGTTTTTCGTGATATTACTGATATTAAGACAATTGAAGCTAAACTCCAGCAATCCCAGAAAATGGAGGCTATAGGTGTACTTGCAGGAGGGATAGCTCATGACTTTAACAATATTCTTTTCCCAATTATTGGTTATACAGAGATGCTGTCAGATGCGATTCCTAAAGAGAGTCCATTACGTTACAACCTTGATGAGATTTATGCGGCTGCCATGCGAGCAAAAGATATGGTAAGGCAGATTCTTACATTTGCTCGTCAGGAAAAGAGTGAAGTGAAGCTGATGAAAATGCAGCATATTTTAAAAGAGGCTTTAAAACTGATTCGCTCTACACTCCCTGCAACCATTGACATTAAGCAGGATATTAGAAATGAGTGCGGGTTAATAAATGCTGACCCGACACAGATTCATCAAATCATAATGAATCTTGCAACAAATGCTTATCATGCTATGGAAGAGAGAGGCGGAACAATGGCAATCTCCTTGAAAGAGGTGGAGTTAAATCCCGACTCAAATGAACAGGATTTACTTGGTCAAGATATTCAAAAGGGTATTTATGCCTGTTTGACAGTATCTGACACAGGAGCAGGAATACCAGAAGATATAAGAGATAAGATATTTGACCCATTTTTTACAACAAAGAAGCAGGGTAAAGGAACTGGTCTTGGACTCTCATCTGTTCATGGAATTGTAACGAGTTGCGGCGGGGCTATCCGTGTAGATAGTGAAATTGGTAAAGGCACAGAGTTTAATATCTACCTGCCTATTGCTGAGA
The DNA here is from genome assembly GCA_964425195.1 of uncultured Desulfobacterales bacterium. GTDB lineage: Bacteria > Desulfobacterota > Desulfobacteria > Desulfobacterales > Desulfobacteraceae > Desulfamplus. The sequence goes on from CAYRLG010000029.1 coordinate 31,822, forward strand.
GTTATTTAAGAAAAGATGATTTCCCTCAAGTAAAGATACCTATTCAGGGAGGTAATGAACAGATACTGCTTGTAGATGATGAAGCTGTGCTGATTACATTGCAGAAGGGTATGTTAGAACGGTTGGGCTATCATGTTACTTCGCGCAGCAGCAGTATTGAAGCTCTTGAAGCATTTCGTGCTGATCCTGATAAATTTGACATGGTTATTACAGATATGGCAATGCCAAATATGTCTGGTGACAGACTTGCAGTTGAGTTAATTAAAATACGTCCTGATATTCCAATATTGTTATGTACAGGATTTAGTACAATCATGTCAGAAGAGAAAGCACTTTCTATAGGTATCAAAGGTTTTTTAATGAAGCCGGTCACGATAAATGATCTTGATAAAAAGATACGTGATGTTCTTAAAACAAACCAATAATCAAAAAAATAATTTATAGAGTAATTTATGGAAAAAAATATAAATGAATTTATGGAAGCTCTTGTATCTGTAAATAGAGTAGCTGCAAGAAGGGTGCTGGAAGATGCTGCATCTATTGACAAAATCAGCTTTATTGAGAATGTGGTTATTGAATCTCTTGAGCGTATAGGAGAGGGTTGGAAAAATGGTCTGTTTGCCCTGTCTCAAGTTTATATGGCTGGTCGTATCTGTGAAGAGCTTATTGACGAGGTGCTGCCTCCGGGCGATCCAGACAGAAAAGATCAACCTAAGATGGCAATCTGTGTGCTTTCAGATCATCACAAACTTGGAAAAATAATTGTATATTCGCTTTTAAGAGCAAGCGGATTTGATCTTTTAGATTATGGAACAATGGAAGTTGAAGAGTTGGTTGAGCGTATTAAAAACGATAAGATAGAGATTATTCTCGTGTCTGTTTTGATGCTTCATTCTGCACTCAAGGTCAAACATCTTAAAGAAAAACTTGATTCTTTAAATCTTGATGTAAAAATAGTGGTTGGAGGCGCACCTTTCAGATTTGATAAAAAACTTTGGCAGGAGGTTGGAGCTGATGCCATGTGCAGCACTGCTTCAGAAGCTGTATTGGTCATAAAAAGCGTTATGGGAGAGAGCTTATGATTAAAGAGAATATGACATCTTTGCAAAGAGTTTTAACAACATTAAGTCATAAAGAGCCAGATCGCGTTCCTTTTTTCCTGCTTCTGACCATGCACGGAGCTAAAGAGTTGGGACTCTCCATAAAAGAATATTTCTCTAAAGGCGAAAATGTAGCAGAAGGGCAGTTAAGATTACGTGCCAAATACCGCCATGACTCTATTTATAATTTTTTTTATGCACCGATTGAAATTGAGGCATTTGGAGGTGAGGTAATATATAATGATGAAGGACCTGCAAATTCAGGTGAGCCTTTTATTAAAAATTTTGAAGATATTCTTAGTCTGAAAGTTCCTGATATAAAAAATAGTGCTTGCCTAAATAAAGTATTAAAATCAGCAAGTTTAATTAAAGAAAAAGTTGGAGATGAAGTTCCGATTATTGGAGTTGTAATGTCTCCATTTTCACTGCCTGTTATGCAGATGGGATTCGATAAATATCTTGAGCTTATGTATGAGAGAGCTGATTTGTTTAGCCATCTTATGAAAATAAATGAAGAATTTTGTGTAAACTGGGCTAATGCACAGTTAGATGCTGGAACTACTGCAATATGTTATTTCGACCCTTTATCTTCAACAACAGTTACAACTAAAGAGATGTACCTTAAAACAGGATTTGAAGTTGCTAAAAGAACCATAGCTAAAATTAAAGGACCAACAGCCACACATGTAGCTTCTGGCAGATGTCTTTCTATTGTTGATAAGATAGCTGGTACTGGTACAGCTATAGTTGGAGTGAGCGTAGAAGAAAACATTCAGGAGTTAAAAAATAGTTGTAAAAACAAACTTACAGTTATGGGTAATCTAAATGGAATAGAGATGAGACGCTGGACAGCTGAAGAGACAGAAGAGAATGTAAAGAGAGTGATTTCACAGGCAGGCAGGGGAGGCGGGTTTATTTTGTCTGACAATCATGGCGAAATTCCATTTCAGGTTCCTGATGAAGTATTAATGGCAATATCTGATGCTGTGCATAAATGGGGTTCTTATCCGTTAATTTGTTAGAATATAATTTTTAGGATAATAGAGTTCCTGCAAAATTTGAATTGCTCCCTTGAGTTTACTGGATAGAAAATGGGTTTTGCAGGAGGTCAAATTGGGTTTAGGGGGATTGATTTGCTGATTGAGGAGAAAAAGATAACAACGCATGATATTGAGCTTCAAATTGCGAAAAGACAAACAGCAGAATATGCTATGACATTTGATCTGTTAGCACAGATTATACAGTCAGAGACAGAAAACGAGTCAATTCAAAGTATTCTTAATGTATTCCAGACTCTTTTTTCACCAGCTAAAGCATTTTATATCTCTTTACAAAAGAATAACCAGCCTGAAAAATTATACTCTTTAATGCCTTTAATAGAAGAGGAAGATCAAATTAAGAGCCGTCTTTTTAATTTTGACAAAAAATATGAGTGGACAGAATCTAACAAAGGCTTCAGGGTAACGGTGCGTTATAAAGACAACAAACTTGGAGTTCTTGAAATTGATGAGATAAGTTTTCCTGAATATAAAGAACACTATCTTAATCTTACAATGTCAATAATTGAAGTTTGTGCTCTTGCCATAGAAAACGCAAGAAGAAACCAGAAAATTAAGGATACAGAACGAGAGCTTAGAAAGGAAAAAGCAAATCTTGAACATGCCCTTGCGGAGATAAAAACATTAAGTGGGTTTTTGCCGATATGCATGCATTGTAAAAGCATACGAGATGACAAGGGCTATTGGCTGCAGATGGAAGAGTATATTCAATCACATTCAGAGGCACAATTTAGCCATAGTATCTGTCAGAGTTGTGCAAAAAAATACTATCCAGATTATGACATATATTCTGATTAATAAACTCAAAAAAAACTTTTCATAAGGCAGGAGATGCTTGAAAAATAAGAGTAAAGTAAGCATATCGGTATTTGAACGATTTTAATTCGCTGTAGTCTGCTACCCCTTACAGATTAATAGAAGAAATATCATGGAGAACCTTATGAAAGGTAAAAGCTCAAAAATAATTGTCATACTTGTTATCGGATTAGTTATTACTCTTTTTTTTGCGTTTGATTTAGAAAAATATTTTACTTTTGAATATCTTAAATCCAGCCGGCAGACATTCAAAGCCTACTACTTTGAACACCAGATTATTACGATAGCAGTTTATATGGCACTATATATTCTTGTTACGTCTCTATCTCTTCCTGGTGCTACGGTAATGTCTCTGGCAGGTGGTGCACTTTTTGATCTGTGGTTAGGGGTGATACTTGTATCATTTGCCAGCAGCATAGGGGCTACAATTGCTTTTTTGGCTTCCAGATTGTTATTTGGAGATTATGTCCATAAAAGATTTGGAGATAAACTTAAGTCTGTCAATGAAGGTATAGCAAAAGATGGTTCGTTTTATCTGTTTACATTGAGGCTTGTACCACTTTTCCCATTTTTTATCATAAACCTCGTTATGGGGCTTACCAAAATACCTACCTCAATTTTTTATATTGTCAGTCAAATAGGTATGCTTCCAGCAACTTTTATCTATATCAACGCTGGAACTCAACTTGCAAGAATCGAATCTCCCAAAGGAATTGTATCGCCTGAAGTTCTTTTTTCATTTGCACTGTTAGGCATTTTTCCTTTTATTACAAAGAAAATTGTTTCGATAGTAAGACTAAACAAGTAGTACAAATTACTCGAAAATATAAAAAATTCAGTTTATTCCTGATTACAGTATGTAGCGTTCCTATTTCATTTGTAGAAAATCAACTTTATGTTTACTACACACAAAATTACAATCAGTTATCTTGATTATGACTGGTCGTTAAACGGTAAATAAAAGGTCAAAGTAGAACAGTTTAAAACATATTTAAACTCTATTTTAAAATGAAAGATAATGGAGATAAAGAGTTAAAATGCCCTTAGCTCCTTATAAAGATAAGTATTCATCTATTTTGATCAAAATTTAATACATTGGAAGGTTTTAAAATGTTAAGAAAACTCTCTGCAAAATTAATTTTCATATATACTCTTATGTTTATTGGACTTGCTGCTACAACTATAAGCAGTTACCTTGCAAGTGATACGCAAAAACAGCATATTATTTTTACTGAACTTGTATCTGAGGTAAAACTTCTTACTGAACGAGCAGCATATATTACTGAAAACATATCTGATTCAGCTTTCACAAACAGCTATCTATTCAAAAAAAAATTGGAACAAGAAAAAGAAAATATCAAAATGTTTGTTGATAAAGTAGATTATATTTTATCAGCGTTTAGAATTCAGCAGATAAAAAAAGATAATAAAATCATTAGATTAAAATTTAGAAAGGATTTTTTAATAACTCTTAACAGCTCTTTAAGCAATACTGATGTAACATGGAATAATATCAAAGAGCATATTTTTTACCTAAATAATTTAAACAATGTAAATGATGTACAAAATTATCAGCTAAAAAGGGATAATTTTAAGACAATCAATAAAGATATGATAAAAAATTCTGACCATCTTGTAGAGATATGTATGCAAGAGGCAGAGAACAAAAGAGTTCTAAGTAATACCATTCAAATATCATCAATAATCATAGCACTTATAATCTTTTTTTTAATGATTCTATTTATAACAGAGGGTTTTTATAAGCCGATATTAGAGATAAAAACAGTATTTAAAAATATGGGAAATGGTCAAATAGATCAAAAATTCGTAAGAGAACAAGATGATGAATTTGGAGAGCTTTATGCTGATTTCAATAAATTTATAGAAAACCTTAATTTTATCTTTGCACTTGAGGATAGGATTGTTACTGCAAATCAAATTGATGATATACTATCCTATATATTCAATAATTTTAAGAAGTTTATCCCATTTATAAAAATTGGAATAGTGTATTCTGACAACAACAGTAATCTTTATATGCGAGAGGTAGAAGATGATATAATATCAACCACATTGGTCAAGTCAGATCTAAAAGAGTATAACAAGATAACAGTGGAGAATAATAGAATATTAGTTCCTTTAGTAGCTAATAGTGCATATATTGGGTACACTTTTTTTGATTTAGAAACAGGTGCAGCGGTTGAAACTACCTATATAAATTTTTTAGAGCTGCTGAAAGTTGAGACAGCATTGGCTTTTTATAAAAGCATACTGTTTAAAAATTTACTATCAATAGTAACCGAAGCCCTTGCAAAAATGGCTGAAAAAAGAGACCCAGAGACAGGCTATCACTTGATAAGAATGTCAACATACTCTCAAATCATTGGAAAACAATTAAAAAAAAATGGACTCTATACAGAATTTATAAATCAAGAATTTATTGAAAATATTAAAATAACAGCACCAATGCACGATATAGGAAAGGTTGCTATTGCTGATAACATTCTTTTAAAACCGGGAAAACTTACAGATGAAGAGTTTGAGATTATGAAAACTCATGCTCAGATTGGCGGAGAGGTTCTTGAAGGGATTGATAACAAATTCAAACAATATAACATAAACTATTTTAAAATGGCAGCCGACATTGCAAATGGACATCAAGAAAAATATGATGGCAAAGGCTATCCCAAAGGAGCAAAATCCGATGAAATACCACTTGCAGCAAGAATTACAGCATTGGCAGATGTTTTTGATGCCTTAACATCAAAGAGACCTTATAAAGAGGCGTTTTCATTAGAAATGAGTTACGATATAATAAAAAAATCGTCTGGTTCTCACTTTGAGCCTAAAATAGTTGATGCTTTTTTTGATGCGATTGAGGAGATAGAGTTAGTATATGAACAATACAAAGAGGTATAATGATAGGGGTTACGCAGTTAAAATATAACATCTTGATTTTATTAAAAGCATATTGTGCAACGCATAAATTAAGATATAATAAAATCAACTACTTAAAAACCAATTGAGTAACTCCTATCTTGTTATGAATCTCACTTCAATACGTACATCTATTTTTTTATATTATAAGCCAGCTTGGTATGCTTCCCTGAACTTTTGTCTATATAAATGCGGGCGGGCAACTTGGAAGAATTGACTCTTTAACTGGAATTTTATCTCACGGATTTATTTTGTCATTTGTATTATTGAGAATTCTCCCTTTGATTGCAAAAAAAAACGGTTTCAATAGTCAAGCTAAAACAATATGCAAAATGACTTAAAATCTAACTTAAATGATTTAGGAGAATAAAATGGCAAATTACGATTACGATATCGGAATTATAGGCGGAGGGGCAGCGGGATTGACAGTTGCATCAGGTGCAGCTCAATTAGGTGCAAAGACTCTTTTGGTTGAAAAGGAGAGAGAGTTAGGAGGAGATTGTCTTCATTTTGGCTGCGTTCCAAGTAAAACACTTATTAGAACTGCTCATGTTTATCATATTATGAAAAATGCCAGAAAATTTGGTCTGCCTGATATAGAGATTCCGCCAGTTGATTTTAAACAGATATCCAACCGCATCAAATCAGTAATAGCTGTCATACAAAAACATGACTCTGAAGAGAGATTCTGCAATTTAGGGGCAAAAGTGCTATTTGGAGATGCTCATTTTATTGATGAACACTCAATAAACCTTAATGGGAAACTATACTCTGCCAAAAATTGGGTAATAGCAACAGGCTCATCAGCCGCAATTCCTTCCATAAAAGGGCTTGATAAAACTCCGTTTATAACCAATCGTGAGATATTTTATCTTAATAACCTTCCAAAATCTATGATCATTTTTGGAGCAGGTCCAATAGGCTGTGAAATGGCTCAAGCATTTAACCGATTAGGGACAAAAGTTGTGATTATAGATCGAAACAGCCATATTTTGGGTAAAGAAGATGAAGATATGGCTTTATCAGTTATGGAGACTATGCAATCTGAAGGTGTAACTTTTTATTTAAACAGCTCAATAGAATCTGTAGGATTAGCTTCTGATTTAAGCTATGAAAAAGAGATTGTGATAAAAGATAATAGTCAAGATTTAAAAACACTTAAAGCAGGTACAATTCTTGTAGCATCAGGAAGAAAAGCAAATATAGAAGGGCTTGGACTTGAAAAGATAGGAGTAAAAACAGATCGTAGTGGTGTGGTTGTGGATAAGCGTTTAAGAACAAGTCAAAACCACATTTACGCAGCCGGTGATGTTTCTGGAGGGTTTCAGTTTACCCATGTTGCAGGCTATCAAGGAGGCATTGTAATCAGTAATGCTATTTTTCATATTCCTCGAACCACAGATTATAAATGGCTTCCATGGTGCACATTTACAGAACCTTCACTTGGAAGCATAGGCATGAACGAAAAAATGGCAAAAAATGCTGGAATAAATTATACTGTCTGGTCAGAAGAGTTTAAAAATAACGACAGAAGTCTTGCAGATGGAGAAGAGACGGGCAAAATCAAGATGATTGTAGATAAAAAAGAGCGACCAATTGGAGTTCAGATTTTTGGACCGAATGCGGGCGATCTTCTGGGCGAATGGGTTGCCACTTTGAACGGAAAGGTTAAACTCTCAACAATTGCATCTGCCATACACCCCTATCCTACAACTGGAGAGATAAATAAAAGAGTGTCAGGCTCACTGTTTGCACCTAAAATTTTCTCAGACAAAATTAAAAAAGGACTTAAGTTTTTCTTTAATCTTAAAGGGCGTGCTTGCGGAGCTGATGTATGTTAGTAAACTTAAGACAATTTATAAATTTAGAATTGCTGCAAATAACTTAAATTTTTGTATTGGACAATTATAGATTATAGGAGCACAGGTATGCAACTGGGACAATTAAACGAAAAAAATCTGTTGGACAGAAAATTTCTTGAGTTCTGGGGAAATCTGCTGCTCAATATTGCTAAGGGGCAGGAGCAGCTTGAGAACCTATCTTCTATTATGAATATAGATTCCATTAGCAACATGGATTTTATGAATTTCAAAGAGATGTCAAGAATGTTCAAGCAAAGCTATGGACTTGTTTTGGATGAGCAATCAGGCAAACAGAAGAGAGATGAGCTTGATAACATGAAGATGGATGAGTCAGAAAAGGTTAAATTGCGTGAATCTATTGAGGCATTTCAGTCATCTTTTGCAAAATATATCACTTTGTGGGGTTGGATTCCTAAGAAGACGCACGATGAGCTAAAGCAAAGTTATGAGAACATACAAAAAGCACACACTGACTTAAAAAAAGAGTACGACTCTTTGAAGCAAAAGAGTGATATTCAAGAGGAGCTTATATCTCAACTACGTGACATAGTGAATGCAAAGGGGATGAGCCATATTGAGCTTTTTGATCATATTCAGAATCTTGCCCGAAAGCAGAGTAGTGAGTTTCAAAATTTAATACAAAATTTGCAAAATCTCTTTAAATTTGGGAATAGCAAAAAGATGTAGAATATAAAAAATAGAATCACATTACAGTTAAATAGCTGCAATAGAAAAATTTTAAGGTCATAAATATAGGAGGTGTGCATGGCAGATACAACAAATGATCCTTTCGGTGTTGAATCAATAATGAAAAATTGGACAAAGTCTATTAATGAAACTTTTCAATATATGGTTCAATCGCCATTTTTCAACTCCATTTCTTCAGACGAATCAGCCCAAGCACCGTTTTATTGGCCATTTCAATCAGGTAATCTAAGCGATAATAGAGATGCCGGGAATAAGATTGAAGAGTCAGAAGAGAAAGTACAAAAACGTAAAGATGTATTGGCAGCAGTAGCAACTGCAATGAAAAATTGGCAGACAATGTCGAGTGCAATCTCTTCACCAGAATCTATGAACGCACTTTTTAAAGGTGTCGGTAGAATGCCTGAAATGCTCATAAATATTACACACTCTACCATCTCTGGTATTACACAGATTCAGCAAAAAATAGCAGAGAGTGCCAGCAGAATGGGGCAGTCAGTAAAAGCCTACAAGTTTGATAATATGGATGAGAATATTTTTAAGGCATGGACCGAAATATATGAAAAAGAGTTTAGAAAATTTCTCCGTATTCCTCAGCTTGGTTTAACAAGGGAGTATCAAGAAAAGGTCAACGATATGGCTGACAAGTTAAATATCGCCCAAACCAATATGGCTGAGTTTTTAAGAATGCTTTCCCTTCCATTTCAACGTTCTGCCGTAGTTATGCAAGAGCAAGTGCAAGCACTTGCTGAAAAAGGAGAACTATCAGAAGAACCTCAATTTTACTACCAGATGTGGTTAAAAATTTTAGAGGGACATTTTATGACTCTATTCCAAACTCCTGAATATATTGAGGCTCTGGCAAAAACTGTAGAGTCAATGAGCCAATTTACCAACGCTAAGGAGCAGGTAGCTGAAGACATGCTAAAACACCTTCCGATTGCCAGCAGAACAGAGTTAGATGATATGGCAAGGGAACTCCATCTGCTTAAACGGGAGATACGTAACATTAAAAAGAAGATTTCAGGAGGTACGATATGAGTCAATTTAAAGTTCCAATTGATCTTATCATGTCCAAGATGGCTGAAGGTGCAACAAAAGTACAACAAAAAGCCAGCGAAGCATCAGAGGTTCTCCTCTCTGAGCTTCAAACAGACATTGCAAGGACACCTTATGATATTATTTACCAAGAAGATAGAGTAAAGTTAAAGCATTATAAAGCAAGAAGAGAGATAGAATATAAAACACCTCTGCTTGTTGTCTATGCTCTTATCAACAGAGAAACAATGCTTGATCTTCAGCCCGGAAGAAGTGTTGTGGAGAGGTTTCTTGACAGAGGAATTGATCTTTACATGATCGATTGGGGGTATCCTACACGCAAGGATCGTTTTTTAGATTTTGATGATCATATCAACGGATATATGAATAATATTGTTGATTTTATCAGAGAAAAAAATAGCGTCTCTAAAATAAATCTAATGGGTATCTGTATGGGTGGAGCGTTCAGTGTTATCTACTCAGCACTCTATCCTGAAAAAATAAGAAACTTGGTTACTACAGTGACCCCTACAAGTTTTAATACTAATAAAGGACTCCTTCATTTATGGATGCGTCATCTTAATGTTGATGCAGTAGTAAACACCTATGGTAATCTTTCGGCTGATATGATGAACTTTGGTTTTTTACTTTTAAATCCTGCTCGCCTTATGATCGACAAATATGTGGGATTTATGGAAAACATGGATAACAGGGATTTTGTGGAGAATTTTATTCGCATGGAAAAGTGGATTTTTGATAGCCCTGATCTTCCGGGTGAAGTTTTTAGGCAGTTTGTAAAAGAGTGCTATCAGGAGAACAAACTTATCCAAAGTAGGCTTGAAGTAGGCGGAAGAAGAGTTGATCTTAAAAATATCACCATGCCTTTGCTCAATATTTACGGTAAATTTGACCATCTTGTGCCACCAGAGGCTTGCAATCAGCTTGTTAATGTTGTTGGAAGTAAAGATACGGAAGATATCTGCCTTGATACAGGACATATCGGCATATATGTCAGTTCAAAATGTCAAGAGGCGTTTGCCCCTAAAATTGCATCATGGTTAAAAAAGAGAGATGAAGAGATAGAAGAGAAGATTGTTGATACAAAAAACCAAAAATCAGATCAAGACAAGAAACATATTGACGATGATTCCACAACAACAGGAGCCAAAAAGGTTATAAGAAATCCATTTAAACTCTCTTCTGAAAACGTTAATACTACTAATAATAGAGCTAAACCTGCTGATGCAGGAAAAAAAATATCAAAAACCTCTCGTTCAGCTAAAAAGACAAAAAAAATTTTATAGGAGATTAATATAACAATGGAAACAGACTATTTTGATATATTCTGCAATATTAGCAGAGCTTTTGGCACAGCAGCTACCCAAAATGAGCTACTTAATCTGATTGTTGACAGTGCAATCAAATCAATGGAGGCAAAGGCAGCGTGTCTCTTTCTCTCTGATGAAAAAAATGATTTTTTCACACCAGTGGCACAAAGAGGGTTGTCTGAAAAATATTTTCACGCAAGTCCATTAAAAGCTATGAATCTTGTTAAGGGAATTGAAAAAGATGGCTACTTACTCTTTAAAGATGCCACAACAGATCCACGTTTAGAGCACCATGATGCAAAAAAAGCTGAAGGAATTGCCTCTTTAATCTCTCTTCCTGTACGTGTGAAGAATCGCACAATAGGTATTCTTTCGATATATACAGCAACACAGCGTGATTTTGGAGAAAAAGAGATAGCTTTTCTGCGTGCTCTTGCAGATCAGGCTGGCATTGCCATCCATAATAACCGTATTCTTACAAGGCTTGAAAAAAACTCTACACTATTTCTTGAACTTGCATCAGTTATTAACTCAACTCTTGATATCCAAGAGGTTCTTAAGCACATGACAGAAGAGGTATGCGACACATTTAATATGAAAGGGGCATCAATTAGACTTTTTAATGAAGATACTCAGACAATGCAACTTGTGGCAAGTTATGGATTAAGTGAGGAGTTTGTTAAGAACGTACAGCCTATCAACACAAACACAACCATAAGAGCATTAAAAGGAGAGATTGTTATCATAAATGATACTGATACAGATGAGAGAGTCCAATTTAGAGAGGAGATGAAAAAAGAGGGGATTAAATCTATGATTGTAACCCCAATTATGGCAAGAGATAAAGCAATAGGGGTATTGAGGCTCTATAGTGGAGAACAGAGAGAATTTTCCAATGATCTTCTTATGATGGTTGAAGCATTAGGACATCAAGGGGGAGTTGCTATTCAAAATGCGTCCATGTATTTAGAACTTCAGGAGGATAAAAAGAATTTAGAACAAGATGTCTGGAGTCATAGGTCATGGTTCTAAATCTAATACCTTGAGTTGTAAAACCTCTCCTCTTTCTTGACAAAAAAGAGCAAGGAGAGGTTTTAACATCTCTTTAAGAGAGTAACACTTAATAGTAGCTTTCTTTTAAAGTTGCCTTATCCTTAAAAGCCACGTCTGGAACTCCTTTTAAAGTTGCCTTAATAGTCCTATCCAAGAAAAGTGAAACACCATTACCTGTATTGACCACACGATCGTTTACATCAATTAATACCTCTTTTTGGTAAGTTCCAGCTTTAATAGCCTGCTCTCTCACAGCTCTTTTTAGATATTTTATAGCCCACAATTTAGCCTCTTCTACATCATCAAAGTCTTTATGTCCTGCGACACCTTCAACAATAAATCTTCCAATACTATCTGGTCTGATGGTAACTTTCTGCTCAATCATAATATGGCTTGTGATTGCACCAAGTGCGTTTGCTACATCAGCATTATCAGGAACAATCACCTTAGCATTTAACCTCTCTCCTGCCTTTGGAAGAAAATAGTGGATAGGAGCTCCTATTCCAACAATTGGATGGCAAAAGTGCGCTTTTATTTTATAACGAGAGCTTAGAGATGGCTCAAGCATACTGCCAACAAGATGCCTTGCTAAATAGGAGTTCTCTAACTCCATCTCAACTTCTCCTTTTTTATAACCAGTCGATTTTTTAACTCTTGTATGAGCTTTTTCTCCGCTATATTTAGAGAAGAGAGCTTCTTGAGTTATAGAGTCAATATCCTTAAAAATAAGATTTTTAAGAAGTTCCAATGCCAATCGTCTCTCCACACCTTCAAGAAGTTCGTTAGTTAATTCAAAAAACTCTTTTTTAGTGAATTGAGCCATTATATGAACAACTCGTTTGGCAGGCTCACTATCCCACTGTTTAAAAGCCCCGTTTATATGGAGAAGATCAGTTGGAGTTAGTCCGCATCTTTGTACAACCCCACTCTCTTCAAGACGCTCCATAGGTAGAAATAGAGTTGAAAGGCAGTTAAGAGAAGCTGCAAGCTCTTCTGGTGTATATGGACGATCTTTTAATAGTTCATATATCTGCGTCTCTTGATCTGTCAGTTTAAATGGTAGTTGAAGGGGTGTTTTTTTTGAAAAGAGAGTTTCTTCTATAGGGTCAGTTGCTACAAAGATCACCTGCTCTAAATGGGAGAGCGAACGTTGTTCCATGTGGAACAGTGCCTGATTTATCCTTGATTTATAGATACTACCTGCCCACACTAATGGAGCAACACGCCGTGGACCAATGGTAAAACCTCCCTGTTTCCACCTTATCAGACTATCTCCTCCAAGAGCTGCTGTTCGCATATCAAGAGCTTTTACATGAGTAGCAACTCCACCAACCCATGCACCGCTTTCACACACTGCAACAGTATTGTCGCAGATATCTGCTGTGTCAGTTGTTGTTCCACCCATGTCAACAACAATTGCATCCCTCAACCCTGTTAGTATCTTTGCACCAGCAACGCTCGCTGCTGGTCCTGACAAAATGGTCTCAACTGGTCTCTCTCTTGCCATATCAGAAGAGATTAATGTTCCATCTCCCTTTACAACCATGATAGGTGCAGTTACGCCAGCTCTATTGAGCACAAGAGATATCTCTCCAAAAAACTTTATCATACGCGGAATAATGCGGGCATTTAAAACAGCGGTCTGTGCACGGACAACAAAGTTGAGTTGATCAGAGAGTTCATGTCCACAACAAGCTACCATCCCTGTCTCCTGCTCAACTATCTGTTTTACAATAAGTTCGTGTGCAGGGTTTATAGAGCCACCAAATCCAGAGACTGCAAACGCAGTTACTCTCTCTTTTGTTATTAGCTCTTTGAGCACATCCCTTACCTCATCTTCATCTACAGGTTCAATCTCCTCACCACTAATGTTTATATATCCTTTTATATTGCGTTTGGGATTATGAACAATTAAATCATCAGAAACCACTCCTGCACTGTTCATTACAATCAAGCCAGTTTTCTGCCCCTCACCTTCAACAATGGCATTGGTTGCAAGAGTTGTTGAAATAGAGACAAGCTCAATTTGAGATAAGATATTGCCATTAAGACCTAAAAGAGCATTTTGGATACCAACAGAAAAATCCCATTTAGTTGTTAGAGCTTTGTTTTTACAAACTATCTTTTTATCGCAAAAATCGTATATTACAGCATCAGTATATGTACCTCCAGCATCAATACCAAGCCCGTAGCGGATCAAAACCTCTTTGTTCTCTTCTTGATTTGCTAACTCTTCACTTTGATTTGCTAACTCTTCACTATTTAGATTGAGCAACTTGTTGTTTAGCTCCAACACCTCTTTACTGTTAGAGTGTGCAACTGCCCTCCCCTGCTGTTTAGGTGCAAAATCAAGGCTATTTTTTAATGCACTATATATAGTACAATAGTTAGGAGGAACAACCACAATGGTATCATCAGAGTACTCCTGAGTTAAAAGTCTCTCCATTAAAGAGGAATCTCCCTTGATTCTCTCATACTTCCAAGCATATTCGGTTGCCATATCTTTAGCAGATTGAGCATACTTTTCAACATCTCCAAGACCTGTATCAATAAATGCCGCTCTCTGGTAATTTTTCTGCCAACTGGTGAAAAAATCGATAATTTTGCCACCACTCTTTTCACCATATCTTCTTTTTAACTCAAGATAGCCCATGGGTTCTGAACCTATCCATATTTTATTATCTCTCTTTTTTTCCATACACCATCCAGAAGAGAGATAAAAAGTACCCGGATACTTTGCAAACTCTGTTTTATATGCTTTATCACTTCCCATGAACATTGCTATACAGTCATGTACTTTTGGAAAAATTAGGGGAAGATGAGGAGCAACAATTCCAACAGTTCCTCTTCCGCATATCCCGTACCCTACAACAACTCTACAGCAACTCTCATCTTCTGCAGCTCTGTTGATTGCTGACTGTAGCTTTATTCTCAACTCGTCTGGTCTATCGTGTAGCCCTCCGGGTAGAAAAGTCATTTTAAGATTAAAATTAAAGTTAGGGTTATGTTTAAGTTCCTCTGCAATATGCTGCATATCTAAACTAAAAACTCCACACGCAATGAGATGCACCGTTTTTAACTTATTATTCATGGATAAAATTCTTTCCTTAAAGATGACTATTTGTACTGTTTCACGATATCCATAGCAACCTGATCTTGATTTAATTTATCGCAATAAACTATGATATCTGCATATTTCATATAAAGGGTGTGACGCTCTTCGTATAGCTCCATAAATGTCTGATCAGGTGATTTAGCAATCCCTCTTGTTGCAAAGTTGTGAATTCGTCTTTCAAGTTCGCTGTAACTCACCTGTAAAAATACAATTTTTGATATTTTTTTAAGATGCTCCATTGCCTTACTACTGTATGGAGCACTGCCACCAGTAGCGATTACATGGTTGTCTATATTAAGTTTTAATATCTCTGTTGCCTCAATTTGTCTTAGATTCAAATGACCACTCTCATCTATTATCTGTTGGAGTGATTTTTGGTGATTGATCTGGATTAACACATCAGTATCAATAAAACCAAAGGCTAAATTTTTGGCAAGTATAATACCTACAGTGCTTTTACCAGCACCGGGCATACCAATTAATGTTATATTAGATTGCATATTACTCAACTCTCCTTCAACTTTCCGATTGGTTTAAATAATAAAGACGTTGAGATTACGCACTAATGGTTAAAAATCAAGTTTTTTAATTGACTTATGAAAAGAATAATCTTAATTATATGAAATTTTTTAATTTCAGGTGTTTATAAAAAGGGAATCCTGTGAAAGTCAGGAACGGACCCGCCGCTGTAATCGGGGATGAAATCTGCCTTATATCACTGTTTTTTTAACTGCTTGTTTTATTTATCTTGCTTATCCTTGGCTCTATTTATAATGATCATGCCATAATCGGTATAATCTCATATAAAATTAAAACAGGCTTTAATAAATGGGAAGATGCAGATAAGTAAGTTGATCCGAAAGTCAGAAAACCTGCCTGAACAGAGTTTATAAGTCCTTTGTTTCCCGCGAGGTTCGGATAGGACAAAAGCATATATATTGAGGATAAATACGGAACTCCCCATATCGCATATAAAACGATATGGGGAGTTTTTTTTGGAATCTGTTTGAGTTTATACAGTTCTATGTCATAAATTGAGTAGAAACACGGCTGTGCGTCTCTACCTTAGATATAAAAAGTTCAATTTAAAAGAGTTGAAAATCCCTTAGGTTTGGGTATTAAATGGTTGCAAATAATATAAAAACGGTTGTTCTAATTCTGATTCTCCTGCTTGCTGGATTAATAGTGCTATCTGCCTGCATGGGATACGTAAAGATAGGATTTGTCGATATAGTCAGAATAGTCGCAGCCAAAATTACAGGCAGCCAAAATTTAACAGCTCATATCAGCAATAACTTTCCAGCAATTTCAGATACATGGCAGGCAATTGTTATAGATGTCAGGCTTCCCAGAATCCTTACCTGTGCAGTTGTTGGTGCTGCTCTCTCTCTGTCTGGCGTAATCTTTCAGGGGATTTTGCTCAATCCGCTTGCTGATCCCTATACGCTCGGTGTCTCTGCTGGTGCTGCTTTTGGTGCATCTATTGCTATCTTGCTCAATTTAACAGCCTCTTTTGTCTCTGTTCCTCTGTTTGCGTTTATCGGGGCAGCCTCTACCCTCTTCTTTGTCATATTTCTCTCCTACACAGGCAGATCACCCTCCCCTGCCCTATCCTCAAACAATCTCATACTATCAGGCATTATCGTTGCTGCAATTTTATCTGCAGGCATCAGCTTTCTTAAATACATTGCAGATGAACAGGTGGCAGTCATTATATTCTGGCTTATGGGAAGTTTTGCATCAAAAACATGGACAGATGTTTTAGTTACTCTCACATTCCTTGTTATCGGTGGAACAGTAACCTTTATATTTGCAAGAGATTTAAATCTCATCTCTCTTGGCGAGCGTTCAGCATCTACTCTTGGAGTTGACACTAAACGAGTAACCTTAATTTTGCTGATTACAGGCTCAATGCTTGCAGCAGCCTCTGTATCTGTATCTGGAATTATTGGCTTTGTCGGTCTTTTGGTTCCGCATATAGTAAGATTCATAACTGGACCTGATAACCGAATACTCATTCCAGTTGCAACGATTGCGGGCGCAATTCTTCTTTTACTGGCAGATACAGTTACCCGCTCTATCCTTCCACATGAGATACCAATTGGAATATTAACAGCTTTAATTGGCGGTCCACTTTTCTGCTGGATTTTTAAACGGGGAACTATCAGGTAATTTGCAGCAACTTCTAAAGCGAGGCATCAAAAACAATGGTTCAAGTTGAAAAAATATCTTTTGCCTACGCAGAAAAAACTGTGATTAAAGATATCTCACTAAAATTTGAGGCTGGTAAATTTTACTCTATTTTAGGTCCAAATGGCTGCGGCAAGACAACTCTTCTTGATCTGATGATCGGACATTTAAAACCTATCTCTGGGAAAGTGGCTCTTAAAATATCAGACAGAGACCTTAAAACAACCAACAATTTTATAAAACAAAACGATAAAATAGATAAATTTAGAAACGATAGAAATAAAAATCGAATTAACTTAAATGGTGTTTCACGTGAAAAAAATATTCTATCCATATCAAAAAGAGAGGCTGCAAAACATATCGCCCTTGTTGCCCAAAACTACAACATCAACTTTCCCTTTACTGTCAAAGAGATAGTTATGATGGGAAGACACCCATATATCAGCAGATTTGCATCTCCATCTAAAGAGGATTTTGATATAGTCAACAGAGTAATGGAACAGACTGGAACAGATAAATTTGCCCATAGAAAGATTACAGATTTAAGCGGCGGAGAGCGTCAAAGATGCGTATTTGCAAGAGCATTGTGTCAAGATACTCCGCTGCTCTTTTTAGATGAAGCATTTTCCAACATGGATATCAGCCACACTATCACGCTTCTTAATTTGGTCAAAAAAGAGGTAAAATCGCAAAACAGAACTGTTATATCTGTGTTCCATGATATAAATCTTGCTGCAATCTGGTCTGATGAGCTTATCTTTATGAAAGATGGTCAAGTTGCAGCTTGCGGTAAAACTGATGATGTTATGAGTGAGAAGATTATAAAGCAAGTGTTTCACGTGAAATCAAAAGTTGAATACAACCAATATTCAGGTGTAAAACAGGCGTATTTTGAAGGGTATAGGTAATTATAAGAAGCGGAACCTTGATGTGATTTATGATAAAGAGCTTTAAACACAAAGGACTTGCAGAATTGTTTGAACGTGGACACTCTGCTAAAGTGAAGCAGGATTTACAATCTCGATCTCTACGCCGTTTAGATGCTTTGGATCAAGCGGAATCTTTGACAGATTTGAACCTGCCGGGTTTTAATTTTCACCCTCTTGAAGGAATACCAAAGCGTTATAGTATTCATGTAAATGGTCCATGGTGTATCACCTTTGAATGGGAAGAAGGTGAAGTAATAAAGATTAATCTTGAACAATACCATTAAGGAGGTTCTATGGAAGAATATTTAGTTAGACGACCACTTAAAAGACCGCCGATACACCCAGGTGAAATTTTACGTGAAGATGTAATAAAAAATCTTAACTTGTCAATTAATGAGACATCAAAACGCCTTGGAGTTTCACGTCAGAAACTTCAACGTATATTAGATTGCACCCATCCGATTACAACTGAAATGGCTCTCAGGATTGGCAAATTCGCTGGCAATGGTCCTGGTCTTTGGCTGCGTATGCAGCAGGCTTATGATTTATGGTATGTTGAAAATAAGATGGCAGATGAACTATCTAAAATTGAACCTATTTTAGGAGCAGTAACAGAAATAAGATGCCTTTAAGCTGGAACGAAATAAAAAGCCGCGCATTAGCATTTTCAAAAGAGTGGGAAAATGAAACATCAGAAAATGCAGAGGCAAAATCCTTTTGGGACGGATTCTTCAATATATTTGGAATCAGCAGAAGGCGTATTGCATCATTTGAAGAGCCTGTAAAAAGATTTGGTAATAAACTTGGTTTTATTGATCTCTTTTGGAAAGGGGTGCTTGTTGCTGAACACAAATCACGAGGCAAATCTATTGATACAGCATACTCTCAAGCACTTGGCTATTTTCATGGAATTAAAGAGCGTGAACTGCCCCGATATATTTTGGTATCTGATTTTGCCAAAATACGCCTTTATGATTTAGAAGAGTGCCCTGCCCTGCCCGATTGTAACCAAGTTGAGCTGAAAAATTATAAAGAATTTGAACTCAAAGATTTATACTACAACGTAAATCTGTTTGGCTTTATTGCTGGTTATCAGACTCATAAAATTGAGGAGCAAGACCCTGTAAATATCAAAGCTGCTGAACAGATGGGAAAACTCCACGATTTAATGAAAGATGTGGGCTATGAAGGACACCATCTTGAACTATATTTAGTGCGTCTGCTCTTTTGCATGTTTGCTGAAGATACAGGAATTTTTGAGCGACAGCAGTTTCAAGATTACATTGAAGATAGAACAAATGAAGACGGCTCTGATCTTGGGCAGCATATCAACATTATATTTGAAGTTCTTAATAAGCCACAAACCAAAAGATTTAAAAACCTTGATGAACAGCTTGCAGCCTTTCCATACATAAACGGAAAACTTTTTGAAGAGATGCTGCCAACTGCAAGTTTTGACAGCTCAATGCGTCAAACCGTTCTTGATTGCTGTGCTTTGGATTGGGGCAGAATTTCACCTGCTATTTTTGGATCGCTTTTTCAGTCAATCATGGACAAACAAGCCCGCCGCAATTTAGGGGCACACTATACCAGCGAGAGCAATATTTTAAAGCTGATAAAGCCTCTGTTTCTTGATAGTCTGCGGGAAGAGTTTGAAAAGATAAAGCATAACCGAAACAGATTGATTGAGTTTCACGAGAAATTACGCTCATTAACCTTTCTTGACCCTGCCTGCGGCTGCGGAAATTTCCTTGTTATAACCTATCGGGAGTTGAGGCTTTTAGAGCTTGAGGTTTTACGTGCTTTAAAAGGTAATAAACAAGAGACTCTTGATATTAATATTCAATCGTTGATTAAGCTCAATGTTGACCAGTTTTATGGAATTGAGATTGAGGAGTTTCCAGCACAGATTGCCCAAGTTGCGTTGTGGCTTATGGATCACCAGATGAATCTGCTTGTATCAGAAGAGTTTGGACTCTATTTTGCCCGTATTCCGCTAATTTCCAGCAGCACCGTTATTTGTGGAAATGCCCTTCAAATTGATTGGAATGATATCATTCCAGCAGAACGGTTGAGCTTTATCATGGGAAATCCGCCGTTTGTGGGAAAAAAAGAACAAACAGTGGAACAAAAAAAAGAGTTAATAAACATTTTTAATAATTTAAAAGGGGCTGGAAATTTAGATTACGTAACTTGTTGGTATATAAAATCTTGCAAGTATCTTGAATTAAACTCAAGAATAGAATCTGCTTTTGTAAGTACAAATTCAATTTCTCAAGGCGAACAAGTCTGCATATTGTGGAAATATTTGAAAGATAATTTTGATATAAAAATAAACTTTGCCTATCAAACTTTTAAATGGACAAATGAAGCAAAAGGAGTTGCGGCAGTTCATTGTGTGATAATTGGCTTTGCCAAATTTGATAGGGCAAATAAAATCATTTTTTTATATGATAATGCAAAAAGCGAACTTGGAGTTTTACATGTCAAAAAGATAAATTCTTATTTAGTTGAGGCTGAAGATATTTTTATTCAAAAAAGAAAGTCTCCTATTTGTAATGTTAAAGAAATGAATTATGGAAGTATGCCAATTGATAATGGTTTTCTGATATTTGCTGACGAGGATAGGAATGAATTAATAAAAAAGAAACCATCAATAATAAAATTTTTTAGACAATACACTGGAGGATTTGAATTCATTAACAATCAATTAAGATGGTGTTTATGGTTAAAAGATGTTTCACCAAACGAAATACGGCAATCAAATGAAATAATAGACAGAACAGAACAAGTGAGACATTTTCGTGCAGCAAGCTCAAGAAAAGAAACAGTAAAATTATCAGAAACCCCTTATCTTTTTGGAGAAATTAGGCAACCCGATACTAATTATATTTTAATCCCAAAAGTTTCGTCTGAAAATAGAAAATATATTCCAATTGTCATTTATCCTCCATCAATAATAGCAAGTGGCAGCTGTTTGATTATTCCAGATGCTAATTTATTTAATTTTGGCATATTGACATCAACACAACACATGGCTTGGTTAAGATGTGTTTGTGGTAGAATGAAAAGCGATTATCAATATTCAGCGGGTATTGTTTACAACAATTTCCCGTGGCCTCAAAATCCCACAGAAAAGCAGAAAAAAGCGATAGAAGATGCGGCTCAAGGCGTGCTTGATGCTCGTGCTCAATTTCCTGATTCATCTCTTGCTGACCTTTACGACCCTTTGACTATGCCCCCTACCCTTCTTAAAGCTCATCAGAAACTTGATAAAGCTGTTGACACGGCTTACGGTAAGACAAACTTTAAAACAGAAGCTGAACGTGTGGCGTTTTTGTTTGAGTTATATCAAATATATTTGAATGAGTTGCCGTTGGAGAAGCCAAAAAAGGCAAAGAAGCGACAAAATAAAAAATATGAGTAATTTAAAGGATTTATTATGAATAACGAATATACAGCTATTATAACAAAAGATGATGATTGGTGGCTCGGCTGGGTTGAAGAAGTGCCAGGGGCTAATGCTCAGGAAAGAACAAAAGATGAGTTAATAATCAGTCTAAAAGAAGCTGTTAAAGATATTATTGATCTTCGTAGGCGACAGATGAGAAGCGAAATAAAAGAAAATTTTGAAGAATTATTGTTGATAGTATGAAAAGAAATGAATTAATACAGCACCTTTTAAGAAATGGATGTGAGTTGCTGCGTTAAGGTTCACGTCATTCTATATGGAAAAATATTGAGTTGGTAAGCATGACCGCTGTTCCGAGACATAGTGAAATTAAAGAGTTAATGGTAAAAAAGATTTGCAAAGATTTGGATATTCAAAAACCTTGATAAAACATAAGCCCAAAGAGAGGCGTTTTTGTTTGAGCTATATCAAACATATTTGAATGAATTGCCGTTGGAGAAATCTAAATCAAAAAAGTCTAATAAACCCATAATACAAAAGGATAAAGAATTATGACAACACTTGAAAAGATAAAATGCCTTGAAGAGTATGTTGCTATCAACAATTCAGTTGTCGATTCTGTAATTGAGATAACCATCAATAAATTGCTGGCTCGTGAATTTGAGCGTGTATCTGAACTCAAAGCCCGCCTGATAAATGATATATCTGAATTTGAAAAGCAGTATGTTTTAAAATCAGATGATTTCTATCAAAAATATGAAAAAGGCTTGTTAGGAGATTCAATGGATTTTGTTGAATGGGCTGCCACTGTAGAAATGCTTGAGAATGTGAAACGCCAGCATACACTGTTGGAGTAGTCATAATCTGGAAATAAATGAAGGAATAGAATTATGGATACTGCAAGTGCAATAATAAAAAATAAATATACTGAAGTATTATATTCATTTGGAAAAGATTTGCAGTCTGCTGTTGATACAGCTTTGCAAAAATATCTGATCGACTTGATAACATCTGAAATCGCTAAACTAAGAAAACAAGAGTTGATTCTTGAAGCTAAATATCAATCTGATTATGAATCATTTTTGCAGCATATTTCTGAAAATGAAGATTTTGTGATTCATATAGAAAAACATATAAGTAAATTGTGGGAAAATGATATTGCTGAATGGGAATTTTATCATAAAGGAATTGATGATTGGACAAAAAAGCTTCAGAGTATTTTGCTGATGTCATAAAGTTAGCTTCAATGAGTTTGGAGAATGTTGAATATAATACTGACTTTACTCCTGAAAGAGCTATTTTACAGATTAAGGCGGAATATGGACGATATCAACTTTTTATAACCGAACTGTTCAGTGATAAAATCAGAAAATATAGATATTACATTTTAAATGGAAACTGTGTCGAGGCTGGCTTTGATAATGCCCCTGATCCTCGTGCACTTAGAATCAAATATGGCAAAATAGGCAGAGAATATGCAGGAAAGCATATTCCGCATCTTCATCTTAATGATAAGGCTGATATTCAGCTTACTGAAGAAATGACATTCTGTGATTTTATGAAATGGCTTAAACTCAATATTACAGGTGTGGACTGTTTTGGATAAGATAAAACAAGATATAGAATCAAGATTACGGCAAATTGAGCAATAGGAAGATGTTCGTATTTTTTACGCTTGTGAATCAGGCAGCAGGGCTTGGGGTTTTCCTTCTGCAGATAGTGATTATGATGTGCGTTTTTTATATGTTCATGCTCCTGATTGGTATCTTTCAATTGATGACAAACGAGATGTAATTGAACGTAAAATAACTGATTTGATAGACATAAGTGGCTGGGAGTTAAGAAAAGCTCTTAAACTGCTGAGAAAATCTAATCCTCCTTTGTTGGAATGGCTTAATTCTCCGATAGTATATTTACAATTACCTCACATTGTAGAACAAATAAAACTATTGATGCCTGAATATTACTCTCCAAAATCTTGTATGTATCACTATTTGCACATGGCTGAAGGTAATTTCAGAGTTTATCTAAAAGATGAAACAGTTTGGGTCAAAAAATATTTTTATGTTTTACGTCCGATATTAGCTTGTAAGTGGATAGAATCAGGCTATGGTGTTGTGCCTATGGAGTTTGAGAAACTTATTAACGAGCTGATAGATGACAACGAGCTAAAAAATGCTGTCAACAAACTTTTATGGCGGAAAAAAGAGGGGCAGGAATTAGATCGTGAACCTAAAATAGCTGTTATAAGTGATTTTATTGAATCAGAGCTGGAGCTGCTTAGAAATAAGCGTTTTAATGAAAGTAATACTGTACCAAATACTGAAAAGTTAGATGAACTATTTCGTTGGGTATTAAAGAAGTTGTCGGTGTAAGACATTTTTAAAGAGGATTTTATCTTGGAAGATACTGATAAAAGCAATTTGAATGGAGTTACGAGAATGGATAAAAACGATGCTCTAAAAATAGCCAGTCAATATGCCTCTGTTGTTAAGCGTAATTATGACTGTAAACAGATTTTTATGTTCGGCTCATACGTAAAAGGGACTAATCGTGAAGAGAGTGATATTGATATTGCTGTTATTTTAAAGGAGTTTGATAATCCAATAGATACTCAATTGGAGTTAATGAGGCTGAGACGTAAAATAGACAGCAGAATTGAGCCTCACCCTTTTAGAGAGAAAGATTTTAATATTACAAATCCAATTGCAAATGAGATATTGCGATATGGAAAGCGAATTGACACTAACTAATCCTTGAAATAATAGTCCAACTTCAGTGGATTTTTTTTAAATTTAGCCGTCCGATTTACCGCTCGGTTACTATGGGAAGTTATGAAAAAAAATAAATTTGGAAACTTAATATTTGCGATTATGCTGTTTTGCTCAACATTTACATTCAATATTTCTGAATCGTTTGGGCAAAATGAGGCGTTGAAAATAAAAAAATCTGATGCACCCATAATTTACGATGCCAACGGAAGAAGCATAAAAGTTGAGAGACCATTTAAGCGGATTATCTCACTTTACGGGGCACACACTGAAAATCTCTTTTATCTTGGGCTTGACAGTGAAATTATCGGAGTGGCAAGAAACGAGTCATATCCAGAAGCTGCGAAAAAGAAGCCTGTTTTTTCTGCTCAAGAAGACCCAGAGAAATTTTTGGGTTCTGGTGCTGATCTTGTTTTAGTCCGTCCTATGATAGAAAGAGGCTATCCTGATCTTATCAAACGGCTTGAGCAATCTAAAATTGCTGTTATCTCTTTGCAGCCCGGAACAGTTGATGAGATGTATGACTACTGGCTTGCTCTTGGAGTTTTGACCGGCAGAGAGGTTCAGGCAGAAAAGATGGTTGCTGATTTTAAAGAGAGGGTGGAGTTTTATAAATCCAATATTGATAAACAGATCGCACAAAATAAGATAACGCCTAAGAGAGTCTATTTTGAGGCTATCCATTCAAAGATGAAAACCTTTACTCCGGGTTCAATGGCTCTTTTTGCTCTTCAAGCTGCTGGCGGGATAAATGTGGCAGTTGATGCTGCTGCTTCACGTGGAACAAATATTGGAAATTACGGAAAGGAAAAAATATTATCACATGCAGGGAAGATAGATGTTTATCTCGCTCAAAACGGAGTGATGAATCAAGTTTCTGTGGATATGATAAAAAACGAGCCTGGATTTGGCATTATTAAGGCTGTTAAAGAGAATGAGATATATATAATTGATGAGATGATTGTATCAAGACCCTGTTTCAGGCTTTTGCAGGGGATTGAGCAGATAACTAATATACTTTACAAGAAATAACTTTATGAGGCAGCACTTTTGCCTCTGTCTATTAATTTAAGGATTGGAATAAGAAAAAATAATGAATCAATATGGTAAACTTTATGGAATCGGTGTTGGACCCGGAGACCCTGAACTTATTACGCTTAAAGCTGTCCGCATAATTAATGAAGCTGATGTTGTCTTTACCGCAGCATCAGCAAAAAGAGATTACAGTTTAGCTTTAGAGATTGCACGCCCCCATTTTTCGCCAAATGCTGCCACAAAATTTTTGTCGTTTACAATGACAAAGGATAAAGAGGCTACTGAGGCAGCTTGGGATTCAAATGCAGAGGAGATAGCGTCTATTTTACGAGAGGGTAAAAATGCCGCTTTTCTAACACTTGGCGATCCAATGACCTACTCAACTTTCGGCTATATTTTAAAGAGTTTGAAAAAAGTGATGCCTGATGCTCAAGTTGAGACAGTGCCAGGGATCACATCTTTTCATGCTGCTGCTGCCCGTCTCAACAGAACTTTGGTTGAGGCTGAGGAGTCGCTTTTAATAACATCTGGAGCGTATGGCGGAGATCAGTTGATCAGGGTAGGGGAGAGCATTAAAAATATTGTTATGCTCAAGGCTTACAAGAATGTGAAACAGAACAATCAAGCACTTAAAGAAGCGGGATTTTTTCAAAACAGCGTTGCTGTATCTAAATGCGGCAGAGAAGGCGAAGAGATAATAGAAAATCTTGAAGAGCTTGAGACAAGAACTCCAGATTATTGGACATTAGTATTGGCGAGCAAATAGGGATTTATTGGTATAATATCACCCAAAGCTAAAGCTCGGGGCTTAATCTATTGAAGTCCTCTTAATTCTACTTTGTTAGATTTCCAATTTATATATTTTTGAATTATTTTACATTAT
>CAYRLG010000030.1:0-20498 GCA_964425195.1 uncultured Desulfobacterales bacterium
AGAGCACCTGACTCTTAATCAGTAGGTTCCGCGTTCGATTCGCGGACGGCCCACCATTTAAAATCAAGGGGTTACAGCCAAATTGGTTGTAACCCCTTTTTGTTAGTTACATTTGATTATTTATTATATGGATTACCCTAACACTCTATTTAAGGAATTTTACTGACATACCCATCATCAAAATTGTATTTGTCAAAGCTAATTTTGAAGGATATCTTGACTTTTTATTTCTCAAAAGTTTATAAGATTCAGGCTCAAGTTTATAAGTTCAGGCTCAAATCAATTTATTTTAATGTAGGAAAAAATATTATATTACGGGGGTAAAAATGATACAATCTGTACTTTTAATGGGAGGTCTTGGTCTGATAATAGGTGGTGCTTTGGCATTTGCTTCCAAAATTTTTTATGTATATGTAGATCCAAAAGTGGAGGCAATAACAAACGTTCTGCCAGGAGCAAACTGTGGTGGGTGTGGTTTTCCGGGCTGTGGACCTAATGCTGAAGCTATAGCAGCTGGAAAGTCTTCTCCAAGTTCGTGTGTAGCAGCGGGTTCAGATGTAGCCATTGCAATCGCTCAAATTATGGGGGTTAGCCTTTCAGAAAAAGAGCCTGAAATTGCTAAATCAGGTTGTTATTATGGAACAAAAGATGCTGATATAAAATATCTTTATGATGGAATTAACGATTGTCGTGCAGTATCGATGGTATTTGGTGGAATGAAAGAGTGCAATATTGGCTGTCTTGGATTGGGTACATGTGTAAAAGCCTGTCCGTTTGGTGCTCTTGAAATGGGTGAGTATGCTCTTCCTGTTGTTGATGCTGAAAAGTGTACTGGGTGTGGAACATGTCAAAGAGTATGCCCTAAAAATATTATACGCCTCTCTTCTGTTTCAATGAGAATTATGCGCGAATATACAGAGGACAAATGTATTACACCATGTCAGAGAGCCTGTCCAACAGGCATTGACATAAGAGAGTATATTGCCCGAATTAGAAAAGGCGATAAATCTGGTGCGGTTCAAGTTATCAAGGAGAGAAACCCGTTTCCAACAGTAATTGGCAGAATCTGCCCAGCCCCGTGTGAGAGTGAGTGCCGACGACAGTTGATTGACGAAGCTGTTGGTATAAATAACTTAAAACGTTTTGTGTGTGACATTGAGATGGAGCTGGGTAAAAGAGTACTTCCTTATAAAGCACCTGAAACTGGTAAAAAAGTTGCTGTTATTGGTGGTGGTGTTGAAGGGTTATCGACTGCATTTTTTACAGCAAGACTTGGGCATAGTCCAACTATATTTGAAGCAACTTCAACTCTTGGCGGTCTTTTAAGAATTGCTATTTCTGAGGATAGATTATCACAAGAGGTGCTTGATTGGGATATTGATGGTATTCTTGAAATGGGGGTAAATGTCAAAACTGGCATGAAAATAGGAGAAAACTTTACTATAGCCTCTCTTCTAAGATCAGGCTATGAGACTGTTTTTACATCAACTGGCGGATGGGATAGTAGACTCTCAAGAGGTGAAATTGCACAAGTAGTGAATGTCTTACCCGGCTGCTACCTTATGATTGATCTTTTAAGAGATGAGATTCAAAAAGAAAAAAGAGTTCCATGTGGTAAAGATGTGGTGATTGTGGGAGGGGGTTCTTTAGTATCACAAGCTGTAAAGGTATGTCGTGAAATTGGTGCAAAAAATATAACAATCATATCAAGAAAAGCTGCTGCTATTAAACAGTTTGATGATACAACCCTTGAGTTTATAAAAAATAGCGGAGCCAATATTATATTTGAGTCTGGAGTGACAAAACTTATAGGATACGATAATAATCTTTCTGAAATTGAATACACAAATATTGCTACTGGAGAAAAAAGCTCATTAGATGCTCAAACTGTGATATTGGCTTCTGGAAGATTTCCTGAGCTTGTTTTTATGAAGAGAGCTGTACCACAAGACTCAAAAAGTTCAATTGCGTGGGAAGGAGTTGAAATATACAAAGTTCCATCAAATAATAATGAACTTGGATTTCTCTCACCAGAAGATGAACTAAGCGGTTATAGTGCTGCGGTTGTTGCAATAAATGGTGGAAGAAGAGCAGCGGCAACCATCCATAAACTTATGTATGGTCTTCCGGTGAATGATGTTAAAAAACCAGTTACTAAACGTTCTATTTTGCAAGAAGTTACATGTGTCCAAAATGTTCGGATCATGCCACGAAATATAATGCCTATATACGACAATAATAGTTCAATAAGTATTAGAGAGGAAGAGCTGTCAGAGGATAGTAACACTTCAAATCATAATATATTCACAAGAAGAGGGAAAGAGACTTTCAGTGGATATACCTCTGAAATGGCTAAGAATGAGGCAGAAAGATGTCTGAGATGTGGTCTTATATGCTATGAAAGAACAGCTACCTCTGTTGAAGAAGAAAAAGCTAAAGCATGATAAAAACGTGTTAACATCTTAATTTTATATTATAATATCTTAAAGTTAGATAAAAAATCAAAAAGGGTAAGAACATTAAGTTTGTTCTTACCCTTTTTATTACACTACAGTTTTTAGATTAGAAAGGATTCTTCTAATTTAGTTAATTTAGTAATTATGCAAATGCTTTCTCAAGGTTTGGAACGACCTGTTTTTTGCGGCTCATAACACCTGGCAGCCATGCTTTACCATTAGCAGGAGTTACGCCAAAAGCCTTATTGATAACAGAATCATCATCAGATACTATAAGAACTTCTGATCCCTCTTTAATGATGTCTGTTAGAAGTAAGAAAATACTGTGATGTCCACCCTCTTTTTTAAGAGTAGCAATGTCAGCAGCAAGCTCCGCTTTAACACCATCAAGAATTGATAGATCAACAACTTCAAGCTGTCCAATTCCAACTTTTTTACCACTCATGTTAAAATCTTTGTAATCACGATATACAAGCTCTCTTATTGGAGTACCCTCAACCGCAGATTTTACCTTAAACATCTCCATACCAAGTGCCTGCATATCAGCAATACCAGCAATTTTTGCAAGGTCTTCACAAGCAGCTCTATCTTT
This sequence comes from uncultured Desulfobacterales bacterium, assembly GCA_964425195.1. Classification (GTDB taxonomy): domain Bacteria; phylum Desulfobacterota; class Desulfobacteria; order Desulfobacterales; family Desulfobacteraceae; genus Desulfamplus. Next base: position 3,049 of record CAYRLG010000030.1, read on the forward strand.
TGATGTGCATGTTGCAGATTTAAAAATTACAGTGTCGCTCAAAATTGCACAGAGCATAATACCTGCGATATCTTTTGGAATTTCTACATTAAAGAAATTATACATTGATTTGATCACTGTACAGGTGCAACCTACTGGCCAAATCCAGCACTCTAATGGCTGTGATGTAGTTACATCACCAAGTTTGTGATGATCAACTATACCAAGAATATTGGCTTTTCCAAGGTCTTCAGGACTCTGTGCAAGGTCTGAATGATCCACAAGATAAACATCTTTACCAGCATACGAAGTTACAACCTGAGGAGCTGCAACACCAAATTTCTCAAGTACAAATTTGGTCTCCGGAGTCAGATCTCCTTGTGCTGCTGCTGCAATATCTTCACCAAGTTTTTTCTTAAGGTCTGCAAGAGCTATTGCAGCACAGACAGAGTCGGTATCCGGATTTTTGTGACCAAATGCTAAAATTGACATAAAACCTCCTGAATAAATAGTTATTTATGTTTATGTTGTACCCAATTGATGATCTTATAGACGTTGATCATCTCAATTATTTTTAAAGTTTAAACGCTTCCTTATAATGATAATTGCCGATATACTCAAGGAAAATATTTTATTAAAGAGTGTTTGGATTTTAAATATTTCAGTCTCACTTTTTAAAGAGCTCGGATTAACGCCAACATATCCCTTACAGCTTGCTCCATACCTGAAATTGTAGCCCTTGCCACAATGCTGTGTCCAATACTGAACTCATCAATTTCATTTAAGCCTTTAAATCGCTTAATAGAGTGATAACCCAATCCATGACCTGCATTAACGCCAAGTCTTAATTTTGCTGCAATTTTTGCAGCATCAACAATTCTTGAAAACTCTTTTTCTTGTTCATCTTCTCTAATTGCATCACAAAAAGCCCCAGTATGGATCTCTATCATATCAGCATTCATCTTGTGGGCATGTTTAATTTGATCAAGATCAGGATCAATAAAGATACTAACTTTTATACCTACATTTTGAAGCTGTTTTACACTCTCTTTGATATTGTTAAAGTGAGTAATTATATCAAGCCCCCCTTCAGTAGTGAGCTCAGATCGCTTCTCAGGGACTAAAGTGACTATATTAGGTTTGATATCAATAGCAATTCCAACCATTTCCTGAGTGGATGCCATCTCAAGAATAAGTTTGGTTTGAACCATCTGCCTTAATATTCTTACGTCTCTCTCCTGTATGTGGCGTCTATCCTCCCTAAGATGCACAACAATTCCGTCTGCTCCTGCTGTTTCGGCTGCCATAGCAGCAGTTACAGGATCAGGGTAGTCTATTTTTCTTGCCTGACGCAAGGTTGCTATGTGATCAACATTTACAGCAAGTGTTGCCATTACTAACCTCCAGCTTTAAAGTTTAAAAGGAGTGGTTCTAAAAAAAGTCAAGATTTGTGTTAGGTTCAATTAATCTAAGAAGTTCCAAACTCTTAACCACCATATCATTACAACCCGTCTCTTTTGAGTCTGAACTTAGATAGTGCAACTCATCATCACTATGATCATAACCTACAAGGTGCAAAATACCATGAACAAGAAGCTGAGACAAACGCTCGTCAGTTGTAATTTTATATTGGTAAGCCTCCTCTTGTGCTCGTTCCGCAGATATAACCAAATCACCAAGAAGATTAGTTATAGAGCCAAACTCACCTTCAAGCATAGAAAACGATAAGACATTAGTAGTAGCATCAATGCCTCTGTATAGATGGTTAAGCTCTCTAATGTGAGCGTTATTTGTAATAACCACTGATATCTCATGGTTATTATAATTTAGAGCTTTTAAAATTTTACTTATCTTCTGCTCTATCTGCTCTTTTGATACTTTGACCGTTTTTTGCTGGTTCTGTATAAATATTTTCTGTTTTCCCATTACTCTCTTTCAAAGATTCTTGAGGTTTATTCTCTTTTACAAATTGCTCCTGTGGTCTATTCTCTCTTTTAGAGTCACCTTCTTTGCTCTCTTTTTTTGGTTCAATAGTTTTATCAGAGTATTCAATTCTGTGATGGTACAAGCCAGTTAAAATCTTATTAAAACTATTTGATATCTTATGCAAATCCTTTAAAGTCAACTCACACTCCTCAAGTTGTCCATCAAGAAAAATTGCATTAATAAGCTCTTGAATCCTTCCCTGTATTCTTGCAGGTGTTGGACGTTCAAGTGTTCTTAAAGCAGCTTCAACAACATCTGCAAGCATAACAATTGCAGCTTCTCGTGTTTGTGGTTTAGGACCTTGATAGCGAAAATCACTCTCTTTTACCGCATCAACACCATGAATTTTAACACTTTTATTGTAAAAATATTTAATCAAACTGGTACCATGGTGTTGTTGTATTGTATCCATAATCTCCTGACCGAGCTTATACTCTTTTGCAAATTCAACCCCTTTTTTGATGTGTTGAATTAACACTAAGGCTGACATAGAAGGAGATATATTGTCATGTCTATTTTTGCCATCAGTCTGATTTTCAATAAAATATAGTGGTTTATCCAATTTACCTATATCATGATAAAACGCTCCAACTCTGGTTCGCAAAGCACTTACTCCAATAGCAGATGCGGCTGCTTCTGCAAGATTGGCAACAATTACACTGTGGTTATATGTCCCGGGTGCTTCAATCATAAGCCGTTTCATCATTGGTTGATCTATATTAGAAAGTTCAAGAAACTTGATTTCAGTTGTATATGAGAAGATGAGTTCAATGACAGGGGTTAACCCAGCCGTTATAATCCCTGATGTCAAACCTCCTGACGATGCAAGCAGCATGTTTTTAACAAGAACAGACACCTTTATATCTGAAGAGTAGATACTTAAAGCTGTAGCAACTCCTGCATTAAATAGAGCAAGTTTAAAACCAGTAGTAATAAATATTTTTCTCTCTCTACACTCCTTCATCCAAAATGCTCCGGTAATACTGCTTAGGAAAAAAAATATAAAGACCTCTATTCTGCTTGAAAAAATTGTGGCGCCAAGTATCGATAAAACTAAGGTAAAATAAAGAGCCACCTCAAAACCAAGAAACAGAGATACTGTCATAGCACCTGCTGCAAGTGGAAGCACTAAAAATATTGACTCTGAATTTATATCGAGAGGAAAATTTACACTATTTGTATATGTTGCTGGAACAGATATCTTTGTGATAGAGAGAAAAATAAGAAGCATTAAAGCTAAAAAGAGTATATTTTTATTATGATCTCTATTAATATTTCTATTATGTCTAAGCAATACAAGATAGATAACAAGAATTGAAAATAAGATCATCAAAGCTATACCAACACGTGTTATAACAGCATCTTTCTCTTCAAGTTGGCTACTCAATGCCTTTAGCTTAACAATCTTAGTCTCATCAACTCTCTCACCTTCTCTAAGAATCATCTCTCCTTTCTTAATCTGATAAAGAACCGGTTTAAGCTCTAACTGAGCATCGGCAATTCTCTTTTCAGTTTCATTACGATTCATAGTAATGTTTGGAATAATAAGCTGCTGGCATATATCAATAATCAACAGACTAAGGTTACGATTCAACTCTTTTAATAGATGATCTCCAACGGTTTTAACCATACTTTGAGACTCTTCAGTGCCATAAAAATCCTTTAGATTCTCAACAACTCGCTCTTGAGATGTTCCAATGGTTCGTAGCACTATACCTTTTTTCTCTTTTTTCAATAGCAGTTCTCTATTTGCAACAACACCATTTTTTAAAATTTCGGAGATGATTATTTTTATAGTATCAGTGATGTTATTGGCAAATCTGTATTTATAAAGCGTTCTATATCCCTTCTCTCCAACAGAAATACCAAGCGTGTTCTCAAACTCCTCAAGAGTCTCCATTACAGTTTCAATAGAGGGGAGAGCAACTAAAGCATCGCTGTTTTCAATATCGTTTTTCTCCTCTTTATCTGATATCTTTATAGAAGCCTCTGTTGTCTGAGTTTTGCTGCTATTTAGAGAATCAGAGGTTTGTCTAACATCATATATAAAGAGCCTTCGTGGAATGGCAAAAGCATTATCTACAGCCTCTGCTAAATGAGATGACATATTTGGATCATAATCATAGATACTCTGAAAAGTCTCACCAATCTGTTGCTTATTCACAAGCGTTGCAGCAGTATCTTCAATGAAAAAATCACGAGGTGCCTTTATGTCTGAAGTTGCAATATCGCCAATTTTATAATCGTAATTAACAGTTCGATCTGGATACAATACAACAGTTGAAAACAGAGTGATTCCAATTAAAATAGCCCACAAAGTAAATGGCTGCTCTGTAAGTAGCTCTTTTATGGAGTAAATATTTTTATCAGTTTTCATTTCTATTTATCAATTTTTACTTTTTATGGTTTTATTTAACAACTCTTTATCATAAGCCTCAATAATTCTTGATACAAGTTTATGCCGTACCACATCGTTATTATCAAAAAATATAAACTTTAAACCTTCAATATTTTGTAAAATATTTTTTGCCTCAATAAGTCCCGACTTCTTACTTGAGGGAAGATCAATTTGTGTAATATCACCGGTAACAATAGCTCTGGAGTTATATCCAATTCTTGTTAAAAACATCTTCATCTGTTCTGAGGTCGTATTTTGAGCCTCATCAAGGATAATAAAGGAGTTGTTCAAAGTTCTACCACGCATAAATGCCAAAGGGGCTATCTCTATTACTCCTTGCCCTATCATCTCTTTTGATCTATCAATTGAGAGCATATCATTGAGTGCATCATACAAAGGTCTAAGATATGGGTTTATCTTATCAGATAGATCACCAGGAAGAAAACCAAGTGCCTCACCAGCTTCCACTGCTGGTCTTGTCAACACAATCTTGCTAACCTCTCCTTTAGTGAAAGCAGCTACAGCCATTGCCATTGCTAAATAGGTTTTACCTGTGCCAGCCGGTCCAATAGCAAAAACAATATCATTAGCTCTTGCGGCATCAACATATCGTTTTTGATTTGGACTTTTTGGAGTTATGCTCTTTTTTCTGGGGGTTATAAAGATAGTATCAAGGAATATATCTTTAAGTTTGCAGGAGCTGTCGTTACGAAGAGCTGATGCTGCAACCTCAATATCTGAGGGGTGGATGGCAAATTTCTCCTGAACTAAACCATACAACTGATTTAGCACCTTCTCGGTAAGAAGAACATTTTCAGTATCGCCTTTAATAACAAGGGTATTCCCCCTGTTGTCAATTTTAACACCGGTAGCTTCTGAAATTCTTGCAAGGTTATAGTTATAGTGCCCAAAAAGCTCCCTTGCCATAACTATGTTGTCAAATGATATCTCTTTCATAGGGGCATAGATTGCACTCTATTCGGTAAAAGGTCAATAAAAACTTGACTGAAAAGTAAGGCACCTGATAATGATGCTTTGCATTTTGTAATCAATACTTAGTCAATAAATAGTTTGCTAAGAATAACGAGAATGAATATTTCAATGATCTTAAATTATAAATGGTGCATTGATGAATGGATTTGATATTTTTATTGTGATTGTGGTCTCTTTTAGTCTTTTAAGGGGTTTTTTTAGAGGATTTATTAAAGAGATAGCTTCAATTGTAGGAGTGGTTGCCGGCTTTTATGGGGCATATACATATTATAAGTTGCTATCTGTCTATTTGAATCCATTAGTAAGTAGCTGGGGGTTCAATAGTTGGGAAAACTATGGTAATATTGCATCTTTTTTTCTGCTTTTTTTTGCCACTATTGTTATAACCTCAATAATAGCAGGTATAGCAAAATATTTATTAAAAGTTGTTTTTCTTAGTTGGGTTGATAAGCTATTTGGGGTTATTTTTGGTGCAATAAAAGGCACTCTTGTTGCTGCAGTTGTGCTTACGGTCTTAACAGCATTTCTGCCTCATCAGCCTGAGTTCATAACAAAATCAACCCTTTCACCTTATGTCATAAATATTACAGAAATGGCAACCATTTTTATATCTAACGATTTAAAAGCTCATCTAAAAACAAGAATAGAGAGGATAAAACAGATTTGGGAACAGCAGAAACTATCAGTTCAGGAAAAGATAACGGAAAAAGCAAAAGAGGATATCAAGGCTCAGCTCAAAAACAGGATAAACGAGACGAACAAAGGGGCAATAGAGGAGAAGACTCTACTACCAGACCAGCCCACCAAACAGTAGGAAACCTATCACAACTTATAGATATTATTCAGACTCTCCGTTCAGAAAATGGCTGTCCATGGGATAAAAAGCAGACTCCTGAAACAATATGGAAATGTTTAGCCGAAGAGACTTATGAGCTTTTAGATGCTATCAAAGATGATGACCATAGTGAAATATGCGAAGAGTTAGGAGATGTTCTTTTTCAGATTCTATTTATTGCTGAAATTTACAGAGAAAAAAAGGCGTTCGATATTGAAAAGAGCATTACTCTAAGTGCTCAAAAGATGATTAGAAGACATCCACATATTTACGGAGAAGCTAAAGTTAAAAATGAAGAGGAGTTATGGGCAAATTGGGAGCGTATTAAACAAGATGAAAATAAGAAAAAAAAGGATATAAAAAACGCTATCGACTCTTCTAATTCTACAGTCTCTTCTAATAATAACGAACAAAGAGTCTCAATTCTTGATTCTGTTCCTGTTGGGATGCCCTCTTTAATGCGAGCATATAAAATTTCAGAACGTGCTGTGAGAGCTGGATTTGATTGGAAAGATATTGATGAGGTGATTTTAAAGGCTTTGGAAGAGTGGGAAGAGTTTAAATCAGCACTGAGTAAAGGGAATAAAGAAGATATTGCAATGGAATTTGGCGATATTCTGTTTACCCTTACTAATGTAGCACGCCTTGCTGGTATTCACCCAGAACTTGCTTTAAATAGCTCTATAGGTAAATTTGAAAAACGATTCAGATATATGGAGAATGCGCTTGCCCAATACGGACATTCTCTTAAAGATATACCTCGTAAGGAGCTTGAATCTTTGTGGGATAAAGCAAAGAGTTGTGTGTGAAATTACACAATTTAATGATGGAGCATAAAATTTATGATAGTTATTGTAGATTACGGAGCAGGCAATCTTACCAGTGTTAAAAGAGCAGTTTCATACCTTGGTTATGATTCTATAATTACTGACGATCCTAAAAAAATTTCCTCTGCTAATAGGATTATTTTTCCCGGTGTCGGAGCTGCTGGCGCAGCTATGGATGTTATGCAGCATAGAGGAATTGATAAAGCGTTAAAAAAGGCTTTTGCATCAAAGATTCCCATGCTTGGAATATGTGTAGGCTGCCAGATTATAATGGATAGAAGCGAGGAAAACAGTGCTGTATGTCTTGGTTTGATTCGTGGAGAGACAATGGCTTTTTCAAAACAGATGGCTGAAAAGTCTATTTCTGAGTTGCCATCTGGACAGATTATTGTAGGTAGTGAGAAAGGTAAAACTTGCGAAGATATAGAGGCAAGAGATAAACCTGTTAGATACCTTAAAGTTCCTCACATGGGTTGGAATGGACTTCATTTGGTAAAGCCTCATCCGCTTTTAAGTGGTATAAAGCAAAACGATGAATTCTATTTTGTTCACAGCTATTTTCCAGTACCAGTTGATGACCGTAATATATATGGAGAGACAGATTATGGAATCACATTTGCATCTGCAATTGGAGAGAGTAACCTGTTTGCAACCCAATTTCATCTTGAAAAGAGCGGAGAGCCAGGATTGTTAATATTAAAAAACTTCTGTCTTTGGAATCCATGAGATTGGGGATTTTATCTCTACAACGCAACATTGGAAAACTCTGATCAATAAAAAGTAGTCAAAAAAATAACGCCCTTTTATGGAGAAATTTTGTAATGCTCAGTAAAAGAATTATTCCATGTCTTGATGTTCGTGAAGGAAGAACAACAAAAGGTATTAAATTTAAAAATAATGTGGATATTGGTGACCCTGTAGAGATGGCACGTTTCTACTATGAGGCTGGTGCTGATGAATTGGTATTTTATGATATCACAGCATCACATGAAAAACGCAATATTATGATTGATGTGGTGCGTAAAGTAGCTGAAACTATTTTTATACCTTTCTCTGTAGGCGGGGGTATTAGAACTCTTGAAGATATGCGTGATGTTCTTTTAGCAGGTGCTGAAAAGGTAAGCGTAAACTCTGCCGCTGTTAAAAATCCTGAAATAATCTCTCAAGGAGCAAAGGCATTTGGAAGCCAATGTGTTGTTTTAGGAATGGACGTAAAGCATGTTGGAGAGAAAAAAGGGATTCCCTCTGAATATGAGATTGTTATAAATGGAGGTAGAACGTACATGGGTATTGATGCTTTAGATTGGGCACAAAAGGGAGAAAAACTTGGTGCTGGAGAGATATGCCTCAACTCTATCGATGCCGATGGCACAAAAGATGGCTATGAAATGAATCTAACTCGCCTAATCTCAGACAATGTATCAATTCCAGTTATTGCGTCAGGTGGAGCTGGGAAACCTGAACATCTTGCAGATGTATTAACAAAGGGTCGTGCAGATGCGGCTCTAATTGCCTCTATGGTGCACTATGGGACTTATACAATTGCTGATATAAAAATATATCTTGAGCAAAATGGCATTAAGATCAGAAAAACTTTATAAATCAACAGGGTCATTGCACTATAATAAGTATCTATTTTGCTATTGCACTGTAGCTATTCTAAAGCAACAGTATAGTTACTTTTCATCTTTAAGCAAAGCTATCAAGGTAATCCCCCCTCTGAAATTTAATATACTCTGAATGTGCTGCAATAGCACATTCACTAACAATATCGATTAGCTCTTGAGAGCTAGTGTCTGAATTGTGAGCTTTTTGAAGAAGATTTTCAGCATTAACTTTAATCTCCTCAATTAAAGTATTAATCTCTTTAAGAGATACTTTTGGACTCTCCAACTGACTTGAATATATATCTAATTTTTCAATAAGTTCTTCAGTTTCATTTTCAATCTCTGATAATGAGTTAGTGAGGTTAATATCGTTGATAACAGAAATTTCTGATAACATCTCTATACCTCTCTTATTCTTAACTGTATCTCCCTGAATAGCTCCGACTAATTTATCCTCGTCTGCACTATCTCCTTGCACAGCTCTGCTAAGTAGCTTTTTAAATAATTCTGCATTTTCAACATTATCAGTTTTGTTGGCAACAAAATTTTCTCTTTTATTTATGGGCGTATAACCGTTTATTTGCTCTATCATATTGATCTCCTATTTTTATCTTTTATTTGAAGGATTCTCATTTTTAAGAGATGGATATTTAAATGTTATCTTCAACATTGCTAATTCAATCTTTTCAGCAAGTAAAAATAAAATAAGCAAAAAACAATCCAGCATAACCAAACAATAGAAAAATAATATTTAACAACCTGTTTATATTATATTTTACAATTAAGTTAAACTAATATTTTTTTGATAAAAATGAGTGGGTAATTTGAATTTAGACTATATTAAATTTAAGGTAGGTAATTTTTTATCAAGGGGGGAATTTTTTGCAGGGTTATAATTCTTCCGTCCTTACCTTACTATTTTCTCACAATAGATATTATCTGATCGTTTAAAATAACGGTCAGATAATATCTATTGTGAAGATCAAATAGAGAATGCACTCATAAATTTTTCAGCAATTTTCTCAGGTTCAATGCTGTATGTACCATTAGCAATTGAACTCTTCAACGCACTTATTTTTTCAGCTCTACTCTCTTGAGGAGCATCCATAGCAGCAGAAATTTTCTGAAGTTGTAGAGTAGTGGTAGAAAAAGTTACACTGTCATTTTTTCCACTTTTTAAAGAGCTTTCAGCAGAAACAAATTTTGATACTCTACTACTATCAGGCTGTGAATATGCTTTAGGAATAAATATATTGTTGGGATTTTGAACTCTCATAAGCTCACCTCTCTATTTACATCGTCTGTGACTTCTTTCGCTAATTGGGTCATACGTTTTAGCACAAAGTTAGGATCTTCCACAGAAAGGGTTTGGGTACTTTTTCTGTTATTTTCATCAATGTAATTGAAAATAAATTTTTCACCTTTTCTTTTGATAAAATCAGTTTTACTGCTCATCTCTTTGTTAAGCTCTTCAGATATCTCTTTTTCAATAATATCCTGATGCCCAACCGTTGTAATCTTATCTACAATACCTGCTGCAACCTTTTCTATAATTGCTGCTCTTTTACCTTCTGCAGAAATTTTGACCTTGTCAGATGAGTTTATATCTATAGCAGTTTGCCTAACTATAACACGCCCTTGACTTAACTGTCTGCTGTAAACCTTAAGAACATTTTGTATTTGATATGACGGAATCTGCATGGTCATCTTCTCCTTTATCCACCAGATCGGCATATAAGAGTTAAAACTAAAATTTTTTTCATAAAATTATAAAAATCTCAAACTATTGACTTAATCATCAAAATTTCCACTTGGACCTTTATCAGTCTGAATTAATGACCCTTTACGAATAATCTCATTTTTAGTCCACTCTTCAGGATTTTCAATTCTTGTGCATTTTGGGCCCGGATCAAATGAGCCTATATTATTAATATCTTCAATTACAAGCGGTGCAGTATCTTGTGCATTGAAAACATTTACAAGCATATTAAAAACAAACTCTTCAACACCCTTTGCCATACGGTCACGAATATCTTTAGGTTGCGCAAGAAAGATATTTTCAAATGGAAGATTAAGTTTTTTAAAGTCCCCCGCTTCAAGTTTCTGTTTTTCAGCAGTAGCAAGCATCTTTTTCCATGTTTTATCACTCATACCTTTATCTGGCTGTTTGATAAAATTTCCGTTACTATCAAGAATAGCATTACCAAAATCGTTTACCTCAACACCCCACGAAATCATCTGAAGTGCTGTAGCGACATTTGCCTTTGTTGTCCTAGTTTTTTGAGCAATTTGCATAAGTTTTTCAGAGCTATTACCAGATGTTCCATGTTGAGCACCGGACACGCTATATTTTGCTAATGCCTCGTGTATCTGTTGAGTCAATTCAACATTTATTCCGGTACCACTCTCTTCAATACCGTGAGTTGTTCCATTATTAAGCGCAATCCAATTGGGAAAGATGTTGTGGGCATTGAGTCCCTGAATCAAAAAAAGAGCCTCTTCTGCTGTTGAAAGACCTGATTTTCCTTTAATCTCACCGACCTCTGTTTCAAGACCTGCCCAATCTGGAACAAATGGTTTAAGCTCTAAATTTGCAAGTAGATTTTGAGAGTCAGGTAGGTGGGAGGCATCTATTGCAATAGATGTGATACCTGCATCAAAAAGAGAAGAAATTTCAATCTTTGCCTGTTCAATCTCATCTACACTTTTAATACCAAAGTGGTCAGCGTGAATGGCAACTGGAATTGTAATAGCAAGTTCATTACAAAGGGCATCCACATGTCTTGCAATGTTCCACAAACTTACAGGACAGTATGCAGATGTTCCCCCTTCTGAACGCGCAATCTCTATAATAATTGCAGCATTAGCACGCTGGGCAGCCATCAGTGTACCTTGTAATACAAAATGGTTTCTACCATTAGCAGCAATAGTCATTGCTCTGCCTTTCTTAATCATCGCCCTGTCAATATATTTTCCACTTACAATAAGTGCATGAGAGTTGGGAAAAAGTCTTTTAATGTTATCTGGTCTGCCTATTTCAAGAGCTTTCTTAAATTCCTTATTAGTAATCGCACAATGTGACATATTCCCTCCTTAACTAACTATAACTTAGCAATATTTATTTATATTATAGAGATAAATTAAACTCTGTCGATTGAATGTATAAACTAAGTCAATTGATAATATTATATTATTTTTTAATTTGATTATTTGCGAATCAATTGTTGTTTTATTATTTTTTGCATGGAACTATTAAAAAATCAAGCAACTCCTTTAAAAAAAAGCTATTGTCGAAAAAAATGAGTCAATATCTTAAAATAGTAAATTAAATATTAGTAAAATGAATTTTCCTTCATGTATTATATAGTGCTTAATATATATTGATAAGAAACTATATTTAGTTGTTATTTCGATTATAATCGAACAATAAATAGTCAAAATAATTAAATAAATTTTTTTTAATAGTTAATTTAAAAAAACTTCACTCTCTACTTGACACACTAAAAAAAAATTTGCTAATACTATGAATAGCAATTCATTTTTATCTTCACTAATTAATTTTTTTAAGATGTCAGAGTAAGGAATAGTTAATTGCAACAAAAAGAGAAGACAGATAAATACTACTCTATTTTAGAAAGTGCGGGTTCTATTTTTGCAAAATTGGGTTTTTATAAGGCAACAATATCTCAAATCGCAGCAGAAGCAGGTGTTGCAGATGGAACAATCTATCTCTATTTCAAAAATAAAGACGATATTCTTTACCAGTTTCTACAGTTTAAAACTACCGTTTTTTTTGAAAAGATGAGGCAGGCTGTAGATAACTGCGACACTGCAGAATCAAAGTTGAGAAGTTTGATAAAATGCCATCTACAAGAGTTCCAAAGTGATATAAACATGGCTATCATTTTCCAATCTGAAGTTAGATACAGAAGAGATATTGCTCTTCACATTAAAGATGTCTCTAAAATGTATTTAGAATTTTTATCAGAGATAATTGAGCAAGGACAGATGGAAGGGATTTTACGTCAAGACCTATTTGTTGGTCTGGTTAAAAGATTTGTTTTAGGGGCAGTCGAAGGTGTTATTAATACATGGGTTGCTGCTGACGGAAAATATGATCTTGGTGCTATGGCTGATCCTTTAGTTGATCTCTATTTAAATGGAATCAAAAATATTACCAATGGAGCTAAAATGGCTGCTAATGGTCAATATGATTGAAATATCTGTAATAAAAAACATAGAATGAATGTGATATATAAGGTGAACCATCTTTTTTCTTGACCTTTAAGATATTGTCTATTAAATCAAGTGATTCTGTAAATCATTGAGATTCTACAAAGTTGGATTTTACCAATAAGTATCTATTTGGAGTTCTATTTTTAGTTAGAATTGTCTTCTCAAATCTATATCTATTTAGTTAGAATTTGAAGGAAGATTCATTATTTAAGAAACAAAATTCGTTGAGCATTAATTTTATTTAATTACCTTTAACTATTTACACTAATTATTTTTTTATGGAGTAGCATCATGTCACCATTGATTGGACCAGCAAATTTTATGTTTTTTGACTTTTTTCCTGCTGCCATTCTGTCAGTTCTGATACCAGTGGCAGGGGTCGCCCTTTTTACCTATATTATGGCAAGACGTATTGCACCTTTAATGAGAGCTGCGCCAGATAATAGGTTTGACAAGATACCTGAACGTATTAAAAACCTACTTGTGATATGGCTTGCACAGTGGCGTCAACCCCGCTATATGGTAGCAGGGGTTCTTCACATTGTAATATTTGCAGGTTTTTTAATACTATCAATAAGATCGATATCTCTCGTTATTATAGGTATATCGCATGATTTTATTTTGCCAGGTTTTGATGGCATAATTGGGGATATCTACAATTTCCTAAAAGACTACGCAGCGACTGCTGTTCTTGTTGCCTGTATTGTAGCTGCTGTAAGAAGAGGAATTGTAAAACCAGCAAGATATGCTGTACCTGCAAAATATGGCAAAGATCACACAGCAGAGGCTGTTTTTGTTCTTGGTGTTATCTCAACTCTTATGATTTCAGAGAGCCTCTTTGAGGCTACAGAGCTTGCAGCTGAAATGCAACATACGGGACACGTAGAGTTTGTAGCACCACTTTCACTTGTATGGATATTCAGAGGAATGGTCTCGGGGCTATCTCATAGTACTTTACAAGGACTTCATATTTTAATGTACTATATCCATGACCTTACTTTCTTTTTCTTTCTTTGCTTCCTTCCGATGGGTAAACATTTTCATGTTATCACATCTATTTTCAACGTTTTTTTCATGCGAGTCAAAAAAGGAAATATCAAGCCTGTTAGACATGGTGTTAGTACAGAGGAGCTTGACAATCTTGAATCTCTTGGTGTCAAAAAACTCGAAGATTTTACATGGAAACATATTCTTGATTTCTATTCATGCGCAGATTGCGGAAGATGTTCTGATCAATGTCCAGCAAATGCAGTTGGAAGACCTCTCTCACCACGTTTTATAACTATCAAGGCAAGGGATTTGATATTTAGAAACTATCCACTTAAATCAGACGTGATTTACAAAAGCAAAATGCTTGTTGAAGATATTTATACTGAAGACGAGATTTGGTCATGCACAACTTGCGGTGCTTGCGAGCAGGAGTGTCCACTTGGCATAGAGTATATTGACAAAATGGTTGATTTAAGAAGAGGTATGGTTGATGAAGGCATGGTTCCTCAAACCCTCCAAAAACCTCTAAAGGCTCTTGAAAAACGTGGAAATCCTTATGGAATAATGGAGAAAAAACGTTCAGATTGGTGTACAGACAAAGAGTTTGCGGCAGAATGCAGTGTAAAAATATTAGATGCTGGAGAGACTGCAGATACTCTCTTCTTTGTTGACAGTATCACCTCTTTTGATGACAACATCAAAACAATAGCTAAAAATACTGCACGAATTTTGACCCGCGCAGGTGTTGATTTTGGTATTCTTGGTAAATCGGAAAAAGATAGTGGAAATGAAGTTGTAAGATTTGGTGAGGAGATGCTCTTTCAGAACCTTAAATCTCACAACACTGAAGTTATTCTTGAATCTGGTGTAAAACAGATTGTAACTGCAGACCCACATGCCTACAATGCTCTTAAAAACGACTACGCTGGGCTTCCTCCTGTCAAACATGTAAGTCAGGTAATTACAGAAAAAATTAAATCTGGTGCTTTGACACTAAAAGAGGCTCAAGAGCCAGAAAGCGTCTATGTATATCATGATCCTTGCTACCTTGGACGCCATAACGGTATTTACGAAGACCCAAGAGAGGCTCTTGATGCAATCAGAAATCTCAACCGCGTTGAGCTTGAAAAGAGCAGAGATCGCTCGTTCTGCTGCGGTGGTGGAGGCTTGATGCTCTTCTATGAACCAGAAGAGGAGACAAGAATGGGAGTTTTACGTGTAAAAATGGCTGCGGAAGCAGGAGCTACTGTTATTGTTACAGCTTGCCCATTTTGTCTTGTAAACATTCAGGATGCTATCAAAGTTGCTGGAAAAGAGGGTGAAATGAGAGCAATGGATTTTACAGAGCTTATAGCCCAGCATTTGGATTAATATATTGTAAGGATAATATAAAAACATGAGAGCTTTTAGAATTCTTCTGACAATAATTTTTATCTTTATTTTTGTTTATACTGCAATTGTAATTAGCAATCATGGATTTGGTCTTTTTTCAATCTTTTTTGGCGATATTGCAAAAATGGGATGGTCAGGACAATTCAATGTAGATTTTACGAGTTTTCTGATACTTTCGGCACTTTGGCTCTCATGGAGACACAATTTTTCACCAATCGGCATAGCTTTAGGTGTTTTAGGTTTTTTTGGAGGCGGACTTTTCCTTAGCTTATATTTAATATTCGTAAGTTTAAGTGCAAAAGGAAATGTAAAAGAGTTATTGCTTGGTAAAATCAGGGCTAATATTTAATATATATAAAATTAATTAATTAATTTGTTTTTGTGTATATGTTTTAAAATAACATTTAATTTCTGGAGGTAAAAATGGAGATTTTAGTATGCGTCAAGCGAGTCCCGGATACTGCTGAAAATGAATTTCAGCTCAACAGTGCCGGTAATGATCTTGATCGTGATGATCTTGTTTATTCTGTAAATGAGTGGGATAACTATGCTGTTGAAGAGGCGATTCAGATAGTTGATAGAGTTGGTGGCAACGTTACTGTAGTAACGGTTGGTGACAGCGAATCAGAAGAGGTTTTAAGACGTGAGATGGCAATGGGTGCCAACAACGGAGTTCTTATCTCTGATGATGCTTTTGAAGGTTCAGATGGTAAAGGTATTGCTACAATTTTAGCTGGAGAGATTAAAAAGGGTAAATATGATCTTATCCTTACTGGTGCTCAGGCTGATGCTGCTGCGGGTCAGGTTGGTGGAATGCTTGCTGCTATGCTTGATCTCCCTTATGCCTCATTGGTCAATAAAATTGATATTGATGGTAGCAAACTCAAAATAGGCAGAGAGATTGAAGGTGGAAATCAGGAGATGAACGAAATTGAACTTCCCTGCGTACTTTCAATCCAAACGGGCATAAATGAACCACGTTATGTTGGTATTCGCGGCATCAGAAAAGTTGCTCAGGTTGAAATTCCTGTAAAAGATGCCGCTGCCCTTGGTATCGATGCATCTTCTGTTGGAGAAGCTGGGGCAAAGGTAAAGAGAGTTGACTATTTTGTTCCTGTTCTTGGTGACGGTGCAGAGATGCTTGAAGGCTCAACTGATGAGATTATTGCACAGCTCATTGAAAGAATCAAAAGCAAGGGAGGACTCGCATAATGACACAGATATATGTTTATGTTACCCATAAGGGTGGTGTTGCTGATGATATTGCATCAGAATATATTGGAGCTGTAAAAAAGATTGATCCAGCAGCAACTGTTACAGCAGTTATAACTGGTTCTGGTGCTGAGCTTGATAGTGTTGCTCAGTCACTGACATCAAAGTATGCAGAGGTAATTAAAATAAGCGATCCAGCTCTTGCATATCCAAATGCTGAGGTAATTCGCAAAGCTCTTTGCAATGTTCTTGACAAATCAGCAATTGTTCTTGCTCCACATGACACTCTTGGTATGGATCTCTGCCCAGGTCTCTCAATAAAAATGGATTCTGCCTTTGCTGCTGATGTTGTTGACTTTGAAGGAGTTGAGGGTGGTAAACTCAAACTTGTTCGTCAGGAGTTGGGTGGAGCTGTTAGTACTCATGTGACATGCGATATCTCCAACGGTGCAGTAATTACAATTCGCCCCGGTTCATTTGCCCCTGCTGATTCTTCTGCGAGTGGAAATATAACTGAAAAATCTGCTGGAGATATTACAGCAAAAAGACGTTTTCTTGAGGTTGTTCAGGCTGAAGTTGGTGACGTTGATATTACAAAATCTGACGTTCTTGTATCTGTTGGTCGCGGTATTCAAGAGCAGGAGAATATTGCAATTGCTGAAGAACTTGCAGAGGCAATGGGTGCAGTTGTATCTTGTTCAAGACCTATTGTTGATGCAAAATGGCTTGAGAAAGGTCGTCAGGTTGGAACATCTGGTAAAACTGTTAAACCAAAAGTCTATATGGCAATGGGTATTAGTGGATCATTCCAGCACATGGGCGGAGTAAAAGGTAACCCATATATTGTTGCTGTAAACAAAAATCCTAAAGCCCCTATTTTTCAGGTTGCAGATGTTGGTATTGTTGCTGATATTTTAGAGTTCATGCCTGCTCTTACAGAGGCAATTAAAGAGATGAAATAGTATCTTTTTATCTCTTTAATTACAAAAGAGATA
>CAYRLG010000030.1:20598-57371 GCA_964425195.1 uncultured Desulfobacterales bacterium
AAAAAGGTCATGTATCACTTCTGATACATGACCTTTTTGTTTACCTATATCTGTTGCAAAATTACTCTTTTTTTTGTAGTTTAAAGAAACTTGAAAAATTTTTATAAATACTTTTGTAAAGTATCTCTTAGTAAAGAATCTTGAAAACTACAACTATAGCACCCAATAGACAAAACTCAAAAAAAGGAGCATCTATTATGAGACTTTTAACTCGTTCAGATTTTGATGGTTTAGGATGTGCAGCACTTCTTAAAGAAAAAGGTGTAATAGATGATATTAAATTTGTTCACCCAAAAGATATCCAAGATGGAAAGATTGCTGTTAGCAATAATGATATTCTTGCCAATATTCCTTATGTAAAAGGGTGTGGATTATGGTTTGATCACCACTCAAGCGAAACAGAAAGAAGTGCTTATGGGGAGTATAGTGGTGTGAGCGACCCTAATGCTCTAAGTGCAGCGAGGGTGATTTATGACTATTATGGTGGACAAAAGGCTTTTAATAATGCTCATATTGATGAGCTTGTAAAGGCAGTTGACAAAGCAGATTCAGGTAATTTTACAGTTGATGAAATCTTACATCCTAAGGGGTGGAATCTACTCTCATTTGTTATGGATCCCAGAACAGGACTTGGCAGATACAGAGATTATAGAATCAGTAACTATCAGCTTATGATGGATATGATTGAATATTGTCGTCAAAAAAGTGTTGATGAGATTCTTCAAATAGAAGATGTGAAAGAGAGAACACGCCGATATTTTGAGCAGGATAAATTGTTCAAAGAGATGATAAAAGCCAATACCACTGTAAGAGGTAACGTAATAATTTTAGATTTAAGAGATCAAGATGAGATATATACGGGCAACAGATTTGTACTTTATAGCCTTTATCCAGAGCAAAACGTCTCTATTCAGATTATATGGGGATTTCAGCGTCAAAATATTGTTATGACCTGCGGATACAGCATCATAAATAGAAGCTGCTCTTCTGATATCGGCTCGTTGATGCTCAAATATGGTGGAGGCGGGCATAAAAAGGTTGGCACTTGCCAAATTCCAATTGAAAAGGCAGACACTGTTCTTGAAGAGCTTATTGAGCAGATGCAGGAGAAATAGTAAAATCATTAAAATCTGTTTAGTTAAGGCGACTTTTATATGAAAAATGGTTTGGTGTGTTCCATACTTTTATGCTTGATCTCCCTTTTTCATCCCCAATCTTCTGCTCAAGAAGTGCGCATAGTTGGAGGAGAGCCTGTAATTGCCCCATCAAAATACCCTTGGATGGCTGCTATAGTTGATAGTATTGAGATTGAACAAGATATTAGTTATGGACAGTTTTGTGGAGGGACATTGATATCTTCAGAATGGGTTGTTACAGCAGCTCACTGTGTATGTGACTCTCTTACCGATATCATCTCACCTAATGAAATTGATGTTGTTTTGGGAATGGTTGATTTAAAGGCTAATCCTAATAGTTACGAAAGAATAGAAGTTAGCACAATAATTATTCATCCTAATTATAATCCTGAGCTGTCAGACAATGACATTGCTCTTCTTAAACTAAAATCGCCATCTGCTAAACAGTCAATTGGCTATTTAGCAACAGAAGAGACTATTAGCTCTATTCTAACTTCATGGGATTTTACAGGCTCTTTAGAAGATTCTCTACCTCCAGTTATGGCTACAACAATGGGCTGGGGTGATACTCAAGCACAGCGTCGTCTATACCCAACCCAACTACAAGAGGTTAATGTTCCTTTAGTATCTCACGATGAGTGTTCCTCTGTATTTGGATATGGAGAGATTACTAACAATATGATTTGTGCGGGCTTTATAGAAGGGGGTAAAGATTCCTGTTTTGGCGATAGTGGTGGACCTCTTGTTGTACCTAATACAGAAGGGGGACATACCCTTGTTGGAATTGTTAGTTGGGGAGATGGTTGTGCACAACCCAATACTTACGGAGTATATACACGTATCTCAAAAATGAGAGAGTGGGTATTTCAACAGATTAAATTAACAAACCCTCCTATTATTGTACTAACAGACAGCTCTCCAACTACAATTTACTCAGGAAGCGATGTTCGTGTTTATGGATGCAATAGTGGATTCAATAATCTTAATATTCAAAGTGGTGCTCGAGTAAAACTTATAAACTTTCCGGGTAATAATCTTATAAACATTAAAGCATCTTCATCTCTATTCTCTGTGTCACGTTCTGGAGCAACTGTCACCTTAAATGAACCGAACAACGGAACAATCATAAATATGCCAGCTACTGCATCTGTCCAATTCATTACGTTTGAAAATCTAACGACAATACTTCAAATTCAGTCAAATAAAGTGATGCTTGGTAAGCAAGAGGTTACTAAAGAGCATAGAACGGTTAGTCTATAACTGGACTTCTCAAATCAATCAAGAGATATTGGTACAAAAAATAAGGAGGGGTTAATTAATGCCCCCTCCTCTATCTCTTTAAATCTTAAATTTACTTACAGTTATCCTCATCTTTTCTGATATATCAAAAAGCTCTTGAGATTTGTTGTTCAACTGGGTACTATTTTTTGACATCTCTTGAGCAGAGCGGTTTACATCGGAAATGTCTCTTGCAATATCTTCAGATACAGCAGATGTTTGGGAGACATTCTCATTCACTTCACTTATTCCTTGAGATGCCTGCATTACATTTTCTGCAATTTCACGAGTAGTTCTTGATTGCTCATCCACAGATGTAGCAATTTCAGAAACCGTTTTGTTAACACTATTGATTACAGTTGATATCTCTTCAATATCTTTTACAGTCTCCATAGTTGATTTTTGGATATCATCGATCATCTGTTTGATTTCGCTTGTAGCATCTGATGTCTGTTTTGCAAGATCCTTTATCTCGTTTGCAACAACCGCAAAACCCTTGCCAGCTTCCCCAGCTCTTGCTGCCTCAATGGTTGCATTTAGAGCCAAAAGATTGGTCTGTTCAGAAATAGTACTAATAGCCTCTGTAACTTTGCCAATCTGAGTAGCAGCTCTCCCTAATTTATCAACTCTCTGTGAAGCTGTAATTGCCTGCTTAACAGCTTTATCTGTAATATCACGAGCTTTATCAGAGTTACGTGAAATCTCATTTATATTTCGCGTAATATCTTCTGCTGAATTTGCCACAATTCCTATATTTGTAGATGCTTGCTCCATTGCCGCTGCTACCGAATTCATATTAGCACTCATCTCTTCAGCAGCTACAGCAACAGTATTGGCATTCATAGATGTCTTCTCAGAACCTGAAGATAGAGATTGAGCAATCTGGTGGATACCGCTTGATGAGTTTAATAAAATTTGGCTGTTATCAGATATCTCAGAAATCATTTTTCTTAAATTTCCAGACATTGAGTTAAGATTGGCTGACATCTCTCCAAATTCATCTTTAGAGTTTGAGTTAACTGTTCTGGTCAAATCTCCTTTTGCTATAGCATTGATAAACGAGCTTGAATCCTCAAGAGGCTTGATAACATTCATTTTAACCAACAACCATACAAACATGCTGATAAAGACCAAAATAAGCACTGTCCAGAGAAAGACACTTTTTTGTGCTTCCCAAACCGCCTGTTTTGCCTCTGAAAGAGAGCCAATTATTTCAAATGCACCGTGAATCTCTCCCTCTTTCCAACCCTCCATTATACCACCAGTAGGATCTGTTTTACCTTTAGGTTCACCATGGCAAAATAGACACTCTTGGGTAAGACGCACAGGTTTGAAGTAACGAATCTGATCATCTTCGAGCACAATCTTCTCTTCAAGATTATTCTCTCTTAACTCATTTAATATATCTGCTTCAAGTTCAGTTGGTTCATTGTCTGGGTTGCGAGGACTAAATTTTGGTACTCTGAACTGGTACCCAGCTTTTTCTGCGTTGATTTTTGCCATGTTTATTGCTGTTATTACAGGGACAGCCTCTATAATATTGGACTTATCAAGTTCACTAAATGGCTTTATGATCCCCTGGTTGAGCTTATTTGCCATCTCATTTCGTCCAGCCTCAGCCATTAGAACCACAGCACGACTCTTTTCAATGGTTGATTTTTCTGCCCACTCTTTAATGTGGCTTATATCTTGAATGGCAAGTATAAGAGCCACAACAAGTGGACCAATCAACACGATCCCAAAAATTTTCCATTTAATACTCATGTTCTTTAATCCCATCCGTTTGCTTTAGTTATTTTGTTGTTAAAAGGCTCTTTTGCAGTCACTCAGAATCTTCTATTTAAGATACAATAAACTCATCAAATTTTTTAAACATAGATTCAGGCCACTCTTCTGCATATAAAAACAGCTCTTTCTCCTCTTCTGTCATATTTTCACTTATATGAGGGGGAAGGCTCTCAAAAGCCATTTTTCTTTCATGCTCAAGTCGTTTAGTTCTGTTTTTACTACTTTTGCTCTTGCTCTCGAATGGATTCTTTGTGTGTATCATGTACATAATCTCCAACGTTGAAAATTTCTAAAAACAGTACAAAATAGTTTATATATTACTTTAACCCTACACTTTTTTCTAACATAAGTTTATTTCCACTCTCATTATACCAATATTTTGAAAAATACTGCTCCATTATCATAAGACCTCTGCCGTGATCTGACGTTTCATCTATAGTTTTAAACCGCTGTTCTTCTCTCCAGTTGAATCCATCTCCTTGATCTTCAATCTCCATACGAAGTAACAAATCGCTGTTAATCTTAACTGAACATGTCACAGTTTTTGAGGCATTTAAAGAGTTTCCATGCCTTACAGCATTGGTTAATCCCTCTCTCATTACAAGCTGAATTGCAAATAGATGGCTCTTAAAACAGTCATAACACTCTGAATCTTCTCCTCTAATATTCTCACCATATTGACATATATGGTCTTTAAAGATTCTAACGAGAAATTTTAAAGCTTCATCACAGGTTCTATCTATATTTTCCATTGTAGAGCTAAATATAATTGTAATACTCTCAGCAGTTTCATGGATATCAAACTTATCAGTAGATAACTTAGCTGGCATCTGTTACACCTCTAACTATCATAAATAAAATCTTATGTTCATCAGAATAAGAGTAATTTCTATATATTTCCACCTAAACTTCCACACATAACAGTACAATATCATCTTCGGGTATCACTCTTTTTTGCACCCACTTTGCTGAACTTTTATCAGGGTGCTTATATCCATTGCCACCACTATCTATATGTTCATAATTTTTTTCTATTACATCTTGATAAGGCAAGACTCTTTGTCCAAAAATATTTTCAATTAATTGACGTGGAGTATCTTCAAGTGGCAAATCTTTTACCTTTACAAAATCTGATAAAAAACGCTCCGCACCATTAATCCATGTGATATTGTTTGCAACTGACTCAACGAGCCCATCGCTATATATGAAAAAACGATCTCCTGGAGAGACATCAATTCTTGTAATTCCAAACTGCGCATCTTTAAACATGCCAAGCACATCTCCATCAGCATTTAAAAGAGTTGGTACTCCACTAACAGGCAGATGAACAACCGGAGGATGTCCGGCATTTATAACCGTCATCTTCAAAGTTTCACGATTTAATAAAACATAACATGAAGTGAGGTATTTACCTTCAGGTAGAATCTCAACAAGAACATCATTTATCATCTTCATACTCTCAGCTGGAGAATATACAGGTGTGCAGTTCTGCACAAGCAGAGCTTTAACAGAAGCTGTCATATAGCTGGTCTTAATATCATGTCCAGAAAAATCTGCAACAAAATATCCCTTAATCTGCTCCGAAATATCAAGAATATCGTAAAAGTCTCCACCAGCCTCATGAAGAGCTTTGTAGTAAACTCCAAATTTAGCATCAATATTGTCCTGAGGAAGTGGCAACATCGACTCTTGAGCTTCAGAGAGTTGACGTAATTTGTGTGCCTGTTCGGCAATAAGAGAGTTAGTGGCAATTGATAGTTTAAGGTGAATACCCACTCTGGCAATCACCTCAAGGTTATGAAATGGTTTGGTAATATAATCAACAGCACCAAGATCAAATCCTTTAAGTTTAGAGTGTACTTCACTAACACCGGTTAGAAATATTACAGGAATGGATGCTGTCAGAGGGTTATTTTTTAGAAATTCTATTACCTGAAATCCATCTTCCCCTGGCATCTGAATATCAAGCAGAATTAAATCAGGTCTTTCTGCAATAGCAAGCCTTCTGCCATGAGGTCCATTAGATGCAATTAATACTCTATACCCCTCTTTAGACAGAGATTTTTCAATTAGCTTCAGGTTTACAAGATGATCATCTACGGCAAGAATAGTAAATTGCTGCTTAGTATCCATATTTTTATCCATAATGTATCTTTAAGATTTGAACGAGATTGGGAAGCAGTAATTGCTATATCCACAAAACTCCACCACCTTAACTACTCCCTATTTTTATAACGCTTATTGTCATATTTCAAGGTGTTATCATTTTTTTATAAATTTTATATTGTTATAAATTCTTGTTTTTATACCAAATATATAATAGCTTTGCCTAAACTATCTATAAACAGAAAGCAATTATAATGTGCGTTAAAAAAACAATATTGTTTAAAGATTTCACTTGACTTAATACCCTTTTTCCGCAAAATTGGCAAAAAAGTGGAGTTTTGTGGAGTTTAGAATTAATGGATTATATTAAAGCATGTTCAGATCAAGTTCTTTCCATACCATTGACCCTAAAGGACGTCTCATAATCCCTTCAAGATTTAGGGATTATCTGAGAGTTAGCGGGAGTAATGGGGTGATGCTAACCAATATGGATAGATGTTTGTATGGATATACATTTAATGAGTGGAAAGAGATAGAAAAAAAGATAATCTCTGCTAAAAATATCCATTTACGACACTTCAAGAGATTTTTTCTTGGCAATGCTTGTGAATGTATCTGTGATAAACAAGATCGCATACTTATTCCTTCCACATTAAGAGAATATGCAGAGATTGATACAGATATTGTCCTTGTAGGAGTGCTTGATCACTTTGAGATCTGGTCGCGAGCAAGATGGGACGAGGAAAATAGACGAATGGAACAAGAGCTTGAAAAGCCAGAAGTTAAGGAAGAAATTGCCGCACTTGGGCTATAAATAGAGTTGAATATGAAATCTTTTACACACACATCTGTTCTTCAAAAAGAGGCTTGTAAATATCTGAACCTAAAACCTGGGGCAATATGTGTTGATGGTACCTTAGGCGGATGTGGTCATGCTCGTTTAATCATTAAGTCACTGCTTCCTAATGGAAAATTTATCGGTATAGATCAGGATATGGATGCTATTAATAATGCGGATATCGTGCTGTCAGAATTTTCAGATAATGTTAATATCTTGCATGGTAATTTTTCTGAACTGCCAAAAATTATGGATTCGCTTGGTTTGCAATATGTAGATGGAATCTTACTTGATCTTGGACTATCTTTTCATCAGTTAATGGAGAGTCAAAGAGGCTTTTCTTTTCAAAAAGATGAGTTCTTAGATATGAGGATGAATATGGAAAACTCAACTACTGCATCTGATATTGTAAATGAATATAGTGAGTCTGCTCTATCAGATATCTTCTTCAAATACGGAGAAGAGCGTATGTCTAAGAGAATTGCAAAAAATATAGTTGAAAAAAGGAAGCTCTGCCGTATCACCTCAACTGGAGAACTTTCCAATATTGTAAAACAGGCAATGCCTTTAAAATTGTTGAAAAGCCAGAAAATTCATCCAGCAACCCGTGTATTTCAAGCATTGAGAATTGAGGTAAACCGAGAACTTGAACATTTAGAGTATTTGATGTCAAAGGTTCCTGATTTGTTAAGTACTGGTGGGCGTCTTTGTGTTATATCATTCCACTCTTTAGAGGACAGAATTGTTAAACACTCAATACGTTCATGGGAAAATGGATGTACCTGCCCTAAAAATTTTCCACAATGTCTTTGCGGATTTACTCCTAAGTTAAAATCTATAGTAAAAAAACCAATTATAGCAAGTGAAAAAGAGCTCAACACAAATCCTCTGTCAAGAAGTGCCAGACTCAGGGTTGCTGAAAAGATTTAACTTTTGGAGCATAATATTTTTTATGTGTAAAAGAGAGGCTTTTTATAAAAACACCGCTTAACAAAGAGATTTAAAGTGTCTCTAAAATTAATTTAAGGATTGTAGATAATGCCACAATTAAAGGATGACTACCTTAAAAATGGTCATAATCTAAGTAGCTCTTTGCAAGGTAAAAATTTAAGTAGTAGGGTAAGTTTAGCGAGGTGGGTAGTAGTGATTATTATCTTATTTGGAGAACTGTTTTTATATACATGGTGCAGAGTAAGTTATACAGAGACAGGATTTAGAATTTCACAGGAGAAAGAGAGGCAAAAGATGCTTAAATCATATACAGATGCCTTGAGTATGGAAAATGATAGACTTCTCTCTCCGGAACGGATTGCTTATATTGCTACAACAAGGCTTAACTTGATAATTCCTGAACCTAAGCAAGTCATTTACATGGAGATGTAAGGATTTTTTAAATATGTTCCCTGTAAAAAAAAGTAGTCAGCGTAAAATTGGTGAAAAAAAGAGGGTATATAGCAATTTAAATTCTGCAACTAATAGCTCTAATATAAGAGACGATAAAAAAAAAAGAGCTAACAGCTCTAATAGTAAACAGACAAATGTGAATATAGCTGCAGAAAAGCATAAAAGTTTGGTTACAGCAGTTGAAAAAGAGAGATACTTACACCTTAGAATAACAGTAATAAAATGGCTATTTATATGTTCAATAGCACTTCTTGCTATAAAAGCAATTGACATACAGATTTTTAAATCTACTGAACTGACCAAAAAAGCTGAAAAGGAATATATAAAAAATATCACTATTGAGGGGAAACGCGGTGATATTATGGACAGAAACAGAAAGAGATTAACAACCACTATTGATACTGTTTCAGTTGCCGCTGTACCCTCTGGTATTACTAAACCAGCAGAGACAGCGGCTGCTCTTTCTGCAATTTTAAATATTGATAAAAAGCGTCTGCAAGCACAGTTAAGCACAAAAAAAAATTTTGCATGGGTTAAAAGAAAGGTATCACCTGCTGAGGCTGACAAGATAAAACAGTTAAAACTTAAAGGGATATTTTTTCAAGATGATCTTATCCGTTTTCATCCAAATAGAGAGCTTGCAGCTCAACTAATTGGAATAACAGGGTCAGACGGTAAAGGTCTTGAAGGGATTGAATTTAGCCATAACGACATTTTAACGGGAAAAAGCAGGCAGATAAAGATCACAAAAGATGCTGCTGGTAGATATTACAATGAAGAGAAAAATATCAGAGAGAGTTTAAAGGGAGACTCTTTAGTTTTAACAATTGATAGTACAATACAGTTTATCTCAGAAAGTGCCCTTCAAAAAGCAGTAGAAGAGCACAGTGCGGTATCGGGAACTGCAATTGTAATGAAACCAGATACAGGTGAAATTCTTGCTATGGCACACTACCCTACCTTTAATCCCAATTCATTCTCTGATTTTAACCGTAGCACATGGAGAAGCAGAGCAGTGCTGGACACATTTGAGCCGGGTTCAACAATGAAGGTGTTTGTAGCAGCAGCAATAGTTGAGAATAAATACGCAACGCCTAAATCACTTTTTTTCTGCGAAAATGGATTATATAGAGTTGGAGGTTCAACTGTAAAAGATACCCACAGTTATGAGTGGCTCAATCTCAAGGAGATTATTAAATATTCAAGTAATATAGGAACGATAAAGCTCTCTGAACTTATGGGTAAAAAGATGCTTTTTGATACTTTAGTATCTTTCGGTTTTGGTAAACAGACAGATATTGGCTTACCAGGAGATGCCTCTGGAACATTGAGTAGCTATAAACGTTGGTCAAAGATCGATACCGCTGCTATCTCTTTTGGACAAGGAATGGCAGTTTCGTCACTCCAGCTTATTACAGGAATCAGTGCGATTGCAAATGATGGTCTTTTGGTAAAACCAAGAATCATAAAAGAGATATTAAGCCCTGAAGGAGAAGTGAAAAAAGAGTTTAAACTCCAGACTGTCCGACAGGTAATCTCTAAAGAGACCGCTGTATCAGTTAGAGATATGATGAGATCGGTTGTTGAGCCTGGTGGTACAGGAACAAATGCAGCTATTGATGGCTATTCAGTGTGTGGAAAGACCGGTACTGCCCAAAAAGTATCTAAAACAGGTGGTTACTCAAGGGATAAATATACAGCACTATTTGTTGGTTTTGCCCCTGAAAAAAAACCTAAAATTGTAGTGCTTGTAGTTATTGATGAGCCTCCAAGATCTCATTATGGGGGTGTAGTGGCAGCTCCGGCTGTTAAAACAATAATGAGCGAATGTTTTAACTATCTTAAAATCCCACCAGATATGAGTAAAGAAGAAGTTTCAGGCACAACAACTCTTAATATAAAGAGTACCTCTGATACAACTCAAACAGGTGAGGTAAAGCATAAAACACGCTATTCATACAAAAAATTGCCTGTTAACGATTAATAAAATAATAAAAACTCTAACAATCAAAATTATTTAAAGACAAAAACTAAAGTGAAACTATCCTATCTTATAAAACAGTGTACCCCTGTATGGGCACGCATAATTGACCCAGCATCAACCCATTTTCATAATGAGCATACTGATCTTCATGAAGAACTTATAGATTATAACAAAGATAATCAAAGGAAAGTAGATAACAACCACTATCATAATCATAGCAGTGATCCAGAAATAAGCTCTATCCATGCCAATGCAAGTGAGGTAAAACAAGGAGGGCTTTTTATCGCCATCAAGGGATTTAAAGCAGATGGGCACAATTATATTGCTCAAGCTGTTGCCAATGGTGCAGTGGCAATAGTAACTGAGCGGAAAATAGAGAAAAAAGAGCTTGTCACCCTATTTGCATCTTCTTTGGTAAAACCTGTTATAGTTGAGGTTAAAGATAGCAGGAAAGCGATGTCATCAATTGCAGCCCGTTTTTACGGCAATCCATCTGACTCAATGGTGCTTATAGGGATTACTGGGACAAACGGCAAAACCACAACAGCGTTTCTTATTGAGAGCATTTTCAAGGCAGCAGGCTACAACACAGGTGTTATCGGCACTGTAAATTATAGATTTGCAAATCAAACCTTTGACAATCCTGTAACTACACCAGATTCTATTGATCTACACAGAATTCTTGCCCAGATGAGAGATGCTAACGTTACTCATGTTGTTATGGAGGTCTCTTCTCATGCAGTTGATCTACATAGAGTTAGAGATTGTGAGTTTGATGTTGGAGTTTTTACCAATCTGACTCAAGATCATTTGGATTATCATAAAACAATGTCAGCCTACTTTGCGTGCAAAAAGAGTTTTTTTACTCGACAGCTCAAACGAGGGAAAAAGGCTGAGAAGAGCGTTGCGGTAATAAATATTGATGACTTTTATGGAGAAAAGATTGCCACTGAACTTGGGATAGAGGTAGTTACTACAACAACTATAGCCTCAAAAGAGAAGATAAAGAATACTAACCACAACATATTTAGCGGCAATATCACAGATGATATCTCAGGTTTAAAAGGGGATATCTACATTAGAACAACCAACCACTCTATGAATAGAGAGTCATCAACTATTACCTTTCCATTTGACTCTAAGCTGACAGGTCAGTTCAATCTTGAAAATATCTTGTCTGCTACTGGGGCAGCTCATGCTGTTGGAGTCGAGCTAAAGAGCATAAGCAAGGGAATTGAAGTGTGTAATGGTGTTCCAGGAAGATTGGAGAGAGTAGAACCTCACGGAAAAGAGTATAGCTTTCTTAAACGCCATGTTTTTGTAGATTATGCACATACGCCAGATGCTATTGAATCTATCCTTAAAACTTTGAAGATGAGGGCACCGGCACGCCTTATCACAGTTTTTGGGTGCGGAGGAGATAGAGATAGAACTAAACGTCCAATTATGGGAGAAATTGCATATCGTTACAGCGATATCACTATTATAACATCAGACAACCCAAGAACAGAAGACCCTGATGCTATTATTTCACAGATAGTTAAAGGGATAGAAGATGTAAAGCCATGCGGAAATAGAGACACCTCAAATAGAATAAACAGAGAAAAGCAGCTTATTATAGAGCCAGATAGAGCAAAAGCCCTTGAACTTTCGGTAAACATTTCAAAATCAAATGATATTATTGTTGCAGCAGGAAAGGGACATGAAACTTACCAGATAACAGCTCAAGGAAAGATTGAGTTTGATGATCGGATTATACTTAAAAAAGCATTGACCAAACTAACTAAAGAGCAACCGGCAAATCGTAATTTTATGCCTATAAAATGGAGCTGTTATGATATTATAAGTGCACTTGAGATATCTAACCTTCCCCCCATTACTTCATCAGCAAATTCCACCTCAAATTCAGAGTTATACTCTGATAGATTCACATCGATCTCAACAGACTCCAGAGCAATAAAAAACGATGAGCTTTTTGTATCTCTTAAAGGCGAACGGTTTGATGGACACAATTTTGTATTTGAGCTTATACGTCAAGGAGTTAAAGGCTTTGTAGTTAAAAAGGGATATTACAATAATCTAACAGATGCTCAAAAAGATGAGGTTAACAGAGAGAGTATCTATCTGTTTGAGGTTCCTGATACTTTAAAAGCTCTTGGTATGCTTGCAAGATTCCAAAAAATCCGTTCTGGTGTAAAGGTAGTTGCAATAACAGGCTCAAACGGAAAAACAACAACAAGAAAGATGACGGCTTCCATTTTTGAGCAGCATTTTAAAACGCTTTCAACTCAAGGCAATCTTAACAATGAGATTGGAGTGCCTCTAACACTTTTAAGGCTCTCAAAAGATCATGAGTGGGCTGTTATTGAGATGGGTATGAACCACCCGGGAGAGATTTCAAGGCTATCAAAAATTGCCTGTCCAGACATTGCAATTATAACAAATACTACAGATGCACATCTTGAAGGGTTGGGAACAGTAGAGGATGTAGCAAGGGCAAAAGCTGAAATTATTGACGGTATGAATCAAAATAGCACAATAATAATTAATCGTGACGATCCAAGATGGGAAATTATTTCAAAGAAAGTTGATAATTTTTCCAATATTTCATCCAAAATTTTCTTTGGATTAGATAATGTTTGTGCCTCTTTTAATTCTGATATCAAAGACAAAGATACATCAGTAAAATTTTGTATTTCAGCTAAAGAGATACTATTTAATCAAGATAGCACCGATTTTTCGTTGCGTATAGACTATACAGATGAGAATTTAAAACAGACTCATAAATGTTATTCTGGTTTAACGATAAACACGCCCGCCCCTTTTATGCTTAACAATGCACTTGCAGCAACTGTAGCAGCTTTTGTGGCAGGAGTTCCACAAAGCTCTATTAGAACAGGGCTTTTAATGTTTAAACCAGTTGTAGGAAGAATGAATATTCTAAATATTGGACAACAAGAAGGTATGACTCAAACATCCGTCCAACCTACTATTAGTCAACAGTATAAAGATAACTCTTTGCATGATGATAACAGAAATAGCAGCAAAGCCAATTGGTTACATATTATTAATGATACCTATAATGCTAATCCTGGTTCTGTAAAAGCTGCTCTTGAGACATTAAAGCAGTTAAGCAGAACTCAAGAGTCAATTGCAGTGCTGGGTGATATGTTAGAACTTGGAGAAAAGAGCGAGCAACTTCATTATGAGATTGGGCAAATGGCAGTAAACGCTGGCATAGCAAGGCTCTACACACATGGCGACATGTCAATAAACATTGTAAAAGGGGCGCAAAATAGCGGACTTTCTAAGTCAAATATATTTCATGGAACTAAAGAGGAGATAATCGAGGCTCTTCTAAAATATATTCAAGAAAGAGAGGATTCACCAGACACAAATAGAGCAGAAAGTATCGATAAATTAGAGAACGCAAAAAAGAGTATCTGGATATTAATAAAAGGGTCTCGTGGCATGAAAATGGAACAAGTTGTTGAAGCATTAGTCAAATTTTTCAATTAAAGAGTTATACTCTAAGCGGGCATGAATTGAACTTTTTATATCTTAAGGGTATAGACGCACGTCTGTGCGTCTATACAATTTAGGTAAAAATCAATCTATGACCTTGAACAGTGTATCTAAAATAGAATTTATAAAACAATATACTACAGTCAAAGAGGAGTTTTTAAATATAGACCATGCTTTACGAGTTATATAATTTACATACAGAGATATCATTTTTCAATATTTTTAGATATATCACCTTCAGAACAATTTATGGTGGTTTAACAGCCTTTCTTATCTGTTTTATTCTTGGTCCAATTGTCATTAAAAAACTTGCTAAAATGCAGATAGGACAGTTTATCCAGAATGATGGACCTAAAACTCATCTTGAAAAAGAGGGAACTCCAACTATGGGGGGAATTCTAATCATGTTTTCAATTGTAGCATCAACTCTTCTCTGGGCAAGACCCTCAAATCATTATGTAACTATCATTTTACTTACAGTTTTATCATTTGGATTTATCGGATTTATTGACGACTATCAGAAAGTACTTAAAAAGAGAAACTTAGGATTGACTGCAAGGGGAAAATTTATCTTACAGCTTATAGCAGGATTTGGCATAAGTTGTTTGATATACAACTGTCCTGATTTTAACACAGAAATTACTATTCCGTTTATTAAATCACTTTCCCCTGATCTTGGTGTATGGTATATACCTTTCGCAACTCTTGTTATTGTGGGAACATCAAATGCTGTAAATCTGACAGATGGGTTAGATGGTCTTGCCATAGGACCTATTATTATAGCAGCAGTGACATACATGTTATTTTCTTATGTCACAAGCCATGTAAAGATAGCACAATATTTACAAATTCAACACATTGCATCATGCGGTGAAATAAGTATTATATGTGGTATTCTTGCTGGAGCTGGCTTAGGATTTTTGTGGTTTAACGCCCATCCTGCTCAAATATTTATGGGTGATGCCGGCTCAATTCCTCTTGGTGCAATGCTTGGAACAATTGCAGTTGTAACTAAACAGGAGATTGTACTGCTTGTGGTTGGTGGACTTTTTGTTATAGAGGCACTTTCTGTTATTATTCAGGTGGGATATTTTAAGCTAACACACGGCAAACGAATTTTTAGGATGGCACCTTTGCACCACCATTTTGAGTTAAAAGGGTGGCCTGAATCTAAGGTTATTGTAAGGTTTTGGATCATTGCAATTACACTGGCTCTTGTATCATTGAGCACCTTAAAAATAAGATAAAGTTAATTTTATATAATTTTGAATATAAAGATAACCATGGATAATTATTAATGATATCACTATCAACAAATAAATATATTCTTATAGTGGGTCTTGGCAAATCAGGTATATCAGCAGCCAAATTTTTCAGGAAAAAAGGATATAATGTAGTTGCAACAGATATTAATCCATTAATAGTAGATAGTCCCCAGATACTTGAACTGAAAGCACTTGGCATAAAAACAGAGATTGGGTTTCACAATATTGAGACATTTGAAAATTCAGAATTGATCGTAGCAAGCCCCGGAATACCCATTGATGGTGAACATTTTCAGAAAGCAATTAAAAGAGGAATTCCTATCAGAGGAGAGATGGATATTGCTGCTGAATTAATAAAAGTGCCTATTGTTGCTATTACTGGAACTAATGGCAAGACAACTGTTACTACTTTAATAAGTGAAATGTTGAAATGTTCGGGGCTTAAAGTTTTTACTGGAGGAAATATTGGAACCCCACTAATTGAATACCTAAACCAGACCGAGCTAACTGAGCTACATATAAACAGGGGAGCATATAACTCTGAAGTTATAAAATTATCAAATTCAGTAAATAGTAAAATATATGATGTTGTTGTGGTTGAGGTTAGTAGCTTCCAATTAGATACTGCTCAAAATTTCTCTCCAGATGTGGCTGTACTTTTAAACATAACAGAAGATCACATGAATCGTTATCCAGATTTTATAGCTTATGAAGATTCAAAATGGAGTATTTTTTCGGGACAAAATGAGAAGTGTCACGCTATCATAAATAGCCGTATTCAAGGAGTTATTAAAAGTGACAGTAAAGATACTATAGAACATAGTGATAGTATAGATAGCTGCCTTAAAAAAGAGAGACTTAAAAATATAAGATCAAATATAACTCTTTTTAATACTGCTAATGAGAGATTTGCTGCTCAAAAAAAATTATCTAAACTTAAAGGCAAACATAATCAGGAAAATATTGAGGCTTCAATATTTGCTGCTCTGTATGCAGGTGGAACAATGGATGGGATCGAGCTTGCTCTTAAATCTTTTAAAGGGCTACCTCACAGAATTGAATATGTTACAACTATTAATGGAGTAGAGTTCTATAATGACTCCAAAGGGACAAATACTGATGCCACTGCCCGAGCTATTGAGTCGTTTGATAAAGAGAATGGAGCTTTTGATAAAAATTTAATACTTATCATGGGTGGTCAAGACAAAAACATGGATTTTTCAGTATTAAAAGAGTGGGTTAAGGCAAAAATCAAATTACTTGTTCTAATGGGAGAGACAAAAAATAAGATATACAACGCACTTTTTGGCTCATGCGATATGATATTTGCAAACAACATGAAACATGCAGTAAATCTCTCGTTTGCCCATGCAAAGGCGGGCGATACTGTTCTGTTATCCCCTGCTTGTGCAAGTTTTGATATGTATAGAAGCTACGCAGAAAGGGGAGAAAGTTTCATTAGAGAGGTAAAAGGGTTAATCTAAACAGACATGTCACAAGTAGAAAAAGTCAAAACATATCCATTTTTAAATGAACCGTCCATATTGTTTCCTGTTATAATACTTGCAGGTTTTGGAATAATAATGGTTCATAGTGCCAGTGCCTCAATAAGCATCACAGAACATGGAACAGCTCTTTATTATGTCAAAAAGCAATTCATATTCTGTGCAATGGGTATTTTGATTATGTGTATCACATCTTTTATTCCCTATAAGATGTTGAGCCCTTTGGCATATATTGTTTTTTTATCTGCTATTATATCTCTCTTAGCTGTACAGATTCCGGGTCTTGGGATTAAAGCAGGTGGGGCGTACCGTTGGCTTAATGTTGCTGGTTTTACATTCCAACCTTCAGAATTTGCAAAACTTGCTTTAATAATATTTCTTGCATACTCGTTGAATAAAAAACAGGAGATGATCTCAAATTTTTTAGTAGGTTTTTTTCCTCATGTTGTTATTCTTGGGATTTTAGCCGTTCTAATTTTAATTCAGCCCGATTTAGGGACTGTTGTTATAATGGGTGCCATTGCATGGATTATGATGTTTGTGGCTGGAGTAAGGTTAATCCATCTACTATCCCCTGCACCGCTACTTTTTCCTATGATATATTTTTTAGTGTATAAAGTAGAATACCGCATGGCAAGAATATTTGCTTATCGTAATCCTTGGGATGACCCCTTAAATACAGGGTATCAGATAACACACTCCCTTAAAGCATTTGGTTCAGGCGGAATGTTTGGTAAGGGAATTGGAATGGGAATGCAAAAATTACACTATCTCCCCGAACCTCATACCGATTTTATACTATCTATTATTGGTGAGGAACTTGGGCTTTTAGGTGTTCTTGGTGTCCTTGTACTATACACTATCATTATCATTAAAGGGATACATATTGCAAAAGAAGCAGATACTCTGTTTGGAACATTTTTAGCAACTGGAATTACCGCAAGCCTTGCGTTACAAGTAAGTATAAATACGGGTGTGACTATGGGACTACTTCCAACTAAGGGGCTTACACTACCTTTCTTAAGTTATGGAGGAACATCTCTTTTGATGAATATGGTAAGTATGGGAATATTAATGAGTATAGCAGCTTACAAGAAAAAGTAGGATTCAAAGATGGATAGCAGCTTTAAAAAAGAGTTTAAAATAGTAGTAGCAGGCGGAAAAACAGGTGGGCATCTCTTTCCGGGGATCTCTATTGCTCAAGCTATTTTACGGATAAAGCCAGATTCTAAAATTCTATTTGTTGGAACTGGTGAACCTTTTGAAATAAACACATTGAAAAGATATAGTTTTAACCACCAACGAATATATTCTACTGGTATAAAAGGAAAAGGTGTTTTAGAGAAAATAAAGGCGATCGTTCAAGTTCCAATCTCTATAATTCAGGCTATAACTATTATCAAAGATTTTAAGCCAAATATAGTTATAGGTGTAGGCGGATTCTCTTCTGGTGCTGTTGTAGTAGGAGCAAGGATTTGCGGTGTTAAAACAGCTATTCATGAACAAAACAGCGTAGCTGGCATTACAAATAGAATACTTCAACACTTTGCCAATTTGATATTTACCTCATTTAAAGAGACAAAAGGGCTAAGACAAAGTACAAAATTAATTCATACAGGTAACCCTATAAGAAAAAATGAACTGGATAGTTCTATAACTCTTAGCTCTTCTACTTCATCAAACTTAAACGAACCATTTACTATTCTTGTAACTGGTGGCAGTCAAGGTGCAAAAAGTATCAATACCGCTTTTATCGAAGCTCTTAAATTGATGAAATCTCGTGAGAAGTACAGGATAATTCACCAAACTGGTGCAACAGATGAACAGAGAATTTTATTAGAATACAAAAAATTAGCAGAAGAGCATATTAAAAAGTCAAATAGTGATGACAATTTTAATAGTTCTCCAAACTCGAATAATATATCTGTAGCTGCTTTTTTTAACGATCTACAAGCAATTCAGGCATCTACAGATCTTATTATTTGCCGTGCAGGTGCTGGCACAATCTCCGAAATCACAGCTCTTGGCAGGGTGGCTATTCTTGTTCCCTATCCTTATGCTGCAGATGATCACCAGACCTTTAATGCTAAAACTCTTTCAGATAAAGGGGCTGCATGGTTGATTCCAGACCGCCAGTTATCAGGAGAGATTTTAAAAGATAAAATTGAGTTTGCTTACAATAATTCTGATGAGATTAAAAAGATGGCACAGAGATCAAGAGAGCTTGGTAACCCTTTTGCAGATGAGATGATCGCTTCAATCTGCATTAAAATGGCAAATAAGTAAGAGTGTATATAACACTCCTCTTCTATATAAAAAAATAAGGGACAAATAGACATCTATGTATCAAAAAGATTATCACATTCACTTTGTTGGTATTGGTGGGATTGGTATGAGTGGAATTGCCGAAATTCTCATAAGACTTGGTTATACAGTTTCGGGTTCTGACCTTAACTTATCTCATATAACAGAAAGATTATCATCGCTTGGCGCAACTATTTATCAGGGACATCATAAAAAGAATATTTATAGAGGTTTACACCAAGATAGTATCTGTAAAGGAGATATCAATAAAGATATATTTAAAGACAATTGCATAGCGGCAAATGTGATTGTAACATCTTCAGCTATTTCAAAAGAGAACCCCGAAGTCCTTGAAGCTAAATCTAAAGCTATACCAATTATTCCAAGAGCAGAGATGCTTGCGGAACTTATGCGTATCAAATACTCAATTGCTGTCTCAGGGGCACACGGAAAAACTTCCACAACATCTATGATTGCTCAGATACTAAATGTCGCAAAGTTAGATCCTACTGTTATAATAGGCGGACTACTCAGTACTATTGGTTCAAATGCTTTTCACGGAAAAGGTGAATATATTGTTGCTGAAGCAGACGAGAGTGACGGTTCATTTTTAAAATATGCTCCAGCTATTGCAGTGGTAACTAACATTGATCTTGAACATCTCGATTTTTATAAAAACATTGAAGATATTAAAGAAAAATTTACACAATTTATAAATTCAGTTCCATTTTATGGACTTGCTGTTCTATGTCTTGATAACGAACATATTCAAAATCTTATCCCTAAGATTGAAGTAAGATATACTACTTATGGTCATAGTGCTCAGGCAGATATTCAGGCAAGAGATATATCATTTGCAAACAGCAAATCTGTTTTTCAAGTTGTCAAACATGGAGAGCCTCTTGGATATGTAAAACTTAATCTCTCTGGTCGCCACAATATTTCAAATGCTCTTGCTGCAATTGCAGTTGCACTTGAATTAAAAATCTCTTTTGATACCATTAAATGTGCATTGGAAAAAATAGAAGGAGTTAAACGGCGCATGGATCAAAGAGGTTTAAAAAATGGCATTCTTGTTATGGATGACTATGGGCATCATCCCACTGAAATCAGAACTACTCTTATGGCAATAAGAGAGAATTGGTCAGATAAAAGGATTTTAGTAATTTTTCAACCTCACCGCTATTCAAGAACTAAGGCTCTTTTTGATGAGTTTACTCGATCATTTTATCAGTCAGATATCTTAATTCTTCTGCCTATATATGCAGCAAGTGAAACCAAAATTGAGGGTATTGATTCAGAAACTCTTGCTACAGGAATACGTAATCACGGACATAAAGATGTCTCTTTTGCACCTGATACTGATACCTGTCTAAAAATGGTGATAGATAGAATTAGACCAGGAGATTTAGTTCTGACTCTTGGTGCGGGTAATGTATATACACTTGGAGATAAACTTCTTGATTTGATAAAGGATTAGTAATTATGTTTTCATATTCTTCAGATATACACTCTCAACATTCTTATTTTGAAGATAAATATCATCAAAATAAGAACATCAATATCAAAGATATGGTTCCCTATCTTCATAAGAGTTACAAAGGTGAGTCTCTTCTCTCAACCTTACCTTCTAATATCAAAATTGAGAAAAATGTCCTTATGAACAGATATACTTCATTTAGGGTAGGAGGACCTGCTGACTACTTTGCTAAACCTGCTTCTATATCAGAACTTATTCAAATAATAAAATCTGTTAAAAATATAAACTTAGAAGATAGAAATAGTATATATGAAATCCCATTGACGATAATGGGTGGTGGTACAAATATTCTTGTAAAAGATAGGGGGATAAGAGGGCTTGTTATATCACTATCACGAATGAGAGATGAGCTTATAATAAACGATCTTAATCAAGAACATGCTGGAATTGCAGAACATATCTTCTATTCACAAAAGGGATTACCATCCGAGCGTTTTATACTTTCACAACACACAATAGTGTCTGTATCTGCGGGAACAGCTCTTGCTACTTTTTGTCGTAAAACAATAAAACTTGGACTTGAAGATTTAAGTTTTGCAGCAGGAATACCGGGTACAGTTGGTGGAGCTATTATTATGAATGCAGGAACAGGAGTTGGAACTATCTCTGACCGTCTCATATCAATTGACATACTTGATCAAGACAATAATATAAGACGTCTTGATAGGTCTCAACTTCTTTTTTCCCATAGGGAACTGAAATTTCTTTGCCCTTTTCCAGCTCTATTTAGACCAATTATATTACGTGCATCGTTTTTACTGACAAAGGGAAGTAGAGAAAAAGTTGAAAATTCATGGAACTCTCTTATTGAAAAGAGGCGACTTTCCCAACCTCATGGTTTTCCATCTGCTGGCTGTTTTTTTAAAAACCCTCAGAGCAATAATGCAACTGTAAAGTTAGCAGATTTACCTATTATATCAGCAGGTAAACTAATTGATATGGCAGGTCTTAAAAAAAGAAGAGTTGGAGATGCCATAGTCTCTGATAAACACGCAAATTTTATTTTAAACTTAGGTAGTGCAACTGCAAGTCAGATACTGACGCTAAAAACTATTGTAAAAGAGACCGTGTTCCAAAAATTCGGAATTGATCTTTCAGAAGAGGTAGTAATAAAAGGCGAATAAATACAAAGAAGCTATGGTATTTAAATTAAGCATGTATAGTAAAGAGGCTTATAATACACGATGCAGCATAAGAAAATAGAAGATGATAATAAAGAATTTAGGATAAGACTCATTGCGATTGTCAGTTCAGTTGTAGTAAGTACTTTGCTTATGCTTTTTAAATTCCATGTTTATAAACTCACCAACTCTTCTGCCATTCTTTCCGATGCTTTAGAATCTATAATTAATATAGTGGCTTCTATATTTGCTTTGGGTAGCATTATTTTTGCTGCGATACCTGCTGACAAATCTCATCCTTATGGTCATGGAAAAATTGAGTATTTTTCTGCAGGATTTGAAGGAGCGTTGATTGTATTAGCATCAATAGGAATTTTTAAAACCGGATGGGATCGCATTTTTTCTCCTCAACCCATTCCAAATCTTTCTGAAGGTACAGTTCTTTTATTAATAGCCAGCCTGATTAATTTGATTTTAGGTTTAGCACTCATATATGTAGGCAAAAAGACGAATTCTTTAACCCTTATTGCAGATGGGAATCATGTTTTAACTGATGTATATACTTCTGCAGGAGTAGTTTTAGGGCTTTTTGTTGTTAATATAACAGGATGGTATATGGGGGATGGTATTATAGCCTGCATAGTGGGCTTAAATATTGTGGTAACAGGAGCACTATTAATCCGACAGGCATTTTCTATGCTCATGCACACTTCTGACCCCAATTTGTTAAACAAAATATCCACTATTTTATCTGGAAACAGAAAAGATACTTGGATAAATGTTCATGATCTAAGAGCTTGGCAATCAGGTAATTTTTTCCATATAGATTTACATCTTATATTACCTAAAAATTTATCTTTGGAACTAGCTCATAACGAATCTCAAAAATTAGAAGAAACTATAATTACGGAATTTAAAGGTAAAGCAAACGTCCTAATACATTTAGACCCATGTATGGACTCAAATTGCCCTATTTGTAAATATTTGTGCAATGAACGTAAAAAAGAATTCAATAACGAAAATGTTTGGAATCAAGAAACATTTACAGCACATGGGATGATATGAACTTAGTAATGAAATTAGTGAAAAATTACAACTCATTATAAGGCGAATCAGTTCAATAAATACAGCCAAATTGAAGCAGCAATTGGCTTTACTTTGTTGTTAATTCTAAAAAATCGAAAAGGATATTTTTATGTCAAGAGTTAAGAACCTATGGGGAATTGTAATCTTTTTGCTACTTACTGTGGTCGCAATCGGATTTGCCGATTATGATGAAAAACACGGGCATGATAAACATGACAAACATGAAAAGATGCAGAAAAATGAAAGAAATAAAGAATCAGAGCATGACAGAGAGGACTACCTAAAACCCATCAACAATGCAGTTTACAAAGAAAAATGTGAAACATGCCATTTTGCTTATCAACCAGAATTGCTTGTTTCTAAAGGATGGAAACAAATTCTTGAGCAACCTGACAACCATTTCGGTGAGTCAATTGACTTTAGTACAGAAGAAAAAAAAGAAATTGAAAACTATCTCCTGGCAAATGCTGCTGAAAAATCAAATTCAGAGATTTCGCGTAAAATTATAAAAAGTCTGGGTGGACAGATTGCGGC
Source organism: uncultured Desulfobacterales bacterium (assembly GCA_964425195.1). GTDB lineage: Bacteria > Desulfobacterota > Desulfobacteria > Desulfobacterales > Desulfobacteraceae > Desulfamplus. Next base: position 44,013 of record CAYRLG010000030.1, read on the forward strand.
AAGAATAACCGAAATTCCATATATCACAAAACAACATCGAAAAATTGATCAGGATGTGTTGAAACGCAATTCAATAGGTTCATTATCAAAATGTTCAGCCTGCCATAAAAAAGCAGAAGAAGGATGTTATGATGATGACTTTGTTATTATACCACAATAAGAATAAAGTAATTATAACCCAAGCATTGAAGTGGGCATGGCTATCGCTCCGCCACTGAATTTTGCGTTAAAACGTGTTATTTTATAAGATGAATAAGAACTTTCCAAAACATCACAAGTTAAAGCATCAGACAACCAAAGAGGCTATTTTACCACCAATTGACATTGTCCAGATTATTATAATATCTCTTAAGATTATGATGGTTGCTTTGCTTGTGAGTTTAATGACAAGTTGCTTTATTTTTATTGCAAACACAGTTACACAGTCAACTATATTTGCAATAAAAGAGATATCTGTCTCAGGTACTAATATACTGTCCAAAGAAGAGGTTATAGAGCAGGCTGAGATATATCCCGATGACAACATTTTTGCAATTAATCTTCGTCATACAAGGCTTAAAGTGCTCTCTCATCCATGGATAGAGGATGCATCTGTAAAACGTTCTCTTCCATCTAAGATAACTATTACTGTGAAAGAAGAGACACCTCTCGCTGTTGTCCATATTCCTGACAAAGCAGATATTATTCTTAATCGTTACGGAACCCCATTTACGGAAAATGATGCAATTGGCAGCGACATATATATAAATGATATAAGAAATAGTACGATAATAGGAACTTTAGAAAATAGCAAACAAGATACCACAAACAGCAATAGTCAAGATAACAATATTAATACCAATGACAATAGTTCTACATCTGATAACTCTAATATAACCTTACCCGTTGTAATTGGACTTAGACTATCAAAACAGGATGGTCGATATGGGTTTTCAGGTAGATTATATGACTCTGTAATGAAACTTCTTCTTATGAAAAAAGATGGAATGATTCAAAAAATTTTGGCTGATGAGGAGAGTGGTGTTGAGCTGGAGATGGTTATAGATGAATCTGTTTATCCAAAAACAGCTATAAATAACTATAAAGAAGTTTTGAATACTCCGGAGTTTGACCAAGTAGCTTTCACATTTAATCAATCTGTGCCTTTGGTAAGTAAGCCAGTTAGGATAAAAATTGGATTTGATAATTATGATGAAAAATTTAAAATAATTAGACATATTATAAATTATATGCAAAAAAACAAACTTGATAAACAGGTCTGGTCAATTGATTTAATAAACTTAGAAAACGTTGTTATTAAAGTGAAAGATATTACCGGAAATGCTCTGCCGGAAGTTATTCATGATGATATGCCGGAACATATAGAGGGAGGAGCTTGATTTGCAGGGAGAAGATAGAATAGTTGTAGGGCTTGATATCGGCTCAACAAAAATATGCGCAGTGGTGGGAGAAGTTGTTGATGGTACAATCAATATTATTGGTATGGGTTCCCACCCTTCGATCGGATTGCGTAAAGGTGCTGTAGTAAATATTGATTCTACAGTTGAGTCAATCAAAAAAGCAGTGGAAGAGGCAGAGTTCATGGCAGGGTGTCAAATCTCATCTGTCTATGTTGGCATTGCAGGTGGGCACATAAAAGGTTTTAACAGCCACGGTATTATTGCCATTAAAGGCAGAGAGATAACTGAACAAGATGTTGAAAGGGTTGTTGAAGCTGCAAGTGCGGTGGCTATCCCAATGGATAGAGAAACTATCCATGTCATTCCGCAAGAATTTATTGTAGATGACCAAGAATCTATTCAAAATCCAGTTGGTATGACTGGTGTTCGTTTGGAAACCAAGATACATATTGTTACTGGAGCTGTCTCTTCTGCAAGAAATATTATTAAATGCTGTAATAAAGCTAATCTTGAGGTTTGTGATATTGTTTTAGAATCATTAGCATCTGGTGAAGCTGTGCTTAACCGTGAAGAGAGAGAGCTTGGTTGTGCTCTTGCAGATATTGGTGGGGGAACAACAGATCTTGCTCTGTTTAAGGGTAATCATATTAAACATACATTTGAGCTGACTTTAGGCGGACATAATCTTACTAATGATATCTCAATTGGCTTAAGAACTCCAGTTGCTGAGGCTGAAAAACTCAAACTGTCTAATGGTACATGTCTTTTGAGTAATATCAAGCCTGGTGAGACAATTGAGGTTAAAGGAGTTGGGGGACGAGAATCAAGAACTGTTCCTCGAGAGATTATGGCTGAGATACTTGAGCCTCGAGTTGAAGAGATATTCTCAATTCTGAAGAACGAAATCTATAGCAATGGTCTTGAAAACTCCTTTCCATCAGGGTTAGTACTTACGGGCGGTAGCTCCATGCTTGACGGCATGGCAGAAGTTGTTGAGTCAGTCTTTTCCGTACCTGTAAGAATCGGGCAGCCACAAAACATAGGTGGATTAAAGGATGTAGTAAAAAATCCATCTTTTGCAACAGGTGTAGGTCTTGTTATCTACGGTAGCAAAAATAGTCCAAAGATTCAGTTAAAAAACAGCGACCGCACAAACTTCTCTGGTCTTTTAGAGCGTATGAAGCAATGGTTCAGGGATATTCTTTAATGGAAATTGTTCAAATATTTATCAAAAGCCTTATAGAAAACTTAGATTAATAAAAAATAATATCTATAAATAACATATTAAAAATTGAGGTATCTTATGACTTTTTCTTACATGGAAAATGAGACTCATGCAAATGCAAAAATCAAGGTGATAGGGGTTGGTGGGGCTGGAGGCAATGCGGTAAATAACATGATTGACTCTAACCTACAGGGTGTAAAATTTATTGTTGCAAATACAGATGCCCAAGCTCTGGAATTATCAAAAGCTGAGAAGAAAATTCAGTTAGGTGCACAACTGACTCAAGGGCTTGGTGCTGGTGCAAACCCAACTATTGGAAGAGATGCTGCACTTGAAAATATTGAAGAGCTAAGAGCCGCCTTAATTGACAGCCACATGGTGTTTATTACAGCAGGTTTAGGAGGCGGAACTGGTACTGGTGCTGCACCTGTTATTGCAGAAATATGCAAAGAGCTTGGTATTCTTACAGTTGCTGTAGTTTCAAGACCATTCTCATTTGAAGGTAAAAAAAGAGCTATGCAGGCTGAAGAGGGTATTGCCAATTTACGTGACATTACAGATACAGTTATCACTATCCCTAATGATCGCCTCAGAGGACTTGCATCTCCGGGTGTAAAGATGAAAGATATGTTTGTTCGTGCTGATGAGATTTTGCACCATTCTGTAAAGGGTATTACAGATTTAATAATGCTACCGGGTCATATTAACCTTGATTTTGCAGATGTAAGAACAACCATGTCTAAAGCTGGCATGGCTTTAATGGGTATTGGTATTGCAAGCGGTGAAAACAGAGCTGTTGAAGCCGCTGAAAAGGCAATTTCTCATCCATTACTTGAAGATATCTCTATCTCAGGTGCAAGAGGTGTTCTGATGAATATTACCTGCTCTTCAGATATTACTATGGACGAAGTTATGGAGGCGTCAGATAGAATATATCAAGAAGTGGGAGACGATGCTGAAATCATTTGGGGACAGACATTTGATGAGAGCCTTGGTGACGAGATGAGAGTTACAGTTATTGCTACCGGTATTGGTATGGAAGAGTCCAGTTCTGTTAATGTCCTCCCAATAAATAAAAGTATCCGTCAAAAGAAATTCCATAAAATAGAGCAAGAGACACCTGTAAGTGCTCCAACTTCAATTCAGGGGAAAGTAAGAATCCCAACTCCTGACGAGCTTGAAAATTGGGATGAAGATCAGCCAATAGTTAAAAAAACAACATACAAAAAAACAGCTAATGAAGATGGAAGAAACGCCGTACGTAACGCATTTTTAGATTGTAATAATCTTGATATTCCTACATTTCTGCGGAGAAAAGCGGATTGATTAATGGGTTATGAAAAAGCAAGTTTTATAAAAAAATACAAAAAACAAAGTATCGCAAAAAGATATGAAAAGGGAAGTATTGTAAAAAGACAAAAAGTGCTTATCAATATTGCACTTGTCTATCCAAATAGTTATCAAACAGGGATGTCAAACCTTGGATTTCAGTCTGTTTATGCTCTGTTTAATAAAGATGAGCGTATATCGTGTCACAGATATTTTATGTCAGAAGAAGCAAAAGATGACCTACTTTCCCTTAATGCTAACAACAACTCTGAACGAACCAATAATAAACGATGCCAATTAAAAAGTTGTGAAACTGGTATCCTACTATCTTCATGTGATATAATAGCTTTTTCAATATCTTATGAAAATGATTATATAAATGTTATCTCCATACTAAAAGATGCGGGTCTCCCTCTAAGAGCCTCTAATAGGAACTCCATACACCCTCTTATAATTGCTGGGGGGGTGGCCTGCTTTCTCAATCCAGAACCAATTGCCCCTTTTATTGATTGCTTTCTTCTTGGGGAGTCTGAGCAGATGCTCCCTATCTTCTGCAACACATTTATAGAACTCCATCTATCCACCACTTGCATTAATGATATAGATAAAAAGATTAACTATTATGAGTTAAAAAAAGAGCTATCTTTAAATGTCAAAGGTGCTTATATTCCTGAGTTTTACAATCCTCATTACGATATTAATGGCAATTTTTCTGGAACTACACCGCTTTATAAAGATATTCCTACAAGAATCTCTGTCCAACATCTACCCAATCTTAACTCTACCATAACAAAAACCGCTATTATCACAAATGATACTATATTTAACAACACCGTTTTAATTGAAACGGGACGAGGTTGCCATCATGGCTGCCGCTTCTGTAGTGCTGGTTTTATCTATAGACCTCCAAGGTTTTATCCTGACAATACTATAATCAATGCGATGAAGCAGGCAGAAGAGATTACAGATAAAATAGGTCTTGTCAGTGCGACTGTATCGGATCACCCATCTATAAACAATATTTGTTCAAGTGTAATAAATAGTAATATATCTGATAATCAATCTTCTACCAATAATATAAAAGTATCTTTTAGCTCTTTACGAGTAGATGCTCTAACTAACAAGACTATAGAGACTCTTGTAAAATCCTCCGTAAAGACAGCCACTATTGCTCCAGAAGCTGGTTCTCAGAGAATGCGAAATATCATCAATAAAAAGCTAAACGAAGAGCAGATTCTTTCAGCAGTACAGCGTCTTATTGAGCACGGTATTATGAATCTAAAACTCTATTACATGGTTGGATTGCCATTTGAAACAGATAGTGATGTGATAGAGATTGTAACGCTTACTAAAAAAATCAAAGATGTATTTGTTGATGCAAGCAGAAAAAATAGAAAAATTGGAAATATCACTTTGAGCATCAACCCATTTATCCCAAAACCATCAACTCCTTTTCAGTGGTGTAAGATGGAGACTCTATTCAATTTTAAGAGAAAGGTTGATATTATAAGAGATGGATTGAATAAAGTAGCAAATATAACTATTCACATAGAATCTCCAAAAACCGCCATGATAAACTCTATACTCTCAGTAGGAGACAGACGTATCGCTGATATGCTTGAGAATTCTGAACTGCTGTTTAAAAAGGGTAAGGAGTTAAAAAAGAGAACTCAAAAAGAAGATGGTAAAAATATAACATGCAGTGACGTTGAACTAAGTAAAATTGACTTTAATGCACCACTTCCTTGGGATATCCTTGATACTGGTATTAAAAAGGAGTTTTTGATAAAAGAGCTAAAACGGGCAGCAGCAGAGAGAACTTCACCTGACTGCCCAATGGTAGATTGCAGTCGTTGCGGTATCTGTATGGATCTATAGATATTTAAAATTTAAGTTAAAGTAAGGTATGTTATGAATCAATTTATTCACTCACAAGATGACAGCAGTTTTATCCCTTTAAGAGAAGATGCCTTTTTGCTTCTCAAACAGTACAACTCAAGCGATAGTTTGATACGTCATGCCCTTGCAGTAGAAGGTGTTATGGCACATTTTGCAGATAAATACAAAGAAGATAAAGAGAAATGGCAAGTAATTGGTCTTGTCCACGATATTGATTATGAACTTTATCCTGATCAGCACTGCATAAAAAGCAGAGAGATTCTTGAAAGTCACGGATGGCCCAAAGAGTATATCAGAGCCGTTGTAAGCCATGGTTGGGGAATATGCTCTGATGTAGAACCAGAATCAATTTTGGAAAAGACTTTGTATGCCATAGATGAGCTTACAGGATTGATAGCCAGCACAGCTTTGATGAGACCATCCGTAAGTGTACTTGATTTAACCACCAAATCTGTAATGAAAAAGTGGAAAGATAGACGATTTGCAGCAGGTGTTGATCGAAGCATAATTGATAAAGGAGCACAGATGATGGGTCTTGAAAGAACAGAACTTATCACAGAGACTATAATGGGGATGAGAACCGTAGCAGAAGCTATAGGGCTGAGGGGTACTCTTTGAAAATATCACTTAGATAGGACAATGAATCTTGACACTTAACAAATAATGAATTAAAGTTTTGCGTTTATTATGGTTAACGGCACTACATAAATTCAGTGTGAAAATAAAATCTATTTATAAGTTGTTTCATAATTCGTATTGTTCGTTTAAACCATCAAAGTTTATTTGTACTTATGGTCACTCTCTCACATCAAGAGAGTTGGATTGGAACAAACATGCGTTGTTGCAATAATTTGGTAATATTCACAATTTTTTAAATTTTTAAGGATGTTAAATCTATGAAAAGAACATTTCAACCCAGCAGAATCAAACGGGCAAGAACCCATGGTTTTTTAAAAAGAATGTCAACCGTAGGTGGGAGACGTATTATTAACAATAGAAGAGCAAAAGGCAGAAAAAAGCTTAGTGCATGATCATTTATAGATCATCCCCAAACGAGGAGTTCACTATTTTGGGTAACAATTCGTTTCCTAAAACAGACAGGATACTTAAAAGATCTCAATTTGTTAAATTGTCCTTACTGGGTAAAATGGTACAGACACGTTATTTTATGGCAACCTTTATTGATGGTGAAGCTCTCAATAACCGTATTGGAATCACTGTATCAAAAAAAGTGGGCAATGCTGTAGAGCGAAATAGAATCAAACGGGTTGTAAGAGAGTATTATCGACACAGAAGAGAGACAATATCAGGCAATCGGGATATCAATATTATAGCAAGAAAATATGCATCTTGCCTCTCTAAGGCACAAGTTCCAGACGAGCTTGACAAACTTTTTAAAAAAATATTAGAGACTTGATAATGAAGCAGTTTCTTTTACTACTTATTAAGTCATATCAATATCTTGTCTCTCCTCTGATTGGTCATTCGTGCCGTTTTTACCCGTCATGTTCACAATATGCCTTTGAGTCTGTCACAAAGTATGGCAGCCTTAAAGGCTCTTTTCTTGCTATAAAAAGAGTATTAAAATGCCACCCTTTTCACCCCGGAGGTTTTGATCCTGTTCCTTGATTTGGCTACTGCCTTTATTTCTCTTATCCAAAGATATTCTCTTATCCAAAATTTCATGCAAAATTTATAGTTGTCTTATGTAAATCTTCATGAAGCAAATTTTATTACTATTCATCACTCATTGTTGGAGACAAGATGGACGATCAAAAACGGCTGTTTATTGCTATTATTCTTTCTATTGTTGTATTGGTTGGATGGAACCTACTTTTTGTTACACCTGAGACTACAACACAGCAGCAAGCAGAAATTGAAAAGAGCAAATCTGATGTTGACAAATTACCTGAACACACTTCTGTTCAAGATTTCACACCTACAGATAACTTATCAGTATCAGATGAGTTTTCTGATTTTAGAGACATAAAAATTACAACCCCAATCTATGATATTACTATATCTGAAAAACAGGCATCAGTAACGAGCCTTATTTTAAAAAAATTCAAGGAGGGTATTAATGATGACTCTCCGTTCAAACAGATGGTATCACCAGAGCTTAAAGAGGGGCTCTTTTCATTAAATATGGAGGGGAAGAGCATTCCGGGTCTTGATAAAGCTGTATTCAAAGCAAATAGCGATATCAGCGAACATAGTTTAAAAGATGGGCAAAAACAACTCTCTTTCTCTTGGACATCTCAACACGGAGTTGTTATTGAAAAGATATATACATTTTCAGCTTCGACTTATCTTATAGGTCTTGATATACTTATTAAAAATGGCTCTTCAGCACCTTTGAAAGATAGTGTTGAAATTGCAATGCCGTTTGCTTTAAGTAAAGAGGCGGCAGCATTTTCACAGTTCGGTGCTTATGGACCAGAAGCATATATAAACTCCACTCTTGAAAATATAAAACCAGACGACATAAAAGAGAAAGATACACTAAATGGAATTGTAGAGTGGGCAGGAAATGGTGATAGGTATTTTATATCATGCCTTGTTCCTCTAAAACCTGTCGAGTCTATAGTGAAAGTTTCAGGAGGAGACTCTTCGGTTGTCACAAGATATATTCAATCTATGGAAAGAATTGATCCGGGTAAACAGATTCAGCTATCATTTCAATGCTACATGGGTCCCAAAAGCCTTAAAGTCCTTGGAGAATATAAAAACAACCTTAAAAAAGCGATAAATTTTGGTTGGTTTGACGTTCTTGCAAAACCGTGCCTTATTGGGATGAATTTAATTCACGACATCATACCAAACTATGGAGTTGCAATTATTATTCTAACCATATTGATAAAGCTGCTTTTTTGGCCTCTTGGAACCAAAAGCTACAAATCAATGAATGATATGAAAAAACTTCAGCCCCTTATGAATCAAATCAGGGAGAAGTATAAAGATGATAAACAGAAGATGAACCAAGAGGTTATGAACCTATACAAGACATATAAGGTAAACCCAATGAGTGGCTGCCTTCCAATGTTAGTTCAAATGCCTATATTTTTTGCCCTTTACAGGATGCTCTATCAAGCAATAGAGTTACGCCATGCTCCCTTTATGGGCTGGATAAATGATCTGTCCGCTCCTGACAGATTATTTAATTTTGGTGTTGCTATTCCATTTATGCAACCACCTTATGGAATACCTGTTCTGACTATAATCATGGGTGCGACTATGTTTCTTCAACAGAAGATGTCCCCAACAATGGGGGATCCTACTCAGGCAAAGATAATGATGTTTATGCCAATTTTTATGACTGTTATATTTATAAATTTTCCAGCTGGACTTGTTCTCTACTGGCTTGTGAACAATGTACTCTCTATTGGCCAGCAGTATTACATTCAAAAGAAATTTTTGTAAATCACGGAGGTATTATGAAACAGACTCAGGAATTCGATGGCAAAAATGTTGATAGTGCTGTTGAAAAAGCGTGTATGGCATTAAATATTGCAAAAAAAAATCTTATATATGATGTAATCTCTTCGGGTTCAACCGGTATTTTTGGCATTGTAGGAGTCAAAAAAGCCAGAATAAGAGTAACTCTTCCGGTAAAAAAAGATGATGGGGACTATACCCAATCACAATCTTATGAAAACGACAGAGCTGGTATTATGTCTATTGTTGATGAGGCGTTTGGTAAAGACTCCAAACAGATTGAGAGCTTTGATGATTCTTCTGACAAGGATAATTTTCACAGTAGCAGTTCAGATAAAGAAACGCAGGAGAGCCATTTAAACACAACAACTCAATTTAGCAAAAATATTGATAATGTAGCTATCAATGCGCAAATATCAGACGAGACAATAGAGATAAAAAAGCAGTCGGAACGCAAAAAACATGCTGATAACAGGAAGAAAAATCTAAACTCAGATATATCTGAAGCTGAAACAGATAAATCAACCTCCGAGAATATATCAACTGCTAAACCTATAAGTTCAAGATCAAGAAGGGGAAAACTATCTGCTAAAAGAGCAAGTAGTGTAAAAAACACTAATAACTACCCAAATGATAAATATAGTGATCAAAAAACTACTGATGACCGACCTGCTGAACATAGAGAAAAAGCTATATCAAAAAAACAGATTAAAGGTAAATCTGGTGTTGGAAAATCAGATACTGTGAAGCCTTACAGCCGTAAGAGTCGTCCCAAAAAAAGAGATACATGGCTTAGAGCTGACAGTGATGATGCTTTAAATGAAGCTGTAGCAGCTATGGAAAACCCTGATAGTAATGTGCTAACTTCAAAAGGTACAACTGAAGAGCAAAACCGTCAGACTAAAAAGTATAAAAAAATAGAAAATAGCGAGATTTTAAACTCCTTGGAAGATCAGTATAAGATTGATCTTGAGGACGAATTTCTTGACGAAGATTTTCACGGTGGAATAGAAGCTAATTCAGAAGGTGATGACGATCCATATATAAAAGATGATGATGAGATTCTTGAAGTCTTTGATGAACGCGATGATGGTTATCCCCCTAAATACAAAGGAGAAATCCCTGTAGATGTCTCTGAAGATGCTATGCGTGTCGGTAGAGAGACTCTTCAAAAGATGGTCTCTTTAATTACTGACGATGCTATAGTTACAGCTCAAAGTGACGAAGATAGACTTTTATTAAAAGTTGAGGGTGGAAACTCTGGTGTATTAATTGGAAGAAGAGGTCAAACTCTTGAAGCAATGCAGTATCTGACAGATAAGATTATCAATCGATACAGTGAATCTCGTGTAAGGCTTAAAGTTGATATTGAAGGATACATGGAGACCAGAAAGGCTAACCTTAAAACTCTTGCATACAAGATGGCAGATAAAGCTAAAAAGACTGGAAAACCTGCAACAATTAATCAGATGACTGCACAAGATAGAAGAGTTATTCATCTTGCCTTAAAAGATGATACAAGAGTAAGAACTCAAAGTATGGGAGATGGCTACTATAGGCGTTTAGTAATATTTCCTAAGAAAAGCTCTTTTAAACGAAGAAAACCGTTTAAAAAATAGGTTAACTAAAAAGAAAGGAAAAACAACAAAAGGGTAAGAAATGGTAGTATGATAACAGAAACCATTGCAGCAATTGCAACCCCACCAGGAGCCGGAGGTATCGGAATTATCCGAATTTCCGGCTCTCGAGCAGTTGAGGTCGCCGCTCAGATATTTAGCAAAACAGCTCTTAAAAATCGGGATAGTTGCTATAAGCCAACGTATATCTCCTTACACTCTATGTTTCAATCCCACAAGGTAATCCACGGGTATATTATTGACACTTCCTCTAACTCTGTTCTTGATGAAGTGCTTTTAATACCTATGCTTGCCCCCCGCTCATACACGGCTGAAGATGTTGTTGAAATCCAAGCACATTCTGGTCCTGTTGTTATGCAGTCAATTTTAGAGCTTATTCTCTCAAAAGATGTCCGACTTGCTGAACCAGGAGAATTTACAAAAAGGGCATTTCTCAACGGGCGTATTGACTTAACTCAGGCTGAAGCAGTTGCAGACATTATCAATGCAAGGTCTGCAGTGTCGCTGAAAATGGCTGTATTGCAAGGGGTTGGAAATCTTAAAAACACAATAACTCAAGCACGTGAGGCTCTTATTAGTCTGCTGGCTCAAATTGAGGTGAGAATTGATTTCCCTGAAGAGATAGAAGAGAGCAGCCATTTTTCAGAAAGTGGCTTTTTAGAAGAGAATGACATATCTCATAACAATCAAGATGGAGATTATTCAGCAGATGAAAAACATAATAGTCAAAACAGCCAATCTATCAGAGTTATAAGGCAGGTTCTTGATACGTGCAACAGTGCCGTGCAACGCTATAAAGATGCCCATTTTCTCAAAGACGGCTTGAAAATAGCTATCTGCGGGTCACCAAATGTAGGTAAATCAAGCCTTATGAACCGGCTTTTAGAAAAAGAGCGTTCTATTGTAACTGAATTTCCCGGCACAACCCGCGATTTGATAGAAGAGAGCCTTAATATCAACGGCATTCCATTTATAATCTCAGATACTGCTGGTATGCACGAAACTGACGACCCTGTAGAGCAAATCGGCATTTCAAAGGCACGAGAGAGCATCACAGCATCAGATATGGTTTTGTTTATGGAAGATGCAGCCTCTATTAATTGTGGTAATTGTGATGTTTTAACTTCTCTTAACGGCTTTTCTGCTGATTTACGCAATATAATCAAAAAGATGGAATCTATAATTCCAGCCGATAAAAAAAATGTTCTTATTCTAAATAAAATTGATAAATTAAGTCAAAAAGAGATAGAATTTATTGATTCAGAGATATCAAAATCAGAGATTTGTGTTGTTGCAATATCTGCAAAGTGCAATATCGGCATTGATAACTTAAGAAAAAAGATTGGCAGGCTTGCAATGTCAAATCTGTTTAAAGATAATAGTGCTGATTCACTATCTTCTGTTGTTCCAAATTTACGGCATAAAACAGCACTGCAAACAGCAGCATCAAGCCTTAATCAGGCACTTGAAAACATGAGCTTCAACTCTCTTGGTGAGGAGACATTGGCAATTGATATTAGAAATGCCATTGATTGTTTAGGAGAGATAACTGGAGATAGCGCAGGTTTTGATATTTTAGATAATATTTTTAGTCAGTTTTGTATAGGAAAGTGATGGTTTAATACAGCAATTCTAATTATCACAAATAACCATAAGATGAGGCATTATGAAATTAAGGATAGTGTTTGAACCAAGTGAAGAAGGTGGTTATACAGTATATGTTCCGAGTTTACCCGGGTGTATCAGCGAAGGTGATACTAAAGAAGAAGCGTTATCCAATATAAAAGAGGCTATAGAACTTTATATAGAGCCTGTAGAAGATGACATGATATTTACATATAACAATGAAATCATGGACATTGCAGTATGACCAAAATACCTAATTTAGGGTATGACAAAATTATTAAAGCATTACAAAGAGATGGATGGGTAGTTGTGCGTCAGAAAGGCAGCCATATTAGGTTGCAAAAACGCACTGAGATGGAAGTTCTAAAAATTACCGTACCTGCTCATATTCCTGTTAAGCGTTCGACTCTTTCACATATTCTTAAGCAAGCACATCTTACAGTAGAAAGATTTTATGAGCTGTTATAACAAGGAGTAAAAACTATGCTTTGTGATGTGCTTTTAACACAAAAAGATAAAAAGTTTTTATTCAAATCGAAGATTAGTCATTATTTTAATCAAGCAGTGAAGGATTTGATATTTGAGATAATATTTTTAGTCAGTTTTGTATAGTAAAGTGATAGTTTAATTCGGGGGGTGTTTCATCTAAGTTGAAGGAACAATAGGATAGACTTCCAGAGTGTCTCAATGTGTCTTTAAACTCCTATTCCAACTCAAATAAAATGCACCCAAATGACTTGATGAGTAGTGTTTTGATATCTGTTGAAAAAAATAGACACTAAAGTAAGATAGAATAAACTTACGGAGG
>CAYRLG010000031.1:0-57238 GCA_964425195.1 uncultured Desulfobacterales bacterium
AAAACTTCATCGTCAGAGTTTTGCTGTAAATCGAAATGTTCCTGTTGCCGATTTTGCCTGATATGAGGAGAGAATAGTTCTAACCAGTGTCGCTCCAGCGGACGGCCTAAACGCCCCCACTGAGCTTATTGTTACTATTGATAGCTCGTAAAATCCAACTTAAATACTATTTTTTAGAAAATAGTATTTAAGTTTTTATCATATTGCTATATCTTAAAATACTAATAATTTTAAATTTAGTATTTAGTTCAAGATTGTTTTGGCAATCCATTGAATTGTTGGAGGATATAACAATGAAAATTCCTGTAATCCCACCAGATATTAATAATCAAATTATTCTTAATAATCTTAATACTTGGATTTCGCTCTTTTATAGTTCCTGCTTAATTTCATACTTGAAGGATAGATTATAAATTGTCTCAGATAATTTCAGAAGAGCCGATATCTTCTTTTGCAGCGATGAACAAGGCGGAGGCTTGGCTGTATAACAAATAGAAAAAATTGCTTTAACATGGGGGAGTCATATTGTTGATTCCCCCATTAGTTTAATCGTTTAAATGGAGCGGCGAAATGAATATATCAGATATACAAACCAGAGTAATAGATGAGGTAAGACTTATTCCACAGGAAAAATTATCAGAGTTATACGCCTTTATTCATTTTTATAGACTTGGACTTGAAACGGCACAAAATAATACAGAAGAAATAATGAATTTTGCAGGGTGCTGGGAAGACATGCGGGATGAAGAATTTGATAACTTTTCAGAAGATATTGCTGAACGCCGTAAAACAGCATTTTCGAGGAGAAGAGAATTTGAAACCCTCATTGATTGATACTGACATCTTATCGTTATTTTTCAGAAATCATTCTAAAGTAGTTGATAGTTTTTTATCTTATCTTCTTCAGTATTGGTTGCTATTGGCAGCTCGCAAAATCCAATTTAAATACTATTTTTTAGAAAATGAATAATGCGTACAGAAGATAATAAACAATTGGATTTATTTGCTATAAAAGTGACTAACAGGTCGATTAAAGGGACACCGTGAATGGGAGTCGTTTTCCGCGAAGGCTTTTGGCACGACTGCTCACCTCCACGTTATGCCTTTTTCATTATTAACAGTGAATCAATAGTGTTAATCGTTGTTATATAATAATACTAAATAGTTATGATGTGCCTGTTTAATGTGGATTAATAATATCAGTTTCCATTTCCGGTAGAGTCAATATTGACTTTTTTTATCGATAAGCATTATAGTTGATATGGTTGGTTGAATATAAATATGCTTTAATGGAGATGAATTATGGAAAAAATCGTTGATGTTACATCTGCACGCAGACAATTCGGTACAATTCTTGATGAAGTCTTTCACAAAGGTGAAATTTTTACTATAGAAAGAAAAGGTAAGGCTTTAGCCAGAATTGTTCCTCTCGATAAAGCAGGTTTTCGAGAGAAACAGGAATTAATTTCCTTGCAACAAAAAGCACTTCTGAAAGAATTGAATAGTCTTCCTAACATCGGAATAGACAAAGATCCAGTTGAAATATTAAGGTCCATGCGTGAACATAAAAGAATCAAGGCGGTTTCTGAATATGAAAAATAGGTCTTACGTGCTAGATGCAAATATATTTTTAGAGTATATCTTTAACCGCACGTTGCAAGGCAAAGCGAAAAAGATACTTCAGGATGCAATTCTGGAACAAATTCAAATTATAGTTCCAAGTCTTATTCTGGATGAAATTACAGAAGTTCTCTGCGGTAATATGAATAACATCACAGATGTTGAGTTGCATCTTAAATATATTGAAAAAATGGCGGAAGCGGGAGTGTTAAACATTATTGTACCAAATTGTAAGACTCGGATGAAAGCCGTTGAGCTGGCAAGAACAGGGAACATAAAAAGCGGTTATCCAGAATTGACAGACTGCTTGTATCATGCTCTGGCTATCATTAATGACGCAATATTTATAACAAACGATAAAAGACATATTTCAAAAGTGCTGCATTTTGGACATATTGCAAAATTGTCTGACTATGATCAATAAATTTTAAATAAATCAGAGAATAGGCATAACCACACGCTGTACCAGTTGCAACGCAGGACGTGGGCGGCTTTATAGGAGTTGTTCAGGCGTGGATAGTGAGCTTAGTGTTACTTGGAACATTGAAGAATAGGACGCACTTGATATTCTGTCTATGGTCTCTCTCGTACATTAAATATTAGATAGTGATGTAGAAGCGAAGAAGATATACAGAGTGAAATCTTAACCAATACTTGAATTTTGAGGAAAGATATTAAAATGAATATTACAAAATCATATATTACTGATGAGTCAGGAAAGATAAAAAGTGTCATTCTTGATTATCAGTTCTATCAAAAAATTGAGGAACTTCTTCTTGATGAGGTATTGCTGAAGGCTATGGAAGAAATACAGGACGAAGAGACTGTTGAATATAAGGATGTAAGAGAATTGATTAATCAGTTATGAAAATTATCTTAAAAAAGTCATTTTAAAAGGATATTCAAAAAGTTGTCGAGCCTCAGAAAAGTCAAGTGAAATTTTTCCTTTATTTTCCATAATATTTTAAAACTTAACCAGCCATTCCAAGCGTATTGCCCTAACAGGCAACCGCCTAATTCGTTGTTGGTTGCTAAACGTTTAAAAGTTACACTTGGCGGCTCGGAAAATTAGATTTAGTTCAAGATTGTTTTGTCAATCCATTGAATTGTTGGAGCATATAACAATGAAAATTCCTGTAATCCCACCAGATATTAATAATCAAATTATTCTTAATAATCTTAATACTTGGATTTCGCTCTTTTATAGTTCCTGCTTAATTTCATACTTGAAGGATAGATTATAAATTGTCTCAGGTAGTTTCAGAAGAGCCAATATCTTCTTTTGCAGTGATGAACAAGGCAGAGGCTTGGCTGTATAACAATTAGAAAAAGTATCATAACCTACTATGAAATAGTGAGTGGATTAAAACATCGTGACGCTGATAAGCAAATGTCTAAGTTCCTTGAATTTACGTCAAAAAATGCGGTTTTACCTCTTACTCAAAATTCTGCAATAATTTCTGGTGAGATATATGCAGAATTAAGAAAAGAGGGATATCCCCACGGCGTGTTGTTTTTTGCCTAATCGTTTGTTGGTGGTCGCCGTAGAGCTGCCCCTGAATTTGGCGTTAGAACAGCTCTCAAAACCCATGGTTCATGGATATTTTCTCAAACATCTTTGCCAAACCCGCACCAAGTGCATAGATAGAGTTTATATGAAGATAAGTTTCAGCTTTAGCATCAAAAAAGAGATGCAGAGCAGATTCTATTCCATCTTCAGCCATCCAATAGCATATCAGGATAGGTATTTTAGGAAGAGGATGCAAAACAAGTGAAATATCAGACTTATAGTGTTTTTCTACCTCTTTGCCATTGAAAAGCTCAAGAATCTGCTCAAAAAATCCGGGATAGGTATCTGCAACTTTTTTTATTAACTCTTCACACTGTTTTTCAAATAGCCCTTGCCACGCTCTACCACTTGGAAGTTCACGAAATGGAACCCAATCTGCAGAGACAGAGTTAGTATTAGTATCAAGAAGGTTATCAGGAGTTTGAACAATATAGTTTAACAGAGGCATTACAACCCACTGATTTGCATGGATATCTGTATATATCTTCCCTTGTTGATCAATACTTACATTTTTACCCATAACCTTTATTGTCAATTTGCTATCTGCAAAAGTACCACCTAATGCTGTAGCTTTTGATGACAGATCAATTTTAGCTATAGATTTTCTCAACTCCTCCATCATATCTGCTGCACCTTGATCAACATCAGGAGAGTACTGTTTTTTTGCATTTCCAAATTGTGCGATCACATCAGCAGAAAGGTAGGGACACTCATCAAGGCTTTTTTGTCCCCTGAAAACAGCTCCTGCAAATGCTAAACATGTTGGCTGAAAACACTCTCGACAGTTGGACTTATTTAGAAGTTTAAATACTTCCATAGCATTACTAAAACCTGACATTCTTATTTTCCTCGTCTCTCTTTCTACTGATAATTTTTGTACAAAAAACAGATACTCTTTCTGTTTGACTTCCCTATAAAACGTTTATTATAAGTTCCTACGCTGCTCTTTCAAATAAAATTTTATGAGCAACTAAATTCATAGATTTTATTTTCCCTTTAATAATTTTTTGTTCTCCAAAAATATTCATTATTCTATAACCGCTGTTATTATCTTCTGGCTCTATTATATCAACAGCCTCCATTAACAGCTCCTCTTTTCCATCTTTTACCATGTAAGCATTGGCTTCACACATCTTTAAAGACCTCCTTAAGTTCGGTTTCAACAAGATATTTTATAAGGTGCGGCAACGGCTCTCTATGAAAACCTACAATTACTACACTCTCCTGATTAAGCGGGAGCAATATTTTTAAAGCTGATGATGACATTACAGCCTCTGCCGTATTAGGCGTTACTTCACCCATCATGGCATTTGCCCATGTAATGGCAACTGACCCAATAATCACATCAGCTTTTTTAACAGTTTGCACAATAGCGTTCTCGCCAGAAGCTGCTCTGTTTGCACCTGCTTTCATCATCTGAGATGCAGCAATAGCATTTGTCCCTATTGCCGTTATGTCAAGAGACTCTCCATAAAACTCTCGTAAATACTTGATAAGGGAGACACCAATACCACCTCCCTGTCCATCTATAACACAAATACGCTTATGCAATTAATTAGCATCTCCACCAAATATATTTTATAAATAAGAAAGTTGATTGACAAACAATTTATTTATTAACATCCAATCAACAATACTGACATTAATAAATTGCGTTTACTATATATCATTAGAAAATAGAGAGCTTTTAATAAAGTCCCCCGATCTTTCCAAAATCTTTTTTCATATCTTCGTAAACTGGCTTTCCAACCATAAAAGCATAAATTTCATCACACTTTTTTTCAGGATCAATATCTTTAAACTGATCAGGGTAGAGAATTTTTGCAACCGCAAAAGCATTAGCAAGTGCAGTTTCAACATTTGTTGTATAGAAGTTGAACGGCAAAAGTGTATATACTTGTCTGTTTTGAAATGCCTTTAACGCCTTATAAAATTGTGGTTTTTTAGCAATATCTTCTTTAATGAGCTTGAATCCACCACCGTCAATAAATATAAAATCAGGATTTAAGGACAAAAGTTTCTCCTTGTCAATAAAGATATGGCTTCCTTCTACACGGTTGGCTTCAGAATCATCAAGCTCTTTGGCAATATTTCTTGCATTTGCCCACTGTAACGGAATATAGCTTTTTTCAGAGCTTTCAATACCGTGTGAGCCCCGCATACCAATTCCACCTACATATACAGTTGATTTATCTATTTTATCAATATTTTTAGCTTTCTCACCATTTCCACTATTACTGTCACTACTATTTATTGACCTTGAGGCATTACCATCAACTTTTAAACTTGTCCTATCATTTAGCTCCTTTCTTGCAGACTCTACAAAATTTATAACAGCTTCTGCACGCTCTTCTCTGTTAAGAATTTTTCCAGCAAGCCGCAATGAGTCATAAATACGCTCGTCAAATGTGGCAAATGCACCGTAACTTAATATAACAATCGGAATATTTAACTGTTTTTGTACCTGCTCTGCTAAGGTAACATCAGCCTGTGTCATAAAAATCAGATCTGGATTTACGCTCAATATAGCCTCTAAATCAGGTTTTTTATTAATACTTGCAGGACCTCCGGGACCTATTCTTGGTAATTTTGCAAGCTCAGAATTTGCTAACCAGTATGGTCTGCCACCTGAATTGAGCTTCTCCATATCTTCTACACCTGCAACTTTATCTTGTGCATTAATATAGACAATAAGCCTAAGGGCACCTGGACCAAGACAGGCAATCTTTTGAGGATTATAAGGAACAGTGACGTTTCTTCCTGACATATCAGTTATATCAATAGTTTGTGATGGTTCTGACGCTGTAATAGATGCAAAACTAAAACAGCATAAGCATATTATTAATATTTTTCTCATCTTATAAAATCCTTTAGCTTTAAATAGTTATTAGCATAACCATAAAACTCTATACAATAGGAACAACAACAGTGTGACCTTTAACATCAGCAAGCAGAACATCAATTCCGTACACTTCTTGTATCATCTCTGGTGTAACCTCACTCTTATGGACAAAACTGTAAACTTTGTGATGCTTCATCATAAGAAAGAGATCAGCAAACCTGAAAGCAAGATTCAAATCGTGAATTGAAACCACTGCCGATAAATTCTTTTTTTTTACAATATTGCGAACCATTGACATCACTTCAAACTGATTTTTGACATCAAGGTTACTTGTTGGTTCGTCTAAAAGAAGAACTTGAGGCTCTTGAGCCAATGCACGGGCAATAACAACTTTTTGCATCTCTCCGCCGCTTAATGAACTTACAGGTCTTAAGGCAAATGATGCAAGATTCATGGTTTGCAGTACACTTTCAACTATCTGAAAATCGTTATCTGATGCAGCCCACTTTATATGAGGTTTTCGTCCAAGAAGAACAGCATCAAACACAGTAAGAGACTCTTGAAAAAATCTTTGAGGCATGTATGCCATGCGTTTTGCAATTTCTGACCCTCTCATAGTTAAAATCTCTTCATTGTTTAGCATTACAGAGCCTTTACGAGGGGTTAATACTTTATTTAAACATTTTAATAGTGTTGATTTTCCTGCACCATTAACTCCAAGAATGCCGAGAATCATCCCCTTTTCTAACTTAAATCCTATATTATTTACAACATGATGGCTATTGTAAGAGAACTCTATATTTTTAACTGATAACATCATTTACCTCTATTTTTTATTTCCCATCATCTTCGATATCTTAGTATAAATTGATACTAATCATCTTCTTACGCCTCTCATAAGCAGATATAGAAACATAGGTGCCCCCATAAAAGAGGTGAGAATCCCAACGGGCAGATTCCCTGAACCAATAAGCAATCTTCCTGTTGTGTCTGCCAAAAGCAGTAAAGCTGCACCAACAGCAGAGGAGAAAGGAATCACAAGTCTGTGGTCAGAGCCTGCAATACGTTTTGCAATATGAGGAGCAAGAAGCCCTACAAATGCAATCACTCCGTGAAATGCAGTAATAACAGCAGATATAACAGCAGCAATAATCATTCCCTGAATGCGAAGAGAATCAACTGATACACCAAGCCCTTTTGCAGCCTCTTCACCAGAGAGCAGAGCATTAAGATTCCAGCGATGAAAAATTACCCATATTGTGGAGAGAGCAATAACAAAAGTCATTATTCCAATTTCATTCCAGCTTGAGCGAGTCACATCTCCAAATGTCCAGAAAAGTGCTGATGCTATCTGTGTCTCTGATGCAAAATATTGAATAAGAACTGTAGCAGAGTTAAAAAGCGAAGATAAGGCAACACCAGCCAAAATAATTGCCTCTGGAGATAATCTCTTAAATTTAGCGAGAATAAGAATTACCCACGTTGCACCCATTGCTCCAATAAATGCAAACATAGGAACAGAGGCAAATCGTCCAAAATCAACTAATCTACTATATAGTGCAGAAGAGTTAGATAAAAAAGATGTTCCAGTTCCAGCTAAGTCAAAGATTATAATACCAACAACTGCACCAAATGCCGCACCTTGACTTATTCCAAGAGTTGATGAAGAGCCAAGAGGATTTCTTAAAAGAGATTGAATTATAAGCCCTGAAAGAGCAAGTCCCCATCCTGAGATTATAGCAGCAACAATGCGTGGCATTCTGATATTCCACACAACAAGATGCGAGTTGCCTTGAGAATTGCCAATAATGCTTTGAATAACATTGTTTATACTCAACTGGTAAGAACCTTTTGAAATGGCATAGATAGCAAGCAGAAACATAAGAACAATCAGACTTGCAAAAACAAGCCGTTTACGTTTAACATCTTGATGATATTTTTCTGTAGCTGTGGTGTTGTCAGGATAACAGCTCATTTATCACTCCTTAAATCTCTGCCACCATGGTGTTTTACAATATTATCAATAGTTATTGTTTTAGCCACGTTCTTATATCTGCCAAAGCATAACGCCTTGGCATATCTGATGCTTATATTTGAAAATTCCATTTTCAGCTTTAGATTCAATATATTTGATAAGTTTTGATTTTTTTTCAGGTTCAATCTCAGAACTGCCATGCACAAAAAAGAGTATAGTATCAAGAGAATCTTGAATACTCTCTTCACGAATCTGTTCCCA
The DNA here is from genome assembly GCA_964425195.1 of uncultured Desulfobacterales bacterium. GTDB lineage: Bacteria > Desulfobacterota > Desulfobacteria > Desulfobacterales > Desulfobacteraceae > Desulfamplus. The sequence goes on from CAYRLG010000031.1 coordinate 8,269, forward strand.
CATCATAAATTCAATATAAGGACGATATCCAAGTGCATAAATGTAATTAAAAGGATAGATAAAATCTCCACCGCACGATGCAATCTCCTCATTAAACAGCTCTTTCCAGATTTTTTTGTAGGCATTACGCCAACCACCACCCGAAAAACTGCTAAGATAACAAAATCCGCCTGATTTAGTGGCTTTCATAGCTTTTATTAAAGTTTCAGGATTTGAGATTCCCGGAGTCATGGAGGCAAAAACAAGATCAAAATTGCCTTCAAAATTATCCTCTTTAATGTTAACTTCCTGCCATGTTTTTTGGACAATATTAATCTTGTTACTTAAATCTTTGTGATGTGAACAACTTTTTTCTATACGGACTTTAAGCTCTTTAATCATCTCTCCTGAAGGCTCAAGAGCTGTTACAATCGCCCCAGCTTCAGCCATTGGAACTGTCCAGTTGCCAGGACCTGCACCAATATCAAGAACTTTTACTCCCTCTTTTAATGCACTAAATTCTTTGAGCATTGAGAGGATTTTATCTTTTCTTTTTAATGCCTCTTCAGACCCACTTCTTTTGGCAAATCCATCCGCCATTTTATCCCATCTTTTGACAGGATCATCACCACTCTGCTTTTGACTGTTCTGGTCATTGGGCTTAATGGCTGAAAGCCAAAGCTCTTCCCAAAGTTGTTCGTTTTTTGTTGGAAATAAAATCATACATCCTCCTTGAACAAAATAAGAAAGCCACAAAAACATAAACAGGTATTTTATCCTGATCTTATGCCTTCGTGGCTTGATTGTGTATTATATTATATGATTTTTTATTATCTGTTGAGCTTTACTCTCCACCTTCTTGGTGGTAATTTTTGTGTATTGCAATAGACAAAAAACTTTTGTTTGTCAACTGTTTTAAGACTCTTTTACAAGAACTTAAAATTACAAACACTGAAGTTTTTGCCAGTAAAAATGAAGTTTGCTACTTGCAACTGTGCCTGTTTAAGACTATAGTATCTAAATAAGCAGTATATTAAAAAAACAAGAAGTATTGTTGTTAGACAAAATTACAAAATACAACCAAATAATCTTAAGGAGAGACTTATGAATTTCAAATCTGTTGATGATATTCTTGCCTATGCCATTGAGAAAGAGAATGAAGCTGTTAAATTTTATACAGATCTAAGCAATAAAGATAATTTTAAATCTGTTAAAGAGACTTTTATCAGCTTTGCAAAAGAGGAGCAAAAACATGCTGATCTGCTTACTGGTTTAGGCAAGGATAAGGGTAAGGTAAGCGAATACGAGCTTAAAGCAATACCTGATCTTAAAATCAGCGACTACCTTGTTGAAACTGAATATAAAGAGGGTATGTTTATGCAAGATATTTTAAGAATTGCAATGAAAAGAGAAGAGGCTGCTGTAAAACTCTACAAAGACCTTGCAGGCAAAACAGACAATGCTGAAGTTATCAAAGTGCTTAACATTCTTGCTCAGGAAGAGGCAAAACATAAACTTGGACTTGAAACCATGTATGATGATTTTCTTGCAGCAAACGAAAATTAAGATCATTAGGTTATACCGAATGAGAAATTATATAGGGGTTCATAGATCTGAGCCCCTCTTATCTCTATTAAATCTACCCCCTTTAAATCTCCGCTGTTATAATTTTTTCTTATCTAACTCTTTTTATCATAAAATGTCTCTTTTCATATTTAAGTTCTCTCTTATTTTATCAGTGATATTTGCTAATTTTTTTCTAAGCAGTTGTACAAATATTATCCCTAAACCTGAAAATTCTCATAATAAACTCATAATTCCAGATAGTTATTACAGTTTAAGCTACGATTCTTATTACAGTGAAAAAAATCATAGATGGTGGGAGAGCTTTGAAAGTTCAGAGCTTGACGCACTTATTGAGACTGCACTTAGGGACAATTTTACATTAAAAGAGGCTTGGGCAAGATTAACTCAGGCAAAAGCTGCCCAAAAGAGCCAAAATGCAGCACTATTTCCATCAATCAGCTTTAATGCCTCTGCCGCGAGAAAAGCTCTTGAGACAACAACCGCTACGGGTAGTTATCTAATCTCAGGTAATACGGGCAGTTCATCATCTTCTTCATACAGCAATTTTTCAGCAGGACCGGCTGCTGCTTATGAAGTTGATCTTTGGGGAAATATTAATGCGCGTATCGTTGAGTATGAGAATAGAACAGCAGCAGCAGCGTTTGATGTTGAGGCAGCAGCAATATCAGTAGCTGCTGAAATCGCTAACAACTGGGTTGATTTGATAACAGTTAGAGAAGAGATAGCTCTTATCAAACAGCAGGTTGAGACAAATACCATGCTGCTTGAGCTTTTAGAACTTAGATTTGTAAACTCCATGTCAACAGCATTAGATGTGTTGCAGCAAAAAGAGGTTGTGGCTAAAAGCCGTGCACGAATCCCGCCCCTTGAAATAAGAGAGGCAAATCTTTTAAACTCAATTTCGCTTTTATGCGGTAAAGCCTCTCGTAAAGAGATATCAATCTCTACGCCTACACTCAAAGAGCTCGGCACTATACCTCAAGTTGGTATTCCATCAGAACTTCTCTCTAACAGACCAGATATAAAAAGTGCTGGATTTAGATTGACAGCATCAAAATGGGCACTGTTTCAGGCAAGAGCAGATAGACTGCCCTCTTTGACTCTAAATGGAAGTTTTCTTTTGCAGCACACAAGCCTTCAAGATATTTTGCAAAACTGGATTTTTACATTAGCATCTAATCTTAATGCCACGCTATTTGACGGCGGTAAAAACAAAGCTGCAATAGATTTGGCTTCAGGAGTTATGGACGAGCGGTTGGCAGCATACCAAAAGGCTGTATTTACTGCAATTATGGAGGTTGAAAACAGCATTGCTGCTCAAAACCACCGCACCAAGTGGATTGAGCTTTTAAAGGCAGAGCTTTCAACTGCCCAACTTGCTTTGGAAGAGGCGAGAAACCGCTATATTAAGGGGATAGATTCATTTATTCAGGTGGTAACTGAACAGTTGAATGTGCAGAATTTAGAGATAAGCCTGTTAGAGCAGAAAGCTGCCCTTTTTAAAGACCGCATAGCCCTTTTCAGAGCACTTGGGGGGAATATGCAAGAGAGCCTTTTTAAATAATAATCACTTGTTGACAATAAAAGTTTTATATCCTATTTATCTAAAAGTAGATTTATGCGGGGGAGCCGTTTTAAGGCTGAGATGATTCGTATCAGACCCTTTGAACCTGATGCAGTTAATACTGCCGTAGGGAAGCGATGAGTTAAACTTTATGATGTTTTGATTTTATAATGTTTGACGTTAAAAGCCTCCCTTTTTGGGTGGCTTTTTTTGTTTAGAATCAAATGAAATATAAGGAGCAAAATGGTAATAACAGTGAATGGCGAAAACGTCTCTTTAAGTGATGGTTCTCTATCTATAAGCTCATTTTTATCATCTAAAGGCATAAATTCCAATACAGTTGTTGTTGAGCTTAACAGAGAGATTATTCTGCGTGAAGATTATGAGACAGCCTTTATTAAAGATAAAGATATTCTTGAAATACTAAGATTTGTCGGAGGTGGATAAGTTGGGAAATAGTAATAACAAAGAACAGACTTTAAATAGCAATTGCAATCAAGATGCTTTAAATAGCAATCAAGCTGTTTTAGATGGAGATATATTTAAGGTTGGAGGAAAAGAGCTGACGAGCCGTCTTTTCATAGGTACAGGTAAATATGCTTCTGACGCAGTTATTCCTGATGTGTGCAAAAGCTCTGGTGCAGGCGTTATCACAGTTGCTTTAAGAAGGGTTGATTTTAACTCAAAGACCGATAACGTTATGCAGCATATCCCATCTTATATGCAGTTGATGCCAAACACTTCAGGAGCAAGAACAGCAGATGAGTCTATAAGGATTGCAAGGCTTGCAAGGGCAGCAGGGTGCGGAAACTGGATAAAGATAGAGGTTATCACAGACAATAGATATCTTCTGCCAAACGGCTATGAGACTGTAAAGGCAGCTGAGATTTTGGCAAAAGAGGGTTTTGAGGTGTTTCCTTATATAAATCCAGACCTTTATGTTGCACGAGATTTAGTAAATGCCGGTGCTGCTGCTGTAATGCCTCTTGGTGCGCCCATAGGAACAAATAAAGGTCTTAAAACAGAGGAGATGATCCGTATTTTGATTGAAGAGATCAATATTCCAGTGATTGTAGATGCCGGCATTGGAAAGCCTTCTCACGCATGTATGGCAATGGAAGCTGGTGCTGATGCCTGTCTTGTCAATACAGCCATTGCAACAGCAGATGACCCTGTGATGATGGCAAAAGCATTTGCAGAGGCTGTATCTGCTGGTAGAAGAGCGTTTCTCGCTGGTCAGGCAGTAAGTCAAAAATTTGCAGCTGCATCTTCTCCTTTAACTGGATTTCTTGATTCTTAATGATCGTTCTTAAACAACAATGCTTCAATTTATAACGCGATGTTATGCAGTGCATACGAAAAATCAATAGTCTTGAGATTCTGACATCCATACCAAATAATACATAGGGGAAAAAATGAAGTTAGAAATAATCACGCAAGAACAGATCAACAGTAGAAATTACTGGATTGATCAAATCAGTAGATTGAGTGGTGATTTTGGTGTTGATGCAGAAAAAGTCGAGGCTGAAATTGGAAAAGAGATTAGTGATAAAGGCATAGAAGCATTGCTTGGTCATTTAAGATTATGTGGGGCAATACCCGAACAATATGGACATGATACAAGTGAAGAAAAACTTTATTCTAAATATACAGATGTCGTCATTCATCAATCATATTTGTTAATGGGTTTTAATAGCATCGTTCTAAAAGAACGGGCAGATGTTGCTGATGTGGAATGCGTGAATGATAATTATAGTTTTGTTGCTGATGCAAAGGCATTCAGGCTAAGCAGAACCGCAAAAAATCAGAAAGACTTTAAGATACAAGCAATGGATGGCTGGAAACACGGAAAGCCTTATGCGATGGTTGTATGTCCAGTTTATCAGTTGCCGTTACGTACAAGCCAGATATACCAGCAGGCAGGAGTAAGGTCAGTTTGCATTGGCACTTATACACATCTTGCTGTGTTTACCCGTTACGCCGAAGCCAAAAGTAAAATAAATGCAATGGAATTATTACATGAAGTATTCAAAACTGTCGAAGCAATGAACCCTTCAAAAGACGCTAATACCTATTGGCAGCTTTTAAATCGGACAATACTGAATTTTGACGCAGGCATTAGGAAAATCTGGCAAGAAGAAAAAAAGGCTTCTGCAGAGTCAGTCCATATTTCAAGAGAAGAAGCTCTTGCCTTTCTTGCTTCAGAAAGAGAGCGGATTATGAGACTTTCTAAAGAAGAGGCAATAAAGGAAATTCTAAAATCAAGCAAAATAGAAAATAAAATCAGAGCTATTAATTCCGTAGTTGATAACGGTCTTTTGGGTCTGGAGTGATATAAAATGAATGAAGAATTTTTAAACAAAATTACTCAAGGCGACTGCTTGAGGTATATACCTAAGCTGAAGGACAGCAGTATTGATCTATTTTTGTCTGATATTCCCTATGGAATCAGTCTTGATGATTGGGATGTTTTACATAGCAATACAAATTCAGCATTATTAGGAAGTTCTCCAGCACAAGAAGGAAAATCTGGATTTAAACGAAGAGGTAAACCAATCAACGGTTGGGCACAATCTGATAGAAATATCGGATTAGAGTATCAAGAATGGTGTAAAGATTGGGCGAAAAAAGTTTATCCCAAAATGAAAAACGGCTCTTTTTTATTTGTTTTTGGAGCAAGAAGAACTATCCATAGAGTTATCAATGCTTTTGAAGAGAGCGGATTCCTATTAAAAGATACTTTGGCTTGGAAAAAGCCATCTGCCCATCATAGAGCACAGAGAGTAAGCATTGTTTTTGAACGAAGAGGTCTTATAGATGAGGCTAAAAAATGGGACGGGTGGAGACTTGGTAATTTAGCACCGATATGGGAGCCGATAGCGTGGTTTATGAAGCCCTATACTATCGGAGGAACTATTACAGATAATATTCTTGAAAATGAAGTTGGTGCAATGAATATTGATGCGTGTAAGCTTAATGGTTCCTGCCCAACAAATATGCTTGAATTTGGTTTTGACAAACATGAAACAAGAATCCACGAAGCACAAAAGCCCTTGGCATTGATTGAATATCTTATAAAACTTACAACACAAGAAAATCATTTGGTGCTTGATCCTTTTATGGGGAGTGGAACAACTGCGGTTGCGGCAAAAAGATTGAGCAGAAATTTTATTGGTTTTGAAATTAATCCAGAGTTTCATAGCAAATCATTAGAAAGAATTGCAGAATTAACCAATAGTAATATTGTAGAATTGCCATTAGTTCAGAAGACTCTATTTGAAAAAAACTGCTAACCAAACATTTCGGTACTATACAGCCCTACGGCGTTCTTGTTTGTGGCTAATCGTTAGTTTGTGTTAGCCTTTGGGCTTCGGTTGAATTTTGCGTTATTAAATATTGATATGAAAAGATAGAGAAGGTAAAAATGAGTTTTTTTGATGAATATGAAAAGTTTAAAGAGATCGACATTGCACAGGCAATCTCTTCTACCCAGCCAAGAAAGGTGGAAAAGGCACTTGAACAAGATAGAGTCTCTATTGAAGATTTTGCTGCACTTTTATCGCCTGCTGCACTGCCGTATCTTGAGTTTATGGCTCAAAAAGCCCGCGATATAAAGATACGATATTTTGGAAATACGATTAATCTTTTCACGCCGATATATATATCAGATTTTTGTAACAACGGCTGTCTATATTGCGGTTTTAACCACAGCGTTGATATTGCCCGCCATAAATTGACCCTTGATGAGATAAGAAAAGAGGCTGAAACTATCTCTGCAACTGGTTTAAAGCATATACTTGTTTTAACTGGTGATGCCCCTCAAACAGCATCAGTTGAGTATATAGCCGAGTGCTGTAAGATTTTAAAAGACTATTTCAGCTCTATATCCATTGAGGTCTTTGCACTTACAGAAGCTGAGTATAGATTTCTTGTTGAATCTGGAGTTGATGGATTAACCATTTATCAGGAGACCTACAATCAAGAGCTTTATAAAGTGCTTCACCCAAAAGGACCAAAGCGATCTTACAGATTTCGTCTTGATGCTCCAGAAAGAGGTGCATCTGCTGGAATGAGAAATGTCAATATCGGGGCTCTGCTCGGGCTTGATTTGTGGCAGAGAGATATATTTTTTACAGCTCTTCATGCAAAGTGGTTGGAAGAGAAATATCCAGAGACAGATTTCAGCATCTCACTTCCAAGAATGCGTCCCCACTCTGGAAAATATCAGCCAGCCTGCATTGTCTCTGATAAAGATATGGTTCAGATGATTACAGCTTTAAGAATATTTCTTCCAAGATGCGGAATAACTATTTCAACACGAGAGAGCCAATCATTTAGAAACAATATCTTAACACTTGGTGTTACAAAAGTCTCAGCAGGCTCTACAACTGCTGTGGGTGGACACACATCACCAGAGAGAACAGGACAGTTTGAGATATCAGATACACGTTCAGTTGCCCAGATGATAGATTATCTTACTCAGCGTCAGATTCAGCCTGTATTTAAAGATTGGGAGCGGTTCTGATAATAGATTGGGGCGGTTTATAATGGAGATGGACAGCTTTCACAATGGATATGGACGGTTGGGATAATGAATATGGACAGTTTTCGCACGGCTCTTCTCCGCTATCTTCCTTTAGAGTATTTAGAAAAAATCTCTGATGTAACAGTTGGAGTTGCAGGCTGCGGAGGTATCGGCTCAAACTGCTCGCAAAATCTTGTCAGGTGCGGTTTTAGGCGGTTTCTGCTTGTTGATTATGATACGGTTGAGCCGTCAAATCTTAACAGACAGTTTTTCTTTTATGACCAGATAGGAAAAGAAAAGGTTGAGATGCTTAAAAATAATCTTCTTATGATAAATCCTGATCTTGATATAGCAACTGTGGTTGATAGAGTAACGCCCGATAATATGAGAGAGATTTTTAAAGAGTGCAGTGTAATTATTGAAGGTTTTGATGATCCAGTTGCAAAACGGGAGATTGTTGAAGGTTTTATTGGTTCAAATAAACTGATAGTTGCAGTTTCTGGAATTGCAGGCAGCGGAAACAGCGATTTAATAGTTACAAAAAAGATAAACAAAAATTTCTATGTGGTTGGAGATTTCAGATCAGAAGTATCTGACACGCTTCCCCCATATTCGCCATATATCTCAATTGCTGCTGCAAAACAGGCTGATATTGTCTTAAACTACTTCTTAAATTCATGTGAATCTGTAGGCTTAAGGAAACGTAATAATGAAGATTTAAAGATTGCAGACAGTGTAGGGTCGCAGCGTGCTGCGTCCTATATGAATAAGGAGATAAAATGAAAAGCAGTATGAGAATTGTTGACGCAAATATAAACAGAGTTGCAGAAGGTATAAGAGTTATAGAAGATTTTTTTAGATTCAGCTTTGACTCTGAAAATAACTTTGATGTTCAAAATATTGATAAGAAAAAAAGCAATAAACCTGTAGAGTCATTTAACCTTGCAGAATCACTTAAAATTGTAGAGTCCCTTAGAGAGTTAAGGCACAAAGTTAGAAAATCTGCTTATGATATCATTCCTGAACTCTTAACAACCCGTGATGTTGATGGAGATATAGGCTTTAACATCTCTCAAAACAGCACCTTAGATAAAAGAGAAGAGGGAACTCTTGATATAATCACGGCAAATTTCAAACGTATCCAAGAGGGGCTTCGTTCGATTGAGGAGAGTTTAAAATCTATGAGCCATTATGCGGCTGCAAAACAGTATGAATCTCTCCGCTATATCTCTTACAATCTTGAACAAGAGTGTTTTAGGTTTATGGAAGAGCAGACAAAAAAAGATCAGCAAAAAAGAAAATTTCCTGTTACAGATATTTATTGCCTGACAGATCATGCTCTCTCTTGCGGCAGAAGCAACATAGAGGTTGTAAATGAGATGATTCGCGCAGGGGTAAAGATTATCCAATACAGAGAAAAAGAGCGGCCATCTTGTGAGAAATACCGCGAATGTGTCCAGATAAGAGAGATGACCAAACAAGCTGGAGTAACCTTTATAGTTAATGATGATGTTGCCCTTGCCATGATGGTTGGTGCTGACGGTGTTCACATTGGGCAGAGCGACTATCCTGTTGAAGCTGTTAGAAAATTAGTCGGGCAGGATTTTATAATCGGTCTTTCAACACATGCACCAGAAGAGGCTATAAGGGCACAAAATGCTGGAGTTGACTATATCGGAGTTGGTCCTATTTACAGCACAAAGACAAAAAAAGATGTGTGTGCTCCTGTTGGTCATGCTTATCTTGAGTATGTGGTTAAAAATATCTCTATTCCGTTTGTGGCAATCGGCGGAATTAAAGAGTCAAACATGCATGAAATCACAAGCCGAGGTGCAACTTGCATAGCTATGGTTTCAGAGATTACAGGAGCAGCCGATATTGGAGCTAAAATTGAGAGCATTAGACGAAAAATAAGAGCTATGGATTAATTTTACCTCTCCTTTTTTTACCTTATTTAGGTGGAAAAGAGGGATTACAATATAAAAATTTAAGGGAAAACATATAATGACAACATACACAACCCAGATGGACGCAGCACGAAAAGGAATCGTAACCGCTCAGATGGAGCAGGTTGCTCTTGAAGAACAGATGGATATAAATGAGCTTATGGCTGCAATTGCCAAAGGCTCAATAATCATTCCAGCCAATAAAAACCATAAGAACCTTTCAGCTAAAGGAGTCGGAAAAGGGCTTGCAACAAAAATCAATGTAAATCTTGGTATTTCAAAAGATTGCTGTAACATTGACAAAGAGATGGAAAAAGCTCTTTATGCAGTTAATCTCAAAGCTGATGCAATAATGGATTTAAGCTGTTACGGAAAAACCCGTGAGTTTAGAAAAAAGTTGGTTGAACTCTCTCCAGTTATGATCGGCACTGTTCCAATTTATGATGCAGTTGGATTTTACGATAAAAATCTTCAAGATATCTCAGTTGATGAATTTTTTGATGTTGTTGAGGTACACGCACAAGACGGCGTTGATTTTATGACCATTCATGCAGGATTAAACAGGGCAGTTGCCGAAAAGGTTAAGAGAAATGAGCGGTTGACTGCTGTTGTCTCAAGAGGAGGCTCTCTTTTATTCCGCTGGATGGAGCTGAACAACTGCGAAAATCCTTTTTATGAACACTTTGACAGGCTTCTTAAAATCTGCCAAAAATATGATGTGGCATTAAGTTTAGGTGACGGCTGCAGACCAGGCTGTATTAATGACTCTACTGATGCATCGCAGGTTGAGGAGCTTATTGTTCTTGGAGAGCTTACATTAAAAGCGTGGGAGAAAAATGTCCAGGTTATGATTGAAGGACCCGGACACATGGCAATTGATGAGATTGCTGGAAACATGATGATTGAAAAGAGGCTCTGCCACGGAGCACCGTTTTATGTGTTAGGTCCTATTGTAACTGATGTGGCTCCAGGATATGACCACATTACAAGTGCAATCGGCGGAGCAATAGCAGCTTCAACCGGTGCTGATTTTTTGTGTTATGTTACTCCTGCCGAACATTTAAGGCTGCCAGATAGAGATGACATGAAAGAGGGGATAATTGCAGCAAGGATTGCAGCACATGCAGCAGATATTGTAAAAGGGGTAAAAGGGGCAAGAGATTGGGATTATAAGATGAGCAAGGCACGCCGTAATTTAGATTGGAACGCCATGTTTGAGCTTGCTATGGATCCAGAAAAGCCTAAGAAATATAGGCAGTCATCGCTGCCAGAACATGAAGATACCTGCACCATGTGCGGAAATATGTGTGCAGTTAAAAATATGAATAAGGTTCTTAACTCCAAATAGTTCTCATTATGTAGATATACTTTGAAAGCTCATAAATCGAGGTTTACGACAATAGGAGGAAATATAATGGGTCTTGAGCAGATAAAAGAGAGAATCAAATCGCACCCTGACTACTCTAAAGTGGGAATGGTTCTCTATCATAATGGTGTTGTACGACAAACTACACGAGACGGGCAGGAGGTTACGGGTTTATCCATAGCTGTTGATCACGCTAAACTTGAAGAGATTATTGCCCAACAAAAATCTAAACCCGGAATTGTTGAGATTATAGTTGAAATTGAAGAGAATAGAGCTTTAAATGTTGGTGATGATGTGATGTATATTGCTGTAGCAGGTGATATTAGAGAAAATGTAATTGCAACACTTACAGAGACTTTGAACCGTATAAAGTCTGAGGTTACTTCAAAGACTCAGTTTATGAAATAGAGCATTTAATAATTATATGCTCTCATGTGTTTTAGCTTTTTTATAGGGGGCGCAGCCCGCTGCACCCCTACAGCTTGAAGGTTTGGCGTTAAACGATCAAGAGCATCAGACTGCTGATAATGATTAAACCATAGCTAAAACAGCTCTAATTGCTCTTTAGAGCTTGTTTTTTCAGCTTTTTTAAACTTTGATCTGTTGTACTGTTTCAAACTCTCCTCAATATCGTCCAAAAATGGCGATCTATCTGAAATAACTGTTTTTCCAAATATCTGCCGTTTTTTTGCATGACATAGATATAAAAGCTCTTTTGCCCGCGTCATTGCAACATAAAACAGCCTTCTCTCCTCATCAATGTTGTCGCATTTCCCATTTTGGTTGAAAAAGGGAATCAATCCATTTTCGCAGCCTGCAATAAAAACAACTTTAAACTCAAGCCCTTTCGATGCGTGCATAGTCATTAATGATACTTTTTCTGCACCATAATCAACAGTATCAATATCTCTTTTCATAGCAATTTGTTCATAAAAGAGAGCTGGATCAGGGTATTTTTCAGCCTCTTTTAAAAATAGTTCTGCTATCTCCACTATTTTTCTATTTTTGTTGAGAATCTTATCAAGTCCGAGAAGCTCAATAACAGCTTTTAACAACTCTAATGTTGTTTTATCTCTCATCAACTGAAAAGAGGTGTCTGAAATTTTTTTAGAGTAAGATGACAAAACATTAAGATCGTAAAAAGTCTCTTTGCCAATAAAAATACGAAGGCAGGATATAAGCTCTTTAATACCTTTTTGAAGAAAGATATTTTCTCTGTCTGCTGTCTGAAACGGAATACCAGCCTTTTCAAACGCTTTAGATAAAACTTCACTCTGCTTTTTTGTGCGGTATAGAACAGCGATATCAGCAAATGAGTATTCATCTTTTATAGATGAGTCAGCCTTTCCAGAGTCCATTGAAAACATTGAAATACCACCGACAAGATGCTCAATGGTTTTGCCGACCATAACAGCTTGAGACTCTTCTGAGGCTGCTTGGACAATATTGATATGCTGTTCTCCCTGAATCCCTGAAAATAATCTCTCTTTTGATTGTGGTGAGTGCTTAGGTTCAGGGTCTATGTGGCTGCTCTTATCTTGTATAAAATTATGTTCTATAAAGTTTGGAACTCTTTGTTTATTGCTAATCAGTTGAAACGATGCTTCAAGTATTGTCTCGGTTGATCTGTAATTTCGTTTAAACACAATCTTTTCACTATTTGGGTAATCGTGTCCAAATTGATTAAAATACTTGTTATCTGCTCCTCTAAATCCATAAATTGATTGATCTGGATCGCCGATTACGCACAAATTTTGTCCGCTGCCTGCAATCAGCTTAAGCAATTGATATTGACTCTTGTTAATATCTTGATACTCATCAACAAAAATATGTGTAAACCTATTTCTTAACTTATCAAGTATATTATTGTTTTTATTATCTTTTTGCAGAAGCTCAAGCACTATTAAAATTAGATCGTCAAAATCTACAAGCTGATAAGATGATAAAAGTTCCTGATATTTTTGTAAGATTATATTAGCAGTATGATGATCTTGATCGTTTAACGTCAAACCCTGTTTAATCATTGAAATTTGAAGTTCTACGGCACTTAAAGAGATTTTTTTATCTATTTTATCTATAAGATTATTTTGATTAAGCTCATTTTGATCAAGATTGTTTTTATCATTTTTGCTTGTATTATCCTTTATTGCAAGCTCAACAGCCTTTTGAATAAAGGCTTTACGCAAAATATCATCTGCAATCGCACATTTAAAATCTGTGTACTCTTTTAGCACCATAAGGCAAAATCCGTGAAATGTTGAGACAAAGACACCTTGTCTTTTTTGGGGCAAATTTCTAACAAATTCACTTTTACTTATCGCATTCTGATTTAAATCATCTTTGCTTATCAAATTTTCTATTCTCTGCCGCATCTCTTGGGCAGCTTTTGTGGTAAATGTAAGGGCAAGTATTGATTCAGGATTGGCATAGTTATTTTTTATAATAGAGGCTATCTTTTGGGTAAGAGTGTGGGTTTTGCCTGTTCCTGGACCAGCCTCCATAATAAGAGGTCTATTAGTAGAGTTTATAGCCTTTTGCTGTTCTAAATTTATTAGATTCTCTCTTTTAGGTTCAATCTTAGTTTCAATAATCTTGGTTTCAATCTTGTTTATTACCTTAACTATAGCCTGTTTTTTAACGAATAATTTATCAGTATCTGGCGAATTATCATCTGATTCTAACAAAATTTCTTCTGTTCTCTTTTTATATCTCTTGTTAAGCTCTTTTTTATTCAAATTTGACTGCATCTTAAACATGCTGATACTGCCCTTTAATCTCTCCCGCTCTTCTGGAGTAAATAGCGTTACACGACCAAATTCGCCATCATAACCAGGACTTAAATGAATCTGCCTGTTTCGCATTCTTTTAATTGCTTCAGATAATAGAGGAATACCTGCACGCTCAATCTCGTCAATATCTCGTTTAAGCAAAATCTCAAGCTCTGGTCCAAGAGCTGATATTGCTTTGGTGTAGTAGGCATCTACCTTTTTTGTCTTAGAGCCTGTTTGGCATATCTCAGAGAGAATCTCTGCAAGCGGAATGATGCTCTGATATCCGTGGCGGTTTTCAGGAGTATAACCTTCTGGTCTTGATGCAAGCTCTTCGACTCTATAGAGCACCCCAAGAGTAAGAGGCTTGCCACATTTTGGGCAGATGCCGTTATGCTCTAAAGTCTCAGATGGATTAAAACAGACATTGCATTTTCTGTGACCATCATAGTGGTATTTGCCCTCCTGCGGATACATATCAATTGTGCCTAAATAGCTATTATTCACATTAGAACTGTCATCATTTAGCTGCTGCTCGCTGCCCAAATGGGAGTATAGAGGTGATGATGCTTCTAAAGTTTTACAAAACGGCATTTTAAGGGCATCTCTTATCCCTTTATACGATAAGCTGCTGTTAAAACAAGATGCGTTTCTTCCTATAAACATTGGTGAATGTGCATCAGAGCAAGATATAAAGCTCATTCTATCTAAATTTTCAACCCGCCAATTCATTGGTAAATCTGACGAAAGCCCTGTCTCTACAGCAAAAATATGGTGGGCGAGCGAACCAAAACACTCTTCAACCGAGTCAAAACCAGATTTTGAACCAAACATGGAAAACCATGGAGTCCAGATATGGGCAGGAATCATAAAAGCATGTTCAGAGGTCTCAAGCATAATTTCAAGAAGTTTTTCGCAATCAAGACCTAAAATCGGGCGACCATCAGATGTGATATTGCCGATTTTACCAAGTTTCTCGTTAAAAGCTCTTACACTTTGCATATCAGGAAAATAGATAAGATTGTGATTTTTTCTAACTCTCCCATCTTTTTTGTAGATTGAGCTTATTTCGCACTGAAGAATAAAGCGGACTCTATTTTTATCAAACTCCGTTTTTCTCCCAATATTTTTAATATCGCTGTTGCTTCTAATATTATCCAGAATAGAAATAAACATATTATCACTGTTATTTATATTTTTTACTATCCCATCTTTTAGCTTCAAAAGCCCATCTTCTGCTGGCTCAAGTTTATCTTCAAGTTCTTTAAACCATAGAGGGTGGGTAAAATCGCCTGTTCCCGCAACAGTTATACCTTTAATTATTGCTGCTTGAAATATATGCTCAAGATCAAGATTTTTGGCTGTAGCTCTCGAGAAGTTGGAGTGAAGATGGAGGTCTGCTATAAATTCCATTGATAATTTAATACCTCTTATAATTTGTTTTTGGAGAAATTCTATCAGATAATACATTATTTATAGTGATATATTAAACTCTTTAAACCCTAATGCTAAAGAAAGTTTATCATAAATCGAGATTTAAGGTAATATTTAAAAAAAACGTTAGTAATTGAAGTTTGTTTGAAAAAGAGATTTGAACATATAACCAAATCATATTATTGACAAAAATAGTTCCTTGATATAGTAGCATTTTAATCATATCAAATTTGGCATATATGCCAGTTCTGATATGATTTGAAAGTTAGAACAGTTCTAACATTGAACCATTAAAAACAATTAAAGTTTAAGCATTACAATCAAAAAAAGGAGAAAATAAAGATGGAGAGAAAGAAGCGATTATTTAGAAGAAAAATGAAGGGAAAGAGGATTGGAATAGCATTGATTATATCTATCTTCATTCTCGTATTTGGGTTTACTGTTCAGGCAGCAGATAAAACATTGATGATGGCAACAACAACCAGTACTGACGATACAGGGCTTCTTGATTATCTAATGCCTCTATTCACTAAAGATACTGGAATTGAGATAAAGTGGACAGCAACAGGCAGTGGCAAAGCATTGGCTCTTGGAGCAAGCTGCGATGTTGATGTGCTGCTTGTCCATGCACCTGAAGCTGAGAAAAAATATATTGCAGACGGCTCTGGCAAAGATCGCACAGAAATTATGTATAATGACTTTATAATCATAGGACCAGAGAGTGATCCTGCTGGTATCAAAGGAAAAACTGTTGTCGAAGCATTAGAGAGTATTAAAACTAAAGAGGCATTTTTTGCAAGTCGTGGAGATGACTCTGGAACACACAAAAAAGAGTTGGAGCTTTGGAAAAGCACAGGAAAGGCAGTGCCTGAAAAGGAGAGATGGTATATTCAGACTGGTCAGGGAATGCTTGCTACAATAAATGTATGTGAAGAGAGAAAAGCATATACCATGACTGACCGTGGGACATATATAAAATATAAGGCACAGAAAAACGGCAATCCTCAACTTAAGATACTTGTTGAGAAAGATGGAATTCTTATCAATCAATATAGTGTTATTGCTGGAAATCCTGAAAAGTGCCCAAAAGTGAAATATGAACTTGCTGCACAGTTCTCCAACTGGATGGCAAGCGAAAAAGGTCAGAAACTAATAAATGAGTTCAAGTTGATGGGAGAGCCTCTTTTTACATCAAATGCCAAATAAGCTTTATAAATAAAAGTAGGCATAGAACTCTGTTCTATGCCTACTTTTATTGTTCATTATGCCTCTAAGACAGATATTAGTTATACATAAGGGGGGAGTTTTAGAAATTTTGAATAAAGAATATACAAAAAGCCGTATCATAATAACAGAAGGTGCTATCATAAAAAGAACAGTTTTTTCTCTTGTTGTACTTATGTCTATTTTTATAGCAACAGATGCAATTGCAGAGAGGGTTTTCTTTGCGGGTTACAAAGGCGGATTTTACATAAAATCTGAAGAAGAGGGAGGCATAGAGATGCGTCTTGGAGGCTCTTTTCAGTCTGATTACAGATATTATGAAGAGGAGCAGAGAGCAGATAATCGTTTTGACATCCGCCGTGCCAGATTGATCTTTAACGGTCAGCTAACCCGTTGGTTTAGATTTGGTATGGAGTATGAGTTTCAAGGCAATGAAACCAGTAATCTTGTTGATGCTTATGGAGAAGCAGTATATGGCAGCAGTGGTCTAAGATTTGGTCAGTTTCAAGAGCCATTTAGCCTCGAAGCATTAGAAAAAAACAACGCAATTCTTTTTGCTGAACGCTCGATGGGTTATTACCTCTCACCCTCAAGAGATGTCGGGGCAATGCTTTACAGCTCACTTTTTCAGGATACTCTCCATCTTTTCGCAGGAGTATTCAACGGTGATGGAGATGATGGCTCTGCAAGAGGAAATGAGCATGATGAGCCTGAACTTGCTGGAAGAGTTGTCGTCTCTCCATTTAAATTCATTGATTCAATAGGTTCTGGACAAGGTGCTGATTTAAGCAAAATAGATTTAGGTTGGATTGAATCTCTTCAAGTAGGTCTTTCTGGTACTATTGTAAAAGCTGACAACCTTAATATTGATATGCGAGTCAAAAGTTCTGGGATGGCTGGTACATCAAGAAATATCTATGAACTTACCCATAATACTAAATTTGGGGTCATACAAGATGTTGACCAAAGGGTACGTACAGGTGTTGAAGCTGCCTGGAGTTATGGACCAGTTGCTATTCAGGCTGAGAAGATTAGTTTTGCCTATAACGATCTTAAGCCGGCTGGAAGTACTCCAGTATCTGATGCAGATTTTTCATCATGGTATGTAAGTGGGGCATGGGCAATTACAGGAGAATATTTATTACTCTCTCAAGGAGTTTTAAAACCTATTTTTCCAAATAGATTTTTCAACCCTTCTGAAAATACATGGGGGGCTTTTGTTCTTGCTGCAAGGGTAGAGCATTTTGAAGGAGATGAAGATTGGATAAATCCAGTTTCAAAAGTCTCTGTACATGAGGCTGATGGCTATAGTGTTGCATTAAATTGGATTCTCTTTCCCATGTGCCGTATTATTGCAGACTACTCCCATACCGATTTTTCTGATTCAATAAAGGCAAGAGTTCTTCCGAATGGCACTATTGATTATATTGACAAAGAAAATTGTGTAACATTAAGACTTAGCATGGATTTTTAATAAGTTTACTTAAAAAAACTATAACCCTTTTTTCAACCTAAAAATTTTATTGGAGATAAAGATGAGACAAAAAAAGGAGAGCTTTAAAGATTTGCATTTTAAGGGGTTTATCGCTACCACTATTTTTCTTTTTTCTATGATAGTTGCAGTAACTGTCTTTGCTGCATACCACCATGAAGGAGAGCGTGATTCTGGCAACTTTCTTGAAGTTTATTATGATAAGGCTGGAAGCAAACTTGATCACTGTGGCTTGTGCCATAGTGGAGGAAGTTATACCAATAGTTCAGGGCAATCTGTAACTATGGGGAGCTGTCAGTGGTGTCACTATGTTACCGATTATGGCAGACAAAATAGCAACATTGATCAAACCATGAACAGCTATGGAAAAGCATATAAAGATAATGGACGCAGTGCAGCAGCTATAAGTCGGATTGATCTGTTTGATTCAGATGGAGATAACTCAATAAACCGCGATGAGATATTGGCAAACAGCTTTCCCGGGAACGAGAAAGATACCCCGTTTCTTACGATGGCTCCATCTAAAGTGTACAGCAAAGCTCAACTTGAAGAACTGCCTCAGCACACACAGTTTATGCTTATGAATACCAGCAGATCAGGAGACTTTTATGCTGAATACTCTGGTGTTCCATTAAAAGCTCTGCTTGATGATGCTGGAATCTTACCAAGTGCAACTGGAATAACTGTATTTGCCCCAGATGGCTGGTCTCAATATCATCCACTTTATTATGATGAAAAGCCAGAGATGTATCATGTTTATGGCAATGTTCCCGGACAAGATTATCAGTATCCACCAGCAACTTACAGCTATGTCTTAGAGGCTGATAGCGTCTTGAATCGAGGCACTGGATGGTGCGACTATACAGCTCCATCATGTGTTGGTAGAAACAACGGTGATTCAATCTATGTTCAAAATGGCTTAAAGGCTATTCTTGCAATGAAACGGGAGGGGGTTGAGCTTGATTCTGGTATCCTTACAGATGACAACAAACTTGATGGAGAGGGTCCCTACAGGATTGTTGTGCCCCAGAAATTTGTGAGTCCTCCTGATCAATCCAGCAAATCAGATAAGCAAAATGTTGAGTGGCCATATACCTATGATTGGGATCACAATGCTGGAGCTGCAACCCGCTCTGTAACTATAATCAGAGTTGAGCCTCTGCCAGAAGGGACAACAGATATTGATATTCTTGAAGCAGGTTGGAACTATATCGACAATAACCAGATCATAATTTATGGTGCAATAAAAAATAACAATAATGGTCAAAATAGCTGCATTGCTCTTGGCAATGATATTGGATTTACACTGCCAAACATAAATCTATCAGGATTTAAGTTTGGTATTCAATTCAAATATATGGGAACAGCTAATAACAATATAAACTTTCAGGTTGATATTAGCTCTTTTGTTAATCAAGTAGATTCAACTTTTGATGAGATCAATTTTACTCAAGATGGTTCAGTTGGAACTTTGATGTTGACAATTCCATGTATCTCTGTTGCAGGAAAAAATTATGAGGTAACCCTTACCTGTCCAAGTGGTAACTTTATAGATTGGATACTCACCTCTATTGTAGAGAAGTAGTTTAAGGAGTTGCTTTCATATACATTGCTGTTTTAAATTGTATACTCCATGTGGCGGGCATGAATTGAACTTTTTGTATCTAAGTAGAGACGCACGGCTGTACGTCTCTACAGTTTAGGAAAAACTCAATTTATGACCTTAGACAGTATATAACCATAATTTGAACAGCATTGTTAATTGCAAATTGACGGACTCTGCTCAAATCCTTTTCTAAGTCAATTCCAATGCTTTCATTCTGTATCGGCAGACCTTCAAAAATATCTGTTACGCTCTTTATTGCATCAAGCTGATAATCAAGGTTAGAGTTAAATTTTAATTTCATTCTTTCTCCTTAAAACCAGCATTTTCAAATAGTTCATGCAGTTTCTGTTGAAGCTGTTTTTTATCAGGGAGCTTTAATGTGTAATCAGCTATTTTTGCAGGTGCAAGAGTTCTGCTGAGAGCATACTCAACAACTTCATCATCTTTGCCTTTGCATAAAAGCACGCCGATACTTGGTTTTTCATGTTTTTTACGAACGTCTCTGTCAAGTGCCTCAAGATAGAAATTGATTTTACCTAAATATTCAGGCTTGAAATTTGTAATTTTTAATTCAAAGGCAACTAAACATTGAAGTTCACGATGAAAAAAGAGCAGGTCTATAAAATAGTCGCTCATGCCGACCTGAACTTTATACTCTTCACCAACAAATAAGAAATCTCTGCCAAGCTCAAGTATAAAGAGCTTTAGATTTTTAAGAAGCCCCTTTTTTAATTCACTCTCGGAATGGTCATTTGGAAGCCCTAAAAATTCAAATACATAGCTGTCTTTAACATAAAGATTTACATTCTTGCCGTTTGCAGTAACAGGCAGTTGTTTTTTACCTGAAAGAATTGTTCTTTCATATATGGCTGAATCAAGCTGTCTTTCAAGCTCTCGTTTGGAATATTTCTCACGAATAGAGAGACGGATATAGAATTCACGCTCTTCTGCTGTTTTTGTTTTGGAAAGAATAAGAAGATTATTAGTCCAGCTTAATTGTGTCACCAGCGGCGACACAATTTGATTGTCTGCGTATGCTTCATAAAATTGCTTCATTCTGTAGAGATTTCTACGATTAAACCCTTTATAATCAGCCCCGCAGTTTTTTAAATAGTCTGCCAACTGCTCAATTTTGTTTTCACCCCAATTTGCTTCAGCAAGTTTGAGGCTAATATATTCACCGATTCTCCAGTAAAGCTGGATAAGCTGTGTATTAACGCTTTTAAAAGCATCAGTCCGGGCTTTATCAATCAAATCTTTAATCTCATTAAAACCTGTATCCAAATCCATAGCTGCCTAAACCTTTACACTGTTTCAAATTTAATCTGATTATGTTTTTCCCTCTGCATGTTGCGGACTGCAAAGGTTTGAACAGTATTGGCTTTTAGCTGGTCATTGCCATGAAAAGCAGAATCAAGACAGATAAAGTGCATTGGTTCTGCCTCTGCAACTGCGTCAATTAATTCTTTAGTTACGCTTTTCTCAAGACAGAGCAGCAACCCGCCGTCAGCTATTGAAAAAACTTTAGTGTCGGCAATTGTAATTGTCTCTATCTTCTCTGTAAGTGTAAAACCAGCTTTTAACAGGATTTCGTAAAGTAAATCTTCTGGTGTGGATTTGGGGTTGATGTGGTCAATATGGTTGAAGAGCTCTTGTTCAATCTTTTCAACTGATGCAGACGGATCAAGCTGCTGCCACTCTTTAAAGTTTGATTTATCAAGTTTGAGAACTTTAAAGCCTAAAGAAGCCCCACCCCGACCCTCCCCAGAGGTGAGGGAGTTTAAGATTTTGCTTTTAATAGAGTTTATGTTTGATAAGATTTCTTCATTAGTAAAACGTAAAACTCTATAGCCCAAACTATTGAGAATGGTTGAGCGTTCGTTATCCCTCTCTTTTTGACTGTCATGGATTGAACCGTCAATTTCTATCACAAGATTGTGTTCTAAACATACAAAATCTACGATAAAGCGGTCAATTACATGCTGCCTTCTGAATGAAATACCCCATTTGTCGTTTCTCACTTCCTGCCAGAAAGCATCTTCTGCTGGTGTGGGGTTTTTACGCATATCTCGAGCTTTTTCTTTAAGGGATTCCCAGAATTTTGGGTCTGCTGTTTTATAAGATTTATCAGCCCCACCCCGTTCCTCCCCATTAATACAAGAAGCCCCACCCCAGCCCTCCCCAAAGGGGAGGGAGTTGGTTTCTTCTATATTGTTCTTTTTGGAAAAATCGAACTCCCCCTCTCTGTGGAGAGGGGGCTGGGGGGTGAGGCGTTCAATAACCCTGCGGATACGTGCTTTTCCAATATCTGCAATGGTCTTGTATTTAGCTTTAAAGGCTTCACTATCTGGCGGGCATGGTTCGGGCAGTTGAACCATGATAAATTTGCGGTTTCCACCATCTTCAGCATTGAGCTGCATGACTGCGCGGGCTGTTGTTGCTGTTCCTGAAAAAAAATCACAAATCAAATCATTTGTTTTAGCAGCAATTTTTAGAAAGTGTTTTATTAAAGAAGTCGGTTTTGGTGTGTCAAATAATGCTTCTTTACTCAAAATACTATAAAATTCTTTCATCGCAGAGTCTGTATGTCCAACTTCATTAGATGGTAACCAAGTCCAAGGCACAAATCCTTTTATTTCATCAATATATCTAATTAAATTTGGTTGAGAAGAGCCTTCTTTACCAAAATAAATTCGTCCTTCATTTAAAAGTTCATCAAATCGTTCTTTAGTAACACTCCAACAACGACCAGGAGGTGGAGTGTGTTTTACCCCAGTTGGTGCTGTTATTTCATAAAACTGATTCGGAGTTGCATGACCTGCTTGTGCTGTTAAAGGAATTGATCGCCACCTACCTTTTGGGTCATTATTAAGATTCTTATATACTTTTAAACTCTCTTCTGATGGTGGGAGCAAATTTCTTACTTCAGCGAAAGCTATAATTGACTTAGTATAAGCTAATATATATTCATGAGTTGTCCCAATTAATGGTCTGTTATCTCTTGAATATTTTTTTTGCCAAACAAATTGAGCTACAAAATCATCCTCCCCAAAAATCTCATCACACAATTTTCGTAAATTACTGACTTCATTATCGTCAATACTGATAAAAATAACCCCATCATCTCTGAGCAGATTTCTTGCTAAATAGAGTCGTGGATACATCATATTGAGCCATTTTGTGTGAAAACGCCCTTCATTTGCTGTGTTGGTGGTAAATTTTCTGCCTTCTCCGTCAATGAGTCCTGCATATTCTAAATAAGTTTCAAGGCTTTCTGTGTAGTTGTCAGGATAGATAAACTCTTTACCTGTGTTGTATGGCGGGTCAATGTAAATCATCTTTACCTTGCCGTAATAGCTTTTCTGCAAAAGCTTTAAAACTTCAAGGTTATCACCTTCAATAAAAAGGTTTTCTGTGGTGTCAAAATTAACTGACTCTTCACGACATGGCTTGAGTGTTGCGTTGCTGTGCGTTTGAATAAGTTTTAAAGCCTCTTTTTTCCCAGCCCATAGTAACCCATAGGGTTCACGCCGAGACTCAAACAAGTCTGTAAATGTGCCGAGTTCAGCCTTAAGTTTTTCAAAGTCTATTGACTCAACTAATTTCCCGCTTTCATTTATGGTCTCAGTAAATACTGTTGGAAAAAGTTGTTTTAACTTCAAACGATTATCTTCAGCTATATCAAGCGATGTGCCTTTTAATCTTTCAGGTTCTTTTTGTGTCATTGTGTTATGCTCCTTTTTCAGCCTCACCCCTAACCCCTCTCCAGAGGAGAGGGGAATAATAATTCCCTCCACTTTGGGGAGGGGCGATAAATTGATCTAAACTTGTATTAGGCAGGGCTTTTACTTAAATCATTGACCAGCGGATTGTAAACAATGCCTTATCTTCAACTGTCTGTTTTAATTGCTCTTCCACACTGTCTAAAAGCTCAGTCTATTCCCATGTTCTGAAGCCAGTTTCAATGCTTCAATTTTGAATTCTCTATCGTATTTTTTCCCATATAAACATTCCTCCTACAGCTTCATACTACTTTGCTGTTCGATATGTCCACTTTTTTGGGGAAGTTCAGCAAGCGGGGGGATGAATTGAACTTTGTATTCTAAAAACGGTAGAGACGCAAATCCGTGCGTCTCTACCGTTAAATCTTTTGTTCATAAACCTAAATTTATGACATTTCAAAGTATAAACTTTTACTTCATTCTGAATGTATATGCGATCATCATCTGATTTCTATCTTCCATTAAAAGAGCTGCCTCTAATCCAGCACAATCTAAATTACCGTTTATCGCCTCTTTTGTCATTCTTATTCCTAAAGGGTTCTTCTCTGTCATGGTTTTAGCAAGCACCATTGCTGTGGAGAGCATTTCATCTTTTTGCACAACTTTTGATGCAAAACCAAGCTCCATAGCCGTTTTTGCGTCCATCCAATTACCTGTCAAAAGAAATTCATTTGCTCTGCCTGAACCTATGAGTCTTGGCAGAAAATAGCTTGATGCCATATCAGCCCCACCAAGACCAATATTGATATAAGCTGCTGAAAATCTTGCATCATTAGAAAGAATTCTAATATCAGATGCCATTGCAAGAGAAAACCCTATACCTGCTGCTGCACCATGAACACATGAGATAATAGGCTGAGGGATTTGACGCATGGAAAGAAATAGACGGCTCATACGTGCTTGTGCCTGATATGCTTTTATAGGCTCCATTGCAAAAATTTCCATTCCGTATGTCTCCATATCAAGCCCACCACAAAACCCCTTTGCCTCTCCTCCATCAAGTATCAGCACTGTTGTCTGATCATCATATCTCAATTGATTTAGAAGCGTTTCAAACTCTTCTACTGTCTTTAAATCAAAAGCATTATACTTTAGAGGACGATTCAAGGTGATGCGTCCTATTTTTCCCTCTTTGTTAAATTTGATATTGTCCATTGTAAAATGTTCCTTGCAACTATTTTTTGTTAAATAAGACTAATATGACCTATTAACCTAATAGGTTTCTCCTATTTTTTGACTCATGAACCGCATGAGGCTCCCATTTCAGATGCTTTTTTCGCTCCTTTTGCGATCCAGTTAAGAAATCTTTTAAAAAGATTCTCTTGTTTTTGCTCTTTGTTATTTTCACTATTTTCCTGTTTATAAATTGTCTTTTCTGTCATAGTTAACCTTCTCCTCTTCTATTTTTAATTTATACTTGTAATGAACTTTAGGTAATTGTGGAAACAAGCTCCTCTTCTTGACATATAACCATTTTATCAATAGAAATAAACCATCTTAATGTTTTATATTCTATTTTTGCAAAAAGGTTAAAAGGTACAATGTTAGCAACAAAATCAAATACAGAAATTAGATCAAAAGCACTAAAAGCAAATCTTGAAGAGACGCGGATTCATGTTGAGATAGAGGAACAATATAAGATTATTCTCTCTGTTTTTGATAGATACCCAGCTCTTTACCAAGAGATTGTCATATTCTTAAAAGAGCTTTCAAATCCGATGAGAAGTTGGCAATTTATTATCTCTGAGGCGAGAAAATACTCTTTTGATCATCTTCACCTTTTACTATCACATAATAGTGCAACTGAGGTTATAGGTCTTTTTGTAAAAATTTTTCATGATGCAATTGAGGCAAATCAGAAACGAACAGTACAAAAAAGTATAACTTGGTTTGAATCTGGTCATATTAATGCTAAAGCAGCCATACAAGCAGAAGCAGTTGACTACCTGATGCAGTTTCTCCAAAAAGTTATAAAATCATCAGAAAAAAAATTTAACGTCATACTACCAGTTCTCAATAAAACTTTCCAGCGTATTGCTAAAAGCAGCGAGCAGATTTTGCTGCTATTTTCAAGAAGCTACTATAGATTGAATCGGATAGTTGCACAGATAATACAGATCACACAAAACAGGCAGATAGATGGTTTAGAGTGGCAAACTATTAACCAGCTTCTATTTCGTTATCATGAGACTGCATACAGAAGCTGGCTTAACGAAAACGATCCTCTCTTTTGGTTCGAACAGGAGATTGAGGTTATCAGTTTAGAGAGAAACAAAAGCGTTGAGCGAAATAGGAGTGGTGAAATAAGTGAGAAGGCAACTTATGACAAGGCAATGCCCCAAAGGGTAAAAGAGCTTTTCTCTCCAATATCTCATAAAAGGATGAGAGACGAGTTAAATAGCCTTGCTTTTTTAAAAGAGAGTTATGGTAAAAATTTTAACTCTTCAAAGTTAACCCTTGAACTTACAAAATTTCCTGAAAATAATGAGATAATAGAGATGTATAAAGCTATGCCTGCAATGCTTCTAAAGGCAGGCGCTACAAGCAGAGAGGGTAACCACTGGAAAGTCCTATTTTTGTTCCATATCCTAAATATACCCGGGCTTTCCATGATCCATATCGCCACATTTCAAGATATTAACAACACCTTAAGATGGCTTATTAGTGTTGAGAATACTGCCTATCTTCAAAGGCTTATACTTCAAACATTTACAATATTAAAATTGCGATCAGAGCAGTTTCCAGAGACTATTTTGGACTCAATTCTCAACATGGGCAAGGGAGTTTATAATACCGGTGATAGTGCTCTTGTACATTTTTTTCTTGATTGTGTAATAGATACAGGATTTCAGATTCCTATAGTGCAAGGGGTTGGAAGAGATTGGCAGCTTAGGGATAATGCTGCACACATAAAAAACCTAAGGGTATGGATATCGCTTATTGCAATGAATCCATTATGGTCAATTCGTCTTATATCGCATCTTATTATATACCTTGCAGTTTATGGAGTTTTAATTAAAGATACAGATCTATTTCCAAGAGAGATCACTCGCCTTCTTAACACTCCAATTGAGCCTGTTTATAACCTTATAAAACAGCTTGCAAGACTCTTTCCCGTCTATTTTAACGAAATTGGGGCAGAGGGTGCGATCAGAGATACTTCAACTCACTTAGACGAGATTTGTCATAGAAAGGATACTCTTATCCATTTTTATCGTAAACGTATCCATGTTGAGAGTAGTAATCGTATAATTTTAATGACTGAGGCGATTTTTAAGTATTGGCTCACACGTGATACAACCTATCTTATCCCTTATCTACCCGAAGATTTCTTAGGTCAGATGAATAAATTAGAAGACATAAGTAGAGCATCAAATTTAGCAAATCAGTTTCTTGAAGGTGTCCATTCCGATCTGAAATATCTTGAAAAGAACGGTTTACAAATTCCTGCTGATCTACTTACAACATCTGGAGGACGAATTAAATCTCTGCTTGCACTTAATAAATATCCTAATGCAACCGATGTTGACCATGAACGGGTTATCTCTCTTATTACTTTATACAAGCTCCTATATCAAAAATACACGCCGTCATTTACCGAAATAAATAAATATTTAGAGATTGTAAACACAGCCAACATCCCCCATATTGAGAAACTTAAAGAGGCTTTAGCAGAGCAGGATAAGAAGGGATCAAAGGTTAAATGGAAACTTCAACAGTTGTTAAACTATTTACGACTTCTAAAAAAAGAGCTGTTATCAGAAGAGCAGCATGAGGCACACGAAGATATTTTTAAAAAGAGGCATGTTAATACAGATATCCCATCACTTTACGGCAGTTATCATGAACCAAAATTTGATGCGCTTGGGCTTACGTTTCGTTTGGAATCAATGGTCAATCCTCTATTTGAGGAGTTGGTTGAGGAGCTTGATCTTACACTTATCACGAGAGAGACTTTGCACAAGATAAGAAATCGCCTTCAGATGTTTTATACCGCCTTAAATTTAGATGGCATTACTTCAACAGAGTATGAGTTTCAGATGAACCTTCTGACCCACTCTCTTGGTGTTCAAGGCTTTACTTTTACGCAATATTTAGATATTTTTCAGGCTCTTAACAAGGCTGTTAAAAATATCATTAACGACTATTTTCATACAACACATCAAGAGAATTTAAGTAGTGTACTGGAGCAGATACCATCAAAATATATTTTGCCTAAGTATCATGTTAATAAACATGATATATACACAGACAGTAATAGCTCTTTTAATGTACCACTCTATGATATCAGCAAAAACTGTAAAGATAAATTTGAGATAAAACAGAGGGTTGCAGAGATATTTTTCCGAGATCGAATGTCATCATCTTTAGGGTTGCAGCAGCTGGATAACTTTTTAACACGAATACAAAACACCCTTTTTAATCAGGCACAAGGTTTGCCGTCTGAGCATCTACAAAAACTTTTGATGTACGATCCTAAAAAGATCATAACATCACTTAATGACCCAAAACCTTGGGTTTTAGGTGCTATGGACCTTGGTAACAAGGGGAATAATTTGATGACTCTATCAGCTTGTAATCTACCTGTACCTCCTGGATTTATAATAACTACTGAGGCTTTTCGATATCGCGAACTTATAGATTACTATCAACCAGCTCGATATAACTTTAGGCAACAGGTTAAAGCTGAACTTCAAAGACTTGAACAGTCAACAGGCAAGAGATTTGGGGATCCATCAAATCCTCTTCTGCTTTCTGTTCGCAGTGGTTCGGTTATTTCGCAACCCGGAATGATGGATACCTTTATTGATGTTGGTATAAATGAAGAGATTGCACAAGGTATTGCAAAAAAGAGTGGCAATTTATGGCTTGCATGGGATAATTACCGCCGTTTTCTTCAATGTTTTGGTATGGCAAAAGGTCTAAAAAGAGATGCTTTTGACGCTATTATTACACATCACAAAAACAGATGGGGTATCCCGTATAAAAAAGATTTTACAGGTGAGCAGATGAAAACTGTAGCTCTTGCCTATAAAGAACATATTGTTCAATCTGGTTTTACTGTAAATTCAAGCCCTTTTAACCAGCTACTAAGTGCAATAAAGATGGTTTTTGACTCATGGAATGCTCCACGTGCAATGGCATACAGACGAATAATAGGTCTTTCCCAAGATTGGGGTACATCAATTACTGTTCAACAGATGGTTTTTGGCAATATATCTCATAACTCTGGTACCGGAGTGGTTTTAACGCACGATCCTCGCTCTCCACGAGATCAGATAAATCTATGGGGAGACTTCACTCGTGGTAGTCAAGGAGAAGATGTTGTGGCTGGGCTTGTGAATACATTCCCTATATCAGTTGCACAGCAAGAGAGGGAGATGAGAAACACAGACACAACTCTTGAGACACATTTTCCTCAAATTTATCAAGGTCTTATTAATTGGGCGGTGGAACTTGTGGAAAAACGAGGATGGAGTCCACAAGAGATTGAATTTACATTTGAGGGACCTGACATAGATGATCTCTATATTTTGCAATCTCGTGATCTTGGTATTAGAGAGAGAAAAACAAAACCTGAATTTGATCCAGTTGCTAAAGCTGCTGCGGTTGAGGCGGATCGCTATATGGGCAACGGTATTGGTGTAAGTGGCGGCGCAATGAGCGGCAGATTGGTATTTACACTTGAAGATATAAAACGGTGGCGAAAACTTGAACCTAATACATCACTTATATTAGTACGAAATGACACTGTACCTGATGATATCCGTGAAATTCACGCTGCTGATGGTCTTCTTACTGCAAGGGGAGGTATGACCTCTCACGCATCGATCGTTGCCTACAGACTCGACAAAACCTCTGTCGTTGGATACAGAAACATGGTATGTCACGAAATTGATAAGAGATGTACTATTGATAATACAACCTTACACTCTGGAGATTTTATCAGCATAGATGGTCACGAAGGTGCAATTTTTAAAGGAGAACTTCCAATTATAAGTTGAACTTTGGAAAGTATCTCCTATTTTGGATAGCCTTTTGCATTATTATGGTAAAAAGAGTTTTTTTATCCACTACATTTTTAACATAACTCTAATGAAGGATAAGATTATGGAAAATACAAATAGACTCGGCATTAACGGATTTGGGCGTATTGGCAAGTTGACAGCATGGCATCACATTAACAGGCGCTATTTTGATGAGATAGTTATCAATATTGGCAGAAATGTTGGAAGCGGTATAGAGGATATTGCCCACTACATGGAGCGTGACTCAACTTATGGATGGCTTGCTAACTATCTGCATGGCTGCAATGCAAAACCTGTTATCAGCGAGCTTAGCGAGGAAAAAGGGAGCATGTTTGTTGATGGGGTTAAGATTAAATTTTTAAGGGAAGCAAGAAACCCTGCCGATATCAAATGGAAGGAGAATGGTGTCTCTATTGTTGTGGATACCACTGGGCAGTTTCTTGATCCCACCCAGCTTGCAGATCATCCTAAAGGGTCAATAAGAGGGCATATTAAAGCTGGTGCAGAAAAAGTGGTTGTATCGGCTCCCTTTAAACTTAAAGATAAGGGGATGGATTTAAAAGGTGCAATGCCTGAAGATGCGATAACAACGGTAATGGGCATTAATGATCACCTCTATGATCCCAGAAAGCACACTATAATATCAAATGCCTCATGCACGACCAACTGCCTTGCCCACATGATGAAACCAGTTCTTGATGTGTTAGGTCAAAAAAAGATTCTCTCTGCTTCAATGGCAACTATCCATGCTGCAACAGGCTCTCAGCAGGTTTTAGATCGCCTTCCAGCATCTGGCAAGACCGATTTAAGAAAAAATAGAAGTATCTTGAACAACATAATTCTTACATCTACAGGAGCTGCAAAGGCTTTAGCTCTTGTTATTCCAGAGATGCAAAAAATTGGCTTTATTGCAGAATCGGTAAGGATTCCTACAACTACAGGCTCTCTTGTTATTTTGGTTCTTAATCTTCAAGAGGATATTCAAGGGCAGCAGATACGCAGAGAACTTATAAATAATATCTATAAGCAGGCAGCCCAAAATGATCCAAGAGGGTATTTGCACTATACAGAAAAACAGAATGTATCAAGCGATCTTATTGGAAATCCGCAAGCAGCAGCAACAATTGAGGGGCATGAAACTCACACCAGAACTGCTGAAGTAAACATTGATCTTACTGCTGTACCAGGGCTTGACCAAAAAATTATAGCAACTCTTAACACCACAACAATTCGTGTTCCAGTAACACAGGCTGTAATATATGGCTGGTATGACAATGAGATGGGAAGTTATGTAAATATGTTAGGCGATAGGGTAGTTTCGATTGCTGAAGATATGTAAAGTTGAAGTATATTAGGAGTTGATCTTTTTATGTCGGTTTCAATAAAACCTACCATTTTAATTGTTGATGATAATCCATTTAGCAGAATGTATATATCTGATCTTCTCTTGGTTGAAGGCTTTACAGTGGAAGAGGCAGTAAACGGTAAAGAGGCTCTATTTAAAATCAATAAGAGAGATTTCCAATTAATTATAATGGATCTGCTTATGCCGGGCATGGATGGATTTGAAACTGCAAAAAAGATAAGAGAGCTTGGTATAACAATACCCATTGTGGCTGTTTCAGCCATTGCCTTAAAACAAGATCGCCAAAGAAGTTTAAGGGCGGGATTTAATGATTTTATTCCAAAGCCTATAGATTTAAAACAGTTACGTTATATAATTAAAAAATATATTAAAGAGCCTACTAAGCCAACTGAAGTTTTTTATTTAAACGGAGAGTTTAATACAATATCCTCTTTATTTAATAATGACTCTGTTTACCTCTCTTTTCCATTTAAAGGCTATAGCTTAATTTTAGTTGAAGAGAATATTAATTTAAGAGAGGCATATAAAGATGTTTTAGTACAGGTAGGCTTTCAAGTTCATGAGTTTGCCAACGGATCAGAAGCACTAAAATTTATTGAAGAACCTGTTAATACTGTCAATATTGTTGTTAGTAATATCTTTACCTCAGGAATTGATGCTCTTGGTCTTTTAACAATTATAAAAAGGCAATTTCCACATATATTTGTATTTATTTATACTCAATCTTACGATCCCGCTACATTTCAATATGCTGTTCAGCAAGGTGTTGACGGGATTATACCCCAAGATCATATTACAAAAAGTGCTGCACTTGAGATTATTCAATCTGCACTATCTCAATCTATGTTAAAGGGTTCTCGCTTCTCTGATGCCAAAGTTGCATCTTTAGTGCGTCAAGCCCAATCTCAGCTATTCCATTCGGGTTGTATAAATTTATGTCGATTCTTAGATTTTGCATATCAACCTTTGCATGAAGCTGGCGGAGATCTTATGAGATGCCATAAGTTTGGTCTTAATGGGGAGTGTGGCGTTGTGATTGCAGATGTGTCAGGTCATGATGTTATAAGCTCTTATACAAGTGCAACATTTACAGGCATACTCACTTCAGTCTGGGATAGCCACAAAGAGCCTGTATCTCTGCTTCAAAAGATAAATAGAGAGTTAATTAAAGTGGGAAATAACAAATCTCACGTCTGTGCAACTGCCATAGTGTGGAATAGAGCATCAAGAGGGATTAAAATAGCATCTGCTGGCAATCCAGGTGGACTTTTGATGACCTTTGATCTAAAAGGCGATCCACTCTATAAAATATTAAGTGGAGGGGGGTTGGTTCTTGGGCTTTTAGAAGAGGATCACCTTTTTGTATTTGAAGCTGAACAGTTAGAAGCTAACTCTTATCTATTTCTATTTTCAGACGGCATTGAGACACAAGAGCTTATAACTGCTATTGAAAATAGACCAAACCTCTTTGGCAAAAGAGATATTAAGGGCATCTGCCAACATATACTTGACAGCATATTAGAAAAAAGAGAGCAAGAGGATGATCTGCTTCTTATTTGTATTCATAACTCTGAAAAGTATGGTAAACCTACATTTCATTCAGAGTTTTTATCAACCTATGAAGAGGTTGACAGGGCGTATTTCTGGATAGAGCAACTCTTACCTTCTGAGAGCATACCAAAAGGAAATGATAAAGATATTGTGCTTTTATCTGTTAGAGAGGCAATGCTTAACGCAGTGGAACATGGAAATAACTATAAAGCAACAGCTCATTTTGAGGTTGAGATATATATTAAAGATAAGGAGCTGATTGTGGTTATCTCAGATGAAGGGGCAGGATTTGATTTAAAGCAAAATCTCTGCAAACCAACTGATTTGACATTAACGCAGATAGGAAAGCGAGGCTTAAGTTTTATGACTTCAGTTGGTCAAGAGGTTATTGTTGATAAAAGCTCTGTTACGTTGATTTTCAAAGCAAGCTGAAAAGCTCAATACTGTATCCTAAATATTCATAACTTATATTTTTTATTGATTATACTTTCAACGGTCATAGATTTAGCTTTTTCAGATTAGCCACTCCCTTTATCAGATGAGAATAGAGTAAAATATAAAAATTAAAAATAGAGATAAAAATAGATAGATTAAGGAGAAATTAGCTATGATCGAAGATGAGTTGGTAAAAGTTTTTGCTAAAGAGTCTTTAGTCCATTTAGAGTCAATTAAATCTGATCTGCTCTTGCTACAGAAAAATATTGATAAAATTGATTTTGATGTTCTAAATGGAATATTTCGAGCTATGCACAGCATTAAAGGTGCTTCTGGTTTTTATAATTTTCAAAAAATTGGTGAACTCTCTTACACTATGGAGAGTCTTCTTTCTCAACTTATATATGGTAAGATAAAACCAACTCAAGAGCTTATAACAGCACTATTGACATGTGTGGCACTGCTTAATTCCATGCTTAACGATATAAGTAAAAGTGATAAATATGATATTAGTAAAGAGATATCGCTTTTGAACTCTTATTTGCAGCATAAAGATAAACCTCTTAAAATGGTTACTATTCAAGAGAGTTACTGTCAGGGTAAGCAGCCAAAGAAATTTCAAATTGCTGAAGATAAGTTGGAAAATTTAATAAAAACAGGTTTGACACTTTACTCTCTTAAATTTGATTTAAAAAAAGATTTGACCATAAAAGGAAAAACTCCATTTGATGTTATTAATGCCATTAACAACAATGGAGAGTTTATTGAATCGAGTTTAAACGTTGATTCTGTTAAAGGACTTGAAGATTGCTTAGATATTGATCTTCCTTTTATTGTGTTGTTTGCAACTGAAATCGATTTTAATTTAATTCCTGATACTCTTGATATTGCTAAGGAGCGTATCTCACCTATTGATTTAACAGAGCATAAGATAAAATATGGTCTTCAGCTCGATTATCAAGATGAGTTAAACCCTTTAAAAGACACCCTTTTCTTAGTGCCAAAAACAGATTTAGTGGCAAGTCAAATCGAAAAACTAAGAGATATCTTTTTAGAGAAACTTAAAAAGTACCCTAATGTTTCTAAAGTGATACTTAGAGCAGATCTTATTGAAAATGTAGATTCACTCGGAGTTAATTTAATTATTGGAATATATCGTCAGGTAAAATCTGAATCCAAAACATTTGAGATTACTGGAGCTGGTGAAAAATTTTTAAAAGTTGCTAAATTTTTTCAATTTCCATCACTTTTTGAGATAAAAAGTAAGGAGTCGGCTAAATGATGGATCAAGATGAGTTGATTAAAGTGTTTGTTGAAGAGTCTATTCAACATTTAGAATCAATTGAGCCTGATCTTTTAGAGCTGGAGAGACATCTTGATAGTATTGATTCTGAGATCATCAACGGAATATTTCGTGCTATTCATAGCATAAAAGGGGCATCTGGTTTTTTTGGTCTTCAAAATATTGGCACACTGTCTCACATTATGGAGAATCTTCTCTCCTTGCTTAGAGAAGGTAGCATAAAAGCAACTCCTGAATTTATTGACGCTCTATTTTCAGGTATTGATGCACTTAGGGTTATGTTTGATGATGTTGCAAGTAGTGAAAATTTAAACATACAATCTGAAATTGAGAGCTTGACAATGATTTTAAACGGTTCTGTAAAGCTATCTAAAACTACTGTAACTCAAAATAATAGCAATGAAGAGCCAATAGATGATAAGTGCTTTGTTAAACATGCTAAACAAAATCCAACTATTACAGTTCAAGAGAGAACGCCAACAGGGAGAGAACCGAGAAAATTTGATGTATCTAAAAGTGAGTTAGACAAATTTATCAGAGACAGACTCTTTCTTTACACTATAACAGTCTATTTAAAAAAAGATTTAACAGAAAAAGGGAAAACACCGCTTGATTTGATAAATAGCATTGTCTCAAATGGCGATCTAATTGAGTCAAGGCTTGATATTGATATGATTCAAGGGCTTTCTGACTGTTTGGAGAACGAAATTAAGTTTGTATTTGCCTTTTCAACCTCTATTGAGGAGAGGTCTCTGCCCACTCTATTAGGTATTCCCAAAGAGAGAATTATTCCAATAGATATTGATCCAAACGACAACTCTCACCAATATCAAGATAAAATTGAGCAGTCTGACAACCAATCTCATAAACCTGAGGAAGAGGCAAGTTCTGAAGAGAGACGTTATATAGAATCTGAAGAAGTTTCAATTAAAAAAGTAGCCTCAGACTCTATAGGCTCGGAGCTAAAAATTACAACAACTATACATACCGAAGAGAAGATAAAAGTTGGGGTCAATTTTTTAAACGATCTTGTAAACCTTGCTGGAGAGATGGTTTTAGGAAGAAATCAGCTTAACCAGATTGCAATCCCATTAATCAAAGATACACCCGGGCTTAACTCAGCCATTCAGCATATAAGCCGCATCACAACAGAGATGCAAGAGAAAATTATGCAGATGAGAATGCAGCCAGTATCAATGATTTTTGGTAAATTTCAACGGGTAGTTCGCGATCTTGCAAAAAAGTTAAATAAGGAGATAAGGCTTGTAACATACGGCGAAGATGTAGAGCTTGACAAATCAATTATTGAAGCTCTCTCCGATCCTTTGACTCACCTTATTCGTAATAGTGTTGACCACGGTATTGAACATCCAGATTATCGAGAAAAATCTGGAAAACCAAGACAAGGAACAATCCAACTAAAAGCCTATCATCAAGCTGGTCATGTCTATATTGACATTATTGATGACGGCAGAGGTATTAACTGCAAACTTGTTGGGGATAAAGCTGTTGAAAAAGAGTTAATCACTAAAGAGCAGATGAATGATATGGGGGAAAAAGAGCTGATGATGCTCATTTTTAAACCAGGATTTTCAACTGCTAAACAGGTATCGTCAGTAAGCGGACGTGGTGTTGGAATGGACGTTGTAATGACCAACATCAAGCAGTTAGGAGGAACAGTTGATATTGAGAGCACTCTTTATGAAGGGACAACAATAAGCCTTGTGCTACCATTGACATTAGCAATTGTTTCTGGACTTGTAATCCGTACTGCTCAACAGTGTTTTATCCTTCCAGAGGCAAATATTGACGAACTTGTCCGTATAAAATCTGATGAGATTCAAAGCCGCATTGACTTTGTTCAAAACTCTTGTGTGCTTCGCCTAAGAGAGATGTTGCTTCCATTGATCTCATTGGGTGATGTGCTCGGTTTGAATAGAGATTATCTTAGGACTAAACTGAATCAATCATATAGAATCAAAAAAAAGGGGAAGCAAAATCATGATATTATCAATAAATGTGAAATAGAGGCAACGTCAACTCAAGACTATAATGATAAAATTGAAGAAGAGATAGAACCAATGCGGGTATTGGTTATTAAACATGGAAGCTCTCAGTTTGGTCTTCAAGTTGATGTAGTTGAAAATATTGAAGAGATTGTAGTAAAGCCTCTGCCACGTTATCTTAAACATCAAAAGTGTTTTAGCGGTGCAAGTATAATGGGTAATGGCTCTGTTGCACTTATTCTTGATGCTGCTGGTATATTTGAAAAGGCAAAACTTCATCATATTGATTTAGAAAGATATAGAAAAAAAGCAAAGGCTGATATCAAACAGAAAAAAGATACAAAGTATGATGGGAAAGATATCCAGACGCTCTTGATCTTTAATAATAACACCCCAGAAAGATTTGCCCTACCTTTAGAGCTTATCTCCCGTATTGAGAGAATAAAAGGATCAGCCATTGAAAAGATAAAAGATCATAAATATCTCCAATATCAAGGTGAGAAACTTAAACTTGTTTTTCTTGAAGATTATTTACCTATAACTCGCCCTGAAAGATTGCAAGATGAGACCATTGGAGTTATTGTTCCAAAGCAGATGAGACACCCTATGGGGATTATAATTCATAATGTAGAGGGTACAATTAGTGCTGTAGTGGATATAGACACCAAATCTATAGTTGCTCCGGGTCTTTTTGGCTCTGCAATATTGGAGAATAAAATCACTCTTCTTCCAGATATGTATCGTCTTTTTGAATTGGCTGCTCCTGAATGGTATCAAAATAAGAGCGTTTTAAAGTCAGATAGTTCTGATCTAATAAAGATTTTACTTGTAGAAGATACCCCTTTTTTTAGAATGATTGAAAAAGATTATTTAACATCTGCTGGTTACAATGTTATTGAGGCAGAAAACGGTAAACAGGCTATTGATATCCTCTATGGACAGAGCTTTGATGCAGTCATTATGGACATTATGATGCCTGAGATGGATGGTTGGCAGACTATTCGTGCAATTCGTTCAGATATGCGTTTAAAGGATCTGCCTGTGATGGCTGTAACATCATTAGCAGAAGATATAGACCCTCAAAAGGGGATAAAAGCAGGATTTACAGAGTGGGAGGCAAAACTTAATAAGGAGAGACTTCTCGATAAACTTTCAAAGATGTTGAACAATAGAGCAAACTATACAACAGATAAGCCAGAGCTTGAAAAAGAGGAGGTAGTGGCATGATGAGTCGGCAGATTGCTACGTTTAATCTTGGAAATAGCCGATTGGGGATTGATATCCTTTTGATCAAAGAGGTTTATCGCCAAATGTCAATCACACCGATTCCTGACGCTCCTGCCCATTTAAAAGGGTTGGTCAACTTAAGAGGGCGTGTTGTAACGGTAATTGATCTCAATGTCTGCTTGAACAGAACTCCATCTTATAATATTGATACCAGCCGTCTTCTTGTCTTAAAAACTGACGATGAGATTGAGAAATATAAGAAGTGTGGAGCGGTTGGTGATATCTCTTTGGGCAACGACATTGTAGGATTGCTCATTGATCAGATGGACGATGTGATAACCATAGAAAATTTTGATATTCTTCCAGCTCCTTCAAATATAGATGCTGCTGAAGAGTCATTGATTGAAGGGGTTATAAAAAAAGGTGAACAGCTTATTATTATTCTCGATGTCAATGCCATCCTTCAAAAGATTATTCAGACCTGTGATACAAATCAAAACGGTTAGCAAGGCAATTTTCCATAATTTAAGGAGATAATAACGAATGAATTTTAACACTATTTCACTGCGCAACAAATTGATAGGTGGATTTGTCACAGTACTTGCTCTATTGGGAGTTGTTTCAGTTATAGGTTTTTTGGGGTTAAATAACGCATATACAGGATTTCATGAGTATCGAGAGATGGCTCAAGATAACAACATTGTAGGTCAACTACAGGTCAATATGCTTAATGCCTCTATAAATGCTAAAGATTTTATTGCTACTGGTAATGAGCTATACCATGAGCAGTACGATCTCTATTATGAAAAGATGAAAGAGCTTATAAAAAAATCCCATGAAGAGATTACTAACTCTGAAAGGGCACAAAAAGTAAATCAAATAGATGAGTTATCTCTTAAATACGATACAGTTTTTCACGAAATAGATCAGTTTCAGAAACAAAATAGTGAAATAATGGATTCAACTCTACTTATTAAGTCAGTGGAATCTGAAGAGTCTTTGACAACAATTATGAGTTCTGCTGAAAAAGAGAATAATATTATTGTAGCTTTTCATGCAGGGTTAGCAATTAGAGATCTTCTCTTAGCAAGACTTTATGTCCAAAAATATTTAACATCTAATGATCAGGCTTCTGTAGAGCAAGTGTGGAAGCAGTTTAAGAGTATGGAGTCAAATTTAAATAGCCTTAGTAAAGAGCTACAAAATCCAGAACAGAGTAAACTTTTAGAGCAAGCTGTTGCCGCTAAACAGAGATACATAGATGGATTTGCCAACTATTTTGAAATAACAACAAAACGTAATAAGTTGATAGATGAGACACTCAATAAAACTGGACCTAAAATTACTGAACTTGTGGAAGATATCAGAACAAATATTAGAAATGTTCAAGATGAGATAGGTCCTCGGGTTGAAAAATCCAACTCTCAGGCAGTTAACGTAATTATCATCGTAAGTCTATCTGCACTAATTGCAGGAGTAGTGCTTGTTTTATTAATAACACAAAGTGTTGTAAAACAGTTAGGTGGAGACCCTGCTGAAATTGCTGAAATTGCCGACAAAATTGCAAACCGAGAGCTTACGTTAAGCTCTGCTAAAAGTAGTAAAAATGCGGTCGGAGTTTACGCTAACATGATTAAGATGGCTGAGAATTTATCTAATATAATCAAAGAGATTGCTCAAACGACCAACAACTTAGCTGGTTCATCTAAAGAGCTCTCTTCTGTGTCAACACAGATGGCAGCCGCAGCAGAAGAGATGACTTCTCAATCTGGTATGGTTGCAGCAGCTTCGGAGCAAGTATCTGCAAGTGTAAGCACTGTTGCATCTGCTGCAGAAGAGTCAAGTGCCTCTGTCTCTAATATTGCCACTATGACGGAAGAGATGTCTTCAACTTTCTCAAATGTTGCTCAATCTGCCAATAAAACCGCACAAAATGTTAGCCAGATGGCTCATGACAGCAATTTGATATCAACAGGAATTAATAGAGTAGCTACGGCAGTTGAACAGATGACTGTATCTCTTAATGAGGTCGCTAAAAACACGAGCCAAGCAAGCAGAGTATCGCAAAGTGCAAGTGAGGCAACTGAGAAGATTAATGAAAAGATGATGGCTTTAGTAAAAGCCTCTAAGCAGATTGGTAAGGTTGTAGGCGTTATTAAAGATATTGCTGACCAGACAAATATGTTGGCACTTAATGCAACAATTGAAGCTGCTGGAGCTGGAGAGGCTGGAAAAGGTTTTGCAGTTGTTGCAGGTGAAGTGAAAGCACTTGCTAAACAGTCGGCAGAGGCAACAGATGAAATTTCAGGGCAGATTGATCAGATTCAAAACAGTACCAATATGGTAGTTGATGCTATTGCTGAAATAAGTAAGGTGATAACAGATATTGCAGGTATTAACGAGACAATTGCATCTGCTGTAGAGGAGCAAACTTCTACTGCTGGGGAGATTTCACGCTCTATTACAGAGAACGCACATACTATAAAAGATGTTGCTAAAAAGGCTGGAGAGTCATCTGAATTGGTAAATGAGATAGCACGCTCTACTGATGAGATATCAAAAGTGGCATCAGAGGTTGCACGCCATGTTGGAGAGCTATCTAATGGTATAGGGGAGGTTGCCCGCTCATCTGCAGAGGCAGCCAAAGGTGTTGACGATATATCTCAAAATATTCAGGGAATTAGTATGGCTTCTAAAGAGACCGCTATTGGTGCAAACCACACCAATCAGTCTTCAAGAGAGCTTTCTGAAATTGCAGCATCACTATCTGATATTATAAAAAGGTTTAAATTATAACTATGAAAATTAAAAAATTTAAAGATTTAAAGCTACTTTATAAAATATTTACAGTATCTATCGCTACAGTTTCTCTTCTTATAGGGGGACTTTTTCTATTTATCATACCAGTAATTGAGGAGAGTATCATACAAGAGAAAAAGACGAACTTGCAAAGTGTTGTTGAGCTTGTTGCGTCATTGGTAGATGGATATGAAAAACAGATTACTTTAGGAAAACTTGATAGAAAAGAGGCTATAGATAAGGCAAAGCACAATATTGCAAGTATGCGTTATAATGGCGATGAGTATATTTTTATATTAGATGATAAGATAAATGTGATAGTACACCCCATAAAACCTGATCTTGAAGGCAAGAATCTTTCAGGCTCAAAGGATAGCAATGGAAAGCTCTTATTTGATGAGATGATACAAGCTGCCAAAGATCATAAAGAGGGTTTTGTTGACTATTACTGGTCTAAACCCGGCTCTGAAGTCCCTGAGCCAAAATTATCATATATACAACTTTTTGAGCCTTGGGGCTGGATTATTGGAACTGGAATATATATTGACGATGTTACAAAAACAATGAACAGCGTGAAACTAAGAGTAATAACAATAGTTATTATAGCCTCTATTTTTGCCTTTATACTAACATACTATATCGCATACAATATCACAAAACCTGTTAAAAAAGGAGTTATCTTTGCAGAAGAGATATCATCCAAAAATTTATCAGGCAAACTTGATATTGATCAGAGTGATGAGATTGGCATACTTGGTGGATCATTAAATAATATGTTGGAGAGTTTGCGTTACATAATAAAAGAGTTGAGTGAGACAACCAACAATCTATCTGGTTCATCTAAAGAGCTCTCTTCTGTATCAACACAGATGGCAGCAGCAGCAGAGGAGATGAATTCTCAATCTGGTATGGTTGCTGCGGCTTCGGAGCAGGTATCTGCAAGCGTTAGCACCGTTGCCTCTGCAGCAGAAGAGGCAAGTTCATCTGTCTCTAATATTGCTACTATGACAGAGGAGATGTCCTCAACATTCTCAAATGTTGCTCAATCTGCACATAAAACTGCACAAAATGTTAAGAAGATGGCTTATGATAGCGACTCCATAGCAATGGGGATAAATACAGTTGCTGTTGCAGTTGAACAGATGACAGCATCTCTTAATGAGGTGGCTAAAAACACAAGTCAGGCAAGCAGAGTATCGCAAAGTGCAAGTCAGGCAACTGAGAAGATTAATGATAAGATTAGAGTTTTAGTAACTGCATCAAAACAGATTGGTAAGGTTGTAGGAGTTATTAAAGATATTGCTGATCAGACAAATATGTTGGCACTTAATGCAACAATTGAAGCTGCTGGAGCTGGAGAGGCTGGAAAGGGTTTTGCAGTTGTTGCAGGTGAAGTCAAAGCTCTTGCCAAACAGTCGGCAGAGGCAACAGATGAGATTTCAGGACAGATTGAGCAGATTCAAAACAGCACCAACATGGTGGTTGATGCAATTTCTGAAATAAGCAAGGTAATTATGGAGATTGCATCTATAAACGAAACTATTGCATCGGCAGTAGAGGAGCAGACCTCCACTGCTGGAGAGATTGCACGCTCTATTACAGAAAATGCACGTACAGTAAAAGATGTTGCACAAAAGGCTGGAGAGTCATCTGAATTGGTAGATGAGATTGCCCACTCTACAGACGAGATATCAAAAGTGGCATCAGAAGTTGCTCGACATGTTGGGGAGCTATCTAACGGTATATCAGAAGTTGCCCGATCATCTGCTGAAGCAGCTAAAGGTGTTGACGATATATCTCAAAATATTCAAGGAATCAGCATGGCTTCAAAAGAGACCTCTATTGGTGCCAGCCAGACTAATGAATCTTCAAGAGAACTTTCTAAAATGGCACTATCTTTAGCTGAAGTTGTAAAACAGTTCAAACTATAGTGTTATCTACCGGACAATGGATATATATTTTTTCTCAAGCTGATCGGAAAACTCTAAATGAGCTATAAATTGAAGATACTTGTAGTCGATGATACTGTTTTTTATAGGCAACTACTATCAAAATTAATAGAAGAGATACCAGATGTTGATTTTATGGGTGTTGCCTCAAATGGCAAAATTGCACTTAAAAAGATAGAGCTGTCTCAACCAGATTTAGTGATTATGGATATGGCAATGCCAGAGATGGACGGTCTTCAGGCGTTAGAGCATATAAAGGTAAAATATTCAGGTATTAATGTTATAATGCTCAGTGGTGACGATAAGGAGGCTGCCACTCTTACTGTTAAAGCCTTAGAGATAGGAGCATTAGACTTTATATATAAGCCTAATGCAGCCTCTCCTGATATTGCATTTGCAGAGTTAAAGTCAGCATTGCTACCATTAATATCTCTATCTAAAGCTATAAAAGCATCTAAAGAGAGTCGTAAAAACTACTCTGCTTTAATAAAACATCATGCTGTCAAACTACAAGATGAACCTGCCAAAGAGAGAGCTACTACTAACCTTTATATATCTACAAAGAGTGAGAATAGGGCGACTGATAAAGCTGTAAAACATCGAGATAAGAGCCATGATGAGATCGGTATTAATACCAAAGAGCTTATAGTCTCTAACTATAATAAGATCACACCCCATATAGCTAAGACAAAACGGGAGCTTAGAGAGATTGAGGTTGTAGTAATTGGGGTCTCGACAGGTGGTCCTAATACTTTAAAAAATATAATTCCAAAACTTCCAAAAGATTTTTCTGTTCCAATTTTAACAGTTCAGCACATGCCGCCACTATTTACAGCTTCTTTAGCTGAGAGTCTTAATAAAGCGTCAGCTATAAAAGTTGTAGAAGCTAAAGTTGACCAGAGCTTGGAGAGCGGAATAATGTATATAGCCCCTGGAGGGAGACACATGGTTGTTAGAAAAGGGGCAAAAATTAAGATCGATCTTATTGACTCCCCTCCTATTAACAACTGCCGTCCATCTGTAGATGTTCTATTTCGTTCTGTTGCGATGGTTTATGGAAGTAAAGTATTGGCTGTTATCTTGACAGGTATGGGGCATGACGGTCTATCTGGAGTATCTGCTATTCGCAGAAAAGGCGGGTACTCATTAGTTCAAGACGAAAAGAGTTCAGTTGTTTGGGGTATGCCAGGTGCTATAGTAGCGGCTGGTGAAGCAGACGAAGTTCATGCAGAAGATAGAATTGCTAACAAAATAGTTGAGCTTGTTGAAAAAAGCAGGCAAGGTAATTTTACAAAGTTGTCAAAAAAAGGAGGGTATCCATGTTAATTAAAAGAGCTATTTTAAGTGTAATGGTTGTTGCAATATTGACAAGCTGTTCCTTTGCAGAAGAGACTTGGAAGATTACATCACTTGACTGGCAGCCATATTCTGGTAGCGACATGTCAACTCAAGGAAACTCAATTCAAAGATTGCGAGAGCTTCTTAAACAAGAGGGAATTACTCTTCTTGTTGATTTTTTTCCATGGTTAAGATCAAAGCACAATGCAAAAAAAGAGGAGTATATTGGTTATTTCCCAGCGTGGCCTGAAGAGGTGGATGAAGGATTTATAGCATCGTCACCAGTTGACTGGTCTGAAGTGGGCATCCTTAAAAAAGAGGGTAGTGATGTTATATTTAACAATATTGACGAGCTGTTTAAAAAATATAAAGTAGGTATCATTCAAACTTATGTCTATCCCAAGGAGATTGATGATGCGATTAAAAGATATCCTGAGCATGTAGATAAAACTCCTGATGAAGTTTCTTTGGTAAGAAAATTATCTGCTGGAAGACATGTTGTAGCAATTACCGACCCAAATGTTATGTTGTATTTAGCAGCAAAAGAAGGGATATCTAATATTGAACATGTTAAAGGTATAGCCATAAAAAAGGAGTTAGTTATAGCGTTAAGAAACGATAAAGATAATAAGATGCGTATAGAGTTATTGGAGAAAATATTAAAGACAAAGTTGAATAATTAATGCAATCACAGGTTAAGCTATTCTGTATATTTTTTAACAGTTTTGTCGATAAAACCTTCTCTCTTTAAATCGGCTAACACTCTATTTATATTGGGTATCATCGGAGTAAACCGTGATTTTTTGCTGATTGCTATATGAAGAACCCAGTCTATGAAAGATTTGTCGGAGTGGACAAATTTCCCTTTTAACTCCGGATGTTTTTTAAAGAGACCTTTGGCAACAATTTCATTTCCTGGAAAAATATCAATTCTGTGATTCATCAGTTTCAGGTAATTATTATAATCACGTGGAGCATAATCCACCCGCATTGTTTTCAGTAAGTTATCAAACCGCTGACCGTAGCTGTACCCCAAAGTTACGCCGATTTTATAAGGTTTCAACTCCTCTATACTGTCAAAGTTTATCGCTTCATCTTTTCTGTCAACGGCTGACCATATCAGACCTCGTACTGTTATAATTGGATCTGCAAAATACAGATATTCTTCTCTTTCGACAGTTCTGATAAGCCCA
Organism: uncultured Desulfobacterales bacterium; assembly: GCA_964425195.1. GTDB lineage: Bacteria > Desulfobacterota > Desulfobacteria > Desulfobacterales > Desulfobacteraceae > Desulfamplus. The sequence continues at coordinate 52,738 of CAYRLG010000031.1, forward strand.
ACTTGACCATCAGCATCACCATACTGCAGCATACTAAGAACCCTTTTCAGCGGATAGAGCTGGAGATCTGTCTCTATATCCATACGCCCAAACAGTTCTCTAATAACTTCGACAAAAATTCCGTCTATTTTACCGTTTTCTTCTGAATAAAACGGCGGGTAGTCAAATGCCGTAAGATTAATTTTTTTGATATCTTTACAGAATGCAGAGGAAACAGACAAAATAAATATCCATACAATTGTGATAATTAATAGCCTCACATTTTTCATAATATCTTCCTTAAAAGTTAAAAAGCCTAACTATTTGATAGAGGATTCAGACTAAATTAGACTATCTGTCTCCAATTGTTATAGGCTCATGTTGTACTTCATGGTCTTATTTAAATAATTACGTCAATATATCTGTTTTTACCCTTTTGCCCCGGCTAAAGGGTAAAGTTATTTGGTGGGTTCATAATTACACAATATAAACAAAAAACTTTTAACTCTCAACTGCGTAACTCATATTAAATATTAATTTCTCATTCATTGTACATGTTATATATAATTTTTAAACAGGCTCTTAGGATATTTTATGATTATCTTTTAAAATCTGCAAAAAGAGTTGACAAATGTCTATTTGTTGGATATTGGACGCAAAACAGCTCATCAAGAAGATGAACAATTAGAACAAAAAATGCTCTATAACAGAGCATAAATATTAAAAATATTTTATACAGGTTAAAGCCACGAAGGCATAAAAGACAGATAGAAACTCTGTCGTGCTTTCGTGGCTTTTTTTGTTTGAACGAGGAAGAGGAGGGAGAGAGATTTATGTATTGTGAAAAAGCTGCTTTTTTCGATGCTCAGGTAAAAGCTGGATGGGCTTCAGATAGTTATGGTGAAGATGAGTTGAGAAAACTTAATCTGCTCTTTAATGAAATAGACAATTTAAAAGGCAAAAATGTTTTAGAACCAGGGTGCGGAACGGGCAGGCTTACAGAAATTTTATCACGCAGAGTCGGAGATAAAGGAAAAATTGCTGCACTTGATATAAGCCCCGCAATGATTGAAGCTGCAAAAGCAAGGCTGAACGAGAAAGAATTTAATAACTTAGAGCTGTTTGTATCTCAAATTGAATCTTTTGAAGCTGAACCATCAAGTTTTGATCTAATACTTTGTCATCAGGTTTTTCCGCATCTTGAAGATAAGCCTTTATGTTTAAAGCGGTTTTATAAGCTTCTTGTTCCTAAAGGGGAGTTGATAATATTTCATTTTATCAATTTAGAAGAGATTAACGATATCCACCGTAAAGCAGGCACAGTGGTTGAAAATGATATGATGCCTGAAAATAGTGAAATGGCGAGGCTCTTTAATGGTGCTGGATTTACTATAAAATTCATTAGAAATAACGAAGATGGTTACTTTTTAACGGCAACTAAATAAAATCTGAATCACTGATTAATCTGATTGCACGAATTTCACTGATTTTTAATCTGTGTAATTTCTTAATCAATGGTAATCCGTGATTCAGAAATATGCGAAAATATAAGAGATTGAGGATAGGTAAAATGTCTAAACAAACCAGAAGGTTATCAATTATAACAACTATTGTTCTAATGCTTTGCTTGATGTTTTCTATTATAGGAAATTTATCAGCAGAGGAAAATAGTTTAACAACTCTTGAAGATATAAATATCACCTCTACACCAATTATTGAGGGAAATATCACTGATCCATACGCAAGCCAAAAAACAGTTGTAACGCAAGATCAGATAACAGATTTAAACGCACAAGATATCGGCACAGCATTAAGAAAAACACCTGGTGTCAATATCTCAAGATACAATCCAATAGGTTCATTTGGCGGTGCAGAGGGCGGAGGCGTATTTATCCGAGGTATGGGTTCAAGCCGTCCAGGAGCTGAGATCAAAAATTTTATTGATGGAGTTCCAATGTATATGAGTGTATGGAATCACCCGTTGCTTGATCTTATGTCAGTTGATTCAGCAGACTCAATTGAAGTTTATAAAAGCCCCCAGCCTCAATATTTTGGCAATGCTTTTGGTGCAATAAATATAATTCCCAAAAAAGTGGAAAAAGAGGGTTTTATAACTAAAGGGCAGATAGCAGGCGGAAGCAACTCAACATGGGTCGGCACGTTGGAAAACGGCGGAAAAATAGATAAATTTGATTATTACATCGGCGGAGGTTACCGAACGTCTGACGGTCATAGAACAGATTCTGATGGAGAGCTTCAAAACCTGTATGGGATGTTTGGATATGAGCTGTCTGACAACTGGAATATCTCAATGTTTAACCTCTTAAATGATAACTATGCAATGGACCCGGGCGTTGAAGGTGGTGATCCATCAACTAAAAAAGGAACTTATGAGACTCGTGCATGGCTCTCAACTGCCACACTATCCAACAAATATGAAAATACAGAAGGGTCAATAAAACTCTACAGAAGCAGCGGAGAGGGTGATTGGCTCAAAAATACTACATCAACGCCCGGAGTTTATGAAGACCTTTACAACGACTTTTTATATTACGGAGTAAAGGCAAAGCAGAGTTTTTATCTCTCTGGAGGCTCTTATCTGCCTGGAGAGGGCGAAATTCTAACAGGAGTTGATCTTGATTATACAGAGGGGAGTTACGACAAATATTTAAGCAATAACACAACTGACGTATGGAACGAGCATGACTTTAATATTTTATCTCCATACTGTGCATTAAGCTGGACATTTGGAAACAGAGATGCTCTCTATCTAACCCCTTCTGCCGGCATAAGATATTATGAAAACAGCGAGTTTGACAGCGAATATGCCCCTCATGCAGGTTTGATATTAGGTTACAGCAACACACAATTTCATACAGGCTACTCAAGAGGCGTTGTTTATCCAGGACTTGAAGTTATGGTTATGTCAGAAAAGGTTATCCCAATGCTCAAAGAGTCGTGGAAAAACCTATCAGCAGAGACAACTGACCATTATGAAGCTGGTATATCTCATCAGTTTGGCGATTTTGCTTTAGTTGATCTAACCTTTTTCTATGATGATGGACAGGATAGATATGTTATTGTTCCGCCTCCTCCGCCGCCTCCAACATATTCAAATATTGAAGAGTTTACAATTAAAGGAGTTGAAGCATCAGTTAGCATAAATCCGACTGATAATATTTCGCTCTTTTCAGGTATAACCTTTCTTGATACAGAACCTTCAGACCTGCCTTATGCACCAGATACAACATTTTCTGCTGGAATCAACTGGAGGTTTCTTGAAAAATTTAAACTCAGTTTAGATTGCTCTTATATTGCTGATATGTATGTCAATGGTCAGGCGAGAAGAAAAGGCGATGCAAACATCAATCAGGTTGATTCTTATTTTCTTGCAAACACAAAGTTAAGCTACGATTTTACACCTGCATCAGAAAAATATGAGGCTGAATTTTTCATAGCTGGCGAGAATATAACTGATACTGATTATGAATATCTGCCGGGTTATCCAATGCCCGGGGTTAATTTTATGGCAGGGGTTAGTTTTAGGTTATAAAGATAAAAAATAACAATGTAAGTTCATCTATTAATCCTTATTAAATTGTTAATGGACAAATCAGAAGGTGGAGTTTCAGATATAACCATCAGATATGTCAGAGCATTATACTCTGGTAGGTATAATGAATGAACAGAACATAAAAAGGAAATAAGAAAATGAGAAATATAACAACTATTATGGCAGCAATTTTTTATATAATGTTTGCATTCACATCTACTCTAAATGCCCAAGAGCAAAAAATTGATAACAGATCAGTAACAAATATTGAAGATATTGTTGTAACAGAGGAGAAACTTATTGCTCCGACTAAGGAGACTAACGAAACTGTCTATACTGGCAGTGAAATTACTAAAAAAGGTATGGAGATTCAAGGAGAGCAGGGAAAAACAAGCATTTACGAGATTATGGATATTTTACCCGGAATCAGCGTTGAAACTCCTGACCCTTATGGTTTAGCAGCAGAGCAAAGAAGTATGAGGGTGAGAGGTGTTAGAAGTGTTCTTGGTTCAATGACTGTTGAGGGTGTTCCAAATTGGGGCGGTAACCCTATTGGTCCAAGAGAGTATATTTATGATACAGAAAACTTTGACTCAATATCAGTTTATAAAGGCGCTGTGCCGGGTGATTTCAGCACAGGAGTTGGTGGAAGAGGCGGAGCTATTGAGCTGAAACCTCGCTGGTCAGATGGAAAAGAGGGTGTTGGGATTAATTTTAGTCAAGGCATTGGCACTGATGCCTACAGCAGAACATTTTTAAGGTTTGATTCTGGCAGAATACCAGAGACCAATACAGGACTATCAATGTCATACTCCTACACAGATGCGGATAAATGGAAGGGTCCTGGTGATTTAGGTCCAAGAAACAACTTTAACGCAATGATAACACAACCAATTGGAGATAAATCTAATAGCAATGATATCTGTTGAAAAAAATAGACACTAAAGTAAGATACAATAAACTTACGGA
>CAYRLG010000032.1:0-56938 GCA_964425195.1 uncultured Desulfobacterales bacterium
TCCGTAAGTTTATTGTATCTTACTTTAGTGTCTATTTTTTTCAACAGATATCAAAATGTATTAATAATTGCATCGGGGACACATTATCTTATAAATTTAAATCCATGATCTAAACCTCAACCGCATTAATATCATCAACTTTCTACAACTTTGATGCTGTTAAGAATAATTCATCAAGCTGCTCATCTGTCATACCCATAGCTTGAGTTATCATAATCAATGCCTGCCAATCACGCCTAATATCTTGAGCATATTCCCATTCAATTTGAACAGCTTTCTTTAATGTTTCATCTTCAATTGCGTTTATGGTTGTTTCTATATCGTCAAGCAATCCTGCTTGTAATAATGCTAAACGTGCCTGTCTTATTGTTACTTGAACAGGTATTTTTATTTTAACTTCTTTTATTCCATCATTTTCAACTATCTTATATTGTTCTAAATTTTCAATATCAAAATCATCAGGCATATCAATAGTGGACTCTTCACCTTGATAATTATCTGTTGCCGTTCCTGCTATTTTGCTATTTTGCATGATTAGTTTCATAGACTAATAGTTCCCAAATTATACAAGTATATAGATTACATTTTGAATCGTCCCACCCACTATAGACCAAGTGTATCGTTTTAACCCGTTAGCTGCTGAAACGACATTTGAATTTGTATTATTTGCATTTGGATATGATCCGCTGTTTGTATATGTTGTTGTGCGTCCTATCGCTATTGTATTAACTCCAAGATTATCGCCATTTGGCAATCTAACACCACCGTTTATGTCCGTAGTAGTAAGTCCACGTCCCCAAACAAGACTTAAATCTTCGTTCCCACCCGTAGTCCATACACGCAGTAAAATCGCTTTTGTGTTCACTGGGAGATATTGATATGTCGATATTGCTCCTGAAGAACCTAATGTTGTCCGACCAGCAGTATCAATTTGTCTTTGCACCTGTGTTGGATTTGCTTGTAGTATTGATAAAGCTGTATCAGAATTGTAAATTGCAAGTTTAGCTGTTGAACTTGTCAACACTACGTCCGATGCTGTATTAGATGCCCAAACCGCTGTCATAGCCGTACTTGATGCTATAACCGCTGTCATAGCCGTACTTGATGCTGCAACCGCTGTCATAGCCGTACTTGATGCTGCAACCGCTGTCATAGCCGTACTTGATGCTGCAACTCTTCTTGTCTGTCCACGCATATTCAGCACTACAGTAAACTCTGCAAGCCTGCCAGCATCTCCTAATAATGTTTCTAATTCTGTTCCATCTGTATTTCCTGCTTCTATTGAGTTCAAAAGCCTCATTGCTCTAACCATCGGCATAACGATATTCTCCTGATTTAATTATTCTTTAATTACAATAACTTTCCATGTTGTTCTTATGGCTGTGTTTGTAGTTGCACTTGCTGCACTTGCATTACAAAGCTGTATAGTAACGGTATCCGCTGCTGATATATAAGCGTGAAATGATAATCTGCCTGTATTAGTCGCATCACTACCGAGCATTGCAGGCGGATTCACGTAAACTCTATCGCCTACAACTGCTCCTATAACTGTTCCCGTAAATGAAGTTGATGTATTTCCCGTTATTGATATAATGGCACAAGTTGCCGTTCCGTATAATGTTTTAGATGTATGAGTGTTCAAATCAATTTCTAAATCTTCAAGCCGTTCGTCTCTAACTTCGTCATCTGGCAATTGCCAAGCATCCACAACGTCCCAATGGACGCACTCTAAAAGCCATCGACCAGAAGCTGTTGCAAAACAAGATTCGTCATCATCAGGCTCTAACGAACCTGAATAAAAGACAAACAAACCTAAACCGTCAATAAGAGCCATATCGTTATCAGTTGGCGATAATGCTCTTAAATTCGCTCTATCGTCATACTCATAAACAGCGATTGAACCGCCTGAAACATCACCCTCTTTAAGAAACGCTTTTCTTACTCCATTTTCAACTGTACCAATTATATCAGAATATTTTGCCATTGCTGATTATCCTAAGCCTAAGCTGGTATTGCGTAATAGATTTCAAATGATGCTGAACCAGCAGATGAACTGTCCCCTGCAAGAGTAACTATAATTGACTCGTTTGATGATGCTGGCTCTTCTGATGGATTAACTTCATAAAGCCCGATAGTTTTTAAGTCAATTGATGTTGCCCCTAAATATTTTGATATCATACCTGAAATCCCCACGCTTGCAGTAGGAGCTGTGCCGTTAAACGCTTCCGTAACTCTGCAAAGCACTTTCATAATCCTTGCATATTGTGGCAATGTCATTGCTGAAAGAGGCGATGATGAATTGTGTGCAATACTTACAGCATCAACTTTTAAGCAAAGTGAAGTATCACCAGCACTTGCCCAAGACAAATTGCCATCACCATCTGTCATAAGAGCTTGACCAGCACTTCCATCATTAACAGGCAAGGTTAAAGTAACCGCCTCTGTCATGCCCGAACTTGGTCTCTGAATTGTATATTTCCAATCTGCACCAGAACCCGCAGCATCAGAATTAATATCTAACACATCACCAGATATATTGACTTTACTGGTTGTTAGGCTTGCATCTGCACTATCTCCATTATTCCTTATTTCGAGATTACCAGAATTATTTTTTAGTCTCACACCAGCAAGACCTATCTTTAGATAATTTAAACTTGTGCCAACCAAATCAATCCATTTACCCATGATAAAACTCCTTTAAAATTTATTTAAAATTGTGATTTTATTATTAATAAACCATTGCCAGTTGTAGCTCCCATTCCTGCATTGATATACAATCTGACGTTAGTGTCATCGCTATAAATATAATTAGGTGTAGATGTGTAGGTATATTCTATAGAGGGGTTGTTAAGTTCAGAACCCATAAGGCTTTGGTTATCAACTGCATCACCTACAGACAAACTTGCACCTACGCCATCAAAGCCATTAAGAATAATAATGTCAACGCTGATAATTGCTTTACCTGCTTTACCAATGGTTATCTCTTTTGGAGTTGCATCACCAAAGGCAAACGATTTAACCGTTTCTACTATATCGCCATTAATAATGGTGTTTGTATTTGTTGACCAAGAATCCACATTTACAGCAATTTCAGTGTAGCTCACTTCTGCTGTAATATTCTCTTCTGTAATGTTTGCTGTAATGACAGTATCAGCCATTAGTCTTATCCTTCTAAACTGTCCTTGTAATGTCAGTGAGAACTTTTACTTTACCTGCAAGTATTGTTGTAACCTCACCTGTTGCTGATACGAACTGAAAGTCATAAAAATAAGGTCCAGGGTCAATCTCTGTGTCAGTATGTGAAAGCGTGATCTGTATTTCGCCTGTGGGGTTTAAAGGGTCTGCTTCTGTTGTGTTGACCGTAACTTGTAAGTCTGCATCTGCATCAAGAGCCGTTGCTGTTTTCTTGAAAGTAACCGTGAGTTTGCCACCATCAACACTTATCGGCTGTTGCGTTTCACTATCCTTGACCGTTACTCTTATCTTGCGTGTATCGCCTCTGTAGAAGTCTGCTATTGTCATAATATTACCCTGTCTATTTATGCTTAATGCTTGATTTGAAATATGCTTTACTTTATTATAGCATATTTCAATATATTGTATAGAAAAAATAAATAATATAAAGAGATAGCATTCTTTATAGTGTTCTTTGATATATTGGTTTTATATATTTAGCCAAATAGGAGTTTTACCATGCAATTTCCTGATTCAGTTTTGACAGAAGAAGAGATTAAGAAAAGACAAGGCAGACAGGCAACGCCTGAGAGCGTTAAGCAATATGGTTATGACAATTTTAGGAAAGCTGTTGGAGAAGATACCCATAAAGTCTTTTGGGAGAATGTGCCTGAATATAGGGAATTGTATGGAGACCAGCAAAAGCAGTATGAGCCAGTAAATTACTCAAGGTCTATGATGCCTGAACAGGTTGAGAATCAAGCACAACAACAATCAGGGTTATTTAGAAGATTGGCAGTTGATCCGCTTATATCTGCTGCAAAAGGTGTTGTTGGATTAGGTGAATCACTTGTTGGTTTGGCTGATATTCCTACTGGTGGTGCAGTTGGTAAGTTTATGCAAGATAGTGTGAATTATGATCCAATGCAGACACGCCAATTTTTAGATGAGTATTATACCCCTGAACAGCAAAGAGCAAATCAAGCTGTTCAACAAGCAGATGGTTTTTTTGACACAGCTAAAACAGCAATAAAAAACCCATCAACTATAGCCCATACAGTAATTGAGTCTGCCCCATCCATGCTTGGTGCATTTGGTATAAGAGAAAAATTAATAACATCATTTCCAAAATTAGCCCCAATTCTTGCAGCAGGAATAGGAGAGGGTGCGATAAGTGCTGGTTCTGCTGCTGAAAATATAAGGCAGTCTAATGAATCAAGGGATTTAACAGCTAAACAATCAGCTATTGCAACAACAAGCGGTATTTTAACAGGATTAATAACAGTTGGTGCAGGTAAATTGGCTCAACGGTTAGGTATTGATGATGTTGATATGCTTGGCTCTCCTGATGTACCGGATACTGCAAAGAAAAACATATTCAGAAGATTAGCGGAAAGTGCAATATCAGAGGGCTTAATAGAGGAGTTGCCCCAGTCTGCACAAGAGCAAATAGCCCACAATATAGCCACAGGCAAACCCAAAATGGAAGGTGTAGCAAATGCTGCTGCAATGGGTATGTTCGCTGGTATGGCAATGGGTGTAGGAGGCGTTGCTGGGAAATCACTTCTTGACAGAGGAACAGAAGAGCACGGGGACACGTCAGAGACACAACTGAACGGATCAGGCACATCAACATTACCGATAGCAGAACCAACCAGTGATACCCCACAGCCCACAACAGAGAGAGACCAACGAATATCAGAAGCAAGTCCCGCTGAAAGGATTTTACTCAATAATGATGAGATTGAAAGAGGCGTAACACCAGAGGATATACTCACTGGAAATGATGAAGTTAAAGCATCGAGCGAGTTTACAGATGAAGAGCTTGACGCAATAATCAATCAGGCTTCGGCTAATACTCCTACCCAACCTACCACACCAATAGAGCCGACAGCTCCAACAGTTGAGCCAACTATGGTTGAACCTACTCAAATAACACCAGCTCAACCTATTACACCACAACCGCCACCAGCAACGCCTACACAAATATCAGAACCACAACTACCACCACAAACTCCGCCATCAGTAGAGCTTGACGCATCAGGCACATCAAATTTACCTACGGTAGAACCAACTGTTGTAGAACCAACTACTAATGAAGTATCAGCCCCATTGTCTGAACCATTAACGCAAGCTGAATATACAAAAGGTATTAAGGGCAAATCAGACAAAGCATATCTTAATGATAATACCCCGATTGACTTTGATTATGAGATATTAGAGCATGACCAACTTGTCCCATCACATGATGACCAATTAAGAAAAAATTCCAATTATCCGCAAGAAATACAGCCAAGAGAACGTGAAACACAGCGATATATGGGGCAGATTACAGATATTGCCAACAATCTTAATCCTGAAAGATTAGGGGCAGATACAAGCGTTGCTAATGGTTCTCCTATTATTGCAAAAAATTCTAATGTTGTTGAATCTGGCAACGGCAGAACTATTGCACTTGGTAAGGCTTACAAATCTGATAAAGGCAAAGGAGAATCGTATAAACAGTGGCTTACTGCTAATGCTGGACAATTTGGTTTAGATGCTGACGCAATTAAGAATATGGATAAACCTGTTTTGGTCAGACGCAGAACTACTGATATGACTAATGACCAGTTGAAAGATTTTGTATCTAAAGCGAACCAATCATCAGTTGCAAAACTTAGTCCATCAGAGCAGGGCAAGATTGATGCAGAATCTATTACATCAGAAGATTTAAACCTGTTCAGACCAGATGAAGCGGGTAATTTAGGGGCTAAATCCAACAGAGCTTTTCTTAATAGTTTTATTCAGAAAATAGGGAGTTCTGAATCATCAGGATATTTTACAGACAAGAACGAACCAAATAAAGACCTGATAGACCGTGTTCAAAATGCAATCTTTCAAAAGGCTTATAATTCAGATGTTTTATTAAAACAGATTTCAGAAGAAGCTGACCCTGATATGAGGAATGTTTTAAACGCCTTAAATGTTGCTGCTGGTGATTTTGCAAAAGCCAAGAGCTTAAAAGGTTTTGATCAAACAGGTATAGATATTACAGACAGATTGGTTGAATCATTTAAGGTTATTCAAGATGCAAGAAATAATTATCAAGGAACTCTTTCACAGCAGGTTAATCAAGAATTAAGCCAGCAAAAAGCATTTGAAAAGCCTATCCCTTCAGTTACTAAGGATATTGTAAAAACAATAGCAGATAATTATAGAAGTGGTAAAAGGACAGCTTTATTTTTTAAACATTTAGCAGAAGGTGCAAGAAGTTATGTTGCTGATATTAACCAGCAGACTTTAATTGGTGAACCAGTTATAAAAAATTCACGGTATCTTGTGAATGAGGCAAAGAAACGATTAGAACTTTTAAATTCTAAAAATCAGGAGATAGATTTTAATGCAAAAACAACAACAGACACAGAAGGAGCATTAGAACATGAGCAGGCTGTCAAGAAAGCGTTAGAGAATGGAGATATAACACCAGAAGAAGCAGAAGCATTAGGGCATTTCAAACAGTTCCCCGACCTGCAGGAGAAATACGGCAAGAAGGCGGAGGAGAAAACGCCAGCAACGCCAGCAGTAAGCGGCGGGGTAATGTTTTCTAACCCCGCTAATCAAGAGAAACAGCAGGCAATGCTCCAAGATATTGAAAAAGGTAAGAATTACAATTTTAAACACAAAGAAGGTGATAAGGTATGGGTAACAGATAACAACGGTGAATCACAACCTTATATAGTAAAAAACTACTATATAGAAAATGGTAAAGCGAGATACGCAGTTTATCCTTCTGGTAAAAAGAGCGAAATTGTAAGTGTTGCAGAAAATAATTTAAAACCAAGAGAAATATCAAATATACCTATTGCAAAAAGAGATGTTCTTTCAAAACAGCAGACACCATTTATTACAAAAGCAGAAGCTGTTAAAGCGATTAGAGATGCTGGAAAGACCAAAACACATGAGCCAGTAAAAATAAAAGATGGAGAAGATGACGCTTGGGTTGGAAGAGTTAAGGGTAAAAAGCCCGCCCCTGATGCAAAATACTCTGTCAAACCTGATACAGATACTAAAATTATCGCAACCCTCACAGGTGATGAGATTCAAGGGAATGATGGAAAGGAACGCCTTCGTTCTGCCAGAGAGTATTACAAAAATAAACTCCCTGAAAATGTAGAAAGAGAGGGGTTAGGGATTGTTCGTATTTCAGGAAAAGGATGGGAAAAAACTAAACAAGGTGTGCCTATAGATATTATAAAAGCAAAGCTAATACCAGCAATCCCTGATATTATAAAATATGGCGAAATATCAGATAGGCAGCCAGTAGAGAACAGGATAAAAGATAAGTTCATAGCTTTTTATCATATTACAGGATATGTAAAAATTGGTGATATTACATATCAGGCTGGGGTTACTATCGGTGAGGATAGTTTTGGGAATACTTATTATAATATAAACCATGATACAGATAAACTGTTTGAAAAGAAAAAGGCTCGTCTTTTACCTCGGAATATAGCCGTGGGTGACGAGCCTTCTTTAGAGAATCAAAAATTCTCTAATTCAACATTAATATCAGATAGTGATGGTGTCAACTTATTTTATAAAAAAATTGAATCTGCAAAATCATTTACCCCCGCAAGCCTTGACGAGCTGAAGCCGATACAGCGTAAGATAGCCGATACCCTTATCAGAAAAGGCACGGTTCAAATCCTAACCAATGAGCAGGCTATGGAGATGCTGAAAGGGAAGGAGGGATTATACTCTACAGCTTGGCATGGCTCACCACATGACCATGATGGTTTTGATATGTCAAAGATTGGAACAGGCGAAGGTGCACAGGTTTATGGTTATGGTCTTTATTTTGCTGAGTCTAAGAAGATTGCAGAGTGGTATCGTTATGTTTTATCACCTGTTAAAGTAAAAGTTAAATCAGCAACAATAAATGGTAAGAACTTTGATATAAATTCTGTAAAAGATAACATGGTAAAAGAAGATTTACAATATGTTCTTACAGAAGCAATACAATGGGCTATTGATATACAGGCTAATTTGGACAGTTCTATGCAGGGCATCATAGACTATACAACCGAACAAATTAATAACGGTGAAGGAGATATAAAAGTTCTTCAAGATAGAATTAAAGAGGCACAGTTTTTAAAAGACAATTTGAAGATAAAACTTAAAAAAGAACCTTCTGGTGTTCTTTATAAAGTTGATATTGCCCCAACAGAAAAGGAAATGTTGTATTTAGATGGCGATTTTCATTCGCAAAGTGATAAAATAAGAAAGCTACTTGCGAAAGATTGGGGAGACAGTTCAAGGACAACAGGCTTACAGGTATATAAAAACCTAACTAAAAAACTTGGTTCAGACAAATTAGCATCAGAATATCTATTATCGCTTGGGATTAGAGGGAATAAATACCTTGATGGAACGTCAAGAGGGAAAGGTAAAGGCAATTATAATTATGTAATATTCAACGACAAAGATATTACCATAGAAGCCAAATACTCCCAAGACGGACGCATACAAGGCTTTGTGCTTAATGGTAAAGCTCATATCATACCAGAGAATATTGAGCAGGGTAAAATGTGGGACGTGGTAAAGCATGAGGTAGGCGTTCATATCGGGCAGATGCTACAAAATGACGCAGAGTTTAATCAGCTAAAAAATGAAATTGCAGAACGCAGAGAAGAGCAATCACCCACAGGTGATGCTATCCGCAAGGCATACGCAAGAGCAGAAGCAGCTAAAACCAAACCAGAGAATATGACAGAGGAAGTTCTTGGCTACATTGTAGAATCTGCTCCGCATACAACCATTGCAAGAAAGATAATAGCCCTTGTTAAGAAGTATCTTAGAAAGATGGGGATATATGTAAAGTTCAGTGATAAAGATATAGCTGCATTGGCTGATATTGCTGTAAGGCGTGAGGCTTATAGAAAAGATGGGGGAAAAGGTGTTGAGCCAAAAGTAAAAAAGACCAGTTTTTCTATTCTTTTGAACATGCCATTTAAAGAACAGTTACAGAAATTTCTGAAAAATCAATCAACAGAAGATTTGATAGGCGTAAGCGATACCCCTGAAATATTATTAGCTCTTGGTGCAGAACAATTACCCATAACAGTTACATCTAAGGTTTTGAGAAAGGTGAGTTTTGGTAAACATCAAGGTAATTTATCTATAACAGATTTAGAAAAATTACCTGAAAAACTTAAAGACCCTATTGCTGTATTTGAATCCAAAACACAAGCTGGCTCATTAGTTCTAATGCTTGAGATGGTTGATAATAAAAATAATACCGTTGTTGTTCCTGTCTTTTTGAATCAGGAGAATAGACGTCATATTGTTAATTCGATTGGGAGTATTTACGGAAAGGATAATGACCAGTGGTTTAAACAGCAGATAGAACAAGATAGACTGAAATATGTTAATACAAAAAAAATTCGTGAATGGCACGTGATCAGAGGGCTCCAATTGCCCAAGATGAGAGGTGCTATTCACGATTTTGGTAATAATATATTGACGGAAGAGCATTTTGTCAAACAGAAAGAGCAACTTAAAACCGACATCCGCTACTCCATCGCCCCCCGCAGTTCTGACGCTGGCTATGAATCAAACACATTCAAAGATGTATTGCCCGATAAAGTTGCAAAGCAGACGCAGCTAAACAGAGGGGTAAATAAAAGAACTCTGCTTGATAAGATTAAAGAAGCTGCATCAACCATCATTCAAGAGCGGTATCATTTCCCCGATTTGATGAGAGACGGGGCAACGGTTGAGAGGTCAGTTAATAAAGAGATATTAAGGAGACAACAAGACGTAGGACAGGTAGCACAAGATAAGGCAAAGCGGAAAATAACAAACTTTATCAGAGGATTGGATAAGGCTGGAATGGATATGTATGCTCTTAATATTATCCTTGCTGATGAAGTTAGAATGGTCAAAGATGGGTTAAGAGAAGATGGTAAACTGCCCAATGGTTTTGAGACTACCCAAGAGATTCTTGACTCATATAAAAAATTGCAAGAGCTTACAAAGAAAAACCCCTCTGTAACAAGAGCTTTGGAGTTAAGGCAGAAATACCAGCAAGAGATTGCAGAAGAACTTGTAAAATATGGGATAATGCCAAAGCAGATTTTAGAGTCTCAAGATTACTTTCATCATCAGGTGTTAAAATATTTTAATGAGAAACAACAGAGTATAGCAACAGGAGGCTCTAAAGAGCTAAGAAACAAATGGCGTGGCTGGATGTCAGGCAGAATATCAAACGCTGAGGAGTATAATACAGAGTATCTTGAAGCAGAGTTCATGGTATTGGCTCAACAGATTGCACAGGTTGAAACTGCAAAGAATTTACAAGAGATAGAGAAAACCAATAATATAATGAAGCGTCTTAAAGCAGAGGCTAAGAGAGCGAATGAAGATGCTGTTTATAAAATCTATGATGATCTTGCAAAACAAGGTCTTGTTCCAGCAGATCCAATTACTGGTAAAGCAGAAGACCCATTCAAAGATTTCTCCAAAAAGATAGCAATGGGCTTTAGCCATCTAAAGCAGGCTGTTAAGAGTAAAGATTTTGTTTATGACCAAGAGTATCATGATATTGTGCAGCAGATTAAACAGGCTGCAAAAGATAAGATGCCGATTAACCACCCAAGATTATTTGAATTTCTATCTCATCAAATAGAATCAAAGGGCGATGCTTCAATGGCTGCTGCAATGATTTACAAGGGGATTAAGGATAAAGAGAAGTTTATCAGAGAGACATTAGGCGATAAGTTTAAGACTTATAAAAGCATGATTCCAGAGGGTTATATTGAGTGGAAACCCACACCTAATAATGCGTGGTTCTGGACAAACAGCATTGGCGACCAAGTATTACAAGATGTTCTGACTGGCACAAAATCACTTGAAGATAAAGATGTAAGAAAGGTGCTTGCAAGAGGTAAAGATGTAATATGGGTTATACCTCAAGGGCTTGCTGCACAGATGGATAAATTAAGACCTGTTACTGAACACACCATGTTAGAAAAAACATCAGCTAATATATTGGCAGCATGGAAACAGTGGATATTGATCAACCCATTATCAGTTTTAAAATACAATATCAACAACACAACAGGCGACCTTGACGCTGTTTTTGCTTATAATCCTAAGATAGCCAATCCAATAGCAATTAAAACTGCCTTGTTAGATTTAAAGAGATGGGCAGAGTATCAAGATGTTGACGCAAATCTTGCAGCAGAACTTGAAGAAGCTCAAAAGATGGGGGTTGTTGGTAGTGGTTTCTCTGTCCAAGAGGTTGAAGATGTTATGAAGATGATGAGCCATGATGCTGTTGTCAGAGAAGTTATACTTGGAGAGAAGCCAAATCTTGTAGCAAAACTATGGCAGCAGTCTAAAAAATGGACAAGCATCAGAGAAGATACTTTAAGACTTGCAGCATTTAGATATTTTAAAAATGAGATTGCCAATAAGGGAACTCGTAAAATTTACGGTGCAAGTAACCCAAAAGATATAGATAATCTGATTTCAAGAAAACAATATACCGAAGCATCAGCCAAACTTGCAAGAGAACTGCTCGGAGATTACGGCAATATTTCAAGAACTGGTGAGTATATCAGAAGGCGTATGGTCCCATTTTATAGTTGGGTTGAGATAAACCTTCCTCGTTATGCCTATATGATGAGAAACTTAAAAGAAGAAGGCGGTTCTGTAAAAGGTTTGAGCTTTGTAATGGCTAAAAGAAGTGCTGTCTTTGCTGCAAAAGCATCAATGTTTTATGGGGCAGTTATGTTGTGGAATGCCTTAGCCCACCCTGACGAAGATGATGATATGGGCGAATCTGGCAGAAAACAACTGCACTTGATTCTTGGTAGAAATGATGATGGAAGTATAAGTTCAATCAGATTTCAAGGTGCGTTCAGTGATGCTTTAAGCTGGTTTGGTGCTGAGGATTTACCGCATGACATAGCAGATTTGGTTAAGGGTAAGGCAACTATTCAAGATAAATTGTTTGATATACCAAAATCTATTACCAATAAACTTGTAAACTCTTTAAGACCTGAGCCAAAGCTCTTATATGAGTCTATAACTGGGGAGTCTGCTTATCCTAATGTTTTTGCTCCAAGACCAATCCGAGATAAGATAGAGAATGTGTTAAGCACATTTAAGTTAGATATTCCTTATAGAACAGCACTCGGCAGACCAGGACATGGGGACACAGTTGCAAAGCATCTCTGGCATGACCTGAAAGGTATTATAACCTACACAACAGAACCAGGAGTACAGGCATATTATGATACCAAAAAACTTGTAATGGATTGGAAAAAAAAGAATG
Source organism: uncultured Desulfobacterales bacterium (assembly GCA_964425195.1). GTDB lineage: Bacteria > Desulfobacterota > Desulfobacteria > Desulfobacterales > Desulfobacteraceae > Desulfamplus. The sequence goes on from CAYRLG010000032.1 coordinate 12,497, forward strand.
GCTTAGAAACAGGCGGTGGGAAGCCGACAAATAGAGGCAATGCCTTATACTATTACAAACAGGCGATGAAGTATGGGGATTTGCCCGCAGCCAAAAGATATCTGACAAAATATTATGAGCTTGGAGGCACAAGGCAGGGACTTAAGCAGTCAATCAAGTTAGCAAATCCATTGTCCGGCATACGCAAACAAGATCGGTATGCTTTTCGTCAGAGCTTAAGCCCTGCTGAAGTTGAGCGTATGAAAAAAGGCATTGAATGGTATAAAAAGACTTATCTATAACTATTTGACATTATTGACTAAATTGACACAAAAGTAAAGCATAGTAAAATTGTAAAGTCAGTTGTTCATTATATAATTTATATACCATCAACACTAAAAGCAGACAGATCGCATACGCTCCACGCATAACCTATTGTATTTATAGGTATGAGTAGAGTCTTCGTAATCAGCAAGCCACCAGTTCGACTCTGGTCGTCGGCTCCAGAATATTCAAGGCTGTCAAGGGTGTCTCTCCTTAATAGCCTTTTTTTGTTTTTATCGTCATAACACTCCTCCATCAAAATAGTTTATTTAAGCTAAAACAGCCTGTTGTAATTATCACACGATATCAATAAAATATCATCAAAAATTAATAGAAAATCTAAAATTAGACCACGACTTAGAATTAATAGATGAATTTTTCATTATGTTGACAAAAAATAACTAAACCCATATATTGACAAAACAATTTTTAATATAAACAGCCTTTAATAAAAGAGTTTTTGATTAACCTAATATAAAAATTAAGGAGAGGATAAATGTCAGGGAATATTATAGAAATAGACGATGACGCCTTTGAAAATGAGGTTCTTAAATCAAATTTGCCTGTAATGGTTGACTTTTGGGCGCCTTGGTGTGGTCCATGCAGAGCCATTGCACCTACTATTGAAGCTCTTGAGCAGACATATTCAGGAAAAATCAAATTTATAAAAGTTAATGTTGATGACAACCCCCAATCTCCAACTAAATATGGCATTCAGGCAATACCAACACTTATTTTCTTCAAAAGTGGACAGGTTGTTGAACAGATAACAGGAATGGTTGCAAAGACAAAATTGGAAGAGGTAATTGATGCTCTTTTATAAGTTGCAAAAAATCTCTTTTGTACTGGAGGAATTATAAATGGCACAAACCGATTATGAACTTGTTATAATTGGTGGTGGACCAGCAGGTCTTACTGCAGGAATATATGCTGCCAGAGCAAGAATGAATGTTGTGCTATACGAAAAAGCAGCACCTGGCGGTCAGGTTATTGTATCTGATTGGATTGAAAATTATCCTGGCTTTCCAGATGGCATAAGTGGTTATGACTTAGGTGATAAGATGCTCAATCAGGCAAAAAACTTGGGTCTGAAAATTGAGTCTGAAGATGTGACAGATATTGATTTTAGCGGTGAAATTAAGACAATTTATGTTGGTAAAAATAGACAAGTGACTACAAAAGCTGTGATTATTGCAACTGGTGCTTCTCCTCGAAAGCTCAACGTAGGAGAGGAGAAGTTCATGGGTAAAGGTGTCTCTTTTTGTGCAACTTGCGATGGACCATTTTTCAGAGATAAGACTATTGTTGCTGTAGGTGGTGGTGATACTGCTGTCCAAGAATCAATTTTTTTAACAAGGTTTGCCAAAAAAGTCTATTTAGTACATAGACGAAATGAACTCAGGGCAACTAAGATACTTCAAGAACGGGCATTTAAGAACGATAAAATTGAGTTTATCTGGGACTCTGTGGTCTCTGGAATGGATGGTTTTTTTTCAGTTGAAAACGTGAAAGTTAAAAATATTAAAACAGGTGAAGAGAGAAATATAAAGGCAGATGGCTGTTTTATATGGGTTGGTATAACCCCTAATACAGACTTTTTAAAAAAAGCCCTTAATTCAGAGAACAATATTAAAGCTGCCCAAAACCTTAATATGGATGAAGCTGGGTTTATCCATACTAATGAACGGATGGAGACCTCTATCTCCGGCATTTTTGCCGCTGGCGATGTAAGGACAACACCACTCAAACAGATTGTAACAGCTGTTGGGGATGCGGCTATTGCTGTAATGTCTGCTGAACATTACATTGATAATTTGCATGAGTAATATCCATATCTTTATCCTTTAAAATCTTTTAAAGATAGAGAAAAATCACCCCATCAATTATGAAAAGAATAAGCTGGGATTACTCAGCTTATTTTATTTTAATTTGAGTTTTATTTGGTGCAAATAATGAAAATTAATGTTCGTCTATCAACTGTAATTTTAGCATCTATTTTGATTTTTACTTCAGGCTGCTCATGGTTTAGTTCAGAGGATCGTGAGATGGAGAAAAGTGCAAAAGAGCTTGCCACTCAAGGAAGTCTTGAATTTAAAGAGGAGAGCTACAGAAAGGCTATTAAATCTTTTACAACATTGCGAGATTGGTATCCATTTAGTCAATATGCAATTTTAGCAGAGCTTAAAATCGCTGATGCACATTACAAATTGGAAGAGTATGAAGATGCTCGGGCAAATTATGATCAGTTTGAAAACCTCCATCCTGAAAACGAAGCAATTCCTTATGTTATCTATAGAATTGGTTTATGTTGGTATAATCGTATCGATACTGTTGACAAAGATCAAACTCCTGCAAAAAAGGCAATGGAGCAATTTCAACGCCTTGTTGCCAGATTCCCATCTGATCCATACTCCCCTTACGCTCTTAAAAAGATTAAAAGATGCAAAGAGAGCCTTGCAAACCATGAGGAGTATATTGGTAATTTCTATTTAAAAGGTAAAAAGTATAAAGCTGCTCTAAAAAGATTTGAAGAGATATTTGCCTTATACCCTGACACAAAGGCTGGTAAGCGTGCCTTAGAAAACATTGCACTATGCAAGAAAATATTAGAAAAAAAGGATTCTGCTTTACATTAAATCTGATAAGATATATATAGCCAGATTTTAATAGTGGGGTTAATCTTATTTTTCTTAAGGAGAACAGTAATGTCAAAAGAGTGTAAAATATGTGGTAAGAAACCTATGGTTGGTTGTAATGTAAGCCATGCACACAATGTCAATAAACGCCGCTTTATGCCTAATCTTAAAAAGGTTCGGGCTTTAGTTGGCGGGCAGGTAAAACGAATTGATGTTTGCACAAAATGTATCAAATCAGGGCATATAGTTAAAGCACCTTGATTTTGAGGGAGTGTTCAGAATTCTGTGTCATTGTTTAAACGTTCGTAATTACCCCGTGGTCTAGCGGAAGTGGAAACCAGTCCATGATAATGGGCACCACAAAAATTGCCCGTCGGAAGGTGGTTGGCTTTCGCTGGAGCGGGTTTAACTCCAGCCTTTTTTTCTCACCCAACAGATACATCTAAGATTTTAAGCTCCTTATCAAGCCTGCCTTGGAACAATATGGCTAATTGGGAATTTGATTTTGAAATAATAGCATTATCTTTTCAAAAAACCAATTTTTTCACCATCAGCATACCGCTTTTTATGGCTTGCTTCATTGACTAAAGCCTTAACACAATCATCATGCGTTAATTCTTCTGGCTGTGGAGCAGGTAGTTTTGCCCCAGCTCAGACCCTGGAATATTGTTGTCATTTGGGACAATGTAGCGTTTCATTGTCGGGAAAGCCTTAGAGAATTGATTGAAGCACACGGTGCAAGCATAAGGTTTTTGCCAGTTTATTCCCCGGTCACTACTCCTCTTTTTCTTGACATTGCTATATGATTAAATTAGAGGTTTTTATTTTCTATAACCCTCTATCTGATTTGGTGAATATATGAGAACAACAAAGATCATGGCAAGTGAGCAAAGCATAGATAAGTTTGATGGTGACCTACTGGTTTACTCTATCCCTGAAGTCTGTAATGGAGAGTTCAAATGTGATTTTCTATCTAATGAACAGATAGAAAATCAGATAATTCAATCATATAAACTTGGTGACTTTTCAGGTAAGGAGGGACAGACTCTTTTATTATACAACCCTGAGTACCTTTTAGCGTCTAAAATCAAAAAATCTGTTGCTGCTAAAAGAGTATTATTTGTTGGGCTCGGTAAAATTAGTAAAAATAGCGATAGTAGAGATGAATATATAAGCGAGTTCAGAGAAGTATATCGAAAAGCAGGTGGGTCTATTGCATCAATATCTGCAAAGGTAAAAGCCGATAAGATAATGGTTGTTTTACCTGATATTTCAACTATAGCTATAACAGACAAAAAAGAGTCATTTAAAGATGTTGCTCAAAGTAATATGTCAATAATAAGTATAGCAGATGTGGCAGAGCCTTTAGCAGAAGGTATTCTGCTTGGTGACTATCGATTTTTGAAATACAAAAAAGAGAAAAAGGATGAACTTGATGAGTATAAGGGGTTAAGTGAAGTTAAGTTCTACTCACAATCTCCTTCTACTATGCTTCGTAAAGCGTTGCAATTTGCATTTTCATCTGCTCAAGCCGTGTATGATGCAAGAGATATGTCAAATGAACCTGGTAACTGTTTTAGAGCTTCTGATTTTGCATCTTATGCTCAAGAGCTTGCTAAAAGATACCCTCTTAAATGTACAGTATTAGATAAAGATAAGATGGAAGAGCTTGGAATGGGCGGACTACTTGCTGTGAATCAGGGTTCATCAGAACCACCTAAAATGGTGATTCTTGAATATCAGCCTAAATCAACTTATCAAAGAGGTAAATACCAAAAGAAACAGTTGCAAGAAGAAGGATGTACTAAAGAGAGACCAGAGTATGGCAATGTGCAAACAATTCTTCTTGTTGGTAAAGGGCTTACTTTTGATTCTGGGGGAATCTGTGTAAAACAGCCAACCGGAATGGAAGATATGAAATATGATATGTGTGGGGGTGCGGCAGTAATTTCTGTAATGCAAGCAGTGGGTCAAGAGTTGCCTGATAATCTCTCTGTGGTTGCTATTGTTCCTTCCACAGATAATCTGTCTGGTAGTTCTGCAATGAAGCCAGGTGATGTAATTAGACATTATAACGGAGTAACTTCAGAAATTGTAAATACAGATGCAGAGGGAAGAATGATACTTGCTGATGCACTTGCCTATGGGATTGAGACTTTTAAACCAGATTGTGTTGTTGATATTGCAACACTTACAGGAGCTGTAGTTATGGGACTTGGTCATCACTACTCAGCAGTTTTAGGTAACCATGACGGTTTGATTAAAAAGTTGGAGTTGGCAGCAAAACGATCTGGAGAACCTTTATGGAGGCTTCCTCTTGGTAAAGAGTATTCAAAACAGATAGAATCTAAAGTTGCAGATATAAAAAATACTGGAGGTAAATCTGCTGGAACTATTACAGCTGCGGCTTATTTAGAGAAATTTATAGGAGATACTCCTTGGGCACATATTGATATTGCCGGAACTGCATGGGAGTTCACAGAGAAAAGCTATATTCCCAAAGGTGCTTCTGGCATTGGAGTTCGTATATTTTTAGATTTAATTCGTAACTGGCAAAGCCTTGTTAAATCTACCCTTCCTTCTATATCATAATTATATTGTCAAGTATTCATTTGTATCAAACAGCTATGCTTCCGTGTTTCACGTTTTTAGAAAAAACATTCAATTGTATTTTAAAAGTTAATCTGAAAGTTTACTTAAAGTTTTGACAGGATGAGCCGATTTTGATAAGCATATCGAATAAATTAGCATTTGCATCCAGATAAGGATTATCAAGGCTATTGGTTAAATAAAAGCTATATGTAATCTAAAGAGCGGAGCTATGTGGTCTGTTGACTAAACTAAAGACAAAAATTATTCCTTATGGAAAGCAGCAAATAGACGAAGATGACATTAAAAGTGTAATCGAAGTTTTGCGTTCTGAATGGCTTACAACTGGACCTCAGGTTGATATCTTTGAAACTGCTCTTGCACAGTTCACAGATGCTAAACACGCAGTTGCATTAAATAGCGGTACCGCAGGGCTTCACGCTTCAATGTATTGTGCCGGTATTCAACATGGTGATGAGGTTATTGTTCCTTCAATGACATTTGCCGCTACTGCTAATGCTGTTGTTTTTCAGGGAGGCACTCCTGTCTTTGCTGATATTGAACCAAATACTCTCCTTATTGACCCAAACATTGTAGAACCTTTAATAACATCTCATACTAAAGCTATTGTAGCGGTAGATTATGCTGGACAGCCGTGCAATTACACTGCTCTTAAAAAGATTGCAGATAAATATAATTTAATTCTAATTGCAGATGCCTGCCACTCTATTGGAGCAGAATATCAAGGCGTAAAAACAGGGAATTTAGCAGATTTAACAGTTTTTAGTTTTCACCCTGTAAAGCATATTACAACGGGGGAGGGAGGGGCGGTTCTAACCAACAATAAAGAGTTTGCACAAAAAATAAGAAAATTCCGCAACCATGGCATATCAACTGATCATAGACAACGGGCTGAGCAGAATTCATGGTTCTACACAATGGATGATTTGGGTTATAATTATAGAATAACAGATTTGCAGTGTGCACTTGGAACAAGCCAGTTAAAAAAACTTCCAGCATGGCTTGAGAAACGCCAATATATTGCAGATTGCTATAGTAGCCTTTTAAAAAATAAAGAATCAAAATATTTACATATAAAGATATCCAATATTAAAGGTGTAGAACCCTTAGAGATAAACAAAATAGTTAAACATGCTTACCACCTATATGTCATTAAAATAAATTTTGAAGAAACTGACATAAGAAGAGACGCTATATTTTCAGCAATGAGAAGTAAAGGTATTGGTGTAAATGTTCATTATATTCCTGTTCATCTGCACCCTTTTTACCAAAAAAGGTTTGGCTGCAAAAAAGGTGACTGTCCCCAATCAGAAAAAGTATATGAACAGATATTGTCCCTTCCCATATTTCCAGCAATGACTAATGAAAACATAATGTTTGTGATTAATTCACTTAATGAAATTCTTTCCAACAATAAATAATGAACATAGAATATAACAAAGAAAAAGCTGTTGCTTTTATTGTTGCCCGTCTCTCTTCTTCACGATTTCCGGCAAAACATTTTCGTCAAATAGGCGATCGTTCTATTATTCAGTGGATTGTTGACACTCTTCGTTTATGTAAAGAGCTTGACGAAATTGTTATTGCAACTATTGCAGAACAAAGTAATGAACCTTTAAAAGATTATGCAAAAGGGCAGGGGATTGAACTGTTTTGGTATGAAGGCGAAATTGATCATGTAACTACTCGTCTTCGAAAAGCTGCTGAGTTGTTTGATGCTGGTATTTGCGTTTTAATAAGCGGAGATTGTCCATTGATTCAAGCTAATGCTATTGATATTATGATACAGTCTCTTAGAGAAACTCCTGAAGCTGATGTACTTACGATAGAGCCTCGTAATATTAATCAAATTTTTCAGAATGCACAACTTCAAGGTGTTAATATTGCACGTAAAAAGGCGTGGCAGCTTGCAGATGATTTGTCAGACAAACCCGAGTTAAAAGAGCACCATTTCCCTATTATAGGTTTATGTCCAGAAAAGTTTAGTGTAAAATCTTGCACACTGCCAAAGAATCTTTATTCAAAGTTTTACCGCCTTTCAGTTGATACAATGGCTGATCTGGAATTTCAAAACGCTGTTTATGATGAATTGCGCAGCAGACATATCCCTTTTGAACTATCGGAAGTCCTAAACATATTACAAGAAAAGCCTGAACTTGCGTTGATAAATTCTCATGTTTACCAAAGAAAATTAGTTGAAAATATAAAGAAAGCCCTTTTTATTATAGATGCTGGTTATAGTCTAAGCTCAAAAATAGAAAAAGATAGTTTATTAAAAGATTCATTTTCTGATTGTTCCAATATTAATTATGGTTACGGTCATCTGATGAGAAGCATGGAGCTTGCAAAGCAGATGGTTGAACGCGTTAGTTATCCTGTAACCTTTATGGTTGATGATGACAAATCAGCAGAATTAGTTAAGTTAAACGGATTTAAAACTTTAAGAGGCTCTTTTCAATCTCTGTTTGAACAAGGTCTTAAAGATATTATTCAACAATATGATTTGGTTGTTATTGATGTATCTCCATTGAATGAAGTTGTTTTAAGCTGCAAGCTGAAGCTGTGGAGAGAAAAAGCAAATTTAACAGATAAAAAAATAGTTGTTATAGACAGTGCTGCATCTTGGGCTAAGGAAGCTGATTTAATAGTTATCCCTGGTGTAACATATAAAGATAACCAACTCTGTTCATTCATAGATATGCCGAATATTATTTATGGCAAAGAGAACATTATACTTAGAAGAGATATAATAAGAGCTAAATCTTTTTCAAATAAAAAGCATATTGATATTATTGCATACCTTCATAATGAAAAACATAGAGAAAATATTAATGAGTACGCGAAAAAATATAACTTAAATATTCATATTGTTGAAAAATTTGAATCTAATTTCCCAGAACAACTTGCTAAATCTCGTTTATTAGTTTCAAATTTTGGCTATAGCTTTTACGAAGCTCTATCTCTAAACACTTTGCCTGTTTCATGGTCTATATCAGAAAAACATTCTGAGGACGCATTAATTTTTTATAAAAACATTGGGCTTCCTCCAATGATAATAAACAATGAAAATGATCTAAACAAAGTGTTAAATGATGCTTTACACTATTTTCATTCTCATTTTTCAAATAAATCTGATTCGTTAATTAAAGACGGTACTCCTTTAATAATAGAAGAAATAGCTAAAATATAGGTTTCCAGATAAATATTGTGCTCAGCCTCTCCTCCCAAGGGTATTAGTGAGTTGTAATATTATTTTTTACCCCCCAAGTGCTTATTTTCATTTAAATCTAAGAACACAAAAAGAGTGATACATGAATCCTTTATTTGTTGCTGAAGTCTCAAGTAACCATAACTGCGATTTAGAAAGATGTTTACAATTTATTGATATTGCAGCACAAATTGGCTGTGATGCTGTTAAGTTTCAATATTTTAAAATAAAAGAACTTTTTGCCCCTGAGGTTTTAGCAAAAAGTGAAAAACATAGAAGTCGAAAGAGATGGGAGCTGCCCCAAAATTTTCTGCGTCCTATTTCAGAGAGATGCCGTAAAAACAATATACTATTTGGCTGTACCCCTTTTTTTCTTGAGGGTGTAAAAGAGCTTAAGCAATATGTCGATTTCTTTAAAATAGCATCTTACGAGCTGCTTTGGGATGATCTTATTTTAGAATGTGCCACAACAGAAAAGCCTCTTGTGCTCTCAACAGGCATGGCATCTTTAGATGAAGTTGAACACGCTGTCAATATTGTTATAGGAGCTTGGGAAAAAGAGGGGGGTAAGGAGAATAGTTATAATTTGTCAAACAACATCAATAATAGCAGCAGCAATAGTAGTTTGATTGATATTGATTCTAAGCTAACTCTTCTTCACTGTATATCTGGTTATCCTACACCTATTCACGAATGTAATCTTTCTGCAATTACGACTTTGAAAAATAAAATCTCAAAACTCAAACTAAAATTTAAAACCAATTGTGGTTGGTCAGATCACACTGTTGAGCCGGCAGTTATCTACAGAGCTGTTCATAAGTGGGATTGTAGTATGGTTGAGTTTCACTTGGATATTGACGGCACTGGAGATGAATATAGTTTAGGTCACTGCTGGCTGCCAAATCAGATTCAGCTTGTAATCGAAACTGTGAAAAAAAGTTTTTTAGCAGATGGAGATGGCAAAAAAGAGCCAATGCCTTCTGAATTATCTGATAGATTATGGCGTGCTGACCCTTCTGACGGATTGCGTCCATTTAAAGAGATACGTAAAATTTTTTAGGCTATTTTAGGCGGATGGCAATGGATTATAATTCTCACCATTTTGTTATAAATCAAAGATTTACGATTATTCCAAAAGAAATTGGCTTTTATCATGCTTTTCCAACTCTTATAAAAGCAGCTAACAATTTTATATTAGCTTTTCGTTCAGGCAGAGTGGATAGAGACAATATGCACGGTTCTAATGGAAAGGTTAGTTTTTTTTACTCAAATATTTCTGAAATAGATAGCTGGAAAGAGATAAATTTTTCGTTAAATCCTGATGGTAATGGATATAATGAAATGGATGCTATAATTTCATATCCTAATAAAAGTGATATTTTTCTTGTGACACGTAATTATGATAGCGATGGAGTGTGTAGAACATGGCTTTCAAAATTTAAATCAGAAATTTTATTTGAGATACTAAATTCTGAAAATGAGCCGCTTGAACCTAATAAAGAGTGTAAATCTATATCGTATGATTTAATATCAAATATATCGCCAAAGCCGATATTGTGCAAAAAAATCTCTATTGAGCGTCATCATCTCAAAAAAATATCTAATGCCGAAATAAACTCGTTTGGTCATATTGTGCAAACCTTATCAGGTGAGCTTTTGATGTCTGGCTATATAGCTTCACCTGTAGTATTATCGTCTAATGACGAAGGCAGCAGCTGGAATCTTAAATCTGAGATATACGACAATTCTAATAAAAACTTCTCTCTTTCCGAATTCTCTCTTGCACATATTTCAGACACAGAGTGGATAGGGTTGATGCGGGACGAAATTGAACCCAATAATATACTGCTTATTTCAAGTAAAGATGATTGTAAAACATGGATGCCGTTTTTTAAAACAAACCTCACAGGTCATGCACCTATGGTTCTAAAAACTATAGAAGGCGGGTATATCTGCATATATCGAGATTTGGGTAGCATGAAAATATCCGATAATAAAAAGATTTCAAAAGAGGGGTTTTTAGATATAAATTGCGATAGTGAAGATATAGATAAAAGAGTGTCAGTTGGTTTTAGCAGTGACGGATTGAGCGGCTGGAATAGAATAGGAACACTCAACTCCTATTCAGGAAGCCTTTATGACGGCGGATACGGCGATATTGTTGAGCTGGATAAAAATCGTTTTTTAGCTGTATATTATCTTTGCGATAATGACAACTCGCCGTGGATTGAAGGATCTATATTTTCATATAGTTTCAGATAATTTTTTTGGGAGGTTGAATGGTCTTTGATTCAACAAACGGTATAAACAGATTCTTCTCATCATTTTCTCAGGAAGTTCAACAATATCTGAAGATTTTTACCTCAAAGTTTAGTCAGAACGAAATCTTCGATACTATTGAGCAGATGAGCAAGCTCCGTATTCTTTTGGTTGGAGATACCATTCTTGATGATTACCACTATTGCAGTGTTCTTGGAACATCATCAAAAGAACCTGTAATTGCAGTTCAATATAAATCAAATGACCTGTTTGCAGGTGGCGTGCTTGCTATTGCCAACCATCTTGCCAATTTTGCCGATAAAGTAAGACTTATGACGATTCTTGGAGAACAGGAGAGCCATGAAGATTTTATCCGCTCTAAGCTCAATCCAAAAATTTTTCCCTCTTTTTTCTATCAGGAAAACTCCCCTACTATTATTAAACGGAGATTTATTGAAGGTTACACGTTAAATAAATTATTTGAAGTGTATATAATGGACGATTCTGGAATGTCTAAAGAGAGAGATGGAAAGTTTGCAAGTCAGCTTCAGAATGAGCTTTGTCGATATGATTTTGTAATTGCTGCTGATTTTGGTCACGGAGCAATTAGCCCTCATACTCGGAATGTTTTAGTTGAAAATGCCCCTTTTCTTGCTCTTAATACTCAGGCAAACGCTGGAAACAGAGGTTTTCATACAGTGAGTTGTTATCCTAAGGCAAACCTAATAAGTCTTGCAGAACACGAACTAAGAGTGGAAACACGTTCTCAAAATGAAGATATTAAGCCTCTTGTTCATGTTACAGCTTCAAAGATGCAAAGCAGTTATTTTATTGTTACACGTGGCAGAAAGGGGTGTATGATACGAGGCGGAGATGGAAAAATTATTGAAATTCCAGCATTTGCCCATAAGGTAATTGATCGTATTGGTGCTGGAGATGCTTTTTTCGCAATTACCTCAATGGCCTCTTATTTAGGATGTGATCCCGAGCTTGTCGGATTTCTCGGTAATGTAGTAGGAGCTATTGCTGTGGAGCATTTAGGCAATCAGAAATCTATAGAAAAATCAGTTGTTAAAAATTATATTTCCTCTCTTTTAGGAAGATAACTTGAAGGCTATTTTACTTTCTGCAGGATTAGGAACAAGGCTTCTTCCGCTGACAAAGATTTGGCCTAAGTGTATGATGCCGATAGGAGGTCGTCCACTGATGGAATATTGGCTGAGATTTCTTACAGATGCAAGCATATTTCCAATACTTATAAATCTGCATCATCACAAGGATTTTGTTTTAGAGTGGATTGAACATAGCCAATACAAAGATTCTATTTTGACATCCTGTGAACCAGAGCTTCTTGGAACTGGAGGGACAGTATTAAATAATATGAAATTTATTGGCAATGAACCTGTAATGCTTATTCATGCTGATAATTTATGTTTTGCAAATATTGATGACTTTGTTGCCTCACACAGTTTACGACCCAAAAACACGGCAATAACTATGATGACTTTTAAAACCCGGAATCCTGAACAGTGCGGTGTTGTGGAATGCGATAATAACGGCATTGTGCAGAAATTTTACGAAAAATTAAAAAAGCCTCCTGTAAAACCAATATCCGTATCGTCAGATGGAGATGTACTGTATATTGCAAATGGTGCAGTATATATAATTGAACCTGAGGTGGTAAAGTTTTTGGTTGATCTTAGAAGCTCATGTAAAAAACAGATAACCCCTTTTTTCACAAATATCGATTTTAGTAATGACGTTTTGCCAAATTATCTGGGACGAATATACACATACCATAATACAGCTGTTCATATAGATATTGGAACACCAACAAACCTTATGTTGGCTCAAGCGCAACCCTATAATACAGAGATGCTTTTAGGATTAAACAACAATAAGTTTTGGGAAGATAAGTCTGAAGAGATTAGGGGTTTAATGAATCTGCTAAAGGAGGTTGCATGAAGAGCATATTACAGCCTAAAAATTGGATAGAAGAGCTTAATACTGTATTAAATCGTGTAGAATGTTCTATTAAAGGTAATCTTATCCCTATGGAAGAGGCATTTTCTGTTCTTGAATCTCTTTTGTTAAAGGTACGAACAGAAAACAGCTCTGTTTGGTGGGTGGGAAATGGAGGCAGTGCTTCTATATGTTCTCATCTTTCTCAAGATATGCTCAATAAACTAAAAATACGTTCAATGCCTTTAAATGATCCCTCTTTAATGACATGTATGAGTAATGATTTTGGATACGAGAATGTCTTTAAACGTCCTTTAGAGCTGCTTGCAAGTGAGGGAGACCTGCTGATTGCCATATCAAGTTCGGGCAATTCTCAAAATATTGTCTCTTGTGCTGAAATGGCTGTCCAAAAAGGGCTGCATCTTGTTACGCTTTCTGGATTTAGCAGCGATAACTGTCTATGGACGGGTAAAAGTGATATTTCATTTTATCTGCCTTCTAACTTTTATGGAATAATAGAGGTTGGACATGAGGCTTTGCTTCATGCTGTTATTGAGTCTCTTTTTTTTAAAGAGCAGATATAGCATGATTCACATAATGTTTAGAACAATATAGTAATATGCGATAAAGCAGCCGTGTGGCTAAAACCTTGGCTGTGCCGTCCTGAGTGAGCTTCAGCTCTGGGCAATAAAGATAATGTAAATCAAAGGCAATAAAATGACAGCTCATAAAATAGCAGTTATTGGAAGTAATTCTTTTTCAGGTGCAAATTTTATAGCTTATCTTCTTGATAGGCAAAAAGAGACAAGTTTAAATCATTTTGATATTATTGGGATCAGCCGCTCTTTAGAATCTAATCCTGTTTTTCTTCCATATAAAAAATTTGCTGATTTTGATAGGTATTTTAAATTCTATCAGTTAGATATAAATCAGAATCTGCCTGAGCTTATGGAGGTTATTGAGCAGTTTAAACCTGAATATATTTTTAATTTTGCAGCTCAGAGTATGGTTGCAGAGAGTTGGGAGCGTCCTGCAGATTGGTTTCAGACAAATGTAGTTTCAACTGTTAAATTACATGATCAACTAAGAAAGTGTGGTTTTCTTAAAAAATATGTTCATATATCAACTCCAGAAGTTTACGGCTCTTGTAATGGACTCATAAAAGAAAACAGACTATATAATCCAAGCACCCCTTATGCTGTTTCTCGTGCAGCGGCTGATATGAGCCTTTATAGTTTTTATAAAAATTATGATTTCCCAGTCGTGTTTACTCGTGCAGCTAATGTTTATGGCTCTGGCCAACAGCTCTACAGAATAATTCCAAGGGCAGTTTTATTCTTTTTAACAGGCAGAAAAATTCAACTTCACGGGGGAGGATATTCTGTTCGTTCATTTATTCATATAAGAGATGTAGCTAAGGGAACTTTACTTGCAGCATATTATGGTAATTCTGGTGATATATTCCATCTATCTACAGCAAAAAACATATCTATAAGAGAGCTTGTAAAAATTATTGCTGATAAATTAGGTGTGCAGTTTGAAGACTGTTTAGAATCTGTTGGTGAACGGCCTGGTAAAGATGCTGCTTATCTTTTAGACAGCACAAGAGCTAAAGAGTCATTAGGCTGGCAGCCTGACATTGATCTCGAGCAGGGTATTGATGAAACAATAAAATGGGTAAAAGAGAATCTTGAAGGATTACAGAAACTTCCTCTTAATTATATACACAAACCATAATAGAATAGTAGTGTTTTTAGTTTTTCCCTTTACTTTCCAGCCTTTTATTTTATCTCAAAGATAAATAGATTAAATTTAAGCAGGGCAAATATAAGCTATAGTAATAGAACAATCTATAAACATCTATTTAAGGATATGAAATGAATATTTTAGTAACTGGCGGCTGCGGATATATTGGAAGCGTTCTTGTTCCAAAACTTTTAAATAAAGGTCATAAGATAACTGTAGTTGATATAATGTGGTTTGGCAGTTTCTTGTCCGGACATGAAAACTTAGAGATAATTAGACAAGATGTCAGAAATATTGATGCTGTTCCAATGAAAGAAATAGATGCTGTTATACATCTTGCGAATATAGCAAATGATCCTTGCGGTGATTTGAATGCAAAATTATCTTGGGAAGTGAACACTCTTGCAGCTATGCAGCTTGTTGAAAAAGCTGTAAAACACAGTGTAAAGCAGTTTATTTATGTAAGTTCCGGAAGTGTTTATGGAATTAAAGATGAACTTCATGTAACAGAAGAGCTTTCGCTTGTTCCTATTTCGGATTACAACAAAACAAAAATGATAAGTGAAAGGGTGTTATTGAGCTATAAAGATGATATTTCAGTTACATGTATAAGACCTGCAACAGTATGCGGGTATTCTCCAAGAATGAGGCTTGATGTATCTGTAAATATGCTGACTATGCAGGCTCTTTCAAATGGTAAAATAACAGTTTTTGGTGGTAATCAAACCCGACCCAATATCCACATTCAAGATATAACAGATGTATTTATCCACTTTTTGCAAAATATGGAATCTATAAATGGTAGCTCTTTAAACAAAAAGAAACATATCAATGGTGTGTATAATGCAGGATTTGAGAATATATCAATTCTTGATATTGCAAAAAAAGTTGTTCAAAAAGTTCCTGCTGAAATTATTATAACAGAGTCAAATGATCCAAGGTCATACAGATTAAACTCTGATAAATTATTATCAACGGGTTTTAAACCTAAATATTCAGTTGATACTGCTATTGATGAGATTATTGAGGTGTTTAAATCAGGTAAACTAAAAGATGAAGATAGATATTATAATATAAGAACAATGAAATCGATTTCTGATTTATATTGATATAAAATAGATCATTATTCCACATTCCACCGCCATATTGGGAGCTAAATGTATGCAAATAACAAGAGTAACCTGCAATGACTCTAAATGAACTTAAAATTATATCTGCTGAAATCAGAATAAAGTTAGTGGAAATGTCCCATCATGCAAAAGCAGCACATCTCGGCTCTTCTTTATCGTGTGTAGATATTTTAACAGCTCTATATTTTGGAAATATTCTTTCAATTGACCCTAAAAATCCCAAAAATCCTGATAGAGACAGATTTATTTTAAGCAAAGGTCATGCAGCGTCAGCTCTTTATGCTACTCTTGCCTATCGTGGATTTTTTTCTGAAACTCTACTTGATACCTACGGAAGTGCAGGAAGTTTGCTTGAGGAACACCCTGGACCAGCCCTGCTTGCTGGAATTGAAGCTGCAACTGGTTCACTTGGGCATGGTCTTTCAATAGGAACTGGGATGGCACTTGCTGGAAAAATCAACAACAAGCCGTATAAAGTAGTTGTTTTAATCAGCGATGGCGAGTGCAATGAGGGTTCTGTTTGGGAAGCAGCACTGTTTGCGTCAAAGCATAACTTAAATAATCTTACGGTCATTGTTGATTTTAATAAGTGGCAGGCGACTGGGAGAAGTTGTGAAGTTATGTCTCTTGAACCTTTAAAAGATAAATGGCAGGCATTTGGTTTTAATGCTGTTGAAGCAGATGGGCATAATATCTCTCAATTAACTCAAATTATGAAACCCGCAAGCTCTCTTAAGCAATCAGAATATGATAGTTTGACATCATATAATAGCCTGATATCTAAACCAACTGCTGTAATTGCACACACTGTAAAAGGCAAAGGTATCTCTTTTATGGAGGATGACAATAATTGGCATTATAGAATCCCCAATATTGATGAGCTTGAAAGAGCAAAAAATGAGCTAAACAGTCAGATAGAATCTATAATCGCTCAAAATAATAATCGATCAAAACAATTAAATCTGGCACAGTTGAAAAAGGGGTCTGCAAAATAATGAGAAACGCATTTGCAGATGAGATTTCTTCTATTGCTAAAGACGATGATAGAGTTGTTCTTCTGTCTGGAGATATTGGCAACAGATTGTTTGATGAATTTAAAACTCAATATCCAAATCGTTTTTATAACTGCGGAGTTGCAGAAGCAAACATGACAAGTATGGCTTCTGGAATGGCGTTATGTGGCCTTAAACCTGTAACTTACACTATAGCATCATTTAACACTTTTAGATGTATCGAACAGATAAAGTTAGATATATGTTATCATAATCTTCCTGTAATCATAGTAGGCGTTGGTGCTGGTCTTTCTTATGCAAATCTTGGTACAACCCACCACTCTTGCGAAGATATTGCAATGTTGAGATCTCTGCCGAATATGAGTGTTGTCTGCCCGGGTGATGCTTTAGAGTTAAGAGCCGCCTTAAGAGAGGCTTTCAATTTAAATACTCCTGTTTATCTTAGAATAGGCAAGAAAAATGAGCCTGTTGTTCATAATACAATACCAGATTTAAAAATAGGCAGAGGTATTGTTATCCGCCAATGTTCTGGTATAACTGATGTGACCGATACGGCTGATATAGCAATATTAAGTACAGGAACTATACTTCCAAATGCTGTTGAATGTGCTGATATTTTAGAAAAAAATAATCTTTCTGTCCAAGTTGTAAGCATGCACACTGTAAAGCCAATTGATACAGAGCTTTTATCTGACATTTTTGAGAGATTTAAATTAGTTGTAACTTTAGAAGAGCATGGTGCCTGCGGCGGTTTTGGCTCTTGTGTGGCTGAATGGCTTGCAGATTCTAACTTTATAGAAAATAAACGTAATAATATTGCTAATATGGATAATATTAGAGCAGATAACGCTGATTTTCAGTTTGAAACTAATATAATTAATCCAAAATTGTATCCAAAATTCTTAAGATTTAATTCTGGCAATAAATTTCTTCATCAATCTGGCAGTCAGAAAAATGCTCATAAGATTTTAGGATTATCTCCTACACAGATAGCCGAAAAAATATTTAAGATTTACAGTCAATTGCTGCATGAAAGGACAGCCGTTTCCTGTGCATAGCTTTATGAAAATCGGAATTGATTTTGACAATACAATAATCTGTTATGATAAAATCTTTTATCAAGCAGCATTAGAAAGAGAGCTTATTACTTCAGATTTTTCAGAAAATCTAAATATTTCCTATAACAGTAAAGAAGTTATACCTGATAAAAATAAAATACGAGATTATCTCCGCTCTATAGGCAGAGAAGATGAATGGACAAAAATGCAGGGTTATGTTTATGGAGTTCTTATAGCTGAGGCTGAACCATTTGAAGGAATATTAGATTTTTTAATTCATTGCAGAGAAAAAAAGATCAATATTAATATTATCAGCCATAAAACAAGATATCCATATTCAGGAGAAAAATATGATCTTCATGAAGCTGCATATAGTTGGATTGAGAAAAATATTTTAAATATTAGAGATATTAGGTTAACTAAGAGCGATATATTTTTTGAGGAGAGTCAAAATAAAAAAATTGAGCGAATTATAAAATGCTGCTGCACCCATTTTATTGACGATCTCCCTGAATTTCTTGCACATAAAGAATTTCCCCCAGAAGTAACTCCCATTCTATTTACTGGTGATGTTGATATGCTAAATTCAATAATTGCGTAAAATAAAGACAGTGGTAATGCCAAGATGCTTAATTTATTGATTGATAGTTTAATTCATTATCAAATAATTTTAAATAATTATGCTCCTGCATGATATAAAAAATATTACACTTTCCATTCTTGATTCTATTAATCTACAAAAGATTGATAAAAAAAAAGTTGTAATAAAGCCTGTACAGTTTGGAGGAAATAATAAAGTATTTAGAATAGTTACCTCTGCAAGAGATTTTCTTCTTAAATTATATTTTTCTCATCCTGACGATAAAAGAGACAGACTCAATACAGAATTTGACTTTTTATCATTTTTATGGAGTCAAGGAATTAGAAATATTCCTGAACCAATAGCAAAAGATATTGTAAAATCAGCAGGCTTATATGAATTTATAAATGGCGAGCAAATAATTAATGATACTAACGATAACAGCAATATAATATCTAATAGTAGTAAAATATCTAAAGATAACCATGGTAAAGATATAGATATTAGTTATGATTATGTTATCCAGGCAGTGAATTTTGCGGTTAAGATAAATAAACCTAAAATACGATCAGCAGCTCTTAACCGTAATTTATTCTTAGCTTCTGATGCCTGTTTTAGTATTAAAGATCATATCATGTCTGTTGAGAGAAGAATTGAAAGGTTTAAAGATATTACAATTGATAAAGGCGGTATAACAAAAGATGCTTTATCCAATAATGAAATTAATCAAAAAGCAAAGCTATTTATTGAAAATGGGATTACTCCTGCATGGGAACAGATTAAAGCTGGTATTATGATTGAATCAGAAAAATTAGGTATTGATATAAATAGAATATTAACTTGGAAAGAGCGTTGTTTATCCCCATCTGATTTTGGTTTTCACAATGCAGTTATTACGCAGAAAGATAATCACGAACATAAAAACAAATACAATTACGAACATAACTACGAACGTAATCACAAATACAATCATTATTCTTTAGATAATAGTAATAGTTCAAAATCGTTAAAATTTATAGATTTTGAATATGCTGGCTGGGACGATCCTGCAAAGATGATATGCGATTTTTTCTGCCAGCCGAAGATACCTGTTCCTTTAAAATATTGCGATTTATTTATTGAATCATTGATTGAACATTCATCACCATCAAACGAATCTTGTTCAAAAGAATTTTTGCAGAATAATTTACTTGAGCTTAAAAATAGAGTTAAGATGCTTTTTCCTCTTTTTAGAATTAAATGGTGCTGCATAATGCTTAATGATTTTTTAACTGTTGGAAACGATAGAAGAAAATTTGCATCAACTATTGTTAATAAAAATAATAATGCTGCTGACGAAGATGATGTAAAAATGAAAAATTCTGAATATGAGTATGAGAGAAAAGAGAGACAGCTAAGTAAAGCAAAGGCATATTTTTCTTCTTTTATATCTAAAAATTTTGGAAATAGTATTTTTAGAGTGCAATCCATTAATTGTAAAGATGAGCAATCTTATTATGAGCGATAAATCAATAGCTACGACTATATCTCTTATTATTCCAGCGTATAATGCAGGAAAGACAATTGAAAGATGTCTTGAATCTGTATTATCTCAAAAAAGTATATATTTTGAAACAATCCTTGTAGATGATGGTTCAATTGATGATACTCTGAATAAGGCTTCTATTTATCCTGTAAAAATTATTTCCAACAAAACCAATAAAGGTGTTGCTTATTCCAGAAATATAGGAGCAATGAATGCTACTGGCGATATTCTTATATTTTTGGATAGTGATGTATCGCTGCCAGATGATGCTGTTTTTAATATAACTAAAACTACATTAGAGAAGCCTGAAGTTTTAATAGTTCAATCTAATTATTCAGAAAATACATCACATCTTAACTTTATAAGTGATTACAAAAACTTAGATTTGGTTTATAGAGGTTTTTTTAGTCCTGATTATACAAAATATATCTCTGGATTCTTTTTTGCTATAAAAAGATCTATTTTTGAACAGTCAGGAGGTTTTTGTATTGACCTTCTTTATGTAGAAGATATTGAATTTGGAAACAGAGTATGTAAAGGAAGAGAACTTGCCTTCCAAAATAGGACAATTAAAGTAGATCATCTTAAAACATATACTTTGATAAGTTTATTAAGGACAAATTATTATAGAATTATGGGTATGATGAAAATAATAAAGCTGACAAAAGGTAATATAAATTATACTTCTAATACAGCTACGCCGTACTTAATAAATATTATTTTACCTTGTATTCTGTTAATCTCTTTTTTGGCTTACGTTTTAAGCTATATATCTCTATTTTTCACCTTAATAATTTATATTATTATTTTAGGTATATTTATAATAAACAATAGGGGATTTTTGTTATTTACGTTAAAAAAACGTGGGCTAACGTTTAGTTTAAAGAGTATTGTAGTTTTATTTGTTGAATATTTTGCTGTGGTTATTTCAATTGGTATATCAAATCTTATTTTTCTTATTGGATTACATAAAAAACAAATGGAGTAATTCAAACAAAAGGCAGTTTGAAATAAAAAAAAATGAAGATTCCAAAGACATTTATATATAGAGCATTCATTAAAAATGGTCAGCCTATCCATTTGATATTTTTCATTACCTCCAAATGCAACTTAAGGTGCTCTCACTGCTTTTTCCATAAAGCTATATCAGGAAAAAGCTATGAATTAACCTTTTCTGAAATTGAGAAAATTGTTAGCAATTTGTCCCCGACCTTATCTGTAAATTTAACAGGAGGCGAACCTTTTTTAAGAGAAGATTTATATGAAATTGTTAGGCTATTTAATAAATCTGGGGTTGCAGAGTTCATAACTATAATTACAAATGGCTTTAATACAGATCATATTGTAAGAACTGCTGAGAAAATAGTATCAAAATGCTTTGATATAAGAATTAATATGGGGGTTTCTATTGATGGTTTTGAAGAACATCATGATAAGTTTAGAAATAAAAAAGGTTCATATAAAAATGCAATAAAAACTATTAATAGTTTAAAAATATTGAAGCAGAAATACAGCAATTTTGACATAGGTATAGTATCAACTTTACATCAAGGCAATCAGTACATAATGAATGATTTTAGGAAATCTGTTAAAGATCAGCTTGGAATTAGCCCTGGAATTACAATAATAAGAGGTGATTCTAAATCTAAAACTTTAAAAGAAGTAAATTCGTCTATTTACAGAACAACTATTGATATGATTGAGAAAGATAGACAAAATGAAAGAAACAAAAATTTTCTTCAAAAATTATCATCTGCAAGGGAGATATTAGGTTATAATCTTGCTTATCAATCTTATGTTAGTAAATCTCGAACTTATGATTGTTATGCAGGGACTCTTATGGGCGTTATCTATGAAAATGGAGATGTTTATCCATGCGAAATGCTTCCAAAAAGTAGAATGGGAAATTTGAGAGAGTTTGGTTATAATCTTAGTAAATTATGGAGAAGTCCTGAATCTATTCAAATAAGAGAGCAAATTATGGCAAAGAGATGTCATTGCACTTATGAGTGTCAATACACATGTAATACACTATATAATCCAAGTTTTTGGCCTTTTTTGATAAAGCAGATATATGGGAATTAATGAAATACTTACAATTATTGACGAGCAATAGGTTAATAGTGAGAGCATAAAAATATAATGGAATAAATTATGGCATACATTGATTTAATAGCACCAATTCATAAAAAAACAGTAAGAGATTATATCGGCAGAGTAAACGGCTATCCAAAAGCAGATGCAGCGAAAAAAGCAAAAAAGTGGGGATATGATTATTGGGACGGGGATCGCCGTATATGTTATGGCGGATATCATTACGATGGCAGATGGAGTGTTGTTGCAAAAGAGCTTGTCAACCAGTATGGGTTAAAATCTGGTGATAGAGTGCTTGATGTTGGGTGTGGCAAAGGCTTTTTACTGTTTGATATTATGCAGGCTGTGTCTGGAATTGAAGTTGTTGGAATAGATATATCTGATTATGCTGTTGAACATGCAAAAGAAGAAGTTAGACCGTTTCTTAAAGTTGGACATGCCAAAGAACTTCCTTTTGAAGACCAATCGTTTGATTTGGTCTTTTCTATAAATACGTTACACAATCTATACTGTTATGAATTAGATAGTGCTTTACGTGAAATAGAACGGGTTGGAAAAAAAAATAAGTATATATGTGTGGAGTCTTATCGTAATGAAGAGGAAAAAGTCAATCTGCTTTACTGGCAGGTGACTTGTGAAATGTTTTGCACACCTCAAGAGTGGCAGTGGTGGTTTGATAAGTGTGGATATACAGGAGACCATTCATTTATATATTTTGAATAAAAATAGCGGTGATTTTAGTTAACTTAAATGAATTGTTTATTTTTTTTGTTTTGCAAAAATCGATATTGAGAATATTCTTAATCAAGCAATTTTTACCATAGAAATGGTGTTTAAATGAAAACAAAAACTATGTTGGCAGCCATACTTGTTGAACAAAATAAACCTCTTGTAATTGATAAAGTTCATCTGCCAGAGTCTCTATCTTTTGGTCAGATTTTAGTTAAAATTTTATATTCTGGAATTTGCGGCTCGCAAATTGGCGAAATTGACGGCATTAAAGGTGAAGATAAATATCTTCCTCATCTTCTTGGACATGAAGGTGCTGGAATAGTTCTCGAGACAGGAGCTGGGGTTAAAAGTGTCAGTAAGGGAGACCACGTTGTACTTCACTGGAGAGAAGGAATTGGTATCTGTTCAGAAACTCCTGTTTATAAATGGGAAGATAAATTGCTAAATGCTGGTTGGGTTACCACTTTTAACGAATATGCTATTGTTTCAGAAAATCGTATTACATCAATCGACAAAGATTTTCCTTTAGAACTTGCTCCATTGCTTGGTTGTGCAGTTACAACAGGTTTTGGAGTTATAAATAACGATGCTAATGTAAAAATTGGGGAATCTGTAGTAGTTATTGGCGCTGGGGGAGTTGGGTTGAGCGTTGTGCAAGGTGCAGCTTTAGTTTCAGCAAATCCAATTATTGCTGTTGATATTTTTGATAATAAACTTGAACTTGCAAAAGAATTTGGGGCAACGCATATCGTAAATGTAAATAAACTGCAATATAAAGAAAGCAGACATAAAAAAAGCCCAGACCAACAAAATTCAGTTCAAGAAAATGCAGACCAAGAAAACTCAAAAAATAGATTAGAGAGTATTATATTGAATATTGTTGGAGAGACTGGCGCAGATGTTGTTGTTGAAAGCACAGGTAATGTAGATATGATTGAGCTTGCCTATCGTCTGTCAGCTTCTAAGGGAAAGACAATACTTGTAGGTGTGCCTTCTAAAAAGAATAAAGCATCTATATATACCCTTCCACTCCACTTTGGAAAAATTCTCACTGGTTCTCATGGCGGCGATAGTTTGCCTCATAAAGATATTGAGAGATATATAAGGTTATACCAATCTGGAAAACTGAAACTTGAAGAGCTTATTACAGCCCGTTTTAAACTTTCCGAAATAAATATTGCTATCAATAAGATTCGCTCAGGAGAAATTGCAGGACGCTGTATAATTTCAATGGTATGAAAAAAGAGGTAAGTGTTATCAGTTTAAAACAAATCAAAACCAATGTAATTTAAAACTTAAGAACATACAACTTGAGTATATTATCTTTCATATTATTAATAATTTCCATAATAATGTTTATGATTTTTATAGTTGGATTTTATTATCTAATCAAAAATGTAAACTATGCTTTTATGGATACAGCTTCGCTTTTATGTTATGCAAAAAATTTAAGAAATTTTATTTTTACAGACATTACTTTAACAACTATTCTTTCTGATAATATTTATGAAATAAGACCAAACCAAAACTATTTTTCTTATAATCCATACCTAAATATCATCAAACTTTTTCCTGATAAGTATCTTTTAAGATGGTCACAATTTTTTAATTTATTTCTATTTATTGCGTTCCTTATAGGAATGTATATAGTCCAATTTAACATATTAAAATCCCATTTCTCTAATGATTCAAATTTTTCTGATATTCAGCTCTGTTTAATTATTTGCCCTTTTATATTTACACTTCTTGTTGGCATAAGAACAAAAGTTATGCTTGTTGTTGTTCTTGCTTTAAGTGATGTACTTAATTACTTTCTATTTATTCTATCTGTCTTAGTGGCTTTATACATATCCTATTATGAAGAATCTCTTATAACTACTACAGTATGTCTTGGTATCATAAATGGTTTTGCATTTAGAAACAGGCATCAGGATATAATATTGTTTTTAACAGGCTTATTTTATCTTATTTATCTAAAAATAAGTTTTGTTATGATAGCTTTATACTCAATTGTTTTTTTTATTACTAATATTGACTGTTTCTACTTTGAGATATTGAGCAAAAATAAATCCTATAAAAAAAATAGCAATTTATTGTATTATCTAAGGAGTTTAGGACCTCTGGCAGGTTATTATAATAAAAAAGATAATGGCGAATATAAAAATTGTTCCAACATATATAGTGCAAAAGCCCGATTATATTCATATGTCAAAATATTATGGAATTTTATTTCGTATATTGCCTATGGTCTGAAACAGATGGTTAATTTTTACTCATCAGAATCTTTGTGGATATCTTTAGGTTCGATTATGTTAATAACGCCTTTTTCTTTGTATGTATTGATTCGCAATAGCCTATTTAGTGATATTTTCGTTTATCTTGGATTTTATACTTTGGGGTTGCTGTTTATTTTTCTATTCATGAGACATAGATATATATCTGGTGATAAGAAGTTAGAACATCTATTTTTTGGTGGAAGATGGCTTTATATCCTCTTTGCTGTTTTTGCCGTTGTAAATGGAATTAGCTTTTGTTTAATTTGTTCCAATATGATCTTATTTAATGATAACCTATTTTATTTTATCTTATTTGTTATATTTTTATGTTGTTATTTTGGACATCAGATATATAGGTTGGCTGACTATTATTTATCTGAATTTATATATGAAACAAATCTGATTACAATTGATAAACAGCCTGATTTTTGGAGAGTGGAGTTTGCAGAATTTCTATCATCTTTACGAAAACCAGTAACTATTATGGGGAATCATTTGATATATGGTATTGCACATAACTTTTATCAGTGGGGGAAAGATATGGAATGTGTTGATGTTTATCACACTCTCTCTGATGATGATATAGCCCGAGCAGTTGAAAAATATAAAGTCAATTATATTGTGCTAACTCCTGGAACGCCTTTAGTAAATATAAATTCAACTCTTGGTAAAGATCGTTTAAGCAGTAAGCTCGCTTTAATATTAAACAAGATAACAACACGATCTCCTAATATTACAATATATAAAGTAAGCGATGCCACATAATGCACCTCCCCAGCCCTGTTAATAGTTGAGGGAACTATTATTACCCTCGCTCCATATTAAAAATATCAGATGTTAAACAAAATTATATTCTATTACTACTTTTTTGTATTCCAAATCGAGTCTATTTTTTTTAACTATTCATCAAATATTTTAAAAATATTTAACAGCAGTAATACTAAAATAATAGATACTATAAAATCAGATACCTCCTTTAATAAAGGATTAAAATTGAAATATATTTCTTTAAA
The DNA here is from genome assembly GCA_964425195.1 of uncultured Desulfobacterales bacterium. Classification (GTDB taxonomy): domain Bacteria; phylum Desulfobacterota; class Desulfobacteria; order Desulfobacterales; family Desulfobacteraceae; genus Desulfamplus. The sequence goes on from CAYRLG010000032.1 coordinate 38,642, forward strand.
TAAATCTGAAAGAATATTTAAATCTCTTTTGGCAAAAATTAATAAAAAACATTTAAATCTGACAGAAGAAAAAGCAAACGAGTTAACAGCAAAAATATATTACCATCTTGGTACTCTGTCTAAAGATGATATCCAGAAAATGGAATTTTATAAGAAGTGTATTGAGCTTTTACCAAAACACAGCAAGGCAAAAGATCGCTTTGCACAAATTAAACAAAAGAGAATATATCAGTGAAAAGCTTAGAGAAATATAATATTAAAACAGCAGTGATTTTAGCTGGAGGTAAAGGAACAAGATTAAAACCAATTACAGACACTATCCCAAAGCCAATGGTTGAAATATGCGGTAAACCAATTTTAGAGCATCAGATTCTAATATTAAAAAAATATGGAATTACAGATATCTACATTACAGTTGGGTATCTTGGAGAAAAAATAGAGGCATATTTTGGTGATGGAGAAGCTTTTGGGATCAATATACATTACATTTATGAATCAATGCCTCTTGGAACATCAGGAGCTGTTAAATATTTAGAAGGTATTATTGATAACGATTTTCTGGTTATATATGGAGATGTTTTTTTTAATATAAAGCTCGATGAGCTTATATGTTTTCATTATAGATGTAGTGTAAGCAGTAAGAATAAATTTGAAGGAACCATTGTGGTTCACCCATCGGATCATCCTTATGACAGCGATCTTTTGGAAATAGATGACGATTATCGCATTAAATCAATTATTAATAAGCCTCATAATGAAGTAGTTTGTGCAAATCTCGGTAATGCTGGAATTTATCTCCTTACACCGGCAATATTCAATTATATTCCTGAAAACCAATCATCTGAAGAAAAAAGAGATTTAAAGAAAACTTTTGTAAATAATCTTTCTGATTTTATGAAGGATATTTTTCCTAAAGTGCTTTGCGATAATAGAGATATATATGCTTATAAAACAGCAGAATATTTAAAAGATATGGGAAGCCATGAACGGCTTGATAAAGTAACTAAGGATTTGAAAAACGGAAAAATTTTTCGCCTGTCAAAAGAGAATAAACGTCCTGCTATTTTTATCGATAGAGACGGAACTATAGTTGAGTATGTGCCTTTTATTAGCAAGGTATATGATCTCAAAATATTTCCTTTCTCTTCTCAAGCAATAAGAGCAATAAATAAATCAGATTATCTATCTATAATGGTGACCAATCAGCCCGTTGTTGCCATGAATTTATGTGATATTAAAACTGTTAATAAAATGCATCATAAGATAGAGACTTTCTTAGGAAAAGATGGAGCATATTTTGATGATATTATTTTTTGCCCTCACCATCCAGATAAGGGCTATCCAGAAGAAAATCCTTATTATAAAAGAGAGTGTAATTGCAGAAAACCTGCAACAGGTATGATAGAACAGGCAAGATTGAGATACAATATTGATATGGAGAAATCTTGGATTATCGGTGATACCACAAGAGATATTCAGACTGGAATAAATGCAGGTATTAAGACAATTCTCGTAAAAACAGGTAAATCCGGTAAAGATGGACGATATAATGTAAAACCAGATTATGTTTTTGATAATATTAATGGTGCGGTTGAATTTATTCTCAATTACAAATTAATCTAAATATTAATTTTATTATTTTTGAATAACTCCCTGTAAAAATTAATAAAATTAATATTTTTCAATCACAAATTATAAATACCTAAAAATTTATGATTATTACAAGAACTCCATTTAGAGTAAGTTTTGCAGGCGGTGGTACTGATATAAAAGATTTTTATCTCCGTCATGGTTATGGAGCTGTTGTTTCAGCAGCTATTCAGCAGTATATGTATATTGTTATTCATCCATATTTTCATGATAAGATCAGAATAAAATATTCAAAAACAGAGGATGTGTTAAGTGCAGAAGAGGTTAAACACCCTATAGTTAGAGAATGTTTAAAAAAAGTTGGTATTGAAACTGGAGTAGAGATCGCAAGTTTTGCTGATGTTGCATCTGGTACTGGACTCGGCTCTTCAAGTGCGTTTACGGTAGGTTTATTGAATGCTTTGTACGCGTACAAAGGAAGAATAATATCAAAACATCAGTTAGCAGAAGATGCTTGCGAAATTGAGATTGATATTCTCAAAGAACCGATTGGAAAACAGGATCAATTTGCATCAGCTTATGGAAATATAAATTATATTCGTTTTAATAAAGATGAAACTGTTGATGTGTCACCGATACTGCTTTCTGAATATACAAAAGCTGAACTTGAAAACTCACTTTGCCTCTACTATGTTGGAGGTACAAGGGATGCAAAGGACATTTTAAGCAATCAACGGGAGAATTTGTTAAATAATTACGATAAGTTTATCCATTTGAAAAATATGTTTTCTCTTGCAGAAAATTTAAGAGATATTTTTATCAATTACAATAACGAAAAGAAATCTTCTATTTCATGGCATATCGGCGATATCCTTAAAAAAGGATGGTCATTCAAGAAAGAACTTGCTGATTGTATAAGCAATGCCAATATAGACTCTATTTATGATAATGCCTTTAATGTTGGTGCAAAAGGTGGAAAACTATTAGGTGCTGGTGGAGCTGGTTTTTTATTGTTTTGTCATGATAATCATAAATTATTATCGTCTATTCTTGGAATAAAAACATTACCATTTAAAATTGATAGAGAAGGGACTAAAGTTATTTTTTATAATTGAGTTTCTTATTTTGAAGGCTAAATACTATATAATTAGTATTATCTGTAAATTAAATTGTGAGGAATACTATGAATAGTAAGAAATATAATTCATTTTTCGATATATTTTTTGTCAATAATCAATTATCAATACCAAGATTTTTAGATGTTTGCAGAAAATCAATACTTAAAGACAATCTTTTGTGGTCAAATGTGCTTTACTCTAACCAATCTGCTAAGATTATATTCAGATATTTAGAAGATACATTAGTCAAAAATAATAAAATTGCATTTGCTCCCGCTACTTTTGCTGTAGAAAAAATTATCCAATATATTGGATTGTGTTGTTCAGATATAAAATATAATTACTATATATTCGATAAAAATATAGATAAAATTTTTCCATATAAAATTTATTCCCATGAAATGGTTAAACAATTTGAGATTGAGAAAATTGTTATTCTTTCTGGGGAATATGGTGATGAGATTGAACATGATTATATAAAGTTAGGAATACAAGAGAGTAAAATTGTTAATATTTACAAAAAATTTTTACAAGATTTTTTAATAGCGTGCGATCACTATGCAGAAAAATATTATCAAAAATTGAATGATTCTATGTTGCTATTGTGTTGTGAAAATGAAGGAATTTTAACAGATGAGAGGCTTAAATATTTCATAAGCTACTGGATGTTAGAAGTTTTTACTGAGACTTTTATAGATAAAACAGATATAAGTTATTTTATAAATATGACTATTATTAAATCTGATCAAGGCGATTTTAAGGAAGCTTCTGTGCAATATCATAATTTAGTTGATTTTATGCATGAGCATAAAGTTAATACCTTAAATGAAACTTTTTTTATGTTAACTTATCGTTGTAATCTTAGATGTAAACATTGTAGTTATTATACTCATGGGTTGTTTTCACCAGTTGATAATGAATTGTCATGTGAGCAGATTGTTCAGTTATTTAAAAAATCGGAAATTTTAAATAATTCTAATAATCATATATTTCTTTCAGGAGGGGAATTATTCGTTAGAAAAGATATTAGGCAAATACTTGCTGGACTTGCAAGTTTAGGCATAAAATTTTCTTTATGCACTAACGGGACATTTCCTGATAAATTACATGATATTTTGCTTGATAATAGCATTAGAAAATCTATTAGGACAATACAGTTATCATACGATGGAACTAAATTAATTCATGATAAAATAAGATGCCAGGGGGCTTATGAAAAACTAATTAAATCAATAGAAATATTAAAATATTTTAATATTGAAACTCAGTTAAATAGTGTAATACAAAAAGATAATATTGATATTCTTCCTGATATGATTAAAGAGATTGATAGTATAGGGTGTTTTCATTCATTCTCACTTGAAATGCAACACACTAAATTTTTAGAAGTAGATAATCTGATAAATATAAAGGATTATCTGACAGGTAGAGCAAACATTTCCAATACGTTTTTAAGAATAATTAATAGTAATCAATATACTGGAATAGGGTGTTTATCTGGTATTACTATTTGTATTATCACTCCTTCAGGAGATGTGGGAACATGTGAGACTTCACGAGTATATAATCATCAATATATCTTTGGTAATCTTTCAGATTGTGATATGAACTTTGATCAATTGTGGTTTTCAGAAACAAGTAAAGAAATAAGATTAATAAAAGAACAATGTCCAGGCTGCTCCAGCCCTTGTGATCGAGGACGTTTTAGTTTTTAATATTTTATAATTAGAACAAGGTGATATAGTGACGGCTTTTGTATTTATAACAGGGATAAGTGAGGGAGTTGGTAAAAGCGTTGCTATCAAATTTGCTAAGTTGGGATATAAAGTTATTGGTATAAGCCGTTCAAAACCTGATTACCTTTCTAATTATCCTGATATATTTTGGTTTTATTTTGATATAGGTGTTGACCTCAATAATTTTGATAGTATTTCGTTTAAGTCATATATCAATAAATATACAGATAAATTTGATTTGATTGTTATAAATGCTGCCGCCGCCTGTTATGGTAAACTACTATCTCTTTCTGACAATGATATATTAAGAATTGTCAATACAAATTTTTTATCATCAATAAAGATTCTTAAAATTTTAATTCCAATGATGAAAAAGAATAGTCAAGTGATATTTGTTGGAAGCTCTGCCGAGTATTTGCCAGCACCGAACATGGGGATTTATGCATCTTTAAAAGCAGCTCAAAGCCATTTAGCTATGACACTATCTGTAGAATATATGCACTCCAATATTCAATTTAAAGTAGTGCGTCCAGGTGTTATAAATACCTGTTTTGCAGCAAAGTCTAATGTGCCATATAGTGAATTAGAGCAGAAAATAGCTATTTTACCTGAAAAAGTAGCAGATGATATTATTAAACTGTCAAAACAGAAAAAATTCTTTCTCAATTCTGGCAGGGTGAGTCAATTACTATATATATTAAACAAATTAAGCATGTCATTTATTATATGGCTGTCAAAAAAACGGCACAAAGATAAAGTAAAAATCAATGATTAATTTATTATCAAAATTTCAAAAATTTGAAGATAGAATAAAACTTGTAACTCCAAGATTGATTCGTAGAAAACCTCTTCTGCTTATTAGAGCTTTAAGCAGGATATTTGTTGAAAAGTTTACATCAAGAGAGCCGATACGTGGTGTTCTATTTGCTCCTCAGTATGCATGTAATTTAAACTGTGCTCATTGTTGTCAGAAATATTTTACAAATAATGATAAGCCGTTGTTATCTCTTGAGGAAAAAAAGCGTATAATTGCCGAGTGTCTTGAGATGGGTGTTATTGCTTTTGATTTCATAGGCGGAGAAACCTCATTATCGAAAGAATTTCCTGAATTGGTAAAAGCGTGTCAGCCTTCAAGAACTTATATCGCTCTTGCAACCAATGGTTACGATATACCTGAAAGCAAAATTAGATATTTTTTGGATATTGGTGTTGATAAATTGAGCATATCTGTTGATAGCTGGTTTTCAGAGGAGCATGACAAATTTAGAGGAAAGGCTTATTCTCACAGAAAAGCTATAGAGACAATAGAGTTATGCAGAAAAATCGGTATGGGTGTTCATATCGGAACAGTTGTTTATAAAAACGCAACACGTTCAGAAAGTTTTAGGAATTTAGTCTGTTATGCTATTGAGAATAAAATTAGCCTTGGTTTGATACCCGCAATGCCTGTAGGTAAATGGCAGGGTAATTACGATAGTTTGATTACCAAAGAAGATAGAATTGTAATGGATGAGCTTCATGCAAAATACCCGTTTATTACTGGCGATCATTATGGAAGACGATATGGAGGTTGTCCTGCATTTAACGAGGTTTTGGCGATCACGGCTTATGGTGATGTTATGCCATGTGACTTTATACATATATCTTTTGGTAATCTTAGAGATGAAACTCTTGAATCAATTGTGTTAAAAGCAAGAAAAATAGACTATTTTAATGGAAAATATAAAGGCTGTCTCGCAGCTGAAAATGAATATTTCATAACAAAATACATTTCTAAAACATACAATTCTAAACCATATCCGCCAAATGCGTCACAAATATTTTAACATTGTTCTTTAAATATTAAATTGTGGATATTTATTAAGTGAATCAGCGTAGTATTAAAATTACGGTCAACATTATAATTATTGCTATAGGTATTTGGCTATATTGGTTTATGCTTCATTTGAGTAACCAATCCATTGTTGACCTATTGAAGAAATCAATGAATGTTAACTTGTATTTCCCAATTATAGTTATTTTAAGTACTTTTATAATACATATTCTACTTGCTAATAGATGGAGATTATTAATAGGATGTTTTGAAGACGCAAAATCGATACCTAAAGGTTTTGTCTTTTATAATATAAATATTGCTATATTAATGGCTTCTGTTTTACCTGTAATAGCTTATACCGGAACAAAAGCTCTTTCGCTTAAAGTAGATTTAAATCTATCACCTACTAAAACAGTATATGCAGGTATAATTGAAAGTATTGTAGGAATGACAGCAACTATATTTATGATGATTCCGGGTCTTCTCTATATGTTGGGAATAATAAAATTATGTTTTGCTGTATATTTGTATATTCTTATAATGATTCTATTTTTTCTATTTTTTTATAATTATTATCTAATAATATTAAATATATTAGCATGTCTTTATAAATATTTAGTCTCAAAAGCTAACGCAATAAAATTATTTAAAGGAAAATTTAATGAAAATAAGTTTGATCCATCTATATTTATAATGATTGATAGAAAAACATCTTTTTTACTGGTGTGTTATACTATTTTAATTCAATACGGTGCAATGTTCAAATATTATATTATTATTATAGCTTTTAATGTAAACATTGATTTTCTAACGTTTGCTATTATTTTTCCGACAGTTTATCTGATTTCGTCTATTGGATTAACTCCTGGTAGTTTTGGTATATCAGAATTTACTTGGTTCTATGTGTTAACTTTAGTTAATGTAAATAATAATAATGCTGCTGTTTATTCTGTTGCAAACAGAATTTTCCATGAATTTTCTATTATTATAATTACGATATTTAGTTATATTTATTTCTTAATTCAAAGATATCGCGTTCATAAAATAAAATTATTATAATAAATGTATCATAAATTTATGATCACAGGAGATACAAAATGATTTTTAAGTGGAAAAATGAGACTCTATTGATAACTGGGGCATCGTCAGGTTTAGGGCTTGCATTATCTAAAAAAGCGGGTGAACTTAAAGCATCAGTGATTATGATAGCGAAAAATTTAGAAAATCTTGAAAAAGCTCAAAAAGAAGTTATTAATAGAGGCGGGAAGGCATATATTTATCCATTCGATTTACATGATGTTGATTTAATTGGAGATTTATATAAAAAAATTATTAAAGAGATTGATAAGGTTCCTTCTATTTTGATTAATAATGCAGGTTATAATGCAGCGGGATTTGTTCAAAATACTCCTTTAGATGTCTATGAAAGGAATTATAAGGTAAATGTTCTTGCTCCTATTGCATTAATGCAGTGTGCTATTCCAGATATGCTCACAAATAAAAAAGGGGTTATTGTCAATATTATGGGGGCTGCAAACTATCACTCTTTTCCAGGAGCATCATCTTATGGTTCTACTAAAGTTGCTCTTGGTGCAATACATGAGAGCTTACAGACAGAGGTATCTGGCTTGCCAATCAGAACCCTTAAAGTTAACCCTGGTGGATTTCGTTCAAATTACGGCAAAAATCGTCTGATTGAAGGAAGGTTTAAAGATTATAAGTTTCCCGAACATACCGGAGGTAAAGATCCTGCTATAGTAGCATCAGAAATTTTTAAAGCAGTTGAGCAAGGAAAGAAGGAGCTTAACTTAAGTTCTGGTATGGATAGAATTGGATATCATTTAAACTATTGGGCACCAAGGCTCGTGGACAAACTTCTTGTTATGAGAAACCAGCTACTTTTGAGCAAACGCCCTGATTTTACATGATGCTGTTATTTAATTAGAAACGGTTGTTATAAAATTTGATGAACCGGACAAATATAATGTTTACTCATAATCGTTTATCATCAAAATCAAATAGTTTTGGCAGAAGTATTATTAGATTTATAATAACTATCTCTTTTTTGATAAATTTCGCACTATTTATAATTTTGTTTACACCGCTTAATGAATGGCTTTACAGCTTTATAAAAGTAAGCGAGATACCTCAAAAAGGCGATGTAATTGTAGTTCTTTCATGCCCGTTTTATTACGATACAGAAAAAGGGGTACCAGATATGAGTACTCTTATGAGACTTGAAAAAGGATTAGAGCTTTATAAAGAAGGTTATGCTGATAAGATTATAGTGCTTGGCGGAATAGTTATGAAAAGATCAAATAAAACAATCGCACAGGCAATGAAAGAGAGGCTGCTGCTCTATAATGTTCCAAGAGAAGATATTATAGTGCATGATGATATAAAAGGCACATGGGAATACTACGATAATCTCTTATTGCTTCTTGAAAAATATAAAGATCAGTTTGATTTTACCAAAGCTCTTTTTGTAACATCATCTGAGCAGGCTTACAGAATAAAAAAATGTCTGAACAAAAAACTTCATAATCCAATTGTTATAACTTCAGAACCTTATGAGTTTGCACCAGATTGGGGGCAGAGATTTCATCTCTTTCGTCGTGTAGTTAATGAGATTTTTTTTGCAATTCCTTCGTTTTATTTTTCAAATAGATTGTAAATCGCGGTTAATATAAATTGAAAACACTTCTTCTTAATCTCCCCAAAAATCTTGATAATCCTTATGATTATGATCAGGCAGCCCAGCCGATAGGGCTTGCATCTATTTCAGCTTTTCTTAAACAACATGGATGTGATGTTACGCTGTTTGATGCTCATGCCCACCATTTAGTCCGCAATGAGATTTTTGTTTATATTAAAAGGGTAAAGCCAGATATTATAGGGCTTTCAGTAATGACATATCAGCTTCCTGTTATTATCTCTTTTATAAGAGATTTAAAAAAACAGATGCCTAAAATCATTATTGTAGCTGGAGGACCTCATATTACTGCTGAATATGAATCAACACTAAGAATTTGCAGTGATGTTGATATTGCAGTATGCGGAGAAGGGGAAATTACGATGTTTGAGCTTGTTCAGGCATTAGAGAAGATTCAACCACAATCGTTAAAGTCTGCTCCTTTGCTTGATTCAGTGAAAGGTATTGCTTACAGAAAACAGGGAATAATCAAATCAACAGAACCACGTCAATTAATACAAGATATAAATTCGCTTCCTTATCCCGACTGGGGAGCATTACCAATAGAAAAATATTGGGATGTTTTTACAACAAGAAAAAATTATGTTCGTATAATCGCAAGCAGAGGGTGTCCATATAGCTGCACATTCTGCGGTGCTCATATTACTATGGGTAGAAAGGTCAGAAAGAGATCTCCTGAGCACATTATCGGTGAGTTGACCATGCTTTATGATAAATATAATGTCCGCGAATTTCTATTTAACGATTCTACATTTAATATTGATAATGAATGGGTCTCTCAAATTTGTGAAAAAATAATTGAAATGAAAAGACCCATGATTTGGCGATGTAACATACGTGCAGATAGAATTGATAAAAAAACTCTTTTATTGATGAAAAAAAGCGGGTGCGTTAAAGTTATTATGGGTATTGAATCTGGTGATGAACAAATGCTTAAAAATATGAGAAAAGGCGAAACTCTTGAACAGATTAAAAATGCTCTTAACCTCTTGAAAGAGGTAAACATCTCTTCTGATCATGGATTTATACTTGGTATGCCGGGTGAAACAAAAGAATCAATGAAAAAGACTATTAATTTTGCAAAAAAGATAAATTCAAGTGTTGTAACATTTTCTCTTGCAACACCTTTTCCGGGAACTCAGTTTTATAAACAGGCAAAAGAAGAAGGGCTTAAAATAGATGATTGGTCTAAATTTGATTTTTATGGTATCCCGTATGTTCCTAAAGGATTAACAAGAAAAGAGCTTTTAAAATATTATGGGCAGGCTGTTAAAACATTTTATTTCCGTCCGTCATATTTACTAAAACGTCTTTTTGAAATGCAATCATGGCTCAACTTAAAAATTAACATCTGGTATGCATTCAGAATTATTCAACGCAGACTCAAATTACACAGATAGTAATATAATTTTTATAAGTTGCATTAGAGATGTGTATCAGCAATTAGCAATCTATATAAAAAATATATAAATGTTTATAATTAAAAAACTGCTATTAATATCTTGTCTATTTTCCATATTTATCTTTTGTATTTGTTTTACCCCTTTAGTTAATTTTCTCTATTCATTTCTTGAAATCAAGCCTCAGCTTAATAACAGCGATGCCATAGTTTTACTCTCTTCGGAGCAGTATGGCGAGCACATTTTTGGCGTTAACACATATCAAAGGATGTTTCATGCTTTCTCTTTATATCAACATGGCTATGGAAATAAGCTGATAGTTGTATGTGGAGTCTCTTTAGAGAGAGCTATAAATCAAAATTATTTGGACACAAATCTCTCTAAATTTCCAAATAGATCGTCTATTGCAGAATCAATAAAAGATATGCTTGTAATGATCGGAGTTGATGAAAATAGAGTTGTAGTTGAGACAACTTCAAGAAATACCTACGAGAATTTTCTTAAGATAAAGCCTATATTAAGAAATATGGGTATTGATAAAATATTATTAGTAACATCTTCTTACCACATGTTCCGAAGTTTAGCTGTAAGTAAAAAATTAGAGATTAAAGCATATCCAGCTCCAGTTCCCTGTTATGAAAAAAATATTGCGCATCCAATCTCAAGATTAAAGTTGTCAATTGAGGTTATAAGAGAATATTGTGCGATCGTTTATTTCTGGTTAAGAGGTTGGATTTAATAGAAATTTTATTCTTAAGGAGATTTATTATGGATAGTAGTACAAAAATGCAAGAAAAAATTCCACTTTTCAATAGTATAGAAAAAGATATCAGAGAAATCTCGTCTGTGCCTGAAGAGATCGACAAAATAAAAAAAATAGTAGAACAAGCTCAAGATCAATCACGGCTTAAAAGAGTTAATATTACAAGAGAAGTAGATAAGCTCGATAAATTTATTACTCTTTGGAAAAACAGATGGAAATATGGTCTTCATAAAAAGCCTGGATATGAATTGAGAATTATAAGAAATGTCTTTCTTGGAAAGATGTATTATCTTTTAGGTGAAAAAAAATATGTCTTAAGAGGTATTGAATTTGCCTGCACATTTAAATGTAATTTTAGATGCAGCCATTGTCTCTGCTCCCGTATTGATGAAACAAATAAACGCAAAGAGCTTGAGCCAAAAGATTATTCAAGAGTTGTAAAAGAGGCAATGGCACTTGGAGCGACAACTTTTGGTCTTGAAGGCGGAGAGCCGTTTGTAAAGAAAAACTGGGACGAAATCATTGATTCGTGGCAGCCTCATTATAACCACATAATAATCTCTACAAACGGCTATCTGTTTGATCAGCAGAGAGCAAAAAGATGTGCGGAACTTGGAGTAGATACAATAAATTTCAGTTTAGACAGCGGTTATCCAGAGCTTCACGACACTTTTAGAAAGAAAAAAGATAGCTTCAATAGGGTTATTAATGGAATTAAACTTTGTAGAAAATATGGGATAAAGCCTCTTATAAATACCGTTGTTCATAAAGGGAATCTATATACAGACGGCTGGCGAGAACTTCTTGAGTTTACGCACCGTGAAAAAATTTTAATAAATACACTGCTTGCAAAAGGAATGGGAAATTTTCACGATAAAGATGCAATTCTTGATAAAGAGGATTTAAAGGCTTACGAAAAAATTATTGCTCCATACCCTTATGTTCAGCGACACCTTAATTTCAATTACGGAAAACAGTTTGGCTGTCCTGGAATTAAAGAGATGATTAACATGACACCTTATGGAGATGTTATGAATTGTGCAAATATGCACATCTATTTTGGCAATGTTATGGAAGAGCCTCTTAAAGTGATAAGGGATAGAGCATTAGAAAAATCGCCTTTTGGAAGGTATCACTGCTGTTTTTTAGCCGAAGATCCTGATTTTATGAATATTTATTATCCAATACTGGCGAAAAAAAGAGAAGGTGAAGGCTATATGAAAATAGAGGAATTCCTTAATGCTTTAAGAGAATACGAGAAAAAGCATAATAAAATAGTATATCCTGAGCTGCGTAAGTTTACAGGTAATTAATTTTATCATGAATATTCTATTTCTAAACCCTCCTTTTATCGGCAGATTTTCAAGAACTTCAAGAAGTCCTGCTGTAACAAAAGGGGGCACATTTTACTATCCTATATGGCTTGCCTACGCAGCTGGAATAGCAGAAAAAGCAGGACATAATATTAGATTTTATGATGCTCCTGCTCAAGGGATATCTTTGGCAGAGTTTTTTGAACTATTAGACCCAGATAATTTTATTCCTGATATTGCAGTTATAGATACAAGTACGCCGAGTATCTACAGCGATGTAAAAGTGGCTGAAGAGTTAAAAACAAAATGGTCAAATATTTTTTCTGTGCTTGTAGGCACACATCCTTCAGCTCTGCCAGTAGAGACATTGAACTTGAGCTCCTCACTTGATGCTGTAATTGTTGGAGAATATGATTATACAATTTTAGATATAGCTGATGCTTTATCTGATTATTTTTTATTTATCAAAAATTCATTTGCCCATGAGTCATTTATTCAGGATTCATTTATTAAAGATTCATATTTGCCACAAAAAGATGCAGTTAGTAAAAAAGAAGAGTTTTTTAGAGATATCAAAGGATTATGTTTTAGAATAAATGAGAGGATAGTGTCAAATCCCGCAAGAGATAAAATAGAAAATCTTGATGAAATTCCTTTTGTCTCTTCTGTTTATAAAAAATATCTTGATGTTAAAAACTATTTTTTCGCTGCTGCAAACTATCCCATGATTATGATTATGACAGGCAGAGGCTGTCCTTATAAATGTTTTTTTTGTGTATACCCTCAAGTTTTTCATGGACGGTTTTATAGAGTCCGTTCTCCTGAAAATGTTGTTGATGAAATAGAATATATTGTAAAAAATTTCCCTGAGATTAAAGAGATTGGATTTGAAGATGACTGTTTTACAGCAAATAAAAATAGAGTCAAAAAAATATGCAATTTAATTATTGAAAGAAATATTAAAATAAAATGGTACTGCAATGTAAGGGGTAATTTAAGCCTTGAGCTGCTCAAACTTATGAAAAAAGCTGGATGCAGACTTGTTACTGTAGGATTTGAAAGTGGATGCCAACATATTCTTGACAAGATGAATAAAGGTGAAAAAGTTGCAAGCTATTATGAATTTGCTGAAAATGCAAAAAAAGCAAAAATTTTAGTTCATGGCTGCATTATGGTTGGCAACCCTGGGGATACCAAGCTGACGTTAAAACAAAGTTATGAATTTGTTAAAAAGTTAGATTGTGACAGTATGCAGTTTTATCCGCTTTATGTCTATCCAGGTACCGAGGCATATCAATGGGCATATCGGAATAACTACCTTAAAACAGAAGATTATTCTAAGTGGCTGACAAAAGATGGTCTTCATAATTGTGTTCTTGACACTCCAGCCCTCTCATCAGAGGAGATGGTCTCTCTTTGCGATTATTATCTTAAAAAATATCATTTTAGACCAAAATATATTTTAAAAAAATTATTACAGGCAGTTACTAATCCTTTTGAAGGATATAGAAGTATAAAATCTGCTAAAATATTCTTTAGCAAGTTTTTGTATGGAAGGGGAAAAAATAAGAAAACTAATGAGTAAGTAGAAATCTATCAATAAGGAGAAGGGTTGAAAATATCTGTAATTATTCCATGTTTAAATGAGGAATTAAATATTTCAAAATGTCTCAACAGCTTGATTAATCAGAGCTATCATAAAAGTGATTACGAAATTATTGTTATAGATGGAGGATCAAAAGATAAAACTTCAGAGATAGTTAATGAAATCCAGAAAAAATATCCGCTATTTGATGAATATTTCCTTTATGAAAAGTCAGAACAATCCCACCATAAAAGTAATGAACAATACTGCCCAAAAGAAACAGGTCATAATCCTGATATCCGATTTGTAATTGACTTAAAAAGAGGGACAGCAGCCGGAAGAAATCGAGGAATACAAGAGGCAAAGTTTGATTATATCGCTTTTATAGATGCGGATTGTACAGCACCTTTTGAATGGCTTGAAACTCTTGTAAACGGCTACCAAAATGCCAAAAGATTAGATTCTTCAATTGCAGGTGTCGGCGGAGGAAATCTTGCTCCTGAAAATACAGATAATTTTATAAAAGCCGTTGGTATTGCACTTGATTCATATTTAGGCAGCTTTGGAAGTATTCAAGGAAGAAGATTTAAACAAGACGGTTATGTCTCAAGTATTGCTACGTTAAACGCACTATATGAAAAAGCAAAACTTGAGGAGATTGGATATTATGATGAATCTCTTAGAAGCGAAGCAGAAGATGCTGAGTTAAATTACCGCCTTACAAAAGCAGGGTATAAACTTTTTTATATCACAAACTCTTATGTCTGGCATAATATGAGAGCAACCCCTAAAGGTTGGTTTAAAAATATGTTCAGATATGGAAAGGGCAGGGCAAGGCTTTTGAAAAGATATCCTGATATGTGGAAATTTCAGTATCTTCTGCCTATATTTTTTATTGTATTAATTACTCTATTCAGCTTTGCATCATTCCTATTACTATTTTTTAATGCTCAACCTGTCTTACTTATTTCCAAAGCTCTTTTATTAATAGGGCTCTATTTTCCAGCAATTGTCTTTTATTCGCTGTTTAAGTGTGTGAAAAAGAGGGATATAGCCTTAGTTTTTCATGTGGCATCTATCTATTTTATTCAACATTTTGGTTATGCTCTTGGAGAGAGTTATGGGCTTTTTAATAATAAGGTGTTTTGATTAAAAATAATCATTATTTTTTACATAAAATTCTAAATATCATGAATTCTAAAATGCAAATTGAAAAAGATGAAACTTTGTTATCAACATGGGATAAGAGATGGGAAGGCTCTGATATTTCCGAGCGGTTAACTTTTCTTGGACGTATGATGTTTAAGGCAAAAGAAAAAGCGATTTTAAAAGTTCTTGGCACGATAAGTTTTAAAACAGTTATTGAAGTTGGCTGCGGTCTTGGTTACACAATGTTAGTTTATAAAAACGCTGGATATGATTGTATAGGTATTGATGCTTCAAAACAAGCTGTTGAGGCATGCAGACGCAAAGAGCTTAATTGTCGTCAAATAACGCTTTCAGAATTATCAGATAATTTAGAAAAAGAAGATGTTGAAAGTTCTATTTACAGCAATTTTGATATTTCAAAAAAATACGATCTTGTTTCAAGCGATGGAATGCTTGAACATTTTCTTAATTTTGAACCTTACGCAGTTCAAATGATGAATATAAGCAGAAAATATGTGCTTCTCATACAGCCTAATCATGACTCTTTTGCTGGCAAGACTTTAGCGTATTTATCAGAACTTATTAAAAAAGATGAAAATGTGTTTGAGTATAATTATAGAGTTGCCGATTTTATATCTATATTCAAAAAACATAGATTCAATATTGTTAATAACCAGCCTATATTTGGAGATGTTTTCAGACTTTTGCTGTTCCAAGCGGCAGATTAAACGGTTTAATTCGGTAAAATTAATAGGATTTAAAGAAAAAGCCATGAAAAATAATCCTGAACTTAAATATTCCAATACTGTTGTTATTATACCAGCTTATAATGAAGCAAGAGCAATAGGAGACATTGTCTCTTCAATTAAAGACTCCTATCGTGGACTTCATGTTGTGGTTATTAATGATGGTTCTAAAGATAATACTAAAGAGATTGCTAAAAAAGCAGGAGCAACAGTTTTAACGCATACTTACACAATGGGATATGGTGTAGCAATTCAGACAGGATATATGTACGCTTTTCGTCATGGTTATCAATTTTTGGTTCAAATAGATGGGGATGGTCAGCATGATGTAAGAGATATTGAGACTCTTTTATCTACTCTTAAAAAGAGCGATTGCGATATCGTTCTTGGATCAAGGTTTTTAGGTAGCAGCGAATATAAATCTACAACACTAAGACGTTTTGGTATTTCATTTTTCACAACGCTTATCCGCTGGATTACAAAAAAAAATATTACTGATCCCACTACAGGATTTCAGGCAATGAATCGTAAAGTTATTGAGATATTTATTAAAGACTCTTTCCCTTACGACTATCCTGACGCTGATATTATTATTATGCTTTCAAAGCTCAAAACATCTATTAAAGAGGTTTCTGTTCGTATGTATCCAAATGCAGAGGGCAAATCTATGCACAATAACCCATTAAAAGTTTTATACTATATGTTCAAAATGACGATGTCCATATTTCTAACGCAGTGCAGGCGAGCTTGTGTATAATTACTAAAATGATAGATTTCGTATGTAAGAGTAATTAAGAGAAAGAAGCTCAATTATGGAGAGAGATTATATATGACAATACGTCAAAAAATAATGGCTATTTTCATTGCCGTATCTATTTTCGCTATAATCGTAAATCTTATTTATCATCGTAAATTACGAGAAGAGTATTCATGGTTATGGCTTTTAACTGGAGTGCTGCTTATTGTTTTAACATTGTGGTATGAACTTCTTGTTAAAATTACGCATTTTATTGGTGCTGTGGTTCCAGTCTCCACTCTTTTCTTTTTCGCAATCATTTTTTTAATGCTTTTATGCCTTCAATTTTCTGTAAGATTAAGTGAATTAACAGAAAAAACAAAAAAACTATCTCAAGAGTTGGCTCTTCTAAGAGCTGAAATGGAGCAAGATTATAAAAAGTGATATATTATAATGGCTCTTTGTACCAATTAATTCCTCAATGCTCACCAAAGGTCTTTTTTTGCAATATCCGTCCCTTAAAATGAGTTAAGCCATCTGTTATAGACAGAAAATAATTTAATTTAGTGACTCTTCGAATAATAAGTAAATAGAGAGAATAATAAAGTGAGTGAATATATTATAGGTATTTCAGCATATTATCATGATAGTGCTGCAGCCTTACTTAAAGATGGATATATTATCGGCGCTGCACAAGAAGAGAGATTTAGTAGAAAAAAATTTGATAATACATTTCCTATCAATTCTATAAAATATCTTCTTGCAGAGGCTCGTATTAAGCTTTCAGACGTAAAAATAATATCTTTTTATGATAAGCCTTATTTAAAATTTGATAGATTATTTGAAACTTATCATGCTTTTGCTCCTGCTGGGTTGAAAAGTTTTATGATGACCATGCCTATATGGATGAAAGATAAGATATTTATGCGTTCATTAATAAAAAATGAGTTAAAAAAAATTCAGAACTGCCCATTTGAATTACGTTTTACAGAACACCATTTATCTCATGCTGCCAGTGCTTTTTTCCCCTCTCCTTTTAAACAAGCCGCAATATTGACTATAGATGGTGTTGGAGAGTGGACAACCACTGCTATCTCATTTGGTAATGATAACAGTATAACAATGTTAAAAGATTTAACTTTCCCTCATTCTATAGGTTTGCTCTACTCTGCATTTACATACTATTGTGGGTTTAAGGTAAACAGTGGGGAGTTTAAATTGATGGGATTGTCTCCTTATGGTGATCCAAATTCAGATCAAACTATGTTTTTTAAGAGAAATATTCTTGAATATCTATTAGATTTAAAGCCAGATGGTTCTTTTATGCTCAATCTCGATTACTTTGATTTTGCTACTGGTACAACTATGTGCAAAGATCAAAAATGGGAAGAGCTGTTTCTAATTCCCAAACGATTGCCTGAAAGCAAACTTACCCAATCCTATATGAATTTAGCTTTAGCTATACAAGATATTACGAATGAAATTGTTCTTCGTTGTGTAGCTACTGCTAAAAAAGAGACTTCTTGTGATAATTTGGTTATGGCTGGCGGTGTTGCGTTAAATTGTGTTTCAAATTCTAAAATAATTGCAAGCAAAATTTTCGATAAGTTATGGATTCAACCGGCAGCAGGT
>CAYRLG010000033.1:0-52029 GCA_964425195.1 uncultured Desulfobacterales bacterium
AAAATGGCTGGATAATATGTGCTTTGGTGTCTACTATTTTCGACAGAGATCAGGGTAGTAGAATTTAGGGATATTACGGAAGAAAAACAGACGGAAGATATATTACGTTTTACAAAATATTCTATTGATAATATCATAGATAGTATTTTCTGGGTTGATAGCAGTGGAAAATGTATTTTTGTCAATAACAGTGCATGTAAAACTCTTGGATATTCTCGAGAGGAGTTGTTACAACTATATGTATATGACATTGATCCACTATTTTCTAAAGAACAGTGGGAAAAACACTGGCAAAACCTCGTTCAAACCGGATTTGTTGTAGTTGAGACTATTCATAATACAAAAGATGGAAAACAAATTCCTGTAGAGGTAACAGCCAACTTAGTAGAGTACAGAGGAAAACAGTACAACTGTGGCGTTGCTCGAGATATAACAGCTCGTAAACATGCAGAGGAAAAACAGAAGATTCTTGAAGCTAACAATCGCAGGCTTCAAAAAGTTGAAAGTCTTGGCAGGATGGCAGGTGGTATTGCTCATCTATTTAATAACTACCTATATGTTGTTATTGGAAATTTAGAACTTGCATTAGATGATTTGCCTGAAAATTCAATAAGTAGCGTCTATCTAATTGAAGCAATGAAAGCAACTCGCCGTTGCTCTGATGTCAGTGGTACTATGCTAACATATCTTGGACAAAATATCTCAAAATCTAACTCTCTTGATATTACACAGTGTTGTAAAAGACATCTTGAGCTATTTGGGATATCGTCTAATAATAGCAATATAACTATAGAGTCAAAACTTCTACATAACAAACTAATTGTTCATGCTAATGAAAGCCAGATGCAACAAGTTCTGAGTCATCTGCTCACTAATGCCTGTGAAAGTATTGGTGATAAAAAAGGCAAAATAACTATAAGTACAAAAATTATACAAAGTTCTCAAATCTCAAAGTTTTACATCTTGCCTATTAATTATAAAATTACATCTGATGAGTATGCCTGTATAGAGGTTAGCGATAATGGATGTGGAATTCCAGCAGAAAACATTTATAAAATATCTGACCCCTTTTTTACAACAAAATTCACGGGAAGAGGGTTAGGTTTAGCAGTAGTATTAGGATTATTAAAAGCGTGGAATGGTATGATCGGTGTAAATAGTAAGACGGGTCAAGGTAGCACTTTTATGGTTTTTCTTCCCCTCTCTTCAGATAGCTTAACTAATAAAAAATCTAACAAACCAGTTCAAACTCAAAGGAGTTTATCATCATTATATACAATATTGCTTGTGGACGATCATGAAATGGTCCGTAATATGGCAGCAGCAATGTTAAAACGTATAGGTTTTAAAGTTATATTAGCTGAAAATGGAATTGAAGCCATAAAAATTTTTCAAAACAATAAAGAGTCTATCAGCTGCCTAATTACAGACCTCTCTATGCCAGCGTTGGATGGATGGAAAACACTATCTGAAATAAGGAAAATAAAACCTGGTATTCCAGCTATTTTAGCAAGTGGATATAATGAAGAGTTTGCCATGTCACATAATTATCCAGAAAAACCCAATGCTTTTATTCATAAACCATATTCAATGGCAGATTTGAAGGGTACTTTAAGGCAGATACTTAACTACGATTAAATATTTGGTAGATATACGTCAAATGATCATAAATTCAGTTTTTTATACCAAAGTAGAGACACACGGTAGTGCATCTCTACAGTAGCACTTGTATAGCTTTTAAAGATCAAACTCCTTAGGATCAATATCAAGAGATTGACATATCTCTCTAATAATATTTTTCTCATCATTATCAAAGTTTCCGTCAGCTCCTGCAATGATCACAGCAACTTGAACAGCTGCACGAGCCTGAGGAGGAGTTTTTTTAAGTTTAGCTATAACTTGCAGTAAGTCAATTTTTCCAAAATCAAAATCTTTGACCAACTTATCACAGTAGGTATTAAATGTCTGTTGTAACTTACTGACATCAAACACTGCAAGAGTGTCATTGGAGCTTATGAATGCTGCTGTCTTTTTTCTTTCAGTAGAGTCTATAGTTCCATCTGCTGCTGCAACAAGAGCACAAACAGCCATAGTAGCATCTGCAAAATTTTGGTTCTTATACTGTTTCACTTGAGTTACAAGTTGATTCTGTAACTCCATTGCACTCTCTTTTAGCTTACTAAGAAATCCCATCTCATTTCTCCTTTAAATTTAATAAGTTAAACCAATTTATAAATGATCTAAAGAGATTTATGTCACATTACACAAATAGAGAACATATTAACAAGGATATTGTAATTTTAAATTTAAGTCCAGTTTTTTCTACAGATATCACCATCAGGCGTAACGAGAATGATGTTTTTAATAGAATTTTTAAGATTGACATTATTTTATATTGGTATTACTTATATGTAATACAAGGAGGGCAGAATGATTACATTAAGATTAGATAATGAACTTGAACAGACTATAAACAACACAGCAAAAATACTTGGATTGACTAAATCTGAATTAATCCGCCAAAGTATTAATGATTATATTGCTAAAATGGAAAAACCAACTGCATGGGAAGCTGGTAAAGATTTGTTTGGTAGATATTCAAGCGGCATTGGGAATTTATCACAGAATCGTAAAGATGTGCTGAAAAATAAATTGAAGGCAAAGCTGAAAAAAAATGAAAAAAATATTGATTGATTCGGGACCATTAATTGCGTTGTTTGATACTTCTGATAAATATCATCATAAAGTTATGGAATTTATAAAAACAAATAAATATCCTTTGATTACAACACTTGCATCAATCACAGAAACCCTGCATCTGCTTGATTTTAACAGAAATGCTCAGATAGATTTTATTGAATGGATATATAGGGGAGGTGTTGAACTTGCTGGCATTCAAACCAGTGATTTCGGAAGAATTAGAGAACTGACTTATAAATATCAAGACCTGCCTATGGATTTTGCTGATTCCTGTCTTGTCTATCTTGCTGAAAAACTCAATATAAATACCATCGCAACTATAGATAGAGATTTTTCAATATACCGAATACAAGGTAGAAAACAATTCCAAACTATTCTATTATAATTTTTGTAGAAAAATTAATTGTAGCGATTTGTCATATTTTTTATTTGGTTTACCATCTCTTCAACAAGCCAATCTGGTTCAAGAACTTTTGCCTCAGCTCCAAAAGATAATATCCATGCAATAGTTTCTGGGACAGATGAGGCTGTAAATGTTAGTTCAATACTGTTGACCTCTTCATTATCAACTATCTTGGTTTTCTTAACTATTTTCTGGTCTCCGCTCCAAATTCTTTCAGCAACAGAGACAGATGCAAAGCCTGTAAATTCAGCTTTTACCTCAAAAGTCTCCTCTTTTATCACTCCAAAATTTTCATTAAACATCTTTTCAAAATCATAATCAGGCGGGAACTTAAATGTTTTATCAGTCAATTCAACCTTTTCAAACCTATGGACAGCAAGCAGAGGGTCATAATCAGGTTTTTTGAACTTTTGCTTTGTTGAAGAATTTGGTTTGAAATTATCTCTGTTTGGATTTGGTGCTATTTTTGCATGAAGATACAGGGTCTCTTTGTTAGAAAAGAGTTTTAAGGGCTTTATGTAAAAGGTTGAGCTTTTGGCTGCAAAGACCTTTTTATAGCTGATCTTGCAAATAAGGCTCTTTTCCATTGCTGTTATAAGGCTTGATATAACCTCTTTATGTTTGGTGTAGTCAATTGTCCCTGGAATTATCGTTGCAAAATGGTGTGATGAGCCGCTATTACTATCAGCAAGTAAAGCCCTATTTTTATCTAATGCTGATGCTGCCTGTTCAAACAGCGTTTTACCCATAAGATGTTCAGTAAAAGCATGACACATTCTTAAAAGATTATACTCTGATTGGGATAAATTAACAGCTGGCAGTCTTTTATTTGGATTTTCCAGCCAGAAATATTTTTTTCTATCTTGTGCTATCTCCTCTTGAATAACCACATCATAGACTCTGGTAATATCATCAACCATGCGTAAAACACTTTGCTTTGAGCATTCAAGCATCTGGCTCAATTGAGTTAATGAGTGCTTTTCGCCTGAAAATAAAAGTTTGGCAAAAAGATGGATTATCTTCTGTCCATAAGTTTTATCAACATTTTGTTTTATCGGCATAAGCTACCTTAGACGCATGAAATATTGCATATCATATTGAAATCAGCAAATCTTGAGTATCTTTAACAAACTGAATCATTATATCTACCGTCTTGTTAATAGCATTTTCAGGGTCATTAGCAAGAGTCTCTAAATTCAAAACTTCATTCAAATAGTATGTAACCAAAAATCCTTCTTGTGGCATCACATGATATTTTTCAAGCAGAGAAGGTTTGAACTTATTAGTCAGCCGAATAAGCTCTGTTTCCCAATCATTTATTTTTTCTCTCATACCTTTAGGGCTTTTTTCAGGTTTTTCATAAAAAAGATAAATCCACATGCTATCTTCCTGATTTTCAGCAGCTAAACAATCCCAATTGAGACTTTGTATTCCATAAAAAAGACCAAAATCATGATTATCATTATAATAATTATTGGGATATATAGAGACTTCTTCTTTATCTCCTTCAACAACCCATTTACTCTCTTCATTCAAAGTAAATTCATTTATTCTCTTCTCTATGCTTTTTTTCAATTGTTTTGAGAGCCAAGTTGGCACTGTTTCCTTAGTCAATACATAAGTTTCAAGCAAAGCATTTACAGCTTTGATATTTTTCATAATATAATCACACTCATTATTAAAAATAATCATAGATCCCCCTGTTCTCGAATATCGAGTTTAATGCTAATTAAAAAATCCAGCCTGATTTAAAAAAATGTCTTAATGCACATATACCGTCAATATCAATTTTATCTGTTTTGTCAGTTTGGTTGTTTAATACCTCGCATATAATCTGATTAAGGTCATATCTTGCAACTGATATAAAGTTGCTATTTTTTGCTTGGATTCCATTAGGTGTGATAAAGTATGCAACTATATTGCCAATTCCTGATTTTTTAGAAAAATCCAATAAATCTTTCCATTCACGGTCAGTCTGATACTTATACTCTTTGTTGATAGTTTCAGAACCATGTCCGACTTTAAGCTCAAAATCAACAATCGCATTTTCACCCGAAGAATTGCTGGTATATACTCTTATGTCAATTCTTGAATTGTCACCCGCTTGTTCTCTCTTTACTCTTATCAGTTTTTCATCAGTTGACTCTATTATTTGGGCAATTTTATTTTGTTCTGTTTTTTTAAGCAATTGAACCAAAATAAATTTTCCAAAAGGCGATTTTTTAGGATTTAGCATATCAGCAGTAATATTGCTTAGTGTGTTTTCATCCAACTTCAACCTTAACTGCTTAAATAAATCATATCTTACTGCCTGTTGAAAAAGGCTTGATACTGAATAATCTTCGACTATATTCTTTACCAGTGTAAAACGTTCTTTCTCTCTGTTTATAGCTTTTTTATACAAATCTGAAAGTTTATAACTTTCAACAAGCATTTTAACAGTCTCATGTTGAGAATAATTTGTTGGCATTTATTCCATCCATATTTAATTGATTATAAGTATTTAAAAACCATCATTCTCATTACGTCTGATGGAACGATACCATACTATATTGGCTGAAATCAATCAAAACAGCGGGCAGAATCAAGCCCTGCTCTGTTTTTACCAAATAATGTTTAAATTGGCTATTGAAAATCAAGGAGAACAAAACATGGGACATCTATCAAGGTTATCAAGACGAAGAAGCAGATATAACAACATTGCATCAAATGCAATCTGCTACAAGCATGATGATAACGAAAAATTCATTTTAACCAAAGTACTTGTTTATCTTTACAGCATCATAGAAAAACATTTTATCATTGATGAGGAGACTATTGAAATGGTCTCATGGGGACTTGAAAAGGATAATGCTGTTATTGTTGATTTTCTTTTGAATTGCATAGTTAAATGTAACCCCAAAAAGCAAAATAGGAACGTAGAGGATTCTTTTCGTCAATCAACTGATGGCGATATTCCAAGAGATAAATTTGGTCAGCCTGATATTATGGAGCTTTTGGAAAGAACAGACTCAAAATACTTCAAGGGATTTAAAACTCTTCTTCTTAACACCATAGACAAGAAGATAAACAGCTTCAAAAATAGAGCAAAAGGAGAGCTTGAACACAACATTGAGTTTCTCCAAAAGATGTTCAATCTTAATGCTGTTGAAACTGAGCTTTGCACATTTCTTTTTATTAATGAAATCTGTGAGGATTGGAGGGATTACTTTATCAGCCATCTAAAGTGTAATGAATATTCAGGCAAAAAATACTTAATATCTATTCTTGGAGATGATTGCAAAAGCATATACGAAGTTTTGCATGGCTCATTAAAAAAATCTGCAATTCTTGATTTTGACTCCTATTATGGCAGCAGCAGCTTTTCTATTGAAGATAATATTGTAAGCTGGCTTCAATATCCTGCGGATAAACTCTTTTCACGAGGATTGTATCAGTCTGTTCAGAAAAGCTCTACACCGCTTGACTATCACTTTGCAGCCCCAGAAATTGTAAATCATATTTTGAATCTCCTGAATTATCAAGCTGAGTCATCAAACCACATTTTGCTTTATGGTGTCCCTGGGTCAGGAAAATCTTCTTTTGCAAGAGGATTGGCAGAACAGCTTGACTGCCCAGCTTTTGAGATTTTAAGAGGAGGTGATGACGATGAGGATAATAAAAGTTCAAGTCGCCAAACAGCAATCAGGGCTTGTATTAACATGAACATCAACAATAAGCCGTTGATAATAGTTGATGAGGCAGACAATCTTTTGAATACTCAAAGTGCATGGACATCAAGAGGTGAGACTCAAGATAAAGGGTGGTTGAATGACCTGCTTGATGAACCGAATCTCAAGTTTATCTGGATTACCAACTCTATTGACGGAATTGAAACATCAGTAATGAGGCGGTTTGCTTACAGCATACATTTTAAGCCATTTAACCGCAAACAGAGGATTCAGGTTTGGGAAAATATATTACAAAGGTATGAAGTCTCTAATTTAATCAACCATAAAAATATTGAAGAGCTTGCAAGGCGGTATGATGTTAGTGCTGGTGCTGTTGACCTTGCTGTTAAAAAAGCTCTTGAGGGAGCAGCACTAAAAAATGACGATGACGAAATATCAGACGAAAAAAGAGATAAATTTATAAATTCAATTCAACTGACACTTAATGCACATCAAACTCTTTTAAATCATGGTGAACCGATTAAAGACAAAAACAATATTGATGCTGATTACTCTTTAGAAGGACTCAATATTGAAGGTAATTTTAATCAAGTTATGGTTACAATTAAAAAGTTTGATGAGTATTTAAAATCAGGCAGAAAGGGAAGTGTCAACAACCTGAATATTTTGTTTTATGGTCAATCTGGTACTGGTAAAAGCGAACTTGCCAAATACATAGCTGATACGATTGATAGAAGCATTGTCTATAAATCAATCAGTGATATTCAGTCTAAATGGGTTGGTGATACTGAGAAAAATATCAGGTCTGCTTTTGAAGAGGCGGAACAAGAGGAGGCTGTTCTTGTATTTGATGAGGCTGACTCAATGCTGTTTAACCGTGAAAAAGCTCAAAGGTCTTGGGAAGTGAGCTTTACCAATGAATTTTTAAACCAGATGGAGAGATTCAGAGGCATTTTGATATGCACAACCAACCTTTTATCTGAGATGGATTCAGCTTCAATGAGGCGGTTCAGCCATAAAATAGGATTAAAATATCTCACAGGCGATGGTAATATTGTTTTTTACAACAAAATGATAGCCCCGCTTATTGCTGATAAACTTGATTCTAAAAATGAGAATCTATTAAGAAAACATACAACGCTTGCTGCTGGTGATTTTAAGGTTGTTAGAAACAATTTTGCCTTTTATCTCCCAGAAGAATTAACGCATGATGAGTGTATTAAGGCTTTGATTGAAGAGGCAGGTCATAAAAAGCGGTATGCTGATGGTGAAAAAATTGGTTTTTTGAAAAAATGATGTTATTATTCTTGACAATTAAAACATCGGGAGAGTTATCAAGCTATGAAAATATTACCTGTTGGAGAATTTAAAGCACAATTTGCTAAAGTCCTTGAAAGTGTCAAACAAGGAGAGGAATTTGTAATATCCTATGGGAAAAAGAGGGAAAACATCGCTGTTATAATACCTTATAAAGAATATAAGGAAAGAAACCGAATAAAACTTGGACTGCTGGCAGGCAAAGGAACATATAAAATAAACCATGATTTCAAAATGACAGCAGAGAAGTTATTTGAAGTTTGACCTTCTATTGATAACAGATGACAAAAAAATTCAGAAATACAAACAATATGGATTAAAAATATCATAAAGTATAACAATTCAAAATAAGGAAAAAATAACATGAAAAAGTTTTCAATACATATACCGATTGATCCAAGCAAAATAGGGCGTATTCCAATTTCAAAAAGACCACCGCAGGTATTTAAAGCTAAAAAAGGTAAAGGTAGTTATCGCAGATTTAATAGGGCTTGCCTGACAATGATGATAAATAATACCAATCTTATTTAGTTTTGACCCGTTAGATATACTTTTTGAATGAGGGATCAATTCATAGAAGCTGATTATGGCTTTGGGGGTTTCACTTTTTTGGACGGAATCTAAGAAACTATCATTAATTGAGATTCAAAAACAGCTTCGGCACAAAAGAGCAACTACTACGGATAGCTATTTGAAAAGTATTGTTACAGGAAAAAGCAAGGCATCTGAAGTATTGGAAGAGAGTATGAAAAAAAGCAATCTAACCCCAATTGAAATAAAAAGGGGGTTAGAATAAATATCATTCTAACCCCTTAAGTTACTAATTTTGGCGGAGAAAGAGAGATTCGAACTCTCGATAGAGTTTTACCCCTATAC
This sequence comes from uncultured Desulfobacterales bacterium, assembly GCA_964425195.1. GTDB lineage: Bacteria > Desulfobacterota > Desulfobacteria > Desulfobacterales > Desulfobacteraceae > Desulfamplus. Next base: position 8,968 of record CAYRLG010000033.1, read on the forward strand.
TCGCTTAGCAGGCGAGTGCCTTCAGCCACTCGGCCATTTCTCCATTTTTTATTTTAAAAAAAATTTTATTAAATAAACTAAATTTGGCGGAGGAGGTAGGATTTGAACCCACGAAGCTGTTACACTTAACGGTTTTCAAGACCGCCGCCTTCAGCCGCTCGGCCACTCCTCCGAATTGATTTGAGTGGCTTATAGCACTTTAGATTACTATGGTCAATACCCAATTATTTTTTTTCAAAAGTTATCTCTTTTTTTATCTCAATCTATTGATTGACAGAAGAGATAATTGAATTATACTCAAAAATTTATTGTTTTAAGAAGTTTGACCATATATAAGATCATGTTTCTATGTTGTGATTTTATAATTAATATGATTTGATGATTAAGTAATAGCGTTTCACATAAAATTTGGAGACAAATATGAAACAGAAGTTTAAATTTACAGTTGATAAATCATTAGGAACTTTGAAATTGTCCGAATCAGCGGAAGCAGATACTGGCACATTCACTCCTGTACATGAAGAAATTTATAACCTCGAAGAGATGAAAACGGCTGCACAGAGTGGGCAATCCTACTTTATTGAAAAGATGAGGCGGCGCAATCTTTTTCCTCCATTTGATCTTGCTTGTAAACTATTTACATCTGCTCGAGATATGTTTATTGAAGATTTGTCAGATGAGATAGTTGTTGATTACGAAGATATCGAAGGTTTACCATTATCGGATCATGATGCTATTCATTTTAGTCACTTAAGTGATGATGAGGAGGATGTTGAAATTGAGGATATTCTCAAGGATGACCCTGACGATTTAAGTGAGGATGATATAAAAGAGATTGATTCTGATGATGATACACCAAGATTTGAGACAGATGACGACTCAGAACATGAGAACTAATAAAATATGAAAAATATAATTAAAAATATTGTTTTAAATGCTGCTGAAGTGGCATTTAAAAAAGGACTTTTACCCTCTGATACTATTCCTGATATGGAGATTGAAGCTCCACGTCATGAAAACCATGGAGATTTTTCCACAAATTTTGCAATGCTATCTGCATCTTTTCAGAAGATGGCTCCAAGAAAAATTGCTGAAATTATCTGCTCTTGCATTGAAGATAACTTAAAAGATAGTTACCTCAATCAAACTCAATTTAAAATAGTTGAAAAGATAGAGATCGCAGGTCCAGGTTTTATAAACTTTTTTCTTACACCAAGTGCATGGCATCCATGTATTAAAAAAATCCATGAGTTAGATAGAGACTTTGGCAGATCAAATATTGGGCAAAATAAAAAAGTTCAAGTTGAATTTGTAAGTGCTAATCCAACAGGACCTCTCCATATTGGTCATGGACGAGGAGCTGCTGTAGGTGATGCTGTTGGAAATATCCTTGCTTTCAGCGGTTTTGATGTACAAAAAGAGTATTATATAAATGATTCAGGAAGACAGATAAGAACTCTTGGACGTTCAGTATGGTTAAGACTTTGCCAGATTTATAACAGAGAAGTTGATTTTCCTGAAGATTGCTATCAAGGTGATTATGTTCGTGATATTGCAAATGAGATAATAATAACAATAGGTAAAGATATTTTAGCAAAATCAGAGAGTGAAGCAGTTGATATCTGTGCAAAATACGCTGCTGATAAGATTTTGCAAGAGATAAAAGATGATCTGAAAAACTTTGGTGTTGAGTTTGACAGGTGGTTCAGTGAGCAGAGCCTCTACGATTCTGGTAAAGTTCAAGATGCTATTAAAGAGTTTCAGGCAAAAGATGTTATCTATAAAAAAGATGGTGCACTTTGGTTCAGAACCGAATCTTTTGGAGATGAGAAAGACAGAGTCGTTGTTAGAAATAACGGTTTGACCACCTATTTTGCCTCTGATATTGCCTACCATAAAGAGAAATTTGATAGAGGATTTGATAGAGTGATTGATGTTTGGGGAGCAGATCACCACGGTTATATAAATAGGCTAAATGCTGCTATTGAAGCAACTGGCAGGAGACGTGAACAGTTTGATGTTATTTTAGTCCAACTGGTTAATCTACTAAGAGCAGGGCAACCTGTAGCAATGTCAACTCGTTCAGGCGAATTTGTAACTCTTAAAGAAATTATTGATGAAGTTGGCAAAGATGCTGCTCGATTTATTTTCTTAAGTAGAAGCTATGAAAGTGGGCTTGATTTTGACCTTGAAGTTGCTAAACAACAAACTTCTGAAAATCCAGTCTATTATGTTCAGTATGTTCATGCAAGAATTACTGGTATTATTGCCAAAGCATCTGAACAGGGAGTTAGATGCAATTTTGATAATCTCTTAAATACAGACTTGGCGTCATCAAGTTCTCAAAAAATTACACCTATTCTTGAGCTGTTGGTTGAACCTGAGGAGATTAAGCTGATAAAAATTTTAGCAACATTTCCAGAAGTAGTTGAAAAAAGTGCTATTTCTTTGCATCCCCATTTTATCTTTACCTATCTTATGTCTTTGGCGTCTGCATTTCATGGTTATTATAATCGACACAAGGTTATTACAGAGGATCAAGAGTTGACTTTAGTAAGGCTTTATCTTGTTTCTTCAGTTAAAAAGGTAATCCGAAATGGTTTAACACTTCTTGGTGTTTCTGCTCCGGAAAGGATGTAGCAGTGTTATTTCTCAAGAGACTTTTGAAATATTCCGGTCTATTTTTATTAAGCGGCTGGATGTTTTTCATAGGGCTTCTGGTGGGGCGTGGAACTGCTCCTGTGGAGTTTGATACTGGTTGGTTTCAAGAGAGACTTGCAGTTATTTTCGAAGATTCTCAAACAGAAGAGCCTGTTCTTGAAAAGCCTGAACTTGATTTTTATGTTGCATTGCAAAAAAGCGATCTTCAAGAAGACTATGATCTAAAATTGAAACAAACGCCTCGATCTAAAGAGAACTCTACAGGAAAATTGTTATCCGTGTCAAAAGAGACTACAGATGAATTATCTTTTAATGATATGAACGAGAGTATAAGAACAAATAAAAAAGCTATGACATCTAAGCTATCTCGTAAACAGGGTACAACTACAAGCGTAGAGCCTACTGGTAGTGGCAAATCAGAGGTAGAGCCAGAGCCTCAGACAAAAAGAGTTATCTCTTCTGGCAAAGTTAAGATTGGGACTCAACCTATTGAGACAAAGTCATCTTTAGAATCAACATCAAAGGAGTCTTTAACTAAATTTTCTTATAAAAAGAGTGAACAACCCTCGGAGTTAAAAAATTATAGTGGTACTGTTCAAAAGGGATATACATATACCATTCAAATAGCATCTTTTAACACTGAAGCAGATGCTACGAACCATATTGCAAAACTTAGTGCTCAAGGTTACTCAGCCTATAAAAGCAGTGGAATGGTAGGAGATAAGACATGGTATAGAATTAGAATAGGAAATTTTGATAATATAACCGATGCAAAGGACAACCTTAAAAAACTTGAGAACAGTGGAATAAAAGGTTTGATTATACAAAAGGAGTGATCGCTTAAAATAAGCTATCATGCAAATAGGTAAAGCAATATGAAAATTACACAAAAAGATGTAGAGTATATTGCCCATCTTGCACGCCTTGAGGTGGATGAGACTTTAGTTGATAAATTTGCAGAGCAGATAAGCAATATCTTGCAATATATTGATAAATTAAAAGATGCAGATGTTTCAGGAGCCGGTCTTATGTCTGGCGCTGCATTGCAAAGTAATGTTTTTAGAGACGATGTTGTCAAAAAATCCCCAGGACCTGAAGTTACCCTTGCAAATGCACCTGAGCGGCATGAGGATTTCTATACAGTTCCCAAAGTGGTATGACAAATCTGTAACAGTTAAATAATTAAGGTGGTTTATAAAATGGATTTATATCAACTAACCATACAGCAGGCAAAAAAAGGTCTTGAAAAAAAAGAGTTCTCGTCAGTTGATCTGGTCAATGCTCTGCTTGATAGGATAGAGAAACTTGATGGAGATATAGGGGCATATATCTCTGTTGATGCAGATGGAGCTAAAGAGTCTGCTGTAGAAGCTGATAAGCGAATTGCAAACAAAGAGCATTTTCTATTTCCACTGCTTGGTATCCCTATTGCTCTAAAGGACTTACTTTGTACAAAAGGTTTAAAAACTACATGTGCATCAAAAATTTTAGAGAACTTTGTCCCTCAATATGATGCTACAGTTGTCTCTATGCTTAAAAATGCAGGAGCAGTTATAATAGGTAAAACCAACTTAGATGAATTTGCAATGGGTTCTTCAACAGAGAACTCGGGATTTCACATTACCAGAAACCCCTGGAACAGAGATTGCGTTCCTGGGGGTTCAAGTGGTGGATCGGCTGCTGCAGTATCTGCTCAAATGTGCACTGCCGCACTTGGAACTGATACAGGTGGATCAATTCGTCAGCCAGCATCCCACTGTGGTGTTGTTGGTATAAAACCTACCTATGGACGAGTTTCAAGATATGGTCTTGTATCCTATGCCTCATCTTTAGATCAAATTGGTCCTATAACAAGAGATGTATCAGATAGTGCTACTATGCTCAATGTAATCTGTGGGCATGATCCTTTAGATTCAACATCTGAAAATGTGGAAGTGCCAGATTTTACTGCTGCTTTAACTCAATTTGAGGTTGAGAGTCTAAAAGGAATGAAAGCAGGTATTCCAAAAGAGTTTCTATCTTTAAGGGGGCTTGATCCTGATGTTGAACAAGCCTTTAATAACGCAAGAGCGACTTTGGAAAAACTTGGAGTTGAGATGCTTGAAGTCTCGCTACCTCAAACAGATTATGCCGTAGCTGCTTACTATGTTATTGCACCTTCAGAGGCAAGTTCAAATTTGGCACGCTTTGACGGAGTAAGATTTGGATTAAGGGATAACTACGCCAATGATCTTATTGATATGTATAAAAAAACAAAATCAAAAGGTTTTGGTGCAGAGGTACAACGCCGTATTATTACCGGAACTTACGCTCTTTCTGCTGGATATTATGACGCATACTATGGACGGGCAACAAGAGTCCGTGCCATGATACGCGATGATTTTACACGGGCATTTGAAAAATGCGATATAATTATATCGCCTGTTGCACCAACACCAGCGTTTAAAATTGGTGAGAATATAGATGATCCTCTTACTATGTATCTGACAGATATCTTTACTCTCTCTACAAATATGGCAGGACTTCCGGGAATCTCTGTTCCTTGCGGCTTTTCATCTAAAGGGCTACCGATTGGATTGCAAATTATGGCAAATCGTTTTGATGAAATGGCACTTATCAAAGCTGGATATGGAGTTGAGCAGGCTCTTGATATTAAGCCAAAGTTTCCTAATATCTAATCTCATAATTGATATTTAGTATCAACCCACAAAAACTCTGCTTTGAGTTGTCATTTACAATATAATAGAAACTACATATAAATGAGACGTACAAGAAAGCCGTGCGTCTCCTAATTGTATAATTTAAATATAAAAAAGAGAGACTTATTAAAAATGAGCACTATTCAACCTCATGGAGAGAACCTTAGAAGAGCTATTCAATGGCTTTCTGAGGAGAGGCAGACAAAACCAGATCGAAATTTAGTAATGCTTGCAGAAAAGGCAGCTATAAAGTTCGATTTAAATCCAGATGACTCTGAATTTTTACTCCGTTTTATCAAAGAGCCTCTTAAATAGTTTATATCTCAAATAGTGAGATATAAACTAATGCCATATTATATTATCTTATTGAAAACAGAGGTTTTGTTATGACAGAAGTGCGGATACTACCAGAAATAATAGCCAACAAAATAGCAGCAGGCGAAGTGGTAGAACGTCCAGCTTCTGTAGTAAAAGAGCTTGTTGAAAATGCACTTGATGCAGGTGCAAAACGAATCTCTATCGAAATAGAAAAAGGTGGCAGCGATCTTATAAGAGTATCTGATGATGGTCATGGAATGTCACGCCACAATGCCATACTCTCAATTCAGAGACATGCCACAAGCAAGATTGTAAATGCTGATGATCTTTTTTCAATCAAAACATTTGGATTTCGTGGTGAGGCTCTTCCATCAATAGCATCTGTATCCCAGTTTACCCTAATAACAAGGGATGTTGAATCAGACTCTGGAACAAAAATTGATATCAGTGGTGGAAAATTGGTAGGTGTTTCCGAAATTGGAGCTCCTATCGGCACAATGATTGAAGTGAAAAACCTCTATTTTAATACTCCCGCCCGAAGAAAGTTTCTAAAAACAGTCAATACAGAGATGGGACACATTGCAGATTCGGTATCTGCTTTTGCCCTTTGCTCCTCTCATGTTCAATTTCGTCTTATTCACAATGGACGTAGTGTAAAAAATTTTTCTGAATCAGATAATCTTCTCTCAAGAGTTAGCACTGTTCTATCTGTAGATAGTTATGACCTATATGCTATAGATTCTGAGCCAATATCTACTAAGAGAGATTTGAGTATAAGTGGATATATTACAAAACCCTCTGTATCAAGAAACTCTTCAAATAATATTCTTCTATTTGTCAATAGACGCATAATATCCGATAGAATTTTGGTCTCTGCAATATTAAAAGGGTATAAGGGACGATTGATAAAAGGTCAATTTCCAATGGCGGCGATATTTATTGAGATTCCGTTTGATCAGGTTGATGTGAATGTCCATCCTGCAAAACTTCAGGTAAGATTTGTTAATCAGAGTTTAGTATTTGGAGCAGTTGTAAATGCTGTCCATAATGCACTATATCATGGGGAGAGCAATGATAATAGTAGTGATGAAGCAAACGAAAATATGAAAGACTATTTAGTTAATACTGTAATTAGTGAAGCTCCCTCTTTTTCGAGTCCTTTAATCATCAATAGAGAAAATCAGCATTTAAGTATAGAAGATACGAGTCAAGATCTCTTTGAAGTGCATGAACATCTACTAAAACCAAAATATTTTTCGCAAATTGAGCCTGAATATATAGAAGAGAAACTGCGACCTAAAACTTATCGGCAAATAGAAACTAAATACGCTAATAAATCGCAGAAAATCAGCAAATTACATATAATTGGTCAATTTGCAAATAGCTATATTATTGCTGAATCAAGTGATGAAATGGTTATAATAGATCAACATGCTGCGCATGAGCGAGTGGTTTATGAGAGACTCAAAAAGAGATCAGAACGGTTTAGACCACCCTCACAAAACTTGATTATGCCTGAGATTGTGGAATTTAGCTATAGCGAGGCTGCACTGTTAGAAGAGCTAATACCTCAGCTTACCAACTTAGGTATTGAAATTGAACTCTTTGGTGGTAGAAGTTTTATTGTTAAATCTGTACCTGCAATAATAGATAGCAAATCAATAAAGTCTATACTTAAAGATATTGTTGGCTTAGGAGAAGAGAGTAATTTCTCAGAAACAGATAAAAATAATAAAGGCAATATCTTAGGCAATAACACAACAACTCTATGGCTTGATAACATACTAATAGTTATGGCTTGCCACAGTGCTGTAAGGGCAAACCATCAACTAAATTCACTACAAATAACTCAACTGCTTATTGATCTTGAGAGTTGTGACAATCCGTACCACTGTCCACATGGTCGTCCCACTATTATAACTTTTAGTAAGAAAGAGTTTGAGAAGAGGTTTAAAAGAGATAAATAGAACATAAAAGAAAAAGGGGTTGATTTCTCAACCCCTTTTTTAAAATCGTCTCTATTAATAATTATACTTTATAGCAGTTATTAATTAGATTAGAAGGATATCTGAAGTCTTGTAACAAGCATCTTCTCAGGATCAATATCAACAGCTCCACCCTTAACTTCTGGATCTGAATAGAGATATACTATAGCAAGTTCAGTGTTTGATGCGATCATGTATGATGCCCATACGTTGAAAGATGTTATATCGTCAACGTCAGTAACAGTATCTTCTTCAGGCTGGAAATAACCAAATTTTGCACCTAATGCCATTATATCCATTGGGCTATATTTTACAAAAAGAGTCACACCCTGTACACCTGCACTATCACCGGTTGGATCAAAGGTGTCAATAGAAGGAATACCACCATCAAGATCACCAGCAAAAGGTGTATTCATATCCATAGGGGCAAAACCGCTCCAGTTTGCAAATGTGGTAAATTGACGCTCAGTAGGATCATCAGTACCAAGAGCATAAAGAAGTTCTGCACCAAGATTAACGGCGTCAGAAAGATCGGCATTAGCACCAAGGTAAAACTGTGTACCCATGTAGTCAACAGCACCAGCATTGGTATCACCAGTTGCAATAGCAAGCTCACTTGTAAGATTTACATTACCGAATTTGCCAGTACCCTGAAGACCTACCATAACTGGAGAGTTCTCAACATCTGTTTCATCATTTATGCCAGCAACAAAAAGATTACCGTTAAACATATCACAAGCATAGTTGATATTTAATGCAAAGAAATCTTCATCTTCACTATTGCCATCATCTACAAGAGAGCCATTTTCATCAATTTTTGCATACAGTAAGCTTGTAACAACAGGAGCAAAATTAAGATCAAACTTAAAACCAGTTGCATTTGCATCAAGAACTTTATTTACACCAAGACCCATATACTGCTGTCCTGCTGTAAGTCCCCACATCTCTTTTTTGATCTGAACAAATGCTCTATCAATATCAAGTTTAGTTGCACCAGCTCTTCCGTTAGCACCGGCTGCGCGGGTAATAAGTCCATTATAATCTTTTCCCCATGCGCCTTCGCCCCAGTCAGCTCTCATCTGAACGTTTACATCATCAGCAACATTGATTTTAGTTCCGATTCTAAGTCTCTGATCAAAAAAACTTCTATCAGTACCATCAAACCAATAGTTTTCTGTATCCCATGCACGAACTCTGAAATTACCAGACATAACAACTCTATCATCTGCATAAGCAGGTGCAATAAACATTACTGCACATACAACTGCTATAAAAAGTATAGTAAATTTTTTCATCTTTTTTTGTTTTCCTCCTACAAAAAACAAATATAATTTTTTAAATTTTAAGTAAAATTCCTAAACAAACAAATAACTTTTTAATCGCTCTTTATTCTATTTTTTTTGATTGCACCTCCTTTATTATTTAATCTTTTGCTGTATTTAAACAACAAAACCTCCATTAGTACTTAGTAATTTTTTGAGTAGCGATATCAACATTAAAAGTTGATGTCAAGCATTAATAAATATTTAATATTAATAAACCTTATTTCATAAAGCAAAAGAGGTTTTTTATTATATTCTATCTTTACTTACTGCATCAACTTATACACAATTATTGAACTTTCAGAGTTAGAAAAGGAAGATATTGTATCCTTTATAACGTTAGAAATAACAAGCTCCTTTGCCCCATCATTATCAAAATCTGCTATTATAAAATCACTTATCCTACCCGTCTGCTCAGGAGTTGACCACTGTAATGAAAAACCAGTTCCATTCCAGAAACTACAGTGAATGACACCTTTGTTATATCTTTTAAACTTACTTAGATATCCACCTGTAATATCGCTGTTTAAAGCATATAAAATCTCTATATTTCCATCTCCATTTACATCAAAAGAGAGTATAGACAGTGGAAAGTATTTAATAGGTTGATCGTCTGTGGGAGTCTCTTTAGGTAGATGAAAGTAGTTCATACTACCACCAGATCTGTTCACATCTCTCCAGAGAATGTTACCACTATTAGAAAAAAGTGCCAAATGCTCAGATTTATCATATCCCACAACCATAGGAGTACCCTCTGCTGTGACATCATCAAAAAGAGAACCAAGTACATTTATCTTCCCAGATTCTAAAATTTTTTCTGATGGTACATATTTATCTCCATCCCATCGCATTTTATATATAGGTGAGTCATAAATATTGTCTTTATTTGACTTTTGTCTCTGACCTAATAGCGTCTTACCCTCGCCTTTTACCTCAACTACTTTTAGATACCATGAAAAATTTTCCACAATACTTACATACTTGCCTCCATCATATTCTAAAACAAACGAGTTGGGCATATTTTTATTAGGATTTAAACTTGTTACAAATATCTCTTCAACTCCATTTCCATTTATATCACCGACATCAACTCCAATATAAGTTGAACGAATGTTTTTTGCTATCTCTGCTATTTTTGCAAAACGGTTAGATGCAAATCTGTAGATATAAAGTGCGTGATCAGATATAAATACTGTCTCCATAATCGAGTCTTTATTAGTATCTCCTATTGCTATTCCATTTATAAGATGTTTTAGTGTCGGACTCTTCCAGACACCAGAACCTCCTCTAACGGCATTTGTTACGGTAAATTCTGGATTTATAATTCCAGAATCCGCTGCTGATACTTGTTGGTTTCTGATAACAAAATTAGAGTTAAGTTGTTGATTAGCAATAGATGAAGATAGTGAAATATTTGGAGTATCGGAGATGGAAGAAGAGCCAGTTACGTTTGTTTGTATAGGGTGCTGTGGAGCTATAGTTGGTGTATTAGAAGACCTTTTAAAAAGGGTATCATTTATAGTAGTTGCAAACTCATTGATTGCGGGTATAACCCCACCTGGGTCTGAAGTTTGTTTAAAAAATGGAATAGGTGAATTTTTTCCTGAAATATCAATTAATTTAGAATCTATACTTGTGCTGTTACCTATAACAGTTACACTACCATGAATTACAAAATCTGCTTTAAGTTGACCACCTACAAGTAAAGCTAAACTTTCACCATTAAATCCCTTTACATTTAATAACGTTCTATTTACGCTCTCTTTCTCAATAACTTTCACCTCATCCTTAAAAGAGAGACGTGAGGCAAGCATGTCTTGAATACCATTTTTAAGAAAATCGAGATTTTGCTCAGAGTTTATCTCAAAAGGAAGTATTACAATCTGTAAAGGTTCTGCATAAGCAGTTGTAAAAGATAGAAAATATGAAATATAAAGATAACACCCTGTAACCAAGATAAAAGTCGGTCTTATTAGCTGTTTAAATATTGCGGTTATTTTTTTCAAAGCATTCTCCAGATCACTCAACATGTTTTTATTAGTTTTGAGATAACAAAACGATTTATGAAAAATAGTGTGCAATTTTAATAATAGATGGATGATTTAGCAAGGGCTAATTTGGGCGGTGCAGCAATTATAAGTGTTTAGCAGGCTTAAAAAATTTAATTTGTAATAAAAACTCGCACACTACAAATTGTATAAGAGTGTGGATACTAAACAAAAAGATTATTTATTAATCATCCGCATCATTTTTATTGTGCTTATACGTAATCTATCCATTGATTTAGAAAGTTCCATAATCTCCTTTAAGCCAGAAGGTCTAATCTCAGAGTGAAGTTTACCCATGCTTATTGACTCTGCGGCTTGAGTAAAATCGTTAATCGGATCAACTATATTGAGCTTTATCATAAACATACTAAATATTACAATTACTACACCAACAGCAATAGCAACAGATTGAATTTGAGACATTAGCTTTACATTCCGTTCTGCATTATACTGCATTAACAATACTCCTCTATCCATTGCCTCAAGTAACGCAATGTTATTGTTAATAAGATAGTTAATAGCATCAACATCTGTAAATCTTGAATAAATTGCCTTATCAAGGCTATTTTTTATAGAGACCCATACAAGAAAGACCTTCTCAAGCTGAATTGCAATCTCCTGTGTTGCAGCAGGTGGACACTCCCTAAATTGAGCTATTTGTTGGGGGTCTATAGGAACTTTACCCCCATCTTTTAAAGCATACAATATTGATTCAAACAACTCCATTGTTGACAGTAACTCTTCTTGCCATTTTTTTAAATCTTCTTGCCCATCTCTTGCTGACAAATTAAAACAGATAAGAGCCTCTTTAATCATTTTTTGGGTAAGCATTCTCTGACGACCAGATATATTAAGAATTAATCCATCATCTTTTTGTTGTTGTATGATAATGTTAGTAGAGATAAGAATAGCGACTAATAGACAGAGGAATGCAATAAAACTTCTCATAGTATAACCAAGTATGGTTCTCATTTCGAAATCCTTTTAACCAGTTACTTACCTTTATAAGGTAGACTCTTATCGTATATTGTTTGATATTGTTTTAAGTGTTTGATAAAAATTAAAATATTTTATATTTGTTCAACTATCTAATTTAAGTTACACCTATTTGTCAATAAATTAACTTTAGTTCTTTAAAACATCTATTTTTTTTGATACTTCACCTAATTTTTAACAGAGTTTAGCTTTTTACAACTGACTAAAAAGAGATAAAAAAGGAGTTATAAAATGGACAAAACTAAATTTGCTCTTTTGATATGCAGCATAATTTTAATGATAATAGGCTGTAATACAACCCATGAAGTTCAAGTGGCTCCACTTGAAGTGAAGCCGATACATATTACAATTGATATTAATGTAAAAGTAGATAGGGCATTGGAGGACTATTTTGATGATATTGACAAAGCTGAAGAGAAGATTATCAAAAAGTAAAATTTCTTAAATATTTAGATGTTTTTTAATAACTTAATTTTGAAAAAGGGGGATTAACAGTTCCCTTAACGATTTTATTAAAAAAGGAGGTTAATTTTTATGCTTTTAAATTATAGTTTAAGAGATGTTGTGTTGGCGATCTTTTTTCTTGCGTTACTATCTATTGTTACTATTACCAGCAACTGTTTTGCAGATGATATCAAAGATAGAATGAAAAATCGTCTGCCCACCATTGTAAAGATGAAGCAGCAAGGAATAGTAGGAGAAAATAGCAAAGGCTATCTTGAATATGTATCAGCCAATAGGGTCAATCAAGATATTATTGATAGTGAAAATAGAGACAGGCAGCAGGTCTATACTAATATTGCAAAAGAGCAAGGGGTACCTATTGAAAAGGTTGAACAGCTAAGAGCAGCACAAATTGTCCAAAAGGCTGCTTCAGGAGAGTTTCTCAAAAAAGAGGATGGCTCATGGTATCAAAAATAGTGTGCCAAATTTAAATTTTTCGTCTATATAGTTTCTATCGGCATAGTGCCGGAGATAATAACTATAATTCCAATAAACACTTTATGAGAGTCAAATAAATGGAAAAATACTGTTCTAAGCTATATAAATTTTACATTACCCATAAGTTAGATGCTATTATTAATACTATCTTATTCACCTCTTTTCTTTTTACAGCTCTATCTATTGTCGTGATATTGGCACATCCTAATAGACTTCTTGCAGATAACTCAAATTTTATTACAACAGAAGAGTCTAAGATAAAAAGAGTTGCTATATTTCCATTTGAAGTTATTTCAAAAGAGGATAGCAGCTTTATAGGAAAGGGAATGGGAAAAATGCTTTGTAGCAGAGTAGCCTCTGATACTATTCAAGTTAAATGTATAGACAACCTACCATCAAATTATGGACTTACTCTTAATGATTTATCAATAGCTGGAAAAACAGCAGGGGTAGCTGAACTCAATGGTGTAGATTATATTCTTGTGGGAACTATAACCATTGCTGGAGAGAGTGTAAGCAGTGATGCAAGGCTGATTCAAGTTTTAATACCTGAAAAAGTACAATTTTTTAGTACAACAGGTAAAAGTATTGGAGATATAGTGCAACACGCCTCAGATATTTCAGAACAGGTGAAAGCGGCTATTGATGGCAAACACTATAAAATTAAAACAGAAAATAGCTCCATTAATAGTCTCTCTCCCCCTCCCCTATCTCAAAGCAAAATGGCTGCTCCGTTAAAACATAATATAGATGTATTACCTAAAGACTCTATTATCTTATCTTCAGAGTCGTCCACGCTACTGAATCGTAAATTTGATATGCAAATAAGAGGTATTGCAACAGCAGATATTGATGGAGATGGAAGATTAGATATTGCTTTTATGGATGCTCATACAATCTCCTTTTTTAGTTTTGAAAACAGTAATCTTGTCAAAAAAGGGGAATATAACGGACCACACTATAATAATAATATTGCCATTGATTCAATTGACTCCAATGGTAATGGGAAAAATGAACTTTTTATAACTTCAATCGGGAAAAATAACTATCTTAAATCTTATGTTGTGGAATGGGATGGAAGAGAGCTTCAACCTCTTATAAAAGATAGTAACTGGTACTTTAGAGTTATACAAACTAATAAAACGAGTAAACTTATTGGTCAACAGAGAGGACATGACGAAAGTTTTTCAGGTTCTATCTACTCACTTGAGTTAATTGGTAAGAAGATTGTGAAACGTGAACAGATAACTACTGAAAGTTTTAAAGCTGACTTTACAATATTTGGCTTTACAACTGTAAATATTCCATCACCTAAAGGCAACGACTACATAGATAATCACCAATACTATACATGGTTTGATAGATCAGGCTTTTTAAATTTTGGAGATTCACAAGGTCTAAAGGAAGAGTGGAAAAGCGCTCAATCCTTTGGCTCAACACCACTGTTTATTGAACAAGATAGAGGTAGGAACAACTTAAAAGAGAGAAGATATATAAATAGTCGCATATTCTCATCTGATATTGATAGTGATGGTGTTATTGAAATTATAACGGTGAATAACTCAGATGTTGCAAAGGGATATCTATCAGGATACCGTAAATTCAATCAAGGTAGCATTGAAATTATGGCATGGAAAGAGAACTCAATGGTAGATATATGGAAAAGCAATTATGTCACTGGATATATCTCTGATTTTAACATTATAGATATGGACGGAGATAACTATCCAGAGATTATCTACGCCGCAGTAATGGATAGCGGCTTAGTTATGAATAAATCTCAAAGTACAATTTTTATTAAAAAAATAATCGACCTCTCTAAATAACATAGTTTACCCGTAAAAACACTTGACAACACTGATAGCCTATGTGTAAGAGGAAACAATTAATATTTTCCTTTCTGAGTGTAAATTCTATAATTCTGATTATTTTTTTGAGGATATCTTAAAGCATCTAAAGTCAACTCTAATATTATAGAGCCATATATTCCATAGAGATTTGCTATCTTTTGGAGAGGAGGTTTATCTTTGTGGTCTATTTTTAAATCCATATTAACCAGGAGAAAAAGGAGAAAAAGATGAAAAAGGTTGTACTGTTTGCTCTACTGAGCATTTTTGTTGTAGGTATTTCAACACCCGCAACTGCCCTTGAAACAGATTTCAGTGGAGAGTTTTATGTTGAGGGAATACTCAATTCTGCTCCAAACATGCTTGATAGTGATAATACAAGCGATTACAGACAGATGAGATTGCGTGTTCAGACTGATTTTAAGGTAAGTGATAATTTAAAACTTACCACAAGATTTGATGCTTTAGAAAAAGTTTTAAGCTCAAATGACTCTGCTTTTGATGCTAATGAAGATGATGACAACATCGACTTTGATAGAGCCTATCTGACCTACATAAGCCCTATTGGTATGTTTGAGGTTGGAAGGCTGAAAGGTATAGTATGGGGTACTACATTCTGTGATGATGAATCTGATACTGACAGAATCAAATACACTGTACCTATCAAAATGGGAGATGGAACACTCTATTTAGCAGCAGTTGCTGAAAAAGTAACTGAAAATGACACAATGATCGATGATGATAATGACAAATATTATATAGGTGGAGTTTATAAAACCGCCAATTACTCAACCGGTCTGCTTACTGCAATGTATAGTTTTAATAAATTTCAGGATCCTGGACAAAAATTTGCTTATGATGCTTTAACAGACTCTTATGAAAATAATAGAAATATAACTTCCTATAGAAACTATCTTGGATCTAACGCTGCACAAGATGAGCTGGCATCATATTTAGGCTGGTATGGCACTAATGCTAAGTATGCTATGACAGCTAAAGGGTATGCAGAGGCTGCTGCAAAATACCAGGCTGCTGGTAAACTTGCTGAGGCTCAGGCTGCTGCTCAGGCTGCTCAAGCTGCAAAAGCTAATATTGCTGCTGATTGGCCCACTACAGAATTGGCTGCTCAGTCAGCTTTAAGCACATTGGCTGGAAGAGGCTTAACAAATGACGCTAAAGTTTATCTGCTTTCACCATATTTCCAAGGAAAGTTTGGAAATTTGAGCCTTGAAGGTGAGCTTGATTACGTTTTTGGAACTTTAGAGTATTCTGCTTATGAAGATGTTGACGTAGAGGGTTTTGCATACTTTGTTCAAGCTGGCTATGATCTATCTCCATTTGCTGTTCAGGCTGGTTTTGCACACTCTTCAGGTGATTCCAACTATTCTGACGATACTGTAGAGAGTATGGGTTATGTATCTCCAGGACTTGATTGGGAAAAGCTATTTATCCTTCATTCAGATTATCACGGAATGGAAAGTTCTCTTGGTAATGGAGTGGGTAACCATGTTGGTGCTGGTTTTGCAACTGGCTCAGTTGCAATGCTTGACGGTTATCAGTTGTTCTATGCTGGTGCTGATTACTCTTTAACAGATGATATTACTCTTGGCTTAATAGCTGGACTCTCCAAAGCAGACGATGTTCCTGCTGGAGGTTATGATGACGATCAGGGTATAGAGTACAACTTTACATTTACATGGAATATTACCGACAACTTAACTTACAAAGCCATTGCTGCATATCTTGATGGCGGTGACTACTGGACAACTCGTGCAAGCGGTGGAGTTGTTGATCCTACAGTTGATCCAGAAGTGTATGCTCTGTTCCATAGGTTAACACTTACTTTCTAAATTAGAAAGATACCTTTATTAAAAAAACTAAACGCTTGGAAGAAATTCCAAGCGTTTTTTGTTTGTCGTTTTACTTCTCAAAAGTCTTAAAAGAACCAGTTTGCTCCAATAAATCCACCTATTGTATTGACTCCTTTATTTGGCTCAGAGAGGCTTGCAGATGAAATGTGAATATAACGAACTTCAAAGTTAATCGCAAAATTATCTTTTACAAAATAGTTTAACCCTGATGCTAATTGCTCGTTAAACTGAAAAGCTGCTCCCAAGTCAGGTGCTCTAATTTCTGTAAGCATAAGCCCAACACCAACGTCAATATATGGAATCCAACTTTCTCCCGTAGCAAAGTGGTACCTAAAATGTGGAGTTATCCCAAAACTCAAGTCACTTTCTACATTAACTTGATAACCTCCTAATAGCTCTACACGCAGCTCAATATTTCCCTTATACCAACTATTTTTTCCTTTAACATCTCCCAACATATAACCATAAGCAATGGAGAGCGGAACGATATCATGCCTCTCATCGCCTCCAAAAAGTAGAACTCCGTAAGTCATTCCAAGATTGAGACTAATTGTTTGAGTTCCAGTTATAAATCCATCACCTATCTTACCCCCTCGCCAGATATAAGTATCTATTACCTCAAAATTATTTGGTATAGGCATTGAATTTGTATTAAATGGTTGAGAAAGCTCTTCTGAATATATAAAATATGGCGTTATTATGAAAATGAATAATACACTAATTACTATCCTAAAAAAAATCACTGAGCATACTACCTTATCAAATAACCCAGACTGTAAATTTTTTACCTCCATAAACAACCTCATGCCCTACCCGTCCCATAAAAAACGCCTCAACTTTTGAAATTCCTCTTCTTCCAACAACAATTGTACTGTATTCACCCTCTTCAGCCTCATTGATAATTGCATCAGAACGACTCAGAACACCGGAAATTACCTTTTCTGATATTTTCTCAGGCTTAAATCCTGATTCTGTAAGAATTTTTTTAACATTTTTAAATAGTTGTGCAATTTTTTGTTTAAATCCCTCTACACAGTTATCATCAATAGTAATTTCAGGTAGTGCAAGCATACTAAGTTCTGGAAGATCAAAAGTTATGGCTCCTAAGCCGGGTACTACATGTAGTATTGTAACTTCATATCTCTCTCCTCCCAAGAATGAACTGATAAATTCAACAGCTTTCATAGAGTCAGGTGAAGAGTCCATAGCCAAAAGAATTTTCTTAACAGGTGGTATCTGTCCTACGATTATAATAGGGATAAATGTCAATGATTGCAGCAATTTGACAGCAACACTTCCAAGTATAATATTTTTTATTACCCCCATACCTCGCCTTCTCATAACAACTGCTGTATAGCCGTTTTTAGCCTCTTCTATTATATCTCGAGCAACACCCTTCTCTAAAGGCTGAAACTTAACCTCAATCAACTGCTCTGAGAATCCTCCAGAGATTAAAATTTTTTTAGCCTCTTCCAAATAGGTTATTATTTTTCTTTTCTCTTCAACTTCACGGCTCTTTAGTTGATCTTCAACATTAATACAGTTTAGATACCCTTCAAGTTCTCGATACTCTTCAGGCACATCGCTAAAAACATGAAAAAGTACAATCTTCATATTATTGTCAATTGGCATAAAATCCTTAATATAATTAACGGTCTGTATAGTTCGTTCAGACCCATCAACTAATACTAATATCTTCTTTTGCATTGTCATAATCGGCTCCTTATGTTTAGAGTTTTTATAAGTGGAAGCAATTGAATTATACTATGTTTTAACGACTATTTAACCCCTCCTCCTAATACTGCATAAAGAGCTATCTGATTTATTGACTTTGCAAGTTTTAAGCTTACAAGACCCTGTTTTGCAGAGTAGAGCGAGCGATGAGCATCCAAAACGCTGAGATAGCTATCAATACCTTTATTATAACGCTCCTCTGAAAGTCTGTATGTTTCAGATGTTGCTTCTACTAAGGAGATATGTGCTTCTATCTGTTCATCTACTGTACCCTTTACCGCAAGAGTATCTGCAACTTCTCTAAATGCTGTCTGAATGGTCTTTTCATACTGGGTCAATATAATTTCTCGCTCTGCTTTACTCACTCTGAATGCTGCCCATGTTCTGGCATCAAAAATTGGAATCGATATTTTAGGCATAAAACTCCATGTATCTGAGCCAGAGCTAAAAAGCCCTGATAAATCATCACTTGCAGTTCCAAGTGATGTAGTTAAAGAGATACGTGGAAAAAATGCAGCCCTTGCAGCACCAATATAGGCATAAGCTCCTTTGAGTCGATGTTCTGCACCTATGATATCTGGACGATTAAAGAGGCTTTCAGATGAGAGCTTAACAAAAACATCCTTAGGAGGCTCAACACTCTCAAGATCTAATGGAAGTAGATCATCTGAAATAGTTGTACCAGCAAGAAGATTAAGAGCATTTTGATCTTGTGCTACTAACTGTTTAAACCGAGCAACATCTTCACGAGCAGCATATACTGGAGTTTGTGCACGTCTAAGATCAAGTTTTGTAATAATTCCAACCTCATGCTGCTTTTCAATCAGTTTATATGCTGTCTGCTGATTCTCAAGAGTTGATTTGGCAATCTCAAGATTTTCTCTGTCAGCAGCAAGCGTTAGATATGCTCTGCTAATCTCAGTTATCATTGCTATCTGGGCAGCTCTCCTTGCCTCTTCTGTGGCAAAGTACTCTTCAAGAGCCTGATCTTTAAGGCTTCTGATCCGTCCAAAAAGATCGAGCTCCCATGCAGCAATACCAAGACCAACTCCATATTGCTCTGTTGTCCTTGAATTTCCGGGATTTGTAAAGTCAGATGCGGCTCTCTGTTTAGCACTATCTCCAGTTGCATACACTACTGGAAAGAGTTCTGAACGTTGAATCCCATAAAGAGCACGCACTTTTTCAACATTCAATGTAGCAAGCCGAAGGTCTCGATTATTTTTAAGAGCAATATTAATAATTGTCTCTAAATTTTTATCAGTAAAAAAATCCTGCCAACTTAGATTTGAGATATCTAACCCATCATCTGCTGTTATCTTATACTCATCTTTGTAGGCATCTCCTTTTGGGAACTCCTTAGGTATTGGAGCTTTAGGTCTTATGTACTCTGGAATCAAAGAGCAGCCACATAAAGAGAGCACCATAGCCATAACAAGTAGTGTTTTAACACTAAAATATATCTGTCTATTCATAATTAACTATCTCCAAGAGATTTAACATTTAGTGAAGTTTTAATAGTATTTGACACCTTTATCGTTCTCTTTCCAAAAAGTTTTGTTACTGTAATAAAAAATAACGGTATAAAAATAAGGTCTATAAATGTAGCGGAGAGCATTCCGCCTGCAACAGCAGTTCCAATTGCATTTTGAGCGCCCGCTCCTGCACCAGATGCAATTGCAAGAGGAAGAACCCCAAAGAAAAACGCCATAGATGTCATAATAACAGGTCTGAACCTTGTCTTTACAGCATCAAGAGTTGCATCAACAAGCTCCATCCCATGATTCATTCTCTCTTGGATAAACTGAATAATCAAGATAGCGTTTTTTGTTGAAAGCCCAAGTGTTGTAAGAAAACCTATCTGAAAATAGACATCGTTTGGAAAACCACGCAGATGCGTAGCAAGAACTGCACCAAATACACCCAAAGGCAGCATCAACATATTTACAAAAGGTATTGTCCAGCTCTCGTAAAGTGCAGCAACACAGAGAAAAATTACGAGTATTGAAAACGCATATAAAAGAGGAGCCTGAGATCCAGCCATTCTCTCTTGATAAGATAGCCCTGTCCAGTCAAACCCAATTCCCTGAGGCAGTTTTGATGCAAGTTCTTCCATAGCCTGCATAGCCTCACCAGAACTTCTTCCAGAAGCTGGCTCACCCCATATATTAACAGAGGGGAATGCATTGAATCTCTCCAGTTTTGGAGACCCATAGCTCCAATGACCGTTGGCAAATGAGGAGAAAGGTACCATCTTACCAACATTGTTACGGACATAGAGTCTGTTTAAATCCTCTGGTGTCATTCTATATGGTGCATCTGCCTGAACAAACACTCTTTTTACTCGACCAGCTTGAATAAAATCATTTACATAAGCACTTCCAAATGCTGCTGATATTGTATTGTGGATCGAAGAGATTGGAACCCCAAGAGCACCAGCCTTTTCCCAATCAACATCAATTCTGTATTGAGGTACAGCCTCCATTCCGTTTGGTCTTACTCTCACAAGCCTTGGGTCTTGTGCTACCATTCCTAAAAGCTGATTACGCGCGTTTATAAGCTCAAAATGTCCAAGACCTCCACGATCTTGCAATTGAAAATCAAAACCTGTGGCATTACCAAGCTCTATAACAGGAGGTGGAGGAAAAGCAAATGCCATTGCATTCCTAATCTGAGACAATACCGCCATTGCTCTTCCAGCTACAGCCTTTACTTTAAGATCATCTCTTTGACGCAAATCCCAATCACGAAGTTTTACAAATCCTAAGCCCATATTCTGCCCCTGACCACTAAAACTTATACCTGAGATAGCCATCATAGACTCTACAGCCTCTTTTTCATTTGTCATAAAGTGATCTCTTATCTGCCTCATAACCTCTTTTGTCTGCTCTAATGTTGAACCAGATGGAAGAATAGCCTGGACTAACATTATTCCTTGATCTTCATCAGGCAGATATGCAGTTGGCATCTTTTGAAAGAGATAACCAACTGATGTTACTATAATTATAAATATAAGCATATAACGTATCTGTTTTGCAATTGCATGTTTTATAAGCCCTACATACATATCTCTAATACGAAAAAAGAGACGGTCAAAAAGTCGGAAAAATGGTCTTAAAAAAAATATTGCATTATCTGATGGCTCATGTCCTTTAGGTACGGGCTTTAAAAATGAAACACAAAGCACTGGAGTCAAAATAAGTGCAACAACCACAGATAGAAGCATTGAAGCGGCAATAGTTATTGAGAACTGACGATATATTACACCCGTAGAACCCGGAAAAAATGCCATTGGTGCAAATACTGCTGCAAGAACAACTCCAATACCTATCAATGCACTTGTGATCTCATCCATTGATTTTGAAGCTGCTTCATAAGGTTCAAGCCCCTCTTCACTCATGAGCCTCTCAACATTTTCCACAACTACAATAGCATCATCAACCAAAAGACCAATTGAAAGAACCATTGCAAACATTGTGAGCATATTTATAGAGAATCCAAATAGCCCTAAAGCAGCAAATGTACCCAAAATTACCACTGGAACTGCAATTGTGGGGATCAATGTTGCCCTTATATTACCCATAAAAAGATACATTATAACAAAAACAAGAAATATTGCCTCAAAAAGAGTCTTAATAACTCCTTTTATTGCCACTTTAGTAAATGGTGTAGTCTCATAAGGATAGATAACCTTCATGCCAGGGGGGAAATAGCGGCTCATCTCCTCTAATTTTGTTTTAACAGCATCTGCTGTCTCTAAGGCATTTGCACCAGCAGCATTTCTTATTGCCATTGCAGCAGCAGGCTTATCAATATAATAGGCTTCAACATCATATCTTTCTGTTCCAAGTTCTGTACGTCCAATATCTTTAACTCGAACGACTGAGCCGTCAATATTTGTTCTTAAAGGAATTTGAGCAAACTCCTCTGGAGTTTGAAGAAGATGCTGAATAACGATTGATGCGTTTAATCTCTGCCCCTCTGGTGCTGGAGATGCACCAAATTGACCAGCCGAAACTTCAACATTATAGTTTTTAAGCGCAACAATAACATCCTCAATAGTTAGATGGTAGTTAGTCAGTTTATCAGGATCAAGCCAGATACGCATTGCATATTGTGTTCCAAAACTCTCAACCTCGCCAACGCCTGGTACACGAGATAATATCTTTTCAAGGTTTGATTGGGCGTAATTTCTTAGATCATTTCCATCCATACTCCCATCTTCTGAGATAAGACCCACGATAATTAGGTAGTTTCTGGTAGATTTGCTAACCTTTACTCCTTGACGTTGAACAACATCTGGAAGACTTGCCATTGCAAGCTGGAGCTTATTTTGTACCTTTGACCATGCGATATCAGGATCAGTTCCCGGTGCAAATGTAAGTTCAAGACGAACTGCACCAGAAGAAGAGCTGTTTGCAGAGAGATAGAGCATATCGTCAAGACCCGTCATCTTCTGCTCAATGATCTGAGTTACTGTATTTTCAACAGTCTCAGCAGACGCACCAGGATAAAAAGCGTCAATTGAGATTGAAGGAGGAGCAATAGGAGGATATTGAGATACTGGCAAATTATAAATTGCAAGCCCTCCTGCTAACATTAAAATTATAGCAATAACCCATGCAAAAACTGGGCGTTTTAGAAAAAATTTTGATAACATTACTTAGCCTCCTTAAAAGGTGAAGGCTTAACAGTTGAACCGGGTCGTGCTCTGTGCATACCTTCAACAATTAGTTGTTCGCCATGTGTAAGACCAGAGGCAACCAACCATTTATTGCCAATAGCTCTATCAAGAGTTAGCATCCGTTGCTCTACTTTTCCTTGCCCATCTACTATTAGTGCTATTGGATTTCCCTTAAAATCGCGAGACACACCCTGCTGTGGAATCAAAATAGCCTGCTTGTTAATTCCCTCTTTAATGATGGTCTGCACAAACATTCCGGGTAGCAAAAGAGCATCAGGATTTGGAAAGATAATACGCAAGGTAACTGAGCCAGTTGTCGGATCAACCGTAACATCACTGAACTGTAATTCTCCCTCATGCGAATAAGACATATCCTCTCCAAATTTAAGTCCAACCTTGTCATGATTCTCTTTATCCTTATCAATACGACCATCTGCAAGACGAGATTTTAGATTCAATAGTTCATTTGTAGATTGCGGGACATCAACGTAAATGGGATCAATCTGCTGGATAGTTGTCAATGCAAGGGGTTGATATGCAGTTACTATAGCACCTTCAGTTACATTGGATATACCGATACGCCCAGAGATTGGCGCTTTTATTCGAGTATAAGCCAAATTGATTCGTGCTGTTTCAAGTGCAGCCTCTGCTTGCTCAATTGAAGCCTCTGCAACTGCAACAGCTTGGCGATCACTGTTAAGTTGAGCCTCAGCAGCCTGAAGCATTGCCTCTGCAACTTTTACTTCAGTTGCAGCCTGATCTCTTTGGCTTGTTGATACTGCTCTCTCCTTGAATGCCTCTTTAAATCGCTCTAAGTTTGTTTTAGCAAGCTGTAGAGTTGCCCGTTGTTGGGCAACGCCAGCACTGCTTGCACCTATTGCTGCTCTTGCTCTATCAGAAGCCTTTTTAGTTGCTGAAAGGTTAGCCTTAGCATTATTAAGTGCTGACTCAAAAGGAGTTGGATCTATTATGTATAACTCCTGCCCCTCCTTTACAGTTGAGCCTTCGGTAAAGAGCCGTTTCAAGATAAGACCACTCACCTGAGGTCTTATTTCGGCAATACGAAATGGAGATGTACGCCCGGGTAGCTCTGTTTTTAGAGTTATCTGCTCAGTTTGAATTGTTACTACAGAAACTTCTGGAATCACGGCAGAAGGCTGTTGCTGCTGAGAGTTTTGAGAGGATTGTCTCTTATCCTCACAGCTTGCCATAGTAAAAGTTGATGACAGAATAAGAAACATTATACCTAATTTTGACAATATACTCAATTTATAAACATTGCTTTGCATCAAAAATCCTCCAAATATTTATGATAAACTATTAGTTTAATTGATTTTGTACTGATTTTCTAAGATTTAAATCCTGCTGCTGCAAACCTTACAATCTCTTCAAGAAGTTCCTCTCTATTTCCATCAACTCCAAGAACCTCAATGCTCTCTTCCATAATGCAATCCCCATACATAACTCCAGTAGCCATATTCTTAAAAATTGCAAGCCTCTTTAGTGTCCGCTCTTCTGGTATATTATTAAGGACTTTTACCAAACACTCTCCATAATACTTAGTGGTCTTTTCGGTTATCTGTTTAATCTGATTTTTAAAAATATTTTCATCATCATAAGATATATAGAGACGGGAAAACATCTTCTCATAATCAGGATGGTTAATGGAGAAGTTGAGCATAGGAACAAGGTAACATCTTAAAATATCCTCAACAGATGGCAATTGTGGAGCAGAGTCTGACATTAGCTTTTTTAATCTGTAGAGCAACTCCTCAACTAAAGGGTTTAGAAATCTTACCATAATAGCTGATAACATATTGTTTTTTGAACCAAAGTGATAATTTATAGAGGCAACATTCACTCCAGCTTCTTCTGTAATTTTACGCAAAGATACTTTTTCAGCTCCAAGCTGTATGATAAGCCTTTCCGCTGCATCAAGTATTTTTGTTTTGGTATCTTTTTCAGCTCCAAGCTGTATGACAAGTCTTTCCGCTGCATCAAGTATTGTTGTCTCAGCATTTAATGAGTTATCTTCTGGCAATGGTATCTCCTCTTGAAGTTATTCAAACATCTCTTTAAACATTTTTTTAAATGTCATTTAAAACAGTGTTTGAATAATGTCAAGACAATTTTATATATAGTAAAGCAAATCTGACTTGACAGTATAAAATTAATAATCTTAGTTAGATATAGATGTTAAAAGGTTAAAGGTCGTAATAATCTTAATTTTTAAAAACAATAGCTAATAGAGATAAAGATAAGTATGATCAGAATCGAACAATCTGAAAAATATATAAAAAAAAGAGTTAGTAAAAAAGTTGGCAGAGAAATCTTACGCAGATTAAAAAACTCATTTACCCTTCATAAACATCTTAGCAATGAATACCTTCTCTTACCAGTGGCTATTTATGAAGATAAAAGTGATCTTATAATGGAATTTGAGCCATTTGACTCACTATCTCTTGCCAATACCGATTTTATTAACTCTCTCACAATTAAAGAGAAGCTCGATACTGCAATTGAAGTTACAAATGCACTTGCATCTCTTCATCACCAGAAGATTATATATAATGAGGTATGCCCAAAAGTTTTTCTATATAATAAAGAGAGCAACTCTATAAAATTTGCAGGTCTTGAGCGTGCGATTCCATTTGGTGAAAAGCAGACTTCTTGGGACTACTCTCGGCTTGAAGCAGAAAGAGCTTGTTGCATTGCTCCAGAACAGAGTGGCAGAGTGGCAGAGTCGATAGATTTTAGATCTGATCTCTACTCTCTTGGTATAACTTTATACTTTATATTTAGCAATGGTAGATATCCATTTGAAAACAGTGATGTGATGTCACTGATACATGCTCATATCGCTCAAATTCCTAAGCCACTTCACGAAATTATAACAGAAAAGACAGACTCGTTTAGAATTTTACCATCTGCTAACATACCTACCTTTCCAGTGATGTTGAGTAAGATTGTTGGAAAACTTCTACAAAAAAATAAAACAGAACGTTACCAGAGTTGTGAAGGTGTGCTTAACGATTTAAAGCAGTGTCGTCACAACCTTAGAGAGAGAGGCGATATTCCAGAATTTCCTGTTGGAATGTACGACTATACAGCTCAACTAAATCTCTCTAAAGACTTTGTTGGAAGGGAAGAAGAGAGTAAAAAATTGGTTGATCTATTTGTCTCCTTAAAAGAGCATGGCAGACAAGAAGTTGTTTTTATTACAGGATATGCAGGTGTTGGTAAATCTTTATTGGTTAATAAGTTCAAAGAGCATACAGAAAAAGATGGGGCAATGTTTATAAGGGGTAAATTTGAGATGCTAAAAACTGCTGTCCCCTATTACGGATTTATGAAGGCGTTAGAGCATGTAGTCGAGCAGATACTTTTTAAAGACGATCCTTATGTCCAATGGGTGAAAAATAGATTACTACAGAACGTGGGAACAAATATCGCAATTATATGCGAGTTTGTTCCAAAACTATCAATAATTGTAGGAGATATGCCAACAATCTCCTCTCTGCCTCCAACTGAGACTAAAAACCGCTTTAACCTAACTATCTTATCCTTTGTAAAAACAATCTGCTCACTTGGGCAACAGATTGTTCTATTTTTAGATGACCTACAGTGGGCAGATGCTGCGGCTTTAAACCTTATTAAAAATATTGTGGAAGATGTCCAAATACGGCATCTAATGCTTATTTTAGTCTATCGTGATAATGAGATAACACCTTTACACCCTCTTTCTATAGTTATGAAAGAGCTAAATTTTTTTCACACTATTGAACTTAAACCCCTCTGTTTAAAGCATGTCAACTCAATGATTGCTGATACTTTGACTTTATCTTCTGATATAACTTATCCGCTTGCACAGACAGTAATGGCAAAAACCGGTGGAAATCCATTTTTAGCTTGTGAATTTTTAAAGAATTTACACCACCAGAAGCTCCTGTTCTTTGATCAAAACCTATGTAAATGGATATGGCACATAGATGAGATAAGAGCACAAAATATAAGTGAAAATGTTGTGGAACTGGTGCTTGATAGATTAAAACACCTCCCAAAGGAGTGTGCCCGTCTTTTATGCTTTGCCTCATGTATTGGAAATGTATTTGGAGATATAGAGATGCACTCCATCTTCAATGAGCCTTGTGAAACCCTGCATGATCGTCTATACCCTGCAATTGAAGCAGAACTTATTTTTGTAACTTCTCCAAGAAATAATAATGAGTCAAACTCCTACTGCTTTTCTCACGACCGAATTCATCAAGCAGCATCAATGCTTTTGAGCAATGATGAGATTTCTGAAGTTCACCTTAAAATCGGTAAATGGTATGCAGAAGTATCAAGGGGTAACCTATACGATAGAGATGATATATTGTCTGAAGATAGCTCTATAACCCTTGAACAGACCTTTAAAATTGTTGACCATTTAAATCGTGCAGTTGACCTTATTGATGAAGAGACAAGAGTAGAACTTGCACTTAGCAACTACAAAGCAGCTCTTCAGGCAAAATCCTCAACAGCTTATGATATTGCAATTTCATACTTAGAAAAGACATTATCTCTTATTGGTGGAAAAGCTTTTTCCTACAAAAATGCAATGATTCAACATCCTCTTCTCTGTATAGAGAGCATGATTGAGCTTACTGAATTAAAATATCTAACATTTGATTTTTCTGGAGGAGACGATTTTTATAAAAAGACGATGGAGCTTATAATTGCATGGGAAAAAGGTATCTTTACTGTTATATGCCACAAGAGTTTGAATAACCATAAGTTAGCATTAAAAATTAGGCTTCATCTTATTGTAATTCACTCATGGATCGCTCTTAACAAGATGGAAGATGCCTTATTAAAAGGCGTTGAAGTTCTAAAAGAGCTTGGGATAGAGCTTCCTCCAGAAGATAACCCTTTTGTATATTATCCTACTCTTGAAGATATGTATGACACATCAAAAATTTCGGCACTTCTTGAACTTCCAATTATGAAAGATGAGCGATCTCTTCTTGCTCTTGATATTATAAATACAATAATGTCTCCTGCATATATGGTCTCTCCTACGTACTATCCAAAAATATGTTATGTTGCTGTTAAGCTCTGTATTGAAAAGGGAAATTGTGCAGCAGCTACACATGTCTATGCTTTTTATAGTCTTCTTCTTTGTGGTGTAATGTCTCGCTATAGGGAAGGAAGAGATTTTTCACGACTTGCCCAAACTCTTGCTGCTAAGTTTGATGCAAAAACATATATGGCAAGAGTAGAGATGATTGCCAATGCTTGTGTTGCTCACTGGAATGCTCCAGTTGAAGATACGCTTACTCCTCTTAAGAGTGCGGCAACAACTGGTTTAGAGTATGGAGATATTGAACATGCCTGCTACTCTGCTATGTATTACTGTATCTACTCTTTTTTAAGAGGTAATCCTTTGGGTGATGTAAAAAAGGAGTGTGCATATTACTATGATATGACAAATGAGTTAGGACAACAGTTTCAGACAGTTTATATTGATATATGGCAGCAGTGTATTAATAATTTGATGGTTGTCTCTGACACTCCTCTGCTCTTTTATTCAGATGAAGCAAAAGAGAAAGCTCTATTGACAAAACTAATAGAGGCAAATAATACCTCATCTCTTTACTCTTTTTTTCTTGCAAAGGCTATTCTTGCAACTTTTTTCAATATGCCCCAAAAGGCTCTTGAGCTAATTCAAGAGGCAGGTAATTATAAGATGGGAGTTGCAAGTCTCTACCATGAACGAGAGTATCATATCTACGAATCTGTGATTTTCTACCTTAACCTTCAAGATATAAATATTAAACAGAGCTATCAGCAGTATGATAGCAAAGATAGTAGAAAACTTGATGGCGATATTGAGCGTGGGAGAGAGCTGTATGAAGAGGACGTTACTGATGGTTTAATTGATGGGCAGATAGTACTTGATCTTCTTGAAAATAACTACCAATACTTTGAAAAACTATCTCACACAGCATTGGAGAATAATCTGTGCTGCATGTACCTTATTGATGCCATGATAAAGGGGGTTAATAACGATCCTCACACATGGAGTTCTTTAAAACAAACAATGACAGCAGCCCAAGATTCTGGTTTTACCCATATAGCGGTAATAGCCCTTGAGCTTGGAATGAGATATTTATACAATCTTGAGCAGAAGGAGTTTGCCTCATTTTACGCGAAAAAATCGATAACTACTCTTCAATCATGGGGAGCAACCGCAGTAGAATACGCATTTATAAAACGTTATCCTGACTGCTTTAACATAGATGTGAAAAGAACTTATGTTATTGACAAAAAACTCTCTTCTCTTAACAAAGAGCAAATTTTTGAAATTTCAGTAGAGGATAATAAGCCCTATCCTCGCCTAATAACAGATATCTCCTCCAATTTTTTAAGTGAAAATAATTTTCTTACCAATGTAAGCCACGCTTTAGCAACCGTTAACTACAACTTCGACTTAGCCTCTGTTCTAAAAGCCTCTCACGCAATTGCAGAAGAGAGAACGCTTGAGACTCTGCTTGGAAAGATAATGGATATAATTAACCAAAATTCAGGTTCTCAGCGAGGTATTCTTCTGTTGAAACGAGGTAATGAGTTGACCATAGAGGCTCAAAGCGGTCTTATAGAAACTATAGAGATTAAACGAGATAATAAAGATAATGAGTCAAACAATCAAATAGCAATATCTTCTCCGCAAGGTATAAGCTACCCTGAATCTGTTGTAAACTATGTACAGCACACTCTTTCCCCTCTTATGTTAAATATGCCATCTGCTCAAAAGCAATTCTCTTGCGATCCATATATTGCAAGGGTCAATCCGCAATCTTTGCTATCACTACCAATTGTTTACAAAGGAGAGCTTCTTGGTATCTTATATTTAGAAAACAGAAATATTCAAAATGTATATTCAGATGAGCGTATTGAAATTTTAAAACTTCTCTCAAATCAGGCGGCTATTTCAATTGTACATGCCCGCCTCTATCAGCAGGTAGTGGATCATGCTGCACTTTTAGAAAAAAGGGTTGAAGAGCGTACAGCAGAACTTAACCGCTCTAATGAAACTCTTAAAAAAACCCTTAAAGACCTTCATGCAGCTCAAGCACACTTAGTTCAACAAGAGAAGATGGCAGCATTGGGGCAGATCGTTGCAGGTGTTGCTCATGAGATCAATACCCCACTTGGAGCGATAAATACAAGTTCTGGAAATATCACAAGAGCTATATCTGAAAGCGTGGCAAATATTCCAAAACTTTACCGTATCTTATCTCCTGAACAGGAGCTAAGTTTTAATAAACTTATTGAACAGCAGATTGAAAAAAACGGACAGCTTCTTACAAGCCGAGAAGAGAGAGTTTTAGTGCGTAAACTTAATAAAGAGTTGCTTGAGGCAGAGATAGAAAATAGCAGGGAGATGGCATCTTTGTTTGTGCAATTGAGAGTCTATGATAATCCTCTTAGATTTAAACCACTTTTATATCATAAACAGAAGAGCTTTATTTTTAACATGGCATATCAAATTGCAACTATTATATCTAATAGCAAAAATATACATACAGCAGTAGAGAGAGCCTCCAAAATTGTATTTGCCCTCAAATCATTTACCCATTTTGATCGTCATGGAGTAAAAATTGAGTCTGATATTAAAGAAGGATTAGAATCGGTATTGACAATTTATCATAATCAAATTAAGCAAGGAATTGAGTTGGTGCGAAATTATGAAGAGATACCCAAAATATTATGTTACCCAGATGAACTAAATCAAGTCTGGATAAATCTTATTCATAATGCACTCCAAGCAATGGAATATAAAGGTACTTTAACAGTAGGTCTTAAAAAAATAGGTATATCTAACTCCAACTCTATATTGGAAAATCTGTCAAGAGATACTAAAAACTATGGCACAAAAATCAAAAAAGAGGCACTGCTCGTAACTATTAAAGATACAGGCTGTGGTATTCCAATTGATATTAAACACAAAATTTTTGAACCTTTTTTCACTACAAAGCCTGCTGGTGAAGGCAGTGGACTTGGTCTTGATATTGTCAAAAGAATAGTTGAAAAACATGGAGGAACTATTGCCATTGATTCAGTGGAACATCACGGGACTATTTGCAAAGTCTCCATTCCAATTGAGTTAGGATAAATGATGAAGGTATTGGAGTGGAGTTAATTACAGATGAGTAATAAAGGTGTAATTCTTTTTGTTGATGATGAGAATATTGTCT
Organism: uncultured Desulfobacterales bacterium; assembly: GCA_964425195.1. Classification (GTDB taxonomy): domain Bacteria; phylum Desulfobacterota; class Desulfobacteria; order Desulfobacterales; family Desulfobacteraceae; genus Desulfamplus. The sequence continues at coordinate 40,315 of CAYRLG010000033.1, forward strand.
TAAATTCGCTCAGAACTCTTATCTCTCAGAGATTTGATGAAAATATTATTGTTGAAATTGCTGAGAGTGGAGAAGAAGCTCTTGAAATTATTGATGAAATAATTGAAGAAGGTTTAGAACTTCAGGCACTTGTAGTAGATTATATAATGCCCGGTATGAAAGGTGATGAGCTTTTAGTCAACGTCCATACAAGGCTGCCCGAAGTTCGTAAAATCCTTCTCACAGGGCAGAGTGATTTAGCTGGAGTTAAGCGGGCAATCAATGATGCAGCTCTTTATCGCTTTATCGAAAAACCATGGAGAGATGAAGATTTACTACTTACACTAAAGAGTGCTATTCACTCTTATCGTCAAGATAAGGAGATCGCAAGACAGAATGAAGAGCTATGCATTGTGAATGAAGAGCTTATTCGTCTTAATGGAGAACTTCTTAGTATAAATGAAGAGTTAGAAAATATTGTCAATGAGAGAACTCAAGAACTTAGAGAGAAAAATAGAGAACTTGAACTTCTTGCCATTACAGATCGTTTGACAGGAATCTGTAACAGACTAAAATTAGATGAAGTTTTTGAGCAAGAGCTTAAGCGTTCAGAGAGATATCTACTTGATTTTGGAATAATTCTTCTTGATATTGACCTATTTAAAATAGTTAATGATACACATGGACATCAAATCGGCGATACAGTTCTTGTGGAGGTTGCACATATATTAGTTGATAATCTCAGAAAAGTTGATGTACCAGGAAGATGGGGAGGAGAGGAGTTTCTAATTATATGCCCAGAAACAGGTACACAGAGCGTTATGCTAATAGCAGATAAACTTCGTACAGCTATATATTCATTTGCTTTTACTGTAGTAAACCATATAACCGCAAGTTTTGGTGTTACCTCCTACCGTAAAGGTGATGATGTAAAAACTATGATGTCTCGTGCAGATGCTGCCCTTTACAGAGCAAAAGAGAGTGGTAGAAATTGCATTGAGTATATATGAGAAGATGCTAATCTCTACTAATCGGCATAATAATATTACGAAGCCAACCTATAAAAGTATTCTCTTTTAAAAGCTCTCGTTCATGAATATCAAAGTTCATGTTGATAAGATCGATGTCTCCAAATCTATCCTTGCGAGTCGTTATTTTACGATTAGGATCAAGTTTTTTTACAACTTTTGCAGGATTGCCAACAGCGATCGAATTAGCAGAAATATCATTTGAAACTACAGCACCTGCTCCGACAATACTGTTCTCGCCAATTGTTACTCCTTTACATACAATTGCACTATCTCCAATCCAAACATTATTCTCAAGTCTTACTGGATATGCGGTTTCAGGCGGAAGGCTTCTATCATAAATACCATGCCAATCTGAATCTGTAATGTAAGCACCGCTTGCAATCATACAGTTATCTCCAATAGTTATCTCTTGAGCCGCACTAATTCTGACACCAGGCGAGATAAGAACATGATCGCCAATACGTATCCCGGGTATATCTTTTTTGTCTGACCAGACTGTAAGGCGTGTCTTTTTGTCAGATGATGCAAGGAGAGTTATGTTATCCCCAATAGTAACTGGACCACCAAAAACCTCAATATACCAAGGTTTTACTATATATGAATTTTTGCCAAGACTCTCAAGCTGAGGTTTTAGAAAATGATCAACATATAGCTTTAGAAGTCTAAACCATGTTTTTTTAACAAAATAGGGGCGGTGATCTCTTCTCATTATTTTATTCTCCGTAGTTACGATATTTTTTATAGAGCAACTGTAAAATTAAAGATTTACTTTAGCAACCCTTTGAACCTAAATCCATCCCATGAATCGTGACTAAAAAGAGTAGATGCTGGGGTAAGACCATAAAGGGCATCTGCAGCCATTAAGACCACTGCATTTGTCCATGAAATTTTCTCCTCGGGCCAAATAACCATATCAGGAAATGTGTAACCACACCAGAATGTGCTGTCATCGTAAGTTCTCTCCTGTATCCAAGAAAAGACAATTCGTGCAAGTTTAATATTTCCCATAGCAGCTAAAGCAATAACAAACTCAGATGTCTCTGCCATTGTAATCCATGGACGATCTGACACACAACGAACCCCCTGCCCTTCTACTACATATTTTTTCCAATATTTTTCAACTCTTTTGATCGCTGCCTCTCCTGTCAAAGCACCAGATAGAATAGGATAGAACCAGTACATAGAAAATCTTGATTTGCTAATATTGTATATATGAATATTATCTCTTATTGTTCTGCCAAGTTTTTCAAAAGCTATCTCCCACTGTGGAACTTTTATTTCGAGCAGATAAGCTATGGATATAGCACACTTAAGGCTCATATATATTGAGCTTGACCCAGTAAGGAGTGCCATCTGGTCTATATTGCCTTGAGGACTCTTTGCCCAATATATCTCTCCTCTTTCAGTCTGAAGGCTTAAAGCAAAATCAATACCTCTTTTAACAGATACCCACATCTTTCTAAGAAAAGCCTCTGCCTCAAAATCTATACTACTATAGTTATCTGTATCATATTTACTTCTATTACTACTGATCAATTTTCTTTTATTCTGACCACCACCAATCTTGCTATCTCTATTTATAGCAACCTGATTACTCCATCTTACAAGCCATGTATGAAATACACCTGTAGCAATATAAGCAGACATATTGCTCTCCATAGTTCTATCTTGGGGTACGCCATTAATATAAGAGGAGAACCATGATCCGTTTGAGTTCTGATTTTTGATAAGCCATTCAAAAGCACGTTCAGACTCATTGAAAAACCCGCCAATATTTAAACCCATTGCAGATTCAACCAAATCCCATGGGTCTGTTTTTCCATCTTCATGCCAGGGAATCTCTCCAGATGTATATTGAAGGTCTCTAATCATGCAGGTTAACGAATCAATATTCAGTGCACGAGATGGTTTCAGCTCAAGGTTTTGCATATCCATTAAAGTGTCTCCTTGGTCGTAAAATCTTTGTTAAATAGAGAAATAGAGCTTTTTTATCAGAAGTTATAGGTAATGGCAAGGTGCTGTTTCATAAAATGCGAATACAATGAATATTAATTCATTATTAGTATTCTAAAAGAGATGGTTTATGAACAAGTTTAAATAGCAATCAAATCAGAATCAAAGGATACCTATAGAATTATAATTCTATTTTAATAGTTTGAAATAAATAAAAATTTTTATTTCAAAAATAGATAAAAAATATTTTTAAAAACTCTTGACACACATATCATTCTTCTGTTATTCAGAAATGAATACTCATTCACAGTTAATGAAAAGTATTATTAATTTATATACAGGAGGTCGTCATGAGTAGAAAGATCAGAAAGGCTGCGGTAATCGGTTCTGGAATAATGGGTGGTGGTATCGCTGCCCTTCTTGCCGGTGCTGGAGTAAATGTGCTGCTTTTAGATATCGTTCCCTTTGATTTAAAGGAAGAGGAGAAAAACGATCCTGCAGCAAGAAACAGAATTGTTAAGGCAGGCATGGATGCAGCACTTGCATCTGCCCCATCTCTTTTTATGAGCAAAAAAGATGCAACCCTTATCCAGATAGGTAATCTTGAGGACGATTTTAACAAACTTGCAGATTGCGACTGGATCTGTGAGGTGGTTGTTGAAAATTTAAAAATCAAGCAAAACCTTTTTAAACGGATTGAAGGTATCAGAAAACCAGGTTCAATTATCAGCTCCAACACTTCTGGTATCCCATTAAAGGATATGTCTGCTGGATTGAGTTTGGAATTTAGACAGCACTTCATGGGAACACATTTTTTCAACCCAGTGCGTTATATGCACCTTCTTGAGCTTATTCCCGGTGCAGATACTTTACCAGAAGTGCTTGAATTTGTCGCATCTTTTGGTGAGAAATACCTTGGAAAGGGCATTGTATGGGCAAAAGACACTCCAAACTTTGTGGGTAACAGAATTGGAGTTCATGGCATTGGTGCTGTTATGGTTGCAATGCTTGAAGATGGCTTAACTATTCCCGAAGTTGATGTTCTGTTTGGTCCTGCTCTTGGTCGTCCAAAAACAGCAATCTTCAAAACTTCTGATCTTGTTGGTCTTGATACAATGTGCCATGTTGCTGCAAACTCTTACGATCTTTGCCCTGACGATGAGCAGCGAAACGCCTTTGTTGTGCCTTCATTTGTAAAACAGATGGTTGAGAAAAAACTTCTTGGCAACAAAACAAAAGCTGGATTCTATAAAACTGACTTAACTCCTGAATGGAAAAAAATTAAAAAAGTTATCAATCCAGCAACCCTTGAGTATGAAGAGCTTACTAAAGTATCTTTCCCATGTTTAGATGAGGCAAAGAAAAAGACGACTTTAGCTGAAAAGATGCAGTGCGTACTAAAAGGAGACGATAAAGGGGCAAAATTTGCGTGGAAGATCGCTGCTATAAGTTTCCAATATGCAGCAAACCGTATTCCTGAAATCTCTGATACAATCATTGAGATCGATAACGCCATGAAATGGGGTTATAATTTTGAGATGGGTCCTTTTGAAATGTGGGATACTTACGGAGTTTCAGAGGCTGTTGAGAGAATGAAAGCCGAAGGCTTTGCTGTTCCCTCTAATGTTATGGCAATGCTTAATGCTGGACATAAATCTTTCTATAAACTTGAGAATGGTGTAAAATATTTTTATGATTTTGCATCTTCTTCCTACAAACCAGTTCCAGTGAGCAAAACAGCAGTATCTCTTATAGCTGCACGCGGTAACAATAAACTTGTTCTTGGAAACGCATCAGCAAGTTTGATTGACATTGAAGATGGCGTATTCTGCTTAGAGTTCCATACAAAGATGAATGCTCTAAATGCAGAGATAATTGAGACTATAGATACTGCTTTGAATTATGTTGATGCAAACGGCATTGGTCTTGTTATTGGAAATCAGGCAGGTGGTATGCCTGGTGCATTCTCTGCAGGTGCAGATCTCTCTCAGATTTCAAAGATGTGCCACGAGAAAAAATATGCAGAGATTGATGCTTTCCTTGCAAGAGCACAAGCTGGAATACAAAAAGCAAAATATGCTCCATTTCCTGTAGTTGCGGCTCCTTACGGTATGACTCTTGGTGGCGGTTGCGAAACCTGCTTAGGTGCTGATAGAATTGTTGCACATGCAGAACTTTATATGGGACTTGTTGAGATAGGTGTAGGTCTTCTACCAGCAGGTGGTGGATGTTTAAATATTTGGAAACGTTTTATCAATGCTGTTCCTGGTGGTGTGGATAAAGAGATTGATCTTGCAAAACTCTTTATTGCTGCATTTATGAATGTTGCTATGGCAAAAGTCTCCATGTCCGCAGCCCAAGCTCGTTCTAACGGCTTTTTGAGTGCCACCGACCGTATTGTATTTAATCGTGACAATTTAATCGGCGAAGCAAAAAAAGAGGTTTTAAAAATGGTTGATGATGCTTATGCTCCACCAATGAAGAAACCTGTCCGCGTAATGGGAAATGCTGCCCAAGGTATGATTAATGCCGAGTTATTCAATATGCTCAATGGAAAATTTATGAGCGAACATGACGCATTCCTTGCCAAACGCATTGCATTCGTAATGAGTGGTGGTGATGTAAATAAAGGTACTGAAGTTTCTGAAGAGGCTATTTTGAAACTTGAAAGAGATGCCTTTGTTGATTTTGCAAAAGAAGAGAAGACGGTTGCAAGAATAGATCATATGCTCAAAACTGGTAAACCGCTCAGAAACTAATTTAAGGAGGATTTCAAATGAGAGATGCATATATTGTACAGTCAGTAAGAACCCCTGGCTGCAAGCAGAAAAGGGGTCAGTTTAAAGAGACAAGACCCGAAGAACTCCTTTCATTTATTATGAAAGCAGCGGTGGAGAGAACCCCTGGATTGAAACCCAGTGATATTGAAGATGTAATGTGTGGTTGTGCCTTTCCAGAAGCTGAACAGGGCTTAAATATCGGAAGAATTGCTGCTAAGATGGCAGGTTTCCCAGACAGCGTATCAGGTGCTACAGTAAACCGTTTTTGTGCCTCAGGACTTGAGGCAATTGCACTTGCATCAGCAAGAGTTCAAATGGGCTGGTCAGAGATTACAATGGGCGCCGGTGTTGAATCTATGACTTTTGTGCCTATGGGAGGCAATGTTCCAAGACCTCACCCTACATATTCAATTGAGGATCCTGCAATGTATATCTCAATGGGTATCACAGCAGAGAATGTTGCTAATCGTTATAATGTATCAAGAGCTGATCAAGACAAATTTGCTTTTGAGTCTCAGGCAAAAGCCGCAAAAGCTGCAAAAGAGGGACTTTTTACAGAAATCGTTCCAACCCCTGCATATAAGTATGTTAAGCAGGCTGACGGAACATACAAAAAAGAGCAGTTTATAGTATCGATTGATGACGGTATCAGAAACGATACAACTTTAGAAGGTCTTGCAAAGGTACGTCCTGCTTTTGCTGTAAATGGCTCTGTTACTGCTGGTAACTCCTCTCAAACAACAGATGGTGCTGCTGCAACTATAATTGCATCAAAGGCTAAATGTGACGAACTTGGACTAAAACCAATTGCAAAACTTGTAGCTTACGCAAGCGTTGGCTGCAGATCTGATGAGATGGGTGTAGGTCCTCGTTACGCTATTCCAAAAGTGTTAGAGGTAGCGGGCTTGAAAATTGAAGATATTGATATTTTTGAGATTAATGAGGCTTTTGCATCACAGGCACTTTACTCCATTCGGGAACTTGGTCTCGAAAACTCCATGCACAAAATAAACATTCATGGCGGTGCTATTGCTCTTGGTCATCCATTAGGATGCACAGGTGCAAAGCTGACCGCAACATGCCTTGCTAACCTAAAAGAGGTTAAGGGTAAATATGGAATTGTTTCAATGTGTATTGGCGGTGGAATGGGTGCTGCTGCTATTTTTGAGATGGTATGAGTAAATAAAAAGATAGACATTCATAAATTGTAATTTTTATTTTTCCTAATTTATGATATCTTAAAATACTTAAAATAGGGTCAACATTGTTGACCCTATTTTTTTGTAATTCTGAATGAATTATTTTAACAATTTTTTAAGCTATGTAGATGATACAAAAACAATTGATATCTCAGACCTTCGTTCAAGCGACTTGTTGTCAGACATAGGCTTGCCATCAGGTCTATACTTTCCTGTTGTTGCAATCCTAAATAGAGATGGACTGACTCCATTTTTTACAAGCTCGTGAACAATATTTGATGCTCTATTTGCACCAAGTTCAAAGTTGGAAGGATATTGCTTGGTGTGAATATTATTAACATCAGCAAATCCGTCAATACGGATCTTGACATCATGATGTTTAATGATTCCAGCGAGTTTTTTTAAAAATAGCTTATATTCATTTGCAAGCCTTGCACTGCCAGATGAGTATAGAATTGGTAGAGTATTTTCTAAAACGCAGCAATCTCCTTCTTTACAAAAATCTTTAACATTACTTGTAAAATGTAGCCAATCATCTAATCCCGCATCGCTTATCTCCTGTAAGACTCTTCGCTTTAATGATTCAGAGCAGGAAGAACCTGAAGAATATGATGATGATGGTGATGGACGGTTGTTGTATTCTATACTATTATCTATATGATATTCATCATAGATTTTATATCTCTCCTGTTGGAGTAATTCATTCAAGCGTCTGTTTTCCCTGAATGCTGTACTAATCTTTTTCTCCTTGATAACAATAGAGTTATACATCTCCCAAGGAACAGGTTCATTTAAATCCTCAAGACGGTAGATTCTATTTTGTAACCAATCTTTTTCATTAATAAGAAATCTTATCTCCTCTTCATTTTCACGGATACGATCCCTAAATTGACGTACAAGGTATTGTGTCTGTTGAGTTTGATTCACAATATATTGTTTATGTTGCTCAATGTTTATAGGCTTTTCTCTTTTGTCTTGTCTATTCTCTAAAAAATGAGATTCTGATGATTCAGGCAGAGAAAACTCTTTAACTTCAGCAAATGAATCATTAAACCATATTAAAATAACAAATAGATTTAATACTAAAGCAATTATGCGTGGTAATCTTAATATTGCATTCATTATTATCTCCTTTTGCGGAGGTTGGCAGATATTTTATATTTACCTTTATTTATCTTTGATTGTAATAGTAGTAGTTCCCGCACCATGGATACGAATCGCATCTAACATCATCATTTGTAAAAAGTCTTGCTATATAACTTCGTTTAGGTTGGGAAGCTGGTACAATACTGTTTCCAATACCTGCTGGCCACCATATCATATCAGTCTCTGTGAAGTATATTCTCAGTTGTAACTTTGCGTTAAAAATACCGTACCCTGCCTCTTTAACCTCAAGAACCTGTACACCACGTAACCAAGATTGGGTTTTAGTACGAATAACGTCATAATCAATAACTCCGTTAGTTGTCTGAGAGTAGGCATCAACATAAACACCTCTTATCTTTTCAACAAGTTGACGATACCCATCACTTATAGCTGCTCGTTCTGCCATAAGCCTTCCCTGACCAGTATTGATGGCAGTTTCTGGAATTAACCCCTTACCTATCACTTCAAAAGTAACTATCCTCTGTTGAGATGTGCTATCATTATTAGAGTATTCAACAGTACCGCCTGTTGAGCTGACATTAGATACTTTAGCCCGCTTCTCTACATAGCCACAGCCCATTAAAGAGAAGCCAGCCATAATAGCAGTAATAATAAAAATACCTATTATCTTATTTTTCATCTTCTTCCATCCTTTTAAATTAAATGTTTAAATCCAATTTATGAAAACGCAATTCAATGTTGCCAAAAAAAATATAGCATTTATAATAAAAAAAATTGTAGCAGCCATAAATAAAACCTTAGAATTTAAAGACTGCAATAAAAATACCAGTTTTTATATACAATATGAAAAATCTTATTTTTCGCCTTATATTGAGCACTACAATATTCTTTGCAGCAAGTGGCTTGCCAAAAATTATTTATAGTAATAGCTTGTCAATGTATTATGTAAGATTTGATATAAAATCTGTGAATAATCGTGTAGAGCGTTCAAACCTTTTGATTGTGCCGACAGAATATGAATTCAGACAGGAAAAGTTTACCTCATTTATTATCCATGGCAGTGCAAATTATTCAGCTACAGATGTAAATGGCTTAGATATTCAAACAAGAGCTATACACAACGCAATAAAAAATTTTCTTGAAGAACATGGGCTTGAATCTGTCAAAAGTCAGTCAACTACTGTTAGAGGTTTGGCACAAGATGAAATTGATTTTCATGGTCATACACTTGTAAATGATCAGACAGTTGTAAGTTTTGAAGGTGTTGTCAAACTGCCTTATAAGATTTTAAGCAATTCATTTAATAAGGAAATAGGTATCTATTCTGTAACGATACAGTTAGAATTTGCTCCGCTTGCATTTCCAGACAAATGGACTGATATGCGTTTTAAACATAAAGTAAAAATGCTATTAAATAATTTTAAGTCGTTTTTTGTAAGATGATATCTATCTTAATAAGGAAATATAACGAATTTAAGAAGGGGAGATAATGGATTTAAGCGTTGATATTAATGGATTAAGATTGTCAAACCCTGTGCTCACAGCATCCGGAACATTTGGTTATGCTGCTGAATATAAAGATTTGGTCAATCTTAATGGACTTGGAGCTATTATTGTTAAAGGTATATCTCTCGAACCTTCAACAGGCAACCCACCCCCACGAGTAGTTGAGACTACCTGCGGTCTTCTCAATGCTGTTGGACTCGAAAATGTGGGGATAAATGCGTTTATTCGTGATAAACTCCCTTTTTTGAAAACTCTTATTCCGCCTGTTTTTGTAAATATTTATGGCAAAAAAATTGAAGAGTATGGAGAGCTTGCATCTATAATCAATACTTTAGATGGAATTGCAGGTATTGAAGTCAACATCTCATGCCCTAATGTAACAGCAGGAGGTGCAGTATTTGGAGTTGATCCGGTATCAGCAGCAAAAGTTGTTAAGCAGGTTCGTCAATGTACATCAAAGCATGTTATGGTCAAACTATCCCCAAATGTTACTGACATTGTTCAGATTGCAAAAGCTGTGGAGTATGCGGGAGCTGACTCTATATCTCTCATAAATACTTTGACAGGTCTTGCAATTGATAGTGAAACTTTCAAACCTATGCTTGCCAATGTTACAGGAGGTTTATCTGGTCCAGCAATAAAGCCAATTGCACTTCGCATGGTGTGGCAGGTGGCACAAAGTGTCAAGATTGCAGTCATAGGAGTGGGGGGGATTAGGACAGCAACCGATGCATTAGAGTTTATAATTGCCGGTGCAACTGCTATTCAGGTTGGTACAGCAATCTTAGTTGATCCAAACTGTATTCAAAAAATAATACTCGGGATAGAAGCATTTTTAAAAAGAAAAGGCTTTACATCTTTACAAGAGATTACAGGCTCTCTCAAAACTTTCTAAATCATTAAAGATACATAAAAATCCAAAATACTATATTATAAACATTATAAGGACATGATAGTGAAAAAAAATATCAAAATTGGGACATTAATATCTGGCAGTGGAACAAATTTACAAGCAATAATTGATGGTTGTAAAAATGGCATTATTGATGGAGAAATACTTTTTACAGGCTCAGATGTTCCTGGGGTAAAAGGGCTTGAGCGTGCAAAAAATGCTGGTATTAAAACCTTTGTCGTAGATTATAAAAAGCTCATAAAAGATGCAAAGAGTAATCCCTCTTCAATAGTTTTACCAGACGACTTTAATCTTAACGATATAAAGGCAAAACAGTCTCTTATAAAAGACTCAGATTCTAAGAAAATTGAATTTTTTCTCAAAACAAGAGCTATGGCAGAGCGTTTACTGTTAGATCATATTATTCAATATAAAATCGATCTTCTCGTACTTGCCGGTTTCATGAGAACTCTTACTCCATATTTTATTGATCGTATTAATACCTGTTATGATAATAATAACTCTGTTAGTAGCACAAATAATAGCGTTAATAGTAAATTGAATTCCTCTACCTCTAAGTTCAAGATAATGAATATTCACCCCGCTCTTTTACCAGCATTTCCAGGAACTGACGGTTATGGAGACACATTTAGATATGGATGCAAAGTTGGTGGTTGTACCGTACATTATATAGATTATGGAGAAGATACAGGTCCAATTATAGGACAGCGTTCATTTCAGATTGAAGATGGGGATAGCTTAGAGGTTGTAAAGCAAAAAGGTTTAGCTTTAGAATGGCAGTTATATCCCGAATGCATTCAGAAATTTGCCTTAGGGATGATTAATATTTCCTGCTCTAAGCGATTAGATACGATAAAAAACTATAATTTATAAAGGTAGGAGGTTAGATAAATCTGGAACTAAATAAGATTGGTATAAGTCTGTACTTTGCGAGCTATCTTTGCAAAATCAAAATCTCTTAAGTTATATTTTTCTCTTAAAGTTATATTGTTGTGTATTCATCTGCTCTATATGAGCAGTCATTCCATAATAGAGATGAGGAAAAGACTAAAAGAGTTAGAGCGAATAAAAAAAATAAAAGAGAAATAAACACTAAAGGAATAGAAATGGAATAGGAAAGTTAAACGGATAATAGAAGAATAAAGGCAAAGCAAAGCAATGAATCAACGAATAGAAGAATAAAGAATAGAAGAATAAAGGCAAAGCAAACACAAATAGTATAAAAAAAATAGTATAAAAAAATAAAC